>DATEHE010000019.1:0-59453 GCA_035279745.1 Candidatus Acidiferrum sp. | reverse complement strand
CAAATAAATCGCGTCTTTTCTTCCATTACACTGCTCGCTTTCCACGGCATAGGCGCTCCTTGCAGGAAACGCTAGCCATTAGCTCACAGTGTCAGGAATCCTCCCGGTCCATTCTGTCAGCCATCCCCCCGGTCTGTACCCGCCAACGCGGGACCCACCCCTCCCCCCTTTTTTCGAAAAGATGTGATTCTAAAGGGTTTACAACGAGGGGTCTGCAAAAGATGTGATTCTAAAGGAGTTATCCCGGCCTGCGCACCCATCCCGGCTCGATTCACTTTTCACTATCCGAAAGGAACCATCCATGTCTGAACTCACCGCATCAGCCGTACTCGCCTCACCATCCGAAATCTCCACCAATCAATGCCAGCACATCAGTCCGCGCGGACAGCATTGCCGCATGCTCCGCGTGGACGACGAATCCCTCTGCCCCTTTCACCTTCGCCAGGCGCAAGCCGCGCAGCCCGACCCCGAAGCCCTCGCCGCCGAGCTCCTCGACTCCACCGGCAATCTCAACACCGCCGACCGCGTCAACGCTCTCATCGGCAACGTCACCAAGGCGCTCGCGCGCCAGCGCATTGATCGCCGCGACGCGCTCGCACTCGGCTACCTCGCTCAACTCCTCCTCAACACCGTTCCCGGCGTTCAGAAGGAGTACCACGCCATCCGCGCCAACGAAGCCAAGCTAGCTTTGCGCAAATCGATCGCCGAATCGCAGGCCCGCCTCCGTGGCGGCCAATCAACCTAGAGCGCGCATCGCTCGCATTGCAACTCACGCCCGCGCCCTCCCGGCATCGGCGCAGCTTGCTGTATTTCTGCTCGCTGCGCTCTGCCCACAACAAATTTGAAGAACGCGCGCTGGCCTCCCGGAGTCACTTGTGGCACAAATTCCACTTTCCTGCCGCCTTGACGCATCGGCACATGCCCGTTACGCTGGCAAGCGCATGCGTGCCTCCTCGAGGAAAATCCTCTTCATCGTCATCGCGATTTTGGTTTTGGCCTACATCGTCTACCGCTCGAGCGGAATGATTGGCCTGGCCGATTTCAGCGGCGCCCGCCTGATCGCGGCGGTGAAGGATGCGAATATTCCGCTGCTCGCGTTTTGCGTTTTCGCCATTTACGTTTGTTATGCGATTCGCGCGCTGCGCTGGCAAGTCTTTCAACGCAACATTGGCCCCAGCCGCTTCTGGCCCATCTATTCGATGACTCTGGCGGGCTTCTCCGCAATCTTTCTGCTGGGACGCGCGGGAGAGCCGATCCGCCCGATGCTCCTCGCGCGAAAAGAAAAATTGCCGTTCTCCTCGATGTTTGGAATCTACGCGCTCGAGCGATTGTTCGACGCCGCCAGCGCGGCGGTGATTGCGGCCATCGCTTTGATTCTCTTCCAGTCGCACGCGCACACCGGCGAATTGGCGGGCAAACTCGAAACCGCCGCGCGAACCACCGGAACGGTTCTTTTCGTCGGAGTTTTTGGCGCCGTCGTCTTTTTGTTTTACTTGCGCTTGCATGGCACGGCGCTGCTCGAAAGGCGGCTGCAAGGATGGATCGCGGCGGGCGGCTGGCGGGAAAAAACGTCGGACATCCTGCTCGGTTTCGCGCGCGGCATACAAACGATCCGCAACTGGAGCGATTTCGCGCTCTCCGTGATTTATTCCGCGGCGCATTGGTTTCTCGTCCTATTGATTTATCTTTGGATCACGCATGCTTTTGGCGGCGCGCTCCTGCAATTCACTTTGGGCGAAGCCATGCTGGTCCTGGCGTTTACCTTGGCGGGTTCGGCGCTGCAGTTACCCGGCGTTGGAGGCGGTTCGCAGGTCGCTTCGTTTCTTGCATTCACGGCGATCTTTGGAGTAGAAAAAGAGCCCGCTGCGGCGGTTTCCATTGTGCTTTGGCTGATTAGTTTTTCGGCGTGCAGCCTGGTGGGCGCGCCGATCTTGTTGCATCAGGGGCTTTCGCTCGGAAAATTGCGCGCGCTCGCCGAGGAGGAACAAAAAGAGGTGGATCAGGAACTGGAGCACAAATCGCCGAAGCAGGCGAGTGGAAGTGAAGGCGTCGTTCGAGGAGAAGCCGAGTGAAATGTCCATTCTGCGGCCACCTGGACGATAAAGTCATTGATTCGCGCGAAGGCCGCGCGGGCGATACGATTCGCCGCCGCCGCGAGTGCTTGAAATGCTCGCGCCGCTTTACGACCTACGAACGCATCGACGAAATTCCTTACATGGTCATCAAGAAGGATGGCCGCCGCGAGCGTTTCGAGCGGCAAAAAATTTTGCAGGGATTATTGAAGGCCTGCGAGAAGCGGCCCGTGCCCACGCCCAGGCTGGAAGCCATCGTGGATGAAATCGAAGGCGTGGTCCACGAAGCCACCGAGCGCGAGCTAACCACAACGGAAATTGGCGAGATGATCATGCACCGCCTGAAAAAATTGGATAAGGTCGCCTACGTCCGTTTTGCTTCCGTCTATATGGACTTCAAGGACGTGCAGGAATTCATGTCCGAATTGCGGAATTTATTGAAGGATCGCGGCAAGAAATAAAAAAAATCGCGCGTCCATTTCGTGCACTCATTTAGTGCATACAGTTAGTGCACCAATTTAGTGCACCCATTTCGCGCGCCCAGTCAGCGCACACGGTCAGCGCGGCCAGACTCCCGCCGTGAACGTGCGGATCGTCGTGAACCCCAGCTTTTCGTATAGCTTCACGGCGCCGTAGTTTTCCGAGGTCACTGTCAATGTCAACTCCTTGAATTTCATACCTCGAAGCGCTTCGCAGCAAGCGCGCATCAGCATCCGGCCGATGCCGTGTCCCTGAAATCCGGGCAGCACGCAGATTTGCGTCGTGTGGCCAACGCCGGGAGAAACTTCGCTCGTGAGAATTGCCGCGACCAATTCGTCGCTGCCCGGTTGCCGCAGGACGAACGAAGCAGCGGGAACAAACCGCCCGCAGCCGGGAAGCAGAATAATATTCTTCAGGAATTTCAGAGCCCCCGCGCGGCTGCGATATTGATCGTTGATCTCGCCATCCACATGATCCGCATACGCCAGATAAATCAACTTCGCGCACGGCTCGAAGAAGCGGTCGTTCCAACGCTCGAGGCGCATGTCCTTCGGGACGCCGCCTTTCACTTCCGGAAGTTTCTGCAGATCCAGAAGCATGAACTGCCGCGAGAAAAGCCGGAACCCTTGATTCTGGAGAGGAGTTTCCACGGGGCCGCTGAACGGCATCAGTTGCGCTTCGATGCGCGTGAGTTGCGGAATGGCGCGCATGGCAAAAAGCATTTCGTCCAACAGGCGCTGCCCAATCACGGCTTGCGGGAACTTTGCGGAAACGTACAGCCCGCCGATCAAACCTTTCCGTTCCTCGAGGACGTAGAAGGAGTAGCCCGCGGCGTTGCCGTTCTCAAACGCGACGCACCCGGCGAGCGCGTGCGCGTCCAGAAAACGTTTGATCAGCTCGAGGGCGCTGCGGTAGTCCCAATGAAGTTCGTCGCGCCAGTGGCGCGCCTCCTCTTCCAGGAGCGGCTCGAGTTGTCGGACGGTAGTCTGGCGCAAGTCAACAATATTCATGGAGAAAGGAAGAGCCCGGCGGGCTCGCCGCTCGAACCTATCATAGCCGAATCCCCGTGCCGCCATCCAAACCGGCGCGCGTTTGCCGATTCGATTTGCGACACACGCGGGACAGGCTTTCGCAAGGTGTTGTTGCGAGATATGCTAACATCGCGCGTATCTTGAAGAATGCGTAAGAGGTAAAAGAAATTGCGCGGACTCCCCCGCTAGCCCGGATCACGAATGTCAATCCTGTACGAACTGCGGTATCCCACCAAGTGGTACACGAAACTTTTCATGGCGGTGCTGGCGCTGGCGTTTTTCGCGGTGCTGGCGACGGCGGCTATTTCCGGATTTTTGGTTTACCGGCTCGTGAAGCCGCAGCGCACGGGCAGCGAAATTGATATGAACAGCTTTCCGGGGAAGCCGGACGCCGTGGATTTTACGGTGACCGGGTTGGGAGCGCGGCACGGCTGGTTTTTTCCGGGATTGCGCGGCGCGCCCACGATCATTCTTTGCCACGGCTACGGATCGAGCCGCGGAGAATTGCTAACGCTCGTTTCCGCATTGCAAGATCACCAGTACAACGTTTTCGTTTTCGATTTCGCGGCGCACGGCACGATTGACGGGATCACAACGTTTGGTTACCGCGAAGCCGACGAGGTGCGCGCGGCAGTGGACACGGTGGCCGCGCGAAACGACATTGACCCAGCGCGATTCGGGCTTTGGGGATACAACCTGGGAGCTTACGCCGCGCTGCGCGAAGCGGAAAACGACAAACGAATTCGCGGGATCGTGCTCGATTCGGTGTACGACCAACCGGGGCAAATGGTGAAGATCGGAATCGAACGCAGCGGGCTCGGGGGGTTTCCGCTGATGGCGCGGTCGGCGGAGTTTACGTTTACGTGGCTGAACTACCAGTACCGCGCAGATCCGCCGATATCGAAAAAACTTTTATCGCTTGCGGGCGTGCCCAAATTATTTATCGAAGCCGCGGATGATCCGGAACTTGCGGACATTACTCGCCAGATGTTTTCGAAAGCGCCGGAGCCGAAAGAGCAAATTGAAATTCCACGCGGAAATTTCGTGGCGATGGACGAAAATAACAAACGCGATTACGAGAATCGCGTGGTGAGTTTTTTCCTACTACGGCTCCCCGCCACCGGCGGCGTGGTCCATTAGCCCCGTTCTGTTTTTCGAATAATCGCAAACCCAAACTGCAGGAAACGCAATATAGTTCGGACACCGCGCTCCTAGACGCATAAGGTTGGCGGAATTTTTGTGGTCGGTAAAAATAATCGAGTCTGCTCTTGTCATAGGCGACCACTCTTGTGTCTCTCGATGCAAGTAGAAATCAACCTGGTACTCGTAGGCGCGGCGCAGTTTGAAAACTGTTGCCATGTTTATTTGGTCTGGGGTCATGTGCTCGAGAGCGCCGCGGACAGCTGGTCGAGCGGAAATTCCAGCGTCGAGTTGCCAGAGATCTCCCGTAGCGAGCGTCGTCATCGCGAGGACAGCGATGGCCGCAATCACGAGAGAGGCTCGCGGGCGGCCGAAAAGGGCGACTGCACACGCGGCGGCTCCACACGCGGCGGCAATAATTCCGAGCTCGACGGGTCCTTGCGGAGGCCGCACGTCCGTGACATAGGGCGCGCGCATCGCGAAATGCATGGTGAGAAGGCCTGCCGCCAAAAGCAGAAGTCCAGAAATGGAAAAGATCCATCGCGCGCGGGAGACGCGCGAAAAAGCGGCAAGAACGCAGCGCGTAACAATCAGCGCAATCGGAGGGATGGCGGGAAGGACATATCCGGGCAGCTTGGATTTGGAAATGGTGAAGAACAGCACCGGGAAAGCAGCCCAACAAAACAGGAACCAACGGATGCTTCCAAACAATTTCGTTTGTCGCAGGTCTGCCAAACCGGCAAACACCGTCCAAAGCAGCAGAATTGTCCAAGGAAAAAGCGCAACCAAAAGAACGGGCGCGTAAAACCAGAAGGGCTGGATGTGCTGAAATTCGGGAGTGAGATAACGCTTGAAGTTGTGTTCGATGATGAATACGCGGAAGAAATCAGGATTGCGGTAAGCGCAGAGAATATACCAGGGAAGCGCGGTGGCACAGAATGCAGCGATTGCCGCGGGATGAAGTAAACGGAACGCGTCGCGCCAGCGTTTCGTAAAAACGGCCCAGAAGAAGACGCCTCCGCCGCAGAGCACGATGCCCGCCGGGCCTTTCGCGAGAACGGCGAGCCCCAGGAAAAAGCCGAACAACACAAGAGCGAGCCAGGGGGTTCCGTTGGCCGAGGGTGGCGCGGTCGAGAGAGGCGCCGATTCGGCCACAGAATCTTTTAAGGCGTGAACTGGCGGCGCGAGAGTTTGTCCATTGCTCGTGCGCGCGGGAATCAATCGTAATGCCGCGGCAGCGCAGACCATGGAAATTGTGACCATCGCAGCAAATGGCATGTCCGTTGCGGCCGCGTGAGAAAAGCCGATCATGCCGACCGAAGTGGGCAGAAGAAGCAAAAGCCAGCGCGCGGTTTCTCCGCCGTAAATCCGCCAGGCCAGCCAAGCCAGAGCGAGCGTTGCGAGAAGTGCGCAGAGCGCGCAGGGAAGGCGCGCGGCCACTTCGCTGACGCCAAAAAGTTTGAAGCTGGCGGCGGCGCCCCAGTAATACAGCGGCGGCTTTTCGAACCAGGGTTTGCCGTAGAGGCGCGGCGTGATCCAATCGCCGGTTTCGGCCATGGCACGCGCAATCCAGGCGTAGCGCGGCTCATCGGGGCCGACGAAGCCGATGGCACCGAGGTTGCTGAAGTAACAGATGCCAAGCGTCGCGGCGATTAAAATTGTCCAGCCGGTTTTCGCGAGCGTGGTGGTTGGTGCGGGTTGTGCGTTTGTTTCAGGCGGGGGCGCTTCGTTCACGAGGAATGAGTCTAGCATCAATCGAATTTCCAGTTTCGCGGCGCAAGCTACTAGAATGCATACTGTCACGCGCGTGACGGGGTGGACACGAAGAAACATGCGGGAATGGATGGAATTCGCGGCGGTGTGGCTTGTCCTGAAATTCATCGGCGCGCTGCCGAGGACAATGGCGCGGGGATTCGCAGTGTCGGTTGTGAAGCTGCTTTTTCGATTGCGGCCAAAACTAAAGAAGATTGCGGATTTTAATTTGCGGCTCGCGTTTCCGGATTGGAAGGAAGAGGAACGCGAGGCTGTGCTGCAAAAAATGGTGCGGAATCTTGGATGGATGGCGGCGGAGTTCGCGCGTATTCCAAAACTGAGCAAGGAAAATGTGGAAGAAGTTGTGGTGCTCGAAGAGCACGAGAATTTTGTGGAGGGGCAGCAGCGCGGAAAGGGAGTGCTTTATCTCACGGGCCACATCGGGGCGTGGGAACTTTCTTCTTTCGCGCACGCACTTTACGGCTATCCGCTGCACTACATGGCACGGCCGCTCGACAATGCGCGGCTGGATGCGCTGGTGAACAAATACCGCTGCGCTTCGGGCAACCGGCCCATTTTCAAAAATGAATCGGCGCGGGCGATGCTGAAAATTCTGAAAGAGTCCGGAACAGTGGGAATTCTGGCGGACCAGAATACGCTGACGCACGAAGGCGTTTTCGTGGATTTTTTTGGCAAGGCGGCGTGCGCGACCACGGGCATTGCCCGGGTTGCGCTGCATACGGACGCCGCCGTCGTTCCGGGTTACGCTTACTGGGACGAGAGTATGAAAAAGTACCGACTGCGGTTCGAACGGCCGGTCGAGTTGATTCGAACCGGGGATACTGAAGCCGATATTCAGGCGAACACGCAGCGGTTCGCCAAAGTGCTGGAGGAAATTATTCGCCGGTACCCGGATCAGTGGGTATGGGTTCACAAACGTTGGAAGACACGGCCGGCGGGCGAGGCTGAGATTTATGATTTTTGAGCGAGGTTTCCGATGATACAGACGGCAGAATCGCTTGCAAATGGAATCGGCGCGAAGTTGGAGGGAGATGGAGCGCTCGAGTTGCGCGGAGTCGCCGCGCCGGAGCGCGCCGGGCCGCATGACGTCGTCTATCTCGAATCGCCGAAACACGCGGCGCGAGTGGCGTCCTCGGCGGCACTCTGCGTGATCGCGGCGGAAGGCGTTCCGTTGAAAGACAAGACGATTCTCCGCAGCGCTGCTCCGAAAGCGGGCTTCGCGAAAGCAGCGGCGATTTTGCTTGGGCGCGCGCCCATCGCGCGAGGGATTCATTCGACGGCCGTGATTGCGCCGCTTGCCAGAGTGAATGAGGGTGCAGGGATCGGGGCGTTCGCCGTGATAGGGGAAGATGCGCACGTCGGAGCAGGGACGCAAATCGGCGCGCACGCAGTAATCGGGGCGGGATGCTGGATCGGCGAGGACTGCCGGATTCATCCGCGCGTGACGCTTTATCCGGGAGTGCGTGTGGGCAATCGTGTGGAAATTCATTCCGGCGCCGTGATTGGGGCGGACGGATTTGGTTATGCCCAGGAAAATGGCCGGTATCTGAAATTTCCGCAGATTGGGATTGTGGAGATTGCCGACGACGTGGAAATTGGAGCGAACACGACGATTGACCGCGGCTCGCTTGAAGACACGCGGATCGGCGAAGGAGTGAAGCTGGACAATCTGGTGCACATCGCGCACAACTGCCAGATCGGCGCGCATAGCGTGATGGCGGCACAGGCGGGGCTATCGGGTTCGTGCGAGTTCGGGAAGCATGTGGTGGTGGGAGGGCAGGCGGGATTCGGCGAGCAATGCTGCCTGGAAGACGGCGCGGTCATAGGAGGGCAGTCGGGCGTGCTGGGCGGCAAAATCGTGCGGAGCGGGCAGACAGTATGGGGAACGCCGGCGCGATCACTGGAAAAATTCAAGGAGCAATTCGCGTGGCAATCGCGACTCCCGGAGCTGGCGGCGCGCATCAAGACATTGGAAGCAAAACTGGAAGGGAAGTGAATGAGCAAGACTGGGAAATGGCGGGTGATTGTCGTGGGAGGTCACACGCGGAGCATCGGCAAGACGCAGCTTATCTGCGACATCATCCAGGCGTTTCCACGAGCGAAGTGGATCGCGGGGAAAATCACGCAGTACGGGCATGGCGTTTGCGCGCGAAACGGGGAGAACTGCGATTGCGCTCCGGAGGAGCATATCAGCGCATTCGACTGGGAAGCCGAGCCGCGAACCGGGACGGACAGTTCGAGGTTTCTGGATGCGGGTGCCGAGCGGTCATTTTGGCTGAGAACGAAACAAGGATTTCTTGCGGAAGGGCTGCCCTTATTGCGGGAAGCGTTGGGAGAAAGCCCAGGCGACTCCGGCGAAAACGAAACGGCGTTAATTATTGAGAGCAATTCGCTGCTGCAATTCTGGAAACCGAGCTTGTACTTTGCCGTGGTGGACCCGGGCAAGGAAGACTTCAAGGATTCCGCGCGAGCAGCGCTCGACCGGGCGGATGCGCTGGTATTGCGGCGGAGCATGGATTCGCCGGGGGCTACGCCGCCGTGGTTGCGGTTGCCGGCAAGTTTGCTACGGACAAAACCATCGGTGATCCAGCGCGAAGGCGAGCCACTGCCAGAGCCGCTGCACGTTCTGGTGGAGCGCATCCTGCAAGCGCCCGCAGGCAGTACTTTCTGACAACGAATTACGAGATTCGTGGCATCTTAGCCGTTGACCAGTAATTGCAATGCGGCGATAATTCAGTGGTACTGGTGTTACCCGGCTGGGGACCAACCGAAGGTGCGAGGCAGAAGAGCGGGGAAGTGGCTCGCAATAAGGTAGTTAAGCCAACTGCCTCAAAATGGGGCGAATCTAATACGCCTGCCTTTTAGTAGACTTTGCGTCTGGGGGACGTATTTTGGCGACAGGCACACGCATTGGTCTAGATCGTCCGGAAACCGGCGCGCCACCGGTCTGGCACGACCAGCAAGCGGCCGCATCGCTCGAACAGGCGATTGAAAACGGCGCGAATCATCTGCTGTCCTTGCAAGCGCAAGAAGGGTATTGGCTGGGAGAATTGGAAGCCGATACCACCCTCGAATCCGACTACATTTATTATTTGCACGTTTTGGGAAGAGCGGATGCGGAGCGCATCGGCAAGCTGGCGAATTATGTTCGTGGGCGGCAATTGCCGGACGGCGGCTGGAACATTTTCCCCGGCGGACCTTCGGATCTCAATGCGACGTGCAAGGCGTATTTCGCGCTGAAGCTGGCGGGCGACGATGTGGATGCGCCGCACATGAAGCTGGCGCGGGAAACGGCGCACCGGCTTGGCGGCCTGGAGCACACGAATTCTTACGTGCGGTTTTATCTGGCGTTGATTGGCGCAGTGGGCTGGGAACTGGTGCCTTCGATTCCGCCGGAGCTGATGCTGCTGCCGAATTGGTTCTATCTGAACATTTACGAGATGTCTTCGTGGACGCGGGGCATCGTGATTCCCATGTCCATTTTGTCGGCGCTGCGACCGGAGTGGCGATTGCCGGAACGCGCGCGGGTGGACGAACTCTTCAAGGATATTTCGCACAAAGCGGCGGCGTTCGACTGGAGCAAACAGCTTATCTCCTGGCGCAATTTGTTTTTGGCCATTGACCGCGCGTTGAAGCTCTATGAAAAATTTCCGTGGAAGCCGCTGCGGAACCGAGCGATTCGCGAAGCGAAGTCCTGGATGGTCGCGCATCTGGAGCGCAGCGAAGGACTGGCGGCCATTTATCCGGCGATGATGAATTCGATTTTCGCGTTGATGGCGCTGGGACATGGGCCGGAAGATTCGCTGACGGCGCGGGAAATCCGGGAATTTTCGCGTTTCGAAATTGAAGAGGGCGACACGATTCGGATGCAGCCGTGCGTTTCGCCCGTCTGGGACACGTGCATCGCGATGGTTTCGCTGGAAGAGGCCGGGTTGCCGGCGGATCATCCGGCGTTAGTGAAGGCCGCAGATTGGATGCTCGAGAAGCAAGTGCTGGGGGCGGGCGACTGGCAGGTGAAGAACCGAGACGCGGAGCCGGGCGGCTGGGCGTTCGAGTTTCGCAACGATTTTTATCCCGATGTGGACGACACGGCGTTTGTGTTGATGGCGCTGCAGCGCGTGAAGCATCCCGAACCGCAGCGGATGGAGACAGCGATCCGGCGCGGGATTCAATGGCTGCTGAGCATGCAGAACCGCGATGGCGGCTGGGGCGCGTTCGATCGCGACAACGACCGGCAAATCCTGTGCAACATTCCGTTCGCGGATCACAATGCGATGATCGATCCTTCGACGGCGGATGTGACGGCGCGAGTTCTTGAGTGTCTTGGGAGATTTGGCTGGCCGGCGGACCATGCGGCGGTGCAACGCGCGGTAAAGTTTCTGCTGAGGGACCAGTGCGAGGATGGATCGTGGTTTGGCCGGTGGGGCGTGAATTACGTTTATGGCACGAGCGGCGCGCTGCGGGCATTGGAAACAGTTTCGCTTACCGCGAAGGAATATTGCCAACGGGCTGTGCGCTGGCTGCGCGCGATTCAGAAAGAAGACGGAAGTTTTGGCGAGTCCTTGTGGAGTTACACAGACCCGAAGACAAAAGGGCGGGGAAATAGCACGGCTTCGCAGACAGCGTGGGGATTGATCGGGTTGCTGGCGGGTTCGGAACCCGCCGATCCCGCGATACAGCGCGCGGTCGCGTATCTAGTGCAGCAGCAGAATGCGGATGGCTCGTGGACGGAAGCGGATTTCACGGGGACTGGATTTCCCGGAGTGTTCTACCTGAAATATCATCTCTACCGGAATTCGTTTCCGCTGTATGCGCTGGCGCGCTTTCGCAATCAATCGCAGGGTCTCACCGAAGCCGGAGTTTTGAAGTTTCAACCGGCCGAATTCCGGCTGCGGAGCGGCTTCTAGAGCACGCGATGGCTTTTCCCTGGCGGCTCACCGCGGATCTCACACGAACAAAAATTGCCCGCAGATTCGGTTTGGGGCGCGGATTGCCTTTGCTTGCGCGAATTTCGGCGGAGCGGGCGGTGGAATTGGCATCGGCTGGCGCGATGGAAGAAAATCGAGGCGAGTTGGGAGGGAACTCGGAGATTGGAAAAGGCGATCTGTTGAGGCGTTCGCGCTTTCTTTGGGTCGGCGGCGAGGAGCCGCTGGATCACGCGGATGTCGCGAACGCGGCAAATGCGTTGGCGGCAGGGAAGGAGCATGTTTTTCTTGAAACCGCCGGTGAGTTGCTGAAGCCGCGGATTCACGAATTCAAGCCGGGGGCGGGGTTTTATTTTGTGGTGCGGATGGATGGCCCGGCGTCTTTGACGACGGTGGGATGCCACGAAGATTCTTGCAGGGTAGCGCTCGAAGCGATGCGCATGGCGCGGCTGGCCGGGTTTTATACGTTCGCGCATCTCGTTTATCGGCGCGAGTTTGCTTTGCGTGCGCTCGAGAGCCTTCACAAACAGATTTGCAAGATTGGCACGGACGATGTGTTTATTACGACGGCTCCGGCTGCGGGAACGGATTCAAAGGAATTCGTACGGCTTCGCCGGAGAATGTTGGATCATCAAGCTCGATGGTTCTCGCGGCAGATTGAAGAAAGCAGCCGCCCCTCCCGCCAGCAGGATTCGCTCGCAACGCCGCGCATTCCCGCGCGCGAATCCCGGCAGGAAGATTTCGAGCAAGGTGCGGAAGCGCAATGACGACACTCGTAACCGGAGCATCCGGTTTTCTCGGCAGCCACATCGCGCGCGAACTGGTGTCGCGAGGAGAAGACGTTCGCGTGCTGATGAGGGCGTCGAGCACGAATCGCGCGGTGTCCGATCTTTCGCTGGAATATGTTACGGGCGACCTGCGCGATGCCGCATCGCTCGATCGGGCGCTGGCCGGCGTGCAATATGTGTTCCATGTGGCGGCGGATTACCGGCTGTGGGCGCGGAAATCAAAAGAGATTTACGAATCGAACGTGGGCGGGACGAAGAATCTGCTGGCGGCTGCCAAACGCGCGAAGATCGAAAGGCTGATTTACACGAGCACGGTTGCGACGCTGGCCGTGGACCGTCCGCAGCTTCCGAACGAGGCGACGGAATCCAGGCTCGAAGAAATGATCGGGCACTACAAACGTTCGAAATGGATGGCTGAGCAGGAAGTGATGAAAGCGGCGAAGGAAGGCTTGCCAGTGGTGATTGCCATGCCGACGACACCGGTCGGCGCGGGCGACTGGAAGCCGACTCCGACGGGCAAAATTATTCTGGATTTTTTGAACGGCAAAATGCCGGGGTACGTTGAAACTGGGCTGAATTTCGTGGGCGTGGAAGAATGCGCGGCTGGACACTTGCTTGTCGGGGAGAGCGGTAAAATTGGCGAGCGGTATTTGCTCGGCGGAGAAAACCTGACGCTCAAGCAGTTGCTCGACGCGCTCGCAAAAGTGACGGGGCTGCCTGCTCCCGGGCTCAAAATTCCCCACGGCCTTGCTTTGGGTGTAGCCTACTTCAATACGGCGTTTTCACGGCTGATTGGCAGGGAGCCGCAAATTCCCGTGGAAGGCGTGAAAATTGCGCGGCACCGGATGTTCGTGGATTGCTCGAGGGCGCAACGCGAATTGGGATTTCGGCCAGGGCCGGTCGTCGCCGCACTCGAGCGCGCGGTGCGCTGGTATCAGGCGAATGGATACATCAAGGCTCGGCGCGTGAAACGAATGATGCGGGCGGCGGCATAGATTGAGAGAAGCGCTGCGATTTTGAAGCGATGCGCATACTAGTCACTTTCGCGATTCGAGCGGAGTTTTCGCCGTGGTCGTCTCGCCACACGTTTGTTCCGTATGAATTTGAAAATTGGGAGCGGCGGCGCGAGTTCGATTTGTTCAAAGCAAATATCGGAAGAGACGAAGTAACCGTGCTGCTTACGGGCATCGGACCCGCGAGCGCGGCCCGGGCGATCGGCTCGATACCGTTCGGGCTTTACGATTTTTGCATTTCCAGCGGACTTGCGGGATCGCTCTCGTCGTCCATTGTGCCGGGCGACGTGGTCGTTTCGCGGTCAGCAGAATTTCTGGATGGCAAGGGCGCGCGGGGTGTAAGCGATGCGCAGTTGGTGGAATTGGCCGCGGCTTCGGGAGCGAAGCCAGTCGAGGTTTCCCTGACGGCGGAAAGAATTATTGCGACCGCGAATGAAAAAGAGTTGCTTGCAGCGAAGGGCAGCATCGTGGACATGGAATCGGCGCAGATTCTCGCCGTCGCAAACGAGTGCCAGGTTCCTTGCGTGGTGGTTCGAACGGTCAGCGATTCGTCGGACGAAGATTTGCCGCTCGATTTCGGCCGCGTGCTGGACACACGCGGCAACTTGCGAATCGGGGGATTGATTCGCGAGGTGGGACTTAGTCCGTACCGCATTCCATTGCTCATTCAATTTGGACGGCAGAGCCGCGCCGCGGCGAAATCTCTAGCGGATTTTCTGGACCGCTTCCTCGAAAAAGCTTCACGATTCCGACCCGCTGCGCGAGTTCCGTATGAGGAAGAGGTATCCGCCACATGAGCGGCCTCGCGACGATTCCGCAAGAAATTCAATCGCTGGGCCCGATTCCGCGAACCATGCGCGCGGGAGTTTATCGTGAGAAGGGAATTGTTCGCGTAGAGGAAGTTCCGGTGCCCGAGGTTGGAGCGGGCGAAGTGCTCATCAAGGTTGCCGCGTGCGGGATTTGCGGGACGGACATTAAGAAGATTTTTCAGCGTTACGTTGAGCCGCCGCAAATTCTCGGGCACGAATTGGCGGGGACGGTCGTAGCGGTCGGCCCAGGCGTTACGAAATGGAAGCCCGGCGATCGCGTGATGAGTTTTCATCACACGCCATGCGGCAAATGTTTTTATTGCCAGAAACGCCTCTTCTCGCAGTGCAAGCAATACAAAACGACAGGGCTTACGGCGGGATTTACGCCGAACGGGGGCGGGTTTGCTGAGTACGTCAAAGCCATGCCGTGGGTGGCGGAGCGGGGCATTGTGGCGCTTCCGGATGACGTCAGTTTTGAAGAAGCGACATTCATCGAGCCGATCAACACGATCGTGAAGGCAGTGCAGAAAGCACGCGTCGTAAGCGGCGAGACGGTGCTCGTGCTTGGCTGCGGACCCATCGGGCTGCAATTGCTAATGGTCAGCAACCTGGAAGGGGCGCGGCTTTACACCAGCGATCCGATCGCGCAGCGGCGCCAAAAGAGTCTTTCGCTCGGCGCGCTCGAATCCTTTGACCCAACCAGTGGTAAGCTAGTGGAAGAAGTGCGGTCTCGAACGGACGGAAGGGGTGCGGACGCCGTCCTTGTCGCGGTGGCGCATCCGGCGGTTGTGGTGGATGCTCTCGCAGCGGTTCGACCCGGAGGGCGCGTGTTGCTATTCGCGGCAAACGATCCAGTCACGAAAATTGAGTTTCCCGCGGCGGCCGTTGGAATCGACGAAAAGGAAATTTTGGGCAGCTACAGCGCGGCGATGGACATCCAGCAATCCGCCGCCGAGCTGGTGCTAAGGAAGAAACTCCCGGTGATGCAAATTGTCACGCATCGCTTTCCTTTGGATAGAATCCAGGAAGCTTTGGAGCTTGCGGCCCGGCCGACAGCCGAATCGCTGAAGATATTGATTACTCACGCATGAAAACGTCGATCACGAAGAAGGCTGAACTCGGTGAAGAAGTGAACATTGCAGTCGCGCGGCCCCCTGTTCCTTCGAAAATGACCGCTGCCGTGTTGTATGGGAGCGAGGATCTCCGCATCGAGATGATTGATGTTCCGCACTTGGCCGCCGACGAAGTTCTATTGCGCGTCCGGCTCGCGCTTACCGACGGCACGGATCTGAAAGTTTGGAAGCGCGGCTACCACGCCAAGATGATCCAGCCGCCGGCCGTTTTTGGCCACGAAGTTGTGGGCGACATCGCGGCCACCGGAAAGCGCGTGGACGCTCGCTGGCGCATCGGAATGCGGGTTGTTGCCGCCAATTCGGCGCCGTGCTTGCGCTGTTATCACTGCCGGCGCGGCCAGGAGAATCTCTGCGAGGATCTGCTTTTCAATAACGGCGCGTATGCCGAATTCATGCGCATCCCGGGCCGAATCGCGATGGAGAACATGTTGGAAGTGCCGCACTCGGTGGATGACAACAGCGCCGCGCTTGTCGAGCCGCTTGCTTGCGTTCTGCGCGGGATTCACGAGATGGAAGTTCGCACGGGCGACACGGCCGCCGTCATCGGTTGCGGCCCCATCGGGCTTACGTTCGTGCGCATGCTTTCGCGTCGCGGTTTGCGCGTGATTGCCTTGGCGCGCCGCGCGGCTCCGCTCGATGTGGCGCGCAGACTCGGCGCGGTCGCTACGATCAACGTCACGGAAACGCCGGACGTGGTTGCCGCCGTCCGAAATCTGAGTGAAGATCGCCGCGGCCCGGATTGCGTCGTGGAAGCGGCAGGAAGTCCCGCAACCTGGCAGCAGGCTTTGGCGATGGTGCGCCGGGGCGGAGTCGTGAATTTCTTTAGCGGGCTTCCCTCGGGCACGAATGTGGCGATCGACCCCGCCGCGATCCACTACTCCGAAATCAAGCTGATTTCGCCGTTCCACCATACGCCGCGCTTCATCCGCGAAGCGCTTGAGGCGATTCGCCGCGGTGATATTGTCGGACACGATTTTGTCACCGAGGAAATCCCGCTGACCGAGCTTCCGCAAGCGTTCGAACGCATGAAGACGCGCAGCGGCGAAATCAAGCTGGCCGTCCGTCCGTGATTTTTGCCAGCCGCTCGATAAATCCCTTGTCATTCCCAGCGTAGCGAGGAAACTATTTTTTATGTTGCGTCCCGGCGAACTCGAGCTGGCTGCGAATCTTCCGCCCGACGCTTGCCCGCCGGAGGCGGCGCAAACCTACACGCGCCGGCTCGCGACGCATCACTACGAAAATTTCAATGTCGTCTCCTGGCTTCTGCCGAAGGAGCTTCACCAGCATTTTTACAATCTTTATGCCTATTGCCGCTGGGCCGACGATCTTGGCGATGAAATCCCTGACAAGAATCGGGCTCTCGAACTGCTCGATTGGTGGGAACGCGAACTCGACGAATGCTACGCTGGCAGGCCTGCGCATCCGGTCTTCGTTGCTTTGCGCCAGACTGTTCTGGCGAAGGAAATTCCAAAGCAGCCGTTCGCGGATTTGCTGAAAGCCTTTCGGCAGGACCAATTCGTCAAACGTTATCCCACTTGGGATTCGATGATCGGCTATTGCGTTTACTCCGCGAATCCTGTTGGAAGGCTGGTTTTATATCTTTGCGGCTATCGCGATGAGGAGCGGCAGAAACTTTCCGATGCCACCTGCACCGCTCTTCAGCTTGCAAATTTTTGGCAGGACGTCGGCCGCGACCTGGAAAAAGGCCGGATTTACATTCCGCTGGATGTCGCTGCCGCTCATGGCGTCAGCGAAGCTGAGATTGTCAGCCGCCGCTTTAGCGGCAGTTACGTTGCGCTGATGAAGGATTTAATCGCGCGGACGCGAACTCTTTTCGCCCAAGGCGCGCCGCTGGCCAAGAGGGTTCAGGGTCGCATGAGCGTGGACATTGAAATGTTCACTCGAGGGGGCGTCGCCGTTTTAGATGCGATTGAGACCATGGGCTACGACACGTTGAACCGCCGCCCCTCGATCAGCAAAGGCAAGCAAGTTCGCCTCCTCGGTCGCGCGCTTTTTTCGCACATGCTTGGCAGATCGTCCGCCGCGGACCCCGCGCCCGTTTTGGCGACCGCGTACGAAACGCGTGTGGAAGGCGAGCCTCTGCCGTGGAAATGGGTCTCCGGCTCGTACGACAACTGCCACGCCATCGCGCGCGCCGCCCACAGCAATTTTTATTACGCTTTCTTCCTGCTTCCGAAGCCCAAGCGCGATGCGCTCGCCGCTCTCTACGCGTTCAACCGCCTCGTGGATGACGTTGCCGACGAAGGCCACGACGTGGCCGCGAAGCAGCGCGGCCTGGCGAAATGGCGAGCCGAACTCGATGAAGCCGTCACCGGCCTCGATCAATGTTTAGACGGCACCGCCGCTCGACCGCTTTCCGATTCCGCCCCAAAGCACGCCGCGAAAATTCTGCCCGCTCTCGTGGACACGATCCGCCGCTACAACATGCCCACGCGCTATCTGCATGACCTCATCTCCGGCGCGGAAATGGATCTCACCATCCATTCCTATCCGACTTTCGACCGCCTGCGCGAATACTGCTACCGCGTTGCCGGGACTGTCGGCCTCACGTGCACGCACGTTTTTGGTTTTAAGGATTCGCGCGCGCTTGATCTCGCGGAAAAACTCGGCCTGGCCTTCCAGCTCACCAATATCATTCGCGACGTGCGCGAGGATTTTGCGGTCGGCCGCGTTTATCTCCCGGAAGAAGATCTTGCGCGCTACGGCGTTTCGCCCGAGGATTTTGGAAAGTCTGAAGCGACGCTCGGCGTCCGCGAGCTTCTCCGCTTTGAGGCGGACCGCGCCTGGCAAAACTACGAAGAAGGCGCGGCGCTTTTTGGGTTGATTGACGCAGAAAGCCGCGGCGCGCTATGGCTTCTCGTTCACACCTATAGCGCGCTGCTCGCTCGCATCGAATCTTTGGATTACGCCGTGTTCGGCGAGCGCGTTCGTCTTTCCAAAGCGGAAAAAATGCTGTTTATCGCCAAGGCGCGCTTTGGACGCCTTTCGGAAGAGAACATCCTTGAAAAACGTGATCGTGATCGGCGGCGGGCTGGCGGGCTTGGCGGCCAGCGTCGCGCTGGCTGAATCCGGCTGGCGCGTCCGTCTGTTCGAGCAGCGTCCCTTTCTGGGAGGACGCGCGGCATCCTACGAGTTGCCGAACGGCGAGCACGTGGACAATTGCCAGCACGTGACGTTTGGCTGCTGCACAAATCTTGACGACTTTTACCGGCGCGTCGGCTCCTCCGCGAAAATCAAATTCTTCGACCGCATGATTCTTCTCGATCCACAAGGCCGCCGCGGCGCCATGCACGCCGGGTTTCTTCCTGCGCCTTTTCACATGACGGGGTCTTTTCTCACGTTTTCTCCGCTGTCGCTCAAGGACAAACTCGGCATCGGCCGCGCGTTTTCGTCGATTCTTCGGAGTGGGGGCCGTCCGCCCGAAGTCGAAACGCTCGAAGGCATCTCGATGTTGGACTGGCTCGAGCGTCACAAGCAGACTCCCGCCGCCATCTCGCGATTCTGGCGAACCGTTCTCGTCAGCGCCCTTTCCGAAGAGCTCGACAAAATTGATGCGCGTTACGGCATTGACGTTTTTTGGAAAGCTGTCCTCTCGAACAAAACCGGCTACCGCATGGGCGTTCCCGCGGTCGCACTAGGAGAGTTGTACGGCGGGTGCAAAGCGTTTATCGAAAAGCAGGGCGGGGAAGTGATTTTTCGTTCTCCGCTGCGCGAGCTCCGCATCGAAGGTGGCCGCGTTTCATCTGCAATCTTTGACGCGGGCCGAGCCGAAACCGCTGACAGTTACATTCTTGCGCTCCCGCATTCCACGCTTGCCGAGATTCTTCCGGTGGAGCTCAAACAGTCCGTGCCCGCATTTCGCGAGCTAGACAAGATTTTCGACGCTCCCATCACCGGCGTCCACTTCTGGTTTGACCGCCAGGTTATGTCCGGCCCGTTTCTCAGTTTGCTGGACACGACCACTCAGTGGATCTTCAACAAGTCCGCGCTCTATGGCGCGACCAATGGGATTCCATCCTCCACGTCGGTGGCGATGCCGGCGGAAAAGGGGCAATATCTCCAGCTCGTCATCAGCGCTTCTTACGATCTCCTGCAGAAGCCGCGCCAGGAAATCATTGATCTATGTCTACAGGAAGTTCGCCACGCGCTTCCCGCCGCTCGCGAAGCGAATCTTCTGAAGGCGACGGTGATCAAGGAAGCGGCAGCGACTTTTTCGCCCCGGCCGGGAGTGGACCGCTGGCGCCCTTCGCAGAAAACTTCCATCCCTGGCTTGTTTCTCGCGGGGGACTGGACGGCCACAAGCTGGCCCGCCACCATGGAAGGCGCGGTTCGCAGCGGCTATCTCGCCGCCGAGGCTATCCTCAGCGAAGCGGGCAACCCAAAACGCTTTCTGCGGCCGGATCTGAAGCCTGACGGCCTGGCCAGATTTTTGGCGAAGCCCTGAATCTCGTCTTGGGATTCGGCGAACGGAGAGACAATCGGAATCCAAGGTTATATCCGCTCTCGGCTGTTACACTCCCTCGAGCGTTCACGCCTCTTCAAAGATTCCAATCCTGCGTTCAGCTTGCGTGAAATTCTTGCACTTCTTATCCAAGTCCTCGTACTCCGTTGTGCGCGTCCGCAAGAAATCTTCATAATCTTTGCGCGACTTCCAAATGTCGCACGTCCAATAGCGGTAGGCTCGATTCGCGTCTTTCAGGAGGATCGTCCGTTGAAATCCGCTCGCTTGCCGGAACAAGTTCGCCCAGTCTCCGTCCGGCCCGTATACATTTGCAAAGCTTCGGACACTTCCAGGCTTGACATCGAACTCCCAGAGGGCTACAAACATAGTTGTCCCATCTCCTCTTGGACGTAGCCAATCCTGCACCGAACTTCGTAGTTTAGATTGCGCTGGCGGCCAAGTGTAACAATCCGATCGGATACCATCTACGGTTCAGGTGCGCAGCTGCGCAGCGGTTTGAATGGGCTTTGTTGTGACCCGGCATTGTGTCCGGACGGAGGCGTTTGTGGATCGCAAGTATGGCCACCGAGGTTATCGCGACTCGGATAAACGAGATAAGCGCGAGCGGCAGGATCGCAAGCCGCCGCAAAATGGACCGCGCGGCGATCAATTCGGCCCGCGCACCCCACGCATGGTCGGCACGGTCACGCGCGGCCGTTGCGCGAATTGCGGCGCGGTCCTCGCATCCGGTTTCGACCCTAACGGCCAGTGTCCCAAATGCAATTTCGAGCTGCATAGCTGCAAGCAGTGCCGTTTCTTCGATTCCGGCGCGCAGTTCGAATGCACGCAGCCCGTTCCCGAGCGCATCACTCCCAAGGACACCCGGAACAACTGCAAGTTCTACGAATTCCGCATGACCATTGAAAAGGATACCGCTCCCACTTCCTACGCTCAGCCGGCGCAAGCAGCGAGTGCGGTCCCAGCTCCGCCGCGCTCCAACGATGCGCGCCAAGCGTTCGAGGATCTCTTCAAGAAGTAGCTTCCCTCGTAACTCCGCGTTCGTAAGCCTCTCGCCTTCTTCGTTCCTGCCCCGCTTCTTTCCCGCTACGCCATGCCTCGAAAATCTGAATTCTTCGCATGGAAAGCTTGCGTTTGTGCCGCTGCTCCTTTGCCCTCACACTCCATCCGGTGTTGCCCTTCGTTTTGCGGGTGGTCCTTGCCGATTCCCAGGCAAGTCGGCCCTGAAGAAAATTCCATTGGAGTGGTGGACATGAACAAACGATTGCTCATTTCTCTGGGTGTACTTTTGCTCGGCGCCATGCCGCTGCTTTCGCAGGATGCTCAATCCAAAAAGATGGTCGTTTGTTCCGGCGCGATCGGCTCGGACGGTCAATCATTTACTTGCGATAAGGACCACCACGTCTGGAAAGTCGCCAATCCCGCGGTCCTGCGCGATATGGAGGGCCAGCAAGCCAAGCTCACCTACCACCGCACTTCCAACGCTGACGAGATTTTCGTCACGTCCGCGTCCGTCATTCAACAACAGCCGCAAACGGCAGCGCATAATCCCGGCGATTCCGCGTTTCGCCGTTAAGGGTTTCCAGCGTTCCGTATTCGCTTCTCTTAGTGGATCGGCACATGCCCGGAACCGATGGCTTCGCGCTCGTCGAAAAACTCCGCGAAACTCGTAGGCTCCGTGCCCCCGCCATCATGATGCTCACGTCCGCCGGTTTCCGCCCGCTGCCAGGAACTCGAGGTCGCTGCCTCGCATCAGGCATGGATGCTTATCTCTCCAAGCCCATTCGCCCGCAGGAACTCGACTCCGTGCTCCAAAAGTTTAGTGAAGCTCCGCCTCTTGTCGCGCAACTTCCCGAGCGCCCCGTAGCGTGACAGATTCTCGCTTCAGCTTTCCGACGCAAATCTTTTTCGGACAATTCTTAAGCTCGCGCGCCCGCCAACACTTCATACTCGCGGCCCGAACTTTCCGGCAGCAGCACCCACAACGTATAGATGCCCAGCGCCGTTCCAAACGGAATTCTCAGCAGGATCAGGAATCCCAATACGATTCCCAAAATCCGCGCCCACGGCTGCCTCTCCATCAACCCCCACGCAAGCACCAGGTACGCCGCCGCGAAAATCGCCAGCATCGCTCCGCCGGCCAGCAATCCGCCGATCAAAAACGGCTTCAATCCCATGGATCCCCAGAACGGCCAACCGCCCGATCCGAACCAATCCCAGCCCGATCCAAAAAACATGCTGCGAAACACGAGCAATCCGCCAAACGCCAGCAGCCGCAGCAGCCCCGCCGCGACCCACAATCCCGCCAGCAAGTTGAGATTTCTCCGCACGCGCCCTTCCGCCCAATTCTGCCGCGGCAACTGGCCGGCTACGGTTGCAGCGGCCGGCGCCGCTTTCGCCCCACTCGCTTTAATCTGTTTTCCGCAGGACGTGCAATATCCCGCGCCTTCGCTGAATGCCGCTCCGCATCCATCGCAATACATGGCTTCGCCCCCTGCTTGATACTACGTCTGCCCGCTCCAAAAGTTCCACTTCGTTCGCCCTCGCCTCTCGCCCGCACTAACTTGACTTAGCTTTGTTGTTTTTTCCAGGACGCCTAGGCGCCGGGCTCTCCATCCAGCGCCCCATCCTTTGTGGAACAGCTCGCTGTAGAACTCTTACCTTCACGCACCTCCTTGAGTTACTATGCCAGCAACAAATTGTTTCTCCGGAGGATTTATGCGCGCCCGCTTGCTTCTTGCATTTCTGTGCGTGATTTCTTTGTCGTTCGCTGCAAACTCTCAGCAACAACCCGCCGCTCAATCGCCCGCCTCTTCGACCCCGGCTGAAGCAACTCCGCACGCGGATAGCTCCACTGACTCGACCATTATCTTTTTCCGCGAAAGGCACTACGTTGGCAGCGGGTTGAAGCCTTCTATTTATCTGGATGGCAAGGAACTGGACCGCCTCGAAAACGGCCGCTGGTTTTCAGTTCACGCCGCTCCCGGCAAGCACGAACTTCAATCGAGCGCCAAAAATCAGCCTGCCACTCTGATTGAAACCAAACCCGGCGGGACGACCTACGTTCAGATGGTCATCGTCTCAGGGAATTGGCGCGGCGGCGGACGTCTCATGGAAGTGGATTCCGCTGACGCACAAAAAGTAATCGCCAAACTCAAGCCGCTCCACGAATAGCGCGGCCGGCTATTTTCGAGCCTTGAGAAACGGACATGCACGGGAAGAAGCGATTTCTCTCGAGAAACCAGCGCGGCACGTTCCCCTTCGGCGAAACCTGGTACACGCCCAGCAGTTCCGCTCCGTGGGTTTTCGGCACTTACTATCGCGACGCCGAAGCCGAAGGCAACGACTACGCCCAGGCGCGCACCTACGTCGGCGGACTCGGCATATCATTCGACTGGAATAAATTTAAGGAGTTAACAGCCTTATGCCAGAAGCCTTAGGATCCGCCCCGACCCGGAGTATTCGACGCCCTCAGATCCTCCTTTGGTTGGTCCCGATAGTGATCGCGTCCGCCCTGTTCTTGGCTATCTGTCTCGATCCCAACGCGTTCATGAGCGACGGAATCCTATTCCCACTGCTTCTGGTGTACGGCGTAATTGCACCAATTGGCGGCCTGTGGGCTATTTACCAAAGTATTCGGTACGAAGCTCACCCATGGGGATGCGTTGCCGTCGTCGTGCTTGTTCCCTTTGGCTTTGTTTGGTATTACTTCGAAAAATACAGAGGCAGAAACACCGAATCCGAAATACCGGCCAAGTAATACGGTTCTGCGCATGACAGGTCTCGAGGATAGCGGACTACTCCCTTCTCGACCTCTAGGCGACTCGAATCTCCACCGGAAAGACGACGAGCAAGACGGCCTCCCGTTCGCTGCGCCAAACGCCCGTTCACCCTCGTACTCCGCATCCGGGCCGCCGCCTGCGGCGAGCAGACACCACAAGAGGCGGCTCGCGCGCGGAGATTCTTCTCGCGCTTCTTTTTTCTCCGCGTTAAGCTCTCGACATCCTCATGCCCGCCGCTTCCAATTCCGCCTCCTCCGCCGAACGCTCCAATGGCGCCTTGCCCTCCGCTCCCACCAACGAGTACATCTACGCTGGCGGTCTCCGCGTAGCTACTCTGCGGATCCTACACATGGACCAACAGTGAAGAGGAAAGCCATTCGCTTACTCATATGGGTGCTGCTCCTGATCTGCCTTGTGCCCGCCGCGGCGATGGCTCGGACGCTTGTAGTCCGCTGGCAAGCCAAGAATTTTCTTCAAGACGTCATGCATATCCGGGTTGGAGAGTCCGATCTCGCAGAATTGCAGACGCTAGCCAGCAAGTATCGAGGCTATGCTGTCCAGGGCAGCCCCCGCTGTGATCAGGATCTTTGTACCTTTGACTTCTATTTCGACAACTTCTGGCTTGGGCGAATAGGCCTTGCACGGGGAACCAGATTTGGAGGCGGAATCACGGCGCTGGGGGGAAAGATCGCCCAAATTGAATTATTTGTGCAATCCGACACCGGTTGCTCGACCGAAGTCGTCGAGTCCCGGGGCACGCCTGACTCAACCGCCTTCAAAGTTGGCGGCATTAAGAGGACAACGTTTGGCGGCGTCGACTACACAATCACCATGACCATACACTTGACGTCCGCCGCTTCGGAACAAGAAAGACAAAAGGCTTATAACTTCAACCTCGCCTGCCTCACCGCCCTGCGGGGCTGCAACGACGCGCGTCAGATGCTGCCCGGAGCGTGGTAATTTTGTTATCAAATTTGGCCAGACATGCGAACCAAGCGAGGAGATCACGCTGACGATGACGTGCCCCATTCCTTCGGCGTTTCAGGCCGCACTAGTGAAGCACCGCAAATAAAAATAGTACGACGGGTATTCCTTCCTTGTCTCGGGAGTCATGCCAAAACGCTTCGAAATCAAAGTCAACTATGGCCCGCGCATCGAGTCTCAAGGGAAAACGTGACCAAGCCCCGGGCGCTCAGCGATGGGAATATGTGGCGAAATTACACCACGCAAACCGTCCCGCCGTTCGCTGCGCCAAACGCCCGTTCACCCTCGTACTCCGCATCCGAGCCGCCGCCTGCGGCGAGCGGGCGCCACGAGAGGCAGTTCGTCGCGGAGATTCTTCTCGCGCTTCTTTTTTCTCCGCGTTAAGCTCTCGACATCCCCATGCCCGCCGCGTCCAATTTCGACGCCTCTGCCGACCGCTCCAATAGCGCCTTGCCCTCCGCTCCCACCAACGAGTACAGCTACGCTGGCGGCCTCCGCGTCGCCATCGTGCAGAGCGGTTCCACGTACTACTCGCATCGCGACCATCTTTCTCCGCGCGTGCGCACGGACTCCAGCGGCAACGTTGCCGACCAGCGCGGCACGTTCCCCTTCGGCGAAACCTGGTACACGCCCAACAGTTCCGCTCCGTGGGTTTTCGGCACCTACTATCGCGACGCCGAAGCCGAAGGCAACGACTACGCCCAGGCCCGCACTTACGTCGGCGGACTCGGCCGTTTCTCTTCCCCCGACCCCATCGCCGGCAGCACTTCCGATCCGCAATCTCTCAACCGCTACTCCTACGTCCGCAATATGCCCATCCAATTCGCCGACCCCCTCGGCACTTGTCCTCCCGTGGTGCAGAACCGGGACCCCAATCAAGACCAATCCAAGGATTCCCAATCCGGCGGCGGGCCGTTCATAAACATCTTCGCCGACCCATCCGCCCCTTATGCACCTGCCCAAGTCGGCCCCCAAGGCGACTGCAACAATAATCCCTGGTACGACAGCTCCGGCGGCGGGGGTGCGGCGGGTCTGGACGGCGGCTTCAACGGCGACGACAGCGGCTTCGGCATCGGCTCGCCCGCTGGTGTAAGCCCAGGCGATCCCTTCTCCGTCATCGATGCAGCCCTGACACCCACGGGCGGCCACTCGGTGGATCCCTGCCCACCAGGCGGCGACTGCGGCAGGAACGACATGCCCTTCTGGGTAAATGACTACGGCAATATGGACCTTCTTTGGCTTCTCGGCGCCCCCGGCGGTTGGACCATCGATCCTAAAGACTTGATCCTCAAGGTGACCCGCGATTGCTTTAATCAGGGTGCGGGGCAGCGAGAGGTTTCATATCAATTGGCCACACAATCTGGAAATCCGCTTGTTGGAAGGTACAACATAACAGAACAACAGTCGGACACATCTTTAACGCCGCCAGACCCATGGGGCCAGTCCCACAACTATCCCGAACTCGGTGAAACCAACGTGTTTAACGACATTCTACGACCGGGGCTTTTTAGTTCTAAGACAGTCAAGAGCACCCAGTACTTCCTCGTTTCGCCTGGTGGCCTCGGTATCGCTCAGTGGGTTCCGATCAGCCGACCTGGACAGCCACTCAGCAAGTTCAACACGATCGTGATGCAGGGCCCCCTCAGCAGCAACCCAAACACCGTGAAAATCAATGGCCGGGCGGCGCTGCCCTGCGGATCCATATAGGCGGACTAACTGTGAAAAGGAAAGCTATTCGCTTACTCATATGGGTGCTGGTCCTGATCTGTATTGTGCCTGCCGCGGCGATGGCTCGGACTTATGTAGTCCGCTGGCAAGCAAAAAACTTCCTTCAAGACGTCGTGCATCTCCGGGTCGGAGAATCCGATTTCGCAGAATTGCAGCGGCTAGCCAACAAATATCGCAGTTACGCTGTCCAGGGCAGCCCTCGCTGTGATCAGGATCTATGTACCTTTGACTTCTATTTCGGCAACCGCTGGCTTTGGCAAATCGGCCTTGCGCCGGGAGCCAGGTTTGGAAGCGCAATCACGGCACAGAAAGGAAAAATCACTGAGATTGAAGTATTTCTCCAAACCGGCATTGCTTATACGGTCGACGTTGTGGAGTCCCCGGCCACTCCTGGCTCAATCCCTTTCAAACTTGCTGGCGGTAAGAGAGCGACATCCGATGTTGATCTCACCATGACCATACACCTGACGTCCGCCGCTTCGGAACAAGAAAGACAAAAGGCTTATAACTTCAACCTCGCCTGCCTCACCGCCCTGCGGGGCTGCAACGACGCGCGTCAGATGCTGCCCGGAGCGTGGTAATTTTATTATCGAATCTTGCCAAAAACTCCTGATTGGATGACGCAGCCACCCTCTCCCACCGTTCGCTGCGCCAAACGCCCATTCACCACTTTTTACTTTACTTCTCCGCCAATTCTCGCTACCATTCTCCATGCTCGCCCCGCCCCTCTTCCCGCCTGCACCAGATGCTCCGCCCACCCCCCTTTTTCCGTCGCCAACCTCTCCGAACCCGCGCGCCCCTGCCTCTCACCCCGGCCACTACGCTCAATCCCTTCCCAACTTTTCCACAACCCCTCCCCGCCTCCCCATCTCCCAAACCCCGCCAACCCCATCCCCTCACCGTTACCACTTAATAAAATCTCGTCTTCCTCTAAACCCTTTAGATGCAACACTTCTGCAAGTGTTCATTCCAAAGGACTTTAAGTCCTTTATCCGCAACACTTACAAAAAATCAGGGGGTCCCCTCCGATTATGGTTAACTAGATTCGAGCCCCTAGTACTTGTTAGTTATCTTAGCGCCGCTTCCCAAAATTCTCTCGGCCCAATTCCGTTTAACATCCCTAATTTCAATGCTTTCCGGAAAATAACCCCGGCTCCGCTGGCGGCGCATCTGCAATCTTCTCCAACTCCGGAAACTGTTCCCGCAGCGGCTCCGGCACTTTCACCTTTGCGCCTTTCAGTATGCTGATCAATTGCAGCGCGTTCACCACTCCTTTTCCCTGATAGTGGTTGTTCGTGATCACAAACATTTCCCGCGACCGCTCCGCCACTTTCTGGATGCGCTTCGCCCATGGCGCAAGTTCTTCCATCGAATAGAGATAGTTGTAGCGCTCGTGCGGCGGCATCAAGGGATCTTCGCTGAACCACGTATCGTATCTTCGCCCGTGCAAGCGCACATACCCAATCGCCGAAGTCGCTTCCGCCGAAGGCTCGAGCGAATGTCCGATCACGGGCTGATCAATGTTGCAAAATCCCGCGTTCGCTTCGCGCAGCAGCGCAAACGTTTCCGCGTTTTGCCACGAAGCGTGGCGCACTTCCACGACGAGCGGATAATCCGCGAAGCGCTTCAGCAGCGCCGTCAAGTACGCGACGGTTTCGCTCGAGCGATGAAAGGAAAAAGGGAATTGCAGCAGCACGGCGTGCAGTTTTCCCGCTGCGTGCAAAACATCAAATCCCGCGCGTACTTCGCGCTCGTCTTTCGCGATCGCCGCCGCGGACGCCGATAAATCCGCGCCGGGAGAAATCTCGTGAGTGAATCGCTGCCATAATTTCGCGGTGAAAACGAAGCGCGGATTCGCGGCGACGCGCTCGATCCATTGCGCCGCGTGCTCCGCCCGGATCGGATGATAGAAAGACGAATTGATTTCAATCGTGTCGAAAAACTCCGCTAAATAGCTTGCGAAATGGAAGCTTTTCGCGCGGCGCGTTGGATAGACGAATCCGCTCCAATCCGGATACGACCAGCCCGCCGGGCCGATGCGCACGATTGCATTCGCCTTTGTTTTTGCGCTCGTCGTCATTTTCGCTCCGCTCGTTCGCGGCGTGGAATGCAGCGTAAAAGCAAGCCGCGCCGCGTGTCAACGCGCACGGAAATTCCGCACGCAGAAAGTCGCGCTGCTTGCGGCGAATTCAGCGTCCGCCCCGAAAACAGAACACGAAGTGCGGAGCGTCACACGGCGATGCGATTCCGCTCACCGTGCATCGGCTCCCTCCAGTTTATCGTTTCGCTGAGGTGATTGTCGGCGGCGGTTCACAGTGGTAGGCTGAAGCCAGGATGCGGAAGAAAGATCAAAACCGCGTCGCCCGCCCCTTCCTCAGGAATTTCTACAGGTGCACCCATGAAACTTTCGATCACCTACAAGCACATGGAGATTCGCAAGACAGCAGAAAAGGAAGTCGAAATCTATGCAAATAAACTCAGCCGGCTTCTGAAATCGTACCAGCCGGACCTCGTGCAACTGCATGGCGCATTCTCGAAAAATCCGCATCGTCCTGAACTGTTTTTTTCTTTGAACCTGTCGCTGCCGACGGGAACACTGCACGCGACGGGAAGCGGAGAAAATCCGCGCGCCAGTTGCAAGGAAGCGTTCGGTGAATTGCAAGAACAGGTGAAGAAGCACCAGGCGCGCCTCAGGAAAGATTACGAATGGAAGCGCAAGCGTCCGCGCACGCCAGCACCCGCTCTTTCGTAGCGCAAACAGTATTTGTCCGGCGAATGCTCGCGGCACGGCGCGCTGGAAGAACCGTGCACGGCGAACAAGCCTTAAATTTTTCGCGGATGCTGGTAAGATGCCCGGCGCGGCTTTCGTGCATCTGAATCGTAAGCCAAACGAAAAAGGGGAAACATGGACCGGCGAGATTTCCTGAAGACGACGAGCACAGTTCTAGCGGGCACAACAATCGCGAAGGGATTACTGAGCGCTGAGCCTGCGGCAGCCGCACCCTCGCACGGAGGGCGAATGGTTTTCCCCATCAACCGCAACTGGCGCTACAACCGGTCGTTTGTCGAAGGAGCGCACGCGAAGGACTTCGATGATTCGGCGTTCGAGCGCGTCGTCATTCCACACACGAACGTGAAATTGCCGTGGCACAGCTTCGACGACAAGGATTACGAATTCGTTTCGATTTACCGTCGGCGCTTCCGGCTTCCCGCGGAAGCGCGCGGGAAGCGGGTGTACGTGGATTTCGAAGGCGCGATGACCGCTTCGACGGTGTGGATCAATGGCGTGAAGCTCGGCGAATACAAAGGAGGCTACACGCCGTTTTCCTTCGACCTGACCCCGCACATAGATTTCGAAGGCGAGAATGTTCTGGCGGTGGATTTGGACTCGACGGAGCGCGCAGATATTCCGCCGTTCGGCTACCAGATTGACTATCTGACTTTCGGCGGGATTTACCGGGAGGTGTGGCTGCGCGTGGTGCCGGCAACCTTCATCGAAAATATTTTCGCCAAGCCGAAAGACGTTTTGAGCGGGCATCCGGGATTGGATGTCGAGTGCTATTTGCGGCACACGGAGCCCTCGAAGGAAGAGATGACGGTCGAAGCGGAATTGCTGGATGGCGAGCAAGTCGTCGCGAAGGCTTCGAAACGCGTGCCCGCTGGGGCGGCGGCTGATGAACCCGTGGCGCACACGATTTCGTTCGAGCCGCTGAGCGGAATCAAATTGTGGGATTTGAATTCGCCGAACCTTTATACAGTGCGTGTAACGCTGCGAAAAAAAGCGGAAGTGTTGGATGAAGAAACGCGCGGAATCGGATTCCGCGAAGCGACGTTCACTGATCACGGCTTCGAGCTAAACGGGAAAATTATCAAATTGCGCGGGCTGGACCACCATCAGACGTTTCCATTTGTCGGGCAAGCGATGCCCGGGCGGCCGCAGCGGAGCGATGCGCGGATTCTGCGCAAGAAGCTGAAGTGCAACATCGTGCGCACTTCGCACTATCCGCAATCACGGCATTTTCTGGATGCGTGCGACGAGATGGGATTGCTGGTGCTCGAGGAAATTCCCGGCTGGCAGCACATCGGCGATGAAGCCTGGAAACTGATCGCGATTGATAACGTGAGCCGGATGGTGCGGCGCGATTGGAACCATCCGTCCGTCATATTGTGGGGAGTGCGCATCAACGAGTCGAAGGACGATCACGATTTTTATACGCGCACGAACGCCGTGGCGCACCGCCTGGATCCGACGCGGCAGACTTGCGGCATCCGCTATTTCCAGTCTTCGGAATTCCTTGAAGATGTTTTTACGATGAACGATTTTGGTTTCCCTTTGCTCCCGCCGAATCATCCGCGTTATCTGAACACGGAATTTGTGGGCCACACCTATCCGACGAAGACGATCGACCAGGTGGAGCGGCTGACTGAGCACATGCTGCGGCACGCGCGAATTCACAATCAACTGGCGTCGAATCCGCAATACGCGGGCGGACTGGGCTGGTGTGCGTTCGATTACAACACGCACGCGGATTTCGGAAGCGGCGACCGAATCTGCTATCACGGCGTGACGGATATTTTCCGCGAACCGAAACCGGCGGCGGGATTTTACAAATCGCAATGCGATCCCGCGGACGAAATCGTGCTCGAGCCCGCTTTTCATTGGGCGCGGGGCGATGAGTCGATCGGTTTTTCGAAAGCGTGGGTTTGCTCGAACTGCGATCATCTGAAGTTTTACATCGCGGACAAACTGGTGGCTGAAGCGGATCCGAACAAAACGGACTTCGCGCACCTACGGTATTCGCCATTTGTCGTGGATCTGCGGCACGCGGTGGGAAAGTGGGGCGATCTGCGGATTGAAGGCTACATTGACGGCAAGCAAGTGATTGTGAAAACGATGTCGGGCCGCGGCGTGGATCAGAAGTTCTCGCTTGTGCCGGACGATTCGCAATTGATCGCGGACGGCGCGGACACAACTCGCGTGGTCTTCCGCGTGACGGATGAGTTCGGCGCAATCCGGCCATTCGCAAATGACGCCGTGAAATTCGAGCTGGATGGGCCGGCGGAACTAATTGGAGACAATCCTTTCGCGCTGATTGGCGGGACGGGCGCAATCTGGGTTCGAGCGAAGGAACAAGCGGGAACGGTGCGATTGATCGCGACGCACCCACGGCTGGGCAAACAGGAAGCGCGCTTTGAAATTTCAGCCGCGCCACCCGAGACGGTCTGACGCAAACGAGGAACCGCGTGAAGCGCGCGCTCGCCATCGCCCGGATTCTGCTTTTGGTTGCGATTTCGGCTGCGGCTGCAAACACGACGCAGCCGCCGAAAAATCAGGCTGCGACTTCAGCAACTCTTCAAGGCACAATCCGAGATGGAGCGGGCACTCCGATTAGCGATGCCGCAGTTTTGTTGGAAGAGAAGGGAAGCGCCAAGGTTGTCCGAACGAAAAGCGATGCGCGAGGCGAGTATTCCTTTACCGTGGAGCCTGCGGGAAGTTACACGATAAGAGCGGAAAAAGCGGGCTGGCTCGCTACAGTTGTGGACACTATCAGTTTGACGGCCGGCGAAACGAAGCAGCTCGACTTGGTTCTCACTCCAGAAAAAAATCTGCAAATCAAATCGGATAGCTCAGGCGAATCCACCAAAACTCCGGCCGACGGCATGGAGCTGAAGGACGAGCCAAGTTTTCAAGTGGCGGGAGTGACGGACTGGAGCGACCTTGGACTTCACGGTTCGGCGCGCAGCTCGAAGACAAGCGAATCGCTGGCGAAAGAAACGAAGGAGCTGAAACCGGAGAGCGGGACTGTTTCCAGCAGCGGTGCGGAAAATCGCTACAACGCGGCGCTGGACTACAGAAACAAGGGCGAGTACACAAAGGCCCGAGAGGAAGTGCGCAAGCAACTGGCGGCCCGAGACGATGCGGATGGGCACCGATTGCTGGGCGATCTGGAAGAAAGGCTGGGGAATCCGCTGGAAGCCGTTCACGAATACGAAACAGCTGCGCGAATGGAGCCTAGCGAAGAGAATTATTTCGATTGGGGAACCGAGCTGCTGGTGCACAAGGCGGCAAAACCCGCGGCGGAAGTTTTTGCGCGGGGAGCGAGCGCACATCCCAAATCCGCGAGGCTACTCACGGGACTTGGAGCGGCGCTTTATGCAGGAGGATCGCCGCAAGATGCGGCGCGGCGGTTGTGCGAGGCGACTGAGCTGCAGCCGGACAACGCGACGCCGTATATTTTTCTAGGAAAGATGGAAGCCTCGACCTCCGAGGAATTGCCGTGCAGCGAAGAGAAGCTGGAACAATTTGCGCAGGCGCATCCGGGAGATGCGACCGCGAATTTCTACTATGCGATCAGCGTCGAAAAGGCGGCGGAGGCGTCTGGAAACGCATCGGGCTTAAGACGTGCGGAAACACTGTTCGGAAGAGTGCTGACGATCGATCCAAAATTCGGCGAAGCAGCTCTGCAACTGGGATTGCTGCATGCCGCCAATGGAAATGGAGAGCAAGCTCTGCGAGACTTCCAAGATGCCACGCAGGCGAGCCCAGAATTGGCGGAGGCGCACCGGCAGCTTGGATTGGCGTACCAGCGCGGAGGAGAGGCTGCGAAGGCGCGGGCCGAGTTCACGGAGTATGAGCGGCTGACGAAAGCCGAAGCAGCGGAGACGGAACGCGAGCAGAAGGAGATGCGGCAGTTCGTGATTTCGCTGAAAGGGCAGAAGGAAACCCCGGCTAAGCCAAACTGAAAATTCCCTGACGGCGCGCTGATAGAATTTATTTGGATTTCGGCTTGCTGCTGTTCACGATGCCGCTGCCTTCGCGAATCGTGAGAATCTGATTGGCCTTGACGTCCTTGAAGCGTTCGATTTTTTGCGTGGTGGGCCATTTCACTTCAATTAGTTCCACGGTTTCAGATTTTCCCAGACCAAAGTGCATTCGCAAATCGCTCTGCGACATAACGCTGCCGCCGCTGTGGACTTCGTCCATCTGCGCGTGTTTGCCGGTGACGACGCGGACACGCGCGCCAATAGCGGTGCGATTGCACTTGGTTCCGATCAATTTGATTTTGATCCAGTTCTGCTTGTTGCCGCCGTCGTTGCGCAGCAGGGAAGGAAGGTCATTCATGTTCAAGACGAGCGCGTCCACATCGCCATCGTTGTCGTAATCGCCGAAAGCGGCGCCGCGGCTGGAATAGTGTTCGGAGATGCCCGGGCCCATCGTCGAGGAAACATCCTTGAAACGGCCATCGCCGAGATTGCGATAGACGATGCGCGGATTCTTGAACGTTTGTCCGGTATCGTGGCCTTCGATTTCCGGGTAGACGTGGCCATTCACCTGAATAATGTCCTGCCAGCCGTCGTTGTCGTAATCCACGAAGCCGCAGCCCCAAGCGACGTATTGATTGTTGATGCCGATGCCCGAAGAGAACGTGACGTCGTTGAACGTGCCGTCACCGTTGTTGTGATAGAGGTTGCAGGTGTCGTCGGCAAAATTCGTTTTGAAAATATCGAACCAGCCATCGCAATCGTAATCGGCGACAGCGACGCCCATGCCGGCCTGCTCGTGGCCATTTTCGCTGTAAGCGCAGCCGGCGATCATGGCGATATCGGAGAAGGTGCCGTCGTGATTGTTGTGATAGAGGATGCTCGGCTCCGAATCCACGGCGACGTAGATATCCGGCCAGCCGTCGTTATCGAAATCGTAGGAGACAGGAGTGATGTGATAGCGCGGGCCGGGCTTGAGGATGCCGGATTTTTCGGAGACGTCGGTGAAAGTGCCATCGCCGTTGTTGTGATAGAGAGAGTTGGTGTCGCCCGTCATGCCGCGCGGGCCGCACATCGTGGGAATGCCTTTCCACTGACAGACGGGCGGCGGAGTATCGGAAGGAGTTTTCGCGGGATCGAGCCGGATGTAGTGAGCGATAAACAGATCGAGATGGCCGTCGCGATCGTAATCGAGAAAAGCGCAGCCCGCGCCCCAACGAATCAGTTCGTCGTAGAGGCCGGATATGCGCGTGACGTCGGTGAAGGTGCCGTCGCCATTGTTATGAAACAGAATGTTGTGGCCCCAAAAACAGCAGAAAAGATCGTCCCAGCCGTCGTTGTCGTAATCGCCGACGCAAACGCCGGTTTGCCAGCCGGTGCGAGCGAGGCCGGATTTTTCGGTGACGTCGGTGAACGTTCCATCGCGATTATTTTTGTAAAGATGCGAAGTGGGAGCTTTGCCCGAAGGCCAGTCGGTATGAAAACGCGTGCCGTTGGTCAGATAGATGTCCAGCCAGCCGTCGTTGTCGTAATCGAAAAAAGCGAGGCCGCTTCCTTTGGCTTCGATGATGTATTGCTTATGGTCCACGCCGCCCCAGACATTGGGAGAATTGAGTCCGGCTTCACGAGCAACGTCAACGAAGACGACGGAAGATTCGGAAGCGGGCGCAGGAGAATGCGTTGGGGAAGCGAGCGGCGAGGTAGGCGCGGTGTTGAGAAGCAGCGAGCGATTCCATTTCCAAAGCGGAGTCGAGAGCGCATCGAGCAAGGAGCCGCCCAAGATCAGACCCGAAGAGCCAAGAAAGCGGCGGCGCGGGAATTTCATGAGCGAAGAAAAACCTCGATCGAAATGATCATCGCGCAGCCGCTTTCGCAGTGAATTTGGGAAACGCGCGCGCGACGATTCCTACGCCTTCTTTTACTGCGATGATTTTGTTGATGGGAAGGCTGGTGAGCTTATCCACTTGTCCGCTGGGCCACGTGATTTCGAGCGAATCGATTTTGGCGCGCTTGCCGAGACCGAAAAAGATGCGCGGATCGCTGGCGGACATATAGCCCATGCCGCCCTTGGCCTGCTCGACGTGGACAAAACCTTCAGACGTAAGTTTAAGAGAGGCGCCAATACCGTCGCGGTTCGAACGCGTGCCGATGAGAAGGACTTCCAGCCAGTTATTGGCGTTGCCGCCGTCATTGCGCAGAAGCTCGGGATAATCGCCGCGATTGTTCGTGACGATGTCCACGTCGCCGTCGTTATCGTAATCGGCGGTGGCGATGCCGCGGCCGGCGATGGGGCGCATGAAATCGGGGCCGAGGGAGCCAGAAACTTTTTCAAACATGCCCTTGCCGAGATTGCGAAACATCAAAAGCGGTTCCTTGTAACTGACTTCACCGTGATAGAGCTGAATGTTATCAAGCATCGCCCCATTGAGTTGGACGATGTCTTCCCATCCGTCGTTGTCGTAGTCGAGAAATTTCGTGGAGACGCCGCTCATGAGGATGGCTTTGTTGCCGATGCCGGAGCGATAGGTGTAGTCGTCAAAGGTGCCGTCGTGATTGTTGTGGTAGAGGCGATTGAGTTCGAAATCGAGATGAGTGACGTAGACATCGAGCCAGCCATCGCCGTCCACATCGGCGGCGTCAATGCCCATGCCGGCTTCGTAGCGGCCGTCCTCACTGGCGGCGAGGCCGGAAACGAGAGAAACATCCTTGAAAGTGCCGTTGTGATTGTTGAGGAAAAGAAAATTGGGCCAGGTATCGTTGGCGATGGCGATGTCCGGCCAGCCGTCGTTGTTGAAATCGGCGAGGACAACGCCCATGCCTTTGGATTCGGGCTTGCCGACGCCGGAGATGTCGCTGACATCGGTGAACGTGCCGTCGTGATTGTTGTGGTAGAGCTTGGTTTTTTCGCCGTGATAGTTGTTGGGATTGCAGTAAGAGCGATAGCCGGGACGGCGTTCGCCGCACCAGAGATTGTTTTTCGGCGACCAATCTATGTAGTTGGTGACGACGAGATCGAGCCAACCGTCTTTGTCGTAATCGAACCAACCGGCGCTGGTGGACCAGTTGCCCTCGTCGGCGACGCCGGCTTTGGCGGTGACGTCGGTGAAGGTGCCGTCGCCATTGTTGTGATAAAGGATGGCGCGGCCGTAGCCGGTGACGTAAATGTCGGGATAGCCGTCGTTGTCGTAATCGCCGACGGCGACGCCCTGGCCGTAGTGGCCTTCGCCGCCGAGGCCGGCTTTTTCGGTGACGTCGGTGAAAGTTCCGTCGCCGTTGTTGCGATAGAGCGCGGAGCGGAGAGGGTGAGGAGGAGTGTAAGCGTCGGTGGCGGCGGATTGGACGAAGTAAAGATCCATGAGGCCGTCCTGATTGTAGTCGAGCCAAGCGACGCCCGTGCCCATGGTCTCGAGATAATACTTTTGATCGGTTTGCGTGGAGTCCTGAAGAAAGGTGATGCCGGCTTGTTTGCGAACGTCGGTGAAGCGAACGGGAATGGGCGCGTCGGCGGAAGAGCGAGAGGGAGCAGCGAAGAGGCGGGGAAGAAAGAAGATGGCGGGAAGAGCGGTCAGCGCAAAGAGGGAAGCGAAGATGCTTTGCAGGAACCGCGGCGTGCTTTGCTCTAAGTTCTGACCCATTCGAAATGATTCTCGGCGGTTCCCGTTTCGTGAGAGATGCGGTGCCGCGCTGAAATGAAAAGCGCGAGAGCACGTTAGGCATTCTAGCTGCGGGGAGAAGGCGGTTCAACCGGGGGTTGGAGGAGGGAGTTTCTTAGGAGAGATTGCCGCGAAAGAATTAGAGAGTGCGGTCGGCGACGGAGAGAGCCAACTGCACGAGCTGGAGGCGCGCGTTCATGGGCATGGGCTGATTGATTGTGGAAGGAACTGCGGGAGCTTGCGCGAGGGCTTGTTCGATGCGAGCGGTGTCCAGGCCGCCAGCGTTGCTGCCCTTGAAGCGATCGAGGACTTCACGGGCTTTCGAGATCTCTCCAGTGAGGAAATAGAAAAAACCGAGAGTGGAATAACTGCCGGGCCATTCGGGAAGAAGGTCCACGGCGCGTTCGAAATCCTGGCCAGCCTCGGGAGTTTTGCCTTCGAGGGCGGAGACAAGGCCGAGCCCCCAAAAAAGTTTGCCGGAACTGGGAATGCGCGCGAGGCCCTTGCGAAGCGTGACACCGGCGGAAGGCACATCGTTTTGGCGGAGTTGGACGAGAGCGAGAGAAAGGTAATTCTGATCGTTGTCTGGGTTGCGAGAGATGGCGTTTTGAAAGATGGAGGCGGCAGCAGTCGCATTGCCGAGATGAGCTTGAATGTCGCCGAGCAGGGAAAGATAGGAAGAGTCCTGCTGGCCTTGCAAGGAGACGCCCTGGGCTGTTGCGAGGGCCTGCGAGTAGTCGCCTTTGCGGAAATAGGCGTCGGCGAGATCGAATTTCACATCGTCGGAGGAGGGATTGGCGGCTAGAGCGGTTTGAAAATGCTGAATGGCGTCGTCGTAAAGATGATAGCGGGCGAGGAGGACGCCGACGCCGGATTGGGTGCGGTAGTCGGCGGAACTCAGTTGATCGAGTTGCGCCAAGGATTTTTTTGCGTCGTCCGTGCGGCCGAGTTTGAGATAGGTTTCGGCGAGGAGGTAGAAATTCTGCGGCTGATCGGGATGCTTGCTGATCTCCTGCGTCAATTGGGCGAGATCGAATTGGGCGCGATCTTTTTCGGAGAGGTTGGCGCGATTGTCCAGATAGTCGAAAAGATGCTGGTAAGGGTAAGGGCCGGTGGGCGCGTTTCTTGAGAGAGTTTGGAAGACATTGAGGTCGCGCTCGGCGGCGTCCATCTGATGCAGGTTGCGCTCGACCATCGCCAGTTTGTAGTAGCCGGAAGAAGGCTCATGGCTGAGCCTGACGTACTTGCGAAGCAGTTCGGCGGCTTCCTGGAATTTCTTGGCCTCGATGCGAAGATTGGCGAGTTCGAGCAAGGCTTCGGGCAGGTCGGGATTCGAACGAAGGGCTTGCTCAAGGAGGATTTCGGCGTGGGCGTGATTGCCCTGGCGCTCCTCGATGTAGCCCATGTTGTAAAGGCACGATGCGTTGCGAGGATCCTGCTTCAGGCCGGCTTCAAAATATTTCTTGGCTTCATCGAAACGGCCCAGGTGGCGATAAGACAAACCGAGGAAAGCGTACGAGCGCGCGGAAGGATCCAGGTCCACCAGGGATTTGAATTCTTCGATCGCCTTTTCTTCCTTGCCGGACATGAAATAGCTCTCGCCTAAAGCGGCGCGGAGATCGGCACGCATCGGCGCGATTTTGATTCCCGATTCGAGGAGCGGAATGGCGTCCTCGAAATAGTTCTGCATCATGCTGACGCGCGCGAGGAGAAAAATTACGTCGGTGTTATCGGGAGAAAGTTTGTGCGCACGGACGAGGGCATCCAGAGCGTCCACGGAGCGGTTTTCCTGCTGGTAGACTTCGGCAAGCACATAAAGCGTCTGAGCAGAATCCGGCTTGAGCTTCAACGCGCGCTCGAGAACCAACTGCGCTTTCGCGGAATCACCGGCGCGTAAATAAGTTTGTCCGAGGTTGAAAAGAATGTCCGGAGATTCGGGCTGCAGAGCGTCAGCTTGCTCGAACTCCAACTGCGCCGGGGCGTATTGTTTCTGGGCGGCGAAGAGAACGCCCAAAGTAAAGTGAAGCTGGACGTCGCTCTTGTTTTCCGCCGAGAGCGCCTTCGCGGTCTTCAAGGCCTCCGCGGTTTTGCCGGAACGAAAGTATGCCCGCGTGAGGTTGAAGCGCGTGGCATTGTCGGCCGGATGAACCCGTTCGAATGAAGAAATTGCTTCCAGCGGATGATTGGTGGCAAGCAAGACGAGACCCAGATTGTAATTGCCATCATGGTCGGCGGGCCGGAGACGCACGACTCTTCGAAATTCGGCTTCCGCCAAATCGAATTTCTGCTCCGCGACGTAGAGATTGCCGAGATTATTGCGGGTTCCGGTGGAATTGGGATCGAGCTTGAGCGCGTGCTGAAAGGCCTCGAGTGCACCTGAATAATCTTTCTCGTTTGTTTCCACGATGCCAAGGAGGTTGAAGGCTTCAACGCTCGACGGGTTTCGCTGAAGCTCGGCCCGGATTTTCTCCTTGGCTTGATCGAGCAAACCTTGGCGAAGGAGCTCGCCTGCATCGAGAAGGAGCGGTGAAGTGTCTGCTGTGCGTTGCGCTTGAGACTGAGGCGAGGGCTTGTTTTGAGCCAGAAGCTGGGAGGGGGAAATAAATGTCATGAAAGCAGCGAAAACAGCGCCGATGAACAGAGAGCTGGCGAACGAAAATTGGCGCATGAGCTTCGTGTGTCGTGCGGTACTTGGCAGTGTTGTAGAAACCGGGCAGGTCATCATGGCAAAAATTCAATTTAGCATTTCCAACGCCTGCTGAGCCAATTTATGGTTCGGCTGCTGGCGGAGCAGTGCCTGCAGAGTTTCGCGGGCTTTTTCTTTGTCGTTCAAGAGAACGTAAAGGCGGGCCAAGTTTAGATAGGCCTGGTCGTAATTCGGAGCGACGCGGATGCAGGCCTCAAACTTTTCCCTGGCTTCCGGGAGCTTTTCTTCGCGGACCAAGAGAATGCCCAAATTGTTGAGGGCATCAGGAAAATCGGGCCGGAGGTCCACTGCTTTCTGCAAGTAGGAGGCAGCTTCCGCGGTTTGCTTTGCCTGTGCGTAGAGCATTCCCAAGCTGTAATTCGCTTCGGCGTTTTCCGGTTCGACCTCCAACGCGTGGTCCAGCAGTTGCTTCGCGTCCGAAGCGGCGCCCTGCCGGCGGTAAAGATTTCCGAGATTCAGCAATACAATCACATAATCAGGGCGAATTTGCAGGCAACGCTGGAAATAGCGCGCCGCCTGTTCGTTGTTGCCCTGCTGGCCGGCGATCATGCCCAAATTATTCCAGGCTTCGGCGTATTCGGGATTTAATTTGACAGTCTGCTCGAGATACTCCTGCGCTTCGCTCAGAGAATTCTTGCGAAGATACAGGGTGCCGAGGTTGTAATAAGCTTCGGCATCCTTAGGCTTCGCCGTAATCACCTGGCGAAAGGATTCCGCCGCCTGATCGAGATAGCCGTGTTGAAAGAGGGCAACACCGAACGTGAAATCGTTGCGCACGAACTCATCCAGGTACAGCTTTCCCTCGAACGGCAGCCCGACTCGCGCGCGCTGCGCTTCCGTTCGGGGCATGGCGTTCAGATCGGACACGACTCGCGACGGCGGAATGCGCCCTTGGTAGACCTTGACGATCTTGCCGTCCGCATCCAGGAGAAATGTGGCGGGAAGCGGCAAGTCTCGGCGCCGATCAAAGAGATAGCGAAAAATCACGTTGTATGTGCCGGCGAATTCAGGCGTAGCGGAGACGAGAGGGAAGGGAAGAAGTTCGTGAGCGACGGGCGATATTGCTTTTGCCTCTGAGTTTGGCGCGTTCACAGTTATCGCAATGACTGAGGCGCCCTTGGCTTCAAGGGAGCTGTGATGTGACTCGAGATCGCGGAGTTGAGCCGCACTGGCTGCATCCTTCGGGGCGCAGAAATTCAGGAGCACTGCTTTGCCGCGGTACGAACGAAGCTCAATCGTCTTTCCGGTTGCCTCGGGCAGAGAAAAATCGGGGGCGGGAAATGGCTCCAGCAACCAAGTGCCCGCGGTCTCGGGCAAAGTTTCTCGAGAAGGTTCCGGCTGTTTGCGGCCTTCCGAGTGGCGGAATGCAGTTGCGGCGAAGGCTTCAGATTTGATCTGTGCGTTCCCCTCCTCGATTTGAATACGGTGATTTGCCGGCACACCATCGAAGACTTGTGTCAATCCGCTAGGCCAGCGGATCGTAGCTCGGACTGCTCCCTCCACGTTGCCCAAGCCAAAGAAGAGCTCCTTGCTGTGTTGGGATAGAAATCCCGTGCCAGCCTGGAGGTACTTCGTTTGCTTGTGACCGCCCGCTTCGACTGTTACCGCGGCGCCGATGGCGTCCCGATTGCTTCGCGTGCCACGCAGCTTGAAGGAAACGGAGTGACCCAGTTCGCTCGAAGCATTGTGCACAATCCGGATTTGGGGCGAGTTTCGGCTCTTGAGAACCACTTCGAGGCGCCCGTCGTGATCCAGGTCCGCAAGAGCAAACGCTCGACAGTCCTCACGAAAATCCAGACCAACGATTCCGGATACGTCCGAGAAAGTTCCATCGTGATTGTTTGCGTAACAAAGATTTCGTTCGTAGCCGTTCCAGGAAGAATCTGAGCGAATCAGCTCGTTGATGGCGTTCCAGCCCAACTCGTATTTTCCCGCAGGCGTTTGGGTCTGCGGCGAGTTCGCGACAACCTGGCGCCAGAAAAAGCTCGCGAGATCGGCGCGGCTACTTGCTGAAGATTGCGGGTCCGAAATATAACCGTTGGCGATGTAGAGATCAGGGTAGCCGTCGTGATCAAAGTCCCACGAATCGGCCGACCAGGCCCAGCGGCCAATAGCTAGGCCTGCGTTTGGGCTGATATTTTCAAACGTGGAATCGCCGCGATTGTGGTACAGGGCATTTCCAGAGGCGTGCTGCCGGTATAGCGCGCGAATAGTCTCGGGCTCACCTTCATGGAAGCGGCTTTGCGCTGAGACGCGCAATCCTGCGGCGGACCACATGTTGGAAACGTAGATGTCCTGCCTTCCATCGCCATCGGCGTCGAACCAGCAGGCGCTCATCCCCGCGCCGACATCAGCCGCTCCAGACTGACTCGAGATGGCAGTGAATTTCCCGCCGCCGTCGTTCCGGTAAAGATTGCCGCGACCAAAATCGTTGGCGACATACAGGTCGGGGCTTCTGTTTCCAGTGAAATCTCCCCAGGCACATGCAAAGCTGTAGCGATCGTTTTCGGCATTGAGGCCCGCAGCTTGCGTGCGATCCACGAAAGAGGCGTTGCCTTCGTTGTGCAACAAAAAATTCGGAGGGCCGTTGCGAGCGTCGAAGTACGGAGCGGGGTAGTGATACTGCTCCAGACCGATGTAGTAGCTGTAGAGGCAGAAGTAGAGATCGAGCCGACCATCGCCATCGTAGTCCGACGCCGCCGCATGAGTGAACGTTCCTTGCGGCGGCTGGGCGAATTGGAACGCGTCGCGCTTCAGGGCAAATGTTCCATTGCCTTGATTCAGGAACAGGAGCGGCCCACTTCCGCAAACGACCAGCAAGTCCTGCAGGCCTCTATTTTGAAAATCGGCGAAGAGGGCGGAAGCTGTGCCATCCAGCACGCCGACGTCAGCTTTTTGGGTGACGTCCTCGAAAGTGCCATCGCCTCGGTTACGATAAAGGCGGTTGGGCAATCCAGGCGGCTGGCAAATATATAGGTCGTCGAAGCCATCGTTATCGAAATCGCCTGCGGCCACACCATTGTTGCCATAGATATCGATTCCGCAGGCTCCATCGAGGACGGTGCGCCAGTAATCCACGCCGTGCAGAAGTTGATCGCGATAAGAAGGGATGCTTTCGAGAGCGTGCTCGCTGACGTCCAGAAAAAATGGTCCGCGCGCGCGGGTTACGGTTTCTTCGGTGGCTTGCCATTTCAATGCTTGCCATCCATCTGCGCCGTGATTGGTCCATTCCGTGTTCCAATAGCCGACGCGCTGCTCTGCTTGGCCGGCGGTTGTCTCTCCCACGAACTCGTAGCGAATTTCCACGTCCAGCACGCCCGGATCTGAAGGGAGGTCAGCGATTTTCGTGATCTCGAAGTCTGCGGTGTGAATCCGGGACAAGTCTTCGAAATATTTAGAAATATCCTGTAGAAATCGCTCGCGACCTGCGGCCAGGCTCGTTGCAAACTTTCTGCGGAACGCATCGATGCCGCTTGACGAGCGAAAAGTCACGGTCTGCGAAGGGGAAAAAGAGCCGTATTGAATCGTTGACGAGGCGAGCCGCGCTAGCGCATCCAGCGCCGGTGCTCGCTGTCTAAGTCTTTCGCTCCATTGTCGGAGCCTCGTTGAAATTTCCAAGGCGTTTTTCTCGTTGATATAGGCATCCGCGCCGGGTTCCACTCTTCGCAAGACTTCATCGAGAGGCGATTTGGCCGGGTAATGCGGAGTCAAGCGGAGATCGGCGAGTGCAAATTCGGTGATGGGAACTTGAAAAGGCCGCGACAAAAACGGAACCAAGCCGTTTGTGCGAAATGGCGCAGGCAAGAGGAGAGCGGGTGCCCACGAGGCGGTCTGCAGAAAGTCCCGTCGCGTAATCTCTCGTGAAAGTTTTTCGGTCCGTCGCATTTCTCTGAAAGCTCACCAAACAGTGCTACAGAGGCATGCTAGCACCCCGTGAACACCCACTCCAAAGAGCGTGAGCAAACGCACGGCAACGGGATGTGGTTTTTCCAGCCGAGACCGCGGCGATGGCGCCCAAGCTTGTGCTTAAACCCTCGGAAGAATTCTGTCAGTTTTTTTCCGAAGGGGCCGGCCCGGAGGAATCGCGGATGATCAATTCGGCGGGGATTTGATACTCCTTGCCCTGGGGAGTGGCGGAGCAGGAAAGCTCATGAAGCGCATCGGCGGCCATCTGGCCGAGCATGTCGCGATGAATATCCACGGTAGTGAGGGAGGGATTGCTATATTCCGCGAGCCGCGTGTTATCGAAACCGGTGACCGAGATATCCTGCGGCACGCGGCAGCCACCTTTTTGAAGGCCTTTGATAACGCCCACGGCAGTCAGGTCGTTCACAGCCATGACCGCGGTCGGACGGGGAGATAATTTCGCGATTTGCAGTCCGGCAGCCAAGCCACCTTCGTAACGAAGGTCGCCGTGAACGATTGGGCCGGGTTGCAGTCCCAGGCTCAGCATGGACTTTTCATAAGCTTCCAGACGGGCGATGTTGGACTTCAGCTTGGGACGGCCAGCGATGAAGGCGATGCGGCAGTGGCCGAGTGCATGCAAGTGCTCGACGATTTGCTTGATACCGGAGCTGTAATCAATTCGCAGTTTGCTGACGTAGCCGCGAACGGGGGCGAGATCCAAAAATGTCACTGCGATACGTCTGCGCTCGAGTTCCTTGATAAGTCTGGAACTGATCTCCGAGGTCATGATGGCGACGCCACGGACGTTGTGTTCCATCATGCGTTCGGCGGCTTCGCGGGTGCGGCGCGGTTCGTAATTCGTGTCGCTCAAGATAGCGTCGTAGCCGAGCTGGCGCGCGCGAGTCTCGAAGCTCTTGACGACCTCGGGAAAGAAAGGATTCACGATATCGGAGACGATGATTCCAAGAGTGCGGCTGTCGCGCGAGGCGAGGTGACGCGCGTGGACGTTGGGAAAATAACCGAGGCGTTTTACGGTCGAGAGAACCAGTTGTTGCGTACGGGGGCCGACTTTTCCAGTCTTGTTCAAGACATTCGAGACGGTCGCGGTAGAAACCCCCGCGGCTTTTGCCACATCCCGGATGGTTAGAGCCATGGCTCGATGTGCCCGAAGTTTTGCATTAAAGTCGGCGAAGCATCACGGCGTACGATCGCGTGCTTGAGGTATATTAAAAAAAACGCTTGACAATATCCACGTGAATGTCTATTAGTGTTTCACAGGTTAAGCGGTTAAGCAGTTGTGCGCTGCTGTTAGGTTAAGCGGTTCACGGTTTTCCAAGGGGCTTGGGGTGCCAGATTCCAACGATGCTTCGTCTTTCCGCGGGTTTCCCCGCTGGGCATAGTTGCGTTTGGTTCTCCAGATCAAAATTCATGACCCGTCGAGGGGCCGTCCCGGTCGCGCTGTTCACTTCAGCCGGCGGATGACGGTCAGAAGTTGCCGTGCACTTATGAGCTGGAAAGCTCTGGAGGATTGGCGATGATTCGAACTGCGGTCAATCAGTGGGTCGGGCGGGCTTCATTGTGTGCGATTGCTGCGTTGGCGCTTTTCGCATTTGGCGCCCAGCCCATTTGCGCGCAGGTGGACACGGGGTCCATCTTGGGCGTGGTCTCGGACACATCTGGCGCCCCCATCCACGGCGCCACCGTAACCCTTACGAATGAGGGCACGAATGCCGCGCTCTCAACGACGACAGAGGCGGATGGCTCGTACAAATTTTCTCCAGTCCGCATCGGGAGTTACAAGCTGAGCGCGACCTACACAGGCTTCCAGACGACGACGCAGAGCGGCGTCAGCGTAAACATCGGGCAGAATGTGGTGGTTAATTTTTCATTGAAGCCCGGCAAAGTGACGGAGACCATAGAAGTTACCGCGGCTGCTCCCGTGCTGCAATCGCAGGACGCATCGGTAGGGCAAGTCGTGGACTCGCGAAACGTGAATGACCTCCCGCTGAACGGACGGAACTTTACGTTTCTCGCGCAGTTGGCCGCGGGCGTGAATACCCCTCAGGCGGATACGCGAGGCAATGCGGCAAGCGGCGCGTTCGCAGCGAACGGCAACCGCCCCGCGCAAAATAACTACCTGCTGGACGGAATTGATAACAACTCCGACACCGTAGACTTTCTGAATGGCACGAACTACGTCGTGCTTCCTCCGGTGGACGCTGTCCAGGAGTTCAAGGTACAGACCTCTGATTTCAGCGCGGAATTCGGGCGCTCCGGCGCGGCGGTGTTGAATGCCACGATCAAGGGCGGGACGAACGAGTTCCATGGCGACGCCTGGGAATTTTTCCGGAACGACAAATTGGATGCGGCTGATTTTTTTGAGAACGCTCACAAGATTCCGAAAGGCGCGCTGCGGCAGAATCAGTTTGGGTTTACCGCGGGCGGGCCGGTTTACATCCCGAAAGTGTACGACGGCAGAAACAAAGTGTTTATTTTCGGAGATTATCAGGGGCTTCGCCGCGTGCAGGGGACAGTGCTTTCTGGGGCGGTGCCCAGCGCGGCAGAGCGCACAAGCAATTACACCAACTTCCAGGATTTGATCACAGCCCAACCGTGCGGGAACACCAACCAACCGGCCTGTCTCCTGGATGCCTTGGGCCGGACATTCCCGATCGGAACGGTCTTTGACCCGGCGACCACCAGGGCCGTTACTGCTGGGCAAGCTGACCCAGTTACCGGGTTGGTTGCAGGGAATTCTGGCTGGGTCCGGGATGCGTTTGGATGCGCGGCAGCGACAGTCACAGTAACTCTATCCTCTTGTCCCAACCTAAACATGATCCCCGCCGGGCGATTAGATCCAAATGCGATCAAGCTCTTGAATCTCTACCCGCTGCCCACAAATAATGCCTCCAACGCCCTTTTCTCCAACTTCGCGAATTCGCCAAAACTCTTCGAGCACAGCAACTCGTTCGACACACGGCTGGACATCAACTTCAACGAAAAGAATCAGCTTTTCTATCGCTTTAGCTTGGTAGATGATCCGCAGTTCATTCCCGGCATATTTGGCGGCATCGCGGACGGCGGCGGATTCCAGCAGGGAACTCAGACTGCGATTGCCGAGCAAAGCGCGTTGGGTTATACGCACACGTTCTCGCCGACTCTGATCAACGAATTGCGGGCGGGCTTGAATTATTTGCATACATCGCGCTACTCGCCCGAAGCGAACAATCTCACGGACATTCCAGCGGGGTTTGGGATTCAGGGAATCCCACAGCAGAGTTTGAACGGCGGATTGCCGGCGTTCGGAATTAACGGGCTGCAAACCCTCGGCAGCAACGCATTCTTGCCCTCCAACGAGGTGACCTCAACATTCCAGCTAACAGACGATGTCACGAAGATTTATGGCAAGCACACTTTCAAAATGGGGATCGAGTGGCAGCACGTGAAATTCTCGACCTTGCAGCCACCTTGGTCTCGCGGCGAATTTGATTATAATGGCCAATACACCGAGCTGCCTTCGACAGCTTGTCCGAGTACAGCCCCCACGCAGGTTTGCAAGTCGACTGACCAGGGTAACACCGGCCGTGCAGATTTTCTGTTACTTCCCGCAGCTTCGACAGTAAGTGGTCCTGACTTCGTAGGGGGCTCGAGCCAAATTTTTGCTTCCAACATCTCCCTCACCGACAACGGAAAGAACTATTATGGCGGCTACATCAACGACGACTGGAAACTAACGCCAAAACTTACGGTGAATCTTGGATTGCGCTACGACTTCTTCGGGTTAGTACTCGAACACCATAGCGCACAGGCCAATTTCGTACCTGCCGGCACCGGGCCTTTCAAGCAAGCGACATACTTGCTGCCTGGCGGGACGGACTCTTGCTCTAACACATTTGTGGCTCAGAGCTTTATAAACCTGTTGGGGACGGACAACATCGCATGCCTGGCTACAAATGCGTATGGGTCGGGACTTGGCCATTCGCAAAACAATAACTTCGCTCCACGCATTGGTTTGGCATACCAGGCGACTAGCAAGCTGGTTGTCCGCGCCGGCTTTGGCATTTTCTACAACGGATTTGAGAATCGCGGATTCTCACCGAACCTTGGTGAGAACTATCCGTTCCAGTTCAACTTTTCCTACTCCTCACCGAATGATGTGACACCAATTAGCGGGGGGACGCCATTCGCAGGTTGCTCGGCCACTGCTCCGTACGGCAGCACGGCCACGTTTGAAGCTGGTTTCGCATGCATTCCGCTAAGCCCATTGGCGGTCAATCCAAGCGGTTTGGGACTCCGAGGAATTCAGTTCGATTACAAGACACCCTATACCATGGGTGGGAATTTGACGTTGCAGTACCAGATCACTCCAACGATGTCTGTGCAGGTAGGATATGTTACGACGCTCGCAAGACACCTGGAATCGTTCCCCAACTCAAATAACCCAACCTCTATCGCTCCCACGGGTACTCCCGAAAAGACACTGGTTCCTTTCCCTGATTTCGGGTTCGGCTCGAGCTACGCAGTCACCGCCGGTATGAGCGCGTATCACGCTTTACAAACAAAGGTCGAAAAGCAGTTCGGCCATGGACTGAACTTCCTGGCAACGTATACCTGGTCCAAGACTATGTCCGACGCGGGAGATTTGCTCAATGGCGGCAGCGTTTCTGGCTACCGCGCTCCAAGCGTTCCCGGGCTAGGGATGGCGTTTGACTACGGGTTGGCAGACTTCGATATCCGAAACGTGGTCCATTTTAGCGGCGGATATCAGTTGCCTTTCGGCAAAGGAAAGAAGTATGCAGGAGACGCAACCGGCCTAAAAAATCAGATCATTGGCGGGTGGAGCACGCAATGGATTGCTGTCCTACAAGATGGACAGCCTATCTCCATTGGATGCCCGACAGGAACTGCGTCAAACTTGGGCTGCGGCGCGCTCTTTACCGGTCAGCCCCTCAAGCTTGGCCTCCACACACAAAATGGTCAGCTCAGTTGGTTTGGCAATCCTGGCGCATTTACCCAACCGGCGCCTTGTACGTTGGGTGGCAGCGCATCTTGCCTTGGCGGCGTTACCCAAGTGCCTGGGCCAGGCTTCCACCGGTTTGACCTCTCTTTCTTTAAGACTTTCCCGATCACGGAGACCCGGCGGTTTGAGTTTCGGACGGAAGTCTTCAACATCTTCAATCACCCGAACTTTAACTCACCCGGTTTTGGCGGCAACGGAGTCGTTGCCATCTCCGGTTCGACCAACTTTGCGAACGGCAACTTCGGCGAGATTGGCTCAACGCGTGACGCTCCATACGATCCGAGGCAAATTCAGTTCGCGCTAAAGTTTTATTGGTAGCCAATTTGCCGCACCCCTCCCCGCAGAATGCTCGTCGAGGGCGTTCTGCGGGGAGCCCTTTTTGCGCGACTACTACTGTTGTTCAGTCGGTGTTACGCTAGACTGACCGTGTTCATCGGAATCGGAAGTGTTCGGCTCATCGTTCTGACATTGCTGGGGTTTTTTTTCACTACAATTCCGCTAGCCGCACAGGAGTCGGGCCTCGACCAAGAGTTTCAGGCAGCTGTTTCGGAATATAACGCGGGCCATTTTGCAGAAGCCGCCGCAAAGCTTGAGCCGTTGGTAACGAAGCTGCCCAACAATTTTGAAGTGCAGGAGCTGCTCGGCTTGGTTTATTCCGCGCAATCCCAGGATGCCAGCGCGAATCCCCATTTGGCGAAAGCCGTGCAGTTGAATCCGAATTCCGCCGCCGCGAGGACAAATCTTGCCGCAAACCTGGTACGGCTCGGAAAAGTGGATCTTGCGGGCGAACAGTTCAAGAAAGCTGCCGAGCTCGACCCGAAGAGCTACGACACGAATCACAATCTAGCCGAATATCTTATCCAATCCAAAAAAGTCCCCGAAGCCATTCCATATCTGGAGCGCGCGCAGCGTAGCAAGCCGGACTCCTACGATAACGGCTATGACCTCGCGCTCGCTTATTTGTTGACCAAGCACTTTGCACAAGCCCGCGCCCAGATTACATCGCAGCTGAAATTGAAGGACACACCCGAACTGCACAATCTGCTCGGCTCGGTTGAAGAAGAGGATGGAAAATTTGTCGAGGCCGCGAACCAGTATGAATTGGCAGCGCATGCGGACCCGAGCGAGAGCAATCTCTTTGATTGGGGAAGCGAGTTGCTTATCCATCGTACGCTTGGGCCCGCGATTGAAGTGTTTCGGGACGCGATCACGCGATATCCTTCATCGGCGCGCCTCGCCATCGGGCTGGGCATGGCGTATTACGGACACGGAAATTACGACGATGCCGTGAAATCACTGATCCGGGCCGCGGATTTGGATCCTACGGACCCCAATTGCTACGTTTTCCTTTCGAAGGCCTACGACAGTTCCCCTAGCCAGGTGGATGAAGTTGTGCAGCGGTTTCGCCGCTTCTCGGAGTTGCAACCGCGCAATGCACGGGCACTGTACTACTACGCGATGAGTCTTTGGAAAGGGAAGCGCGCCGAAGATCCGAATCTGGACGTTCGACAAATTGAGTCACTCCTGAAAAAATCCCTTGAACTGGATCCTCGATTGGCGGATGCCCATCTGCAGTTGGGGAATCTCTACTCCGATCAGCACCGTTACGAGGATGCGGTCCCGGAGTACCAGCACGCGCTGGACCTGAATCCGAATTTGGCCGACGGGCATTATCGTCTGGGTCAAGCTTACGTGCGCACTGGAAAGAGGGAAGAAGCTCAAGAGCAACTTCAGGTATATCAGAAGCTGAATGAAGCCCAGTTGGCGGATTTGGAAAGGCAACGCGCGGAGGTTCGTCAATTCGTGTACGCGGAAAAAGACAAAGCTGGGGAGAAGCCATAAGAGCAGTTAGGAAAAGAGGTTGAAGGCGCAGCGAGATGAGACAGAATATGCATAGCGCACTCAACTCGCTGTATTTAAAATGACTCACGGGTTGCCAATGGGAAAAGCGGATTTTCAGTTCGCGGACAGACATTCACGCTGCCCTTCGGCGGGAGACGGTATGAGTTCGCGTGAGCTCGCGCGGCAACTTGCGATTTCGCGGCGCGAATTTCTGCGGAGCTCTGCAGGAGTGGTCCTGGGCAGTGCATTTCTCGGCAGCGGGTTGGCGGCGAAAACCGGGATCCCGGAGCGAAAGCGCAAAGTCATCGTAATTACATTCGGCGGTGGCGCGCGGGACCAGGAAACTTTTGCACCCGAAGGGCAGGAGAATATTTCGCACCTGATGCGGGAGTTGATTCCGCAGTCGAGCTTCTTCACGCAAGTCGTGAACCGCGGAATTCTCGGTCACTATGTGGCTACGGCGAGCCTTGCGACGGGTGTCTACGAGACAATCAACAATTTTGCGGCATTGCCACCGCAGCACCCCACGGCTTTCGAATATTTCCGCAAGGAATTGAAGCGGCCTTCGAGCGACACCTGGGTGGTGGCGCCGAGTAACGGGTTCAATCACATCGGCGAGAGCGATGCGCGCTCATTTGGAGCGGGACTTGGGGCCCGCGTAATCCTGCCGAAGCACCTGTTGGCGGCTGCGAGCAGGAAAGGCAGCGCGAACTTCGAGCACTTGCTGCGAGACAACTATGAAACGCCGCTATTCACGCCGGAATTGAGCGGAAGCGAATTTGAATTGCAGCAGTTGGAAACGCTGCTGAAAGTTTCCGTGGATGATTTCAAGAGGCACGCGTTGACGCTTTCAAGTCCGGACGAATTGTCCGTCTACATCGCTCGGCAGTTGATGAAGCAAGTGGCGCCGAGCCTGCTCTGGATCACGATGCACGACATAGACATCGCGCATGCGGGGGCATACTCGCTTTACATCGAAGGTATCCGGCGGACGGATCGCCTTTGCGCGGAGCTGTGGAAGGCGATCGAGAGCGAGCCGGAATATGCTGGGAACACGACTGTTTTCATTCTTCCAGATTTCGGGCGGGATGCTGACGAAGATGCTGGTGGAAATGGTTTCCAGCACCATCGCACTGGAGATGCGCTCTCGCGGACAACGTGGATGATGGTTCTCGGTCCCGGCGTGCGGCAGGGCGTGGTTTATGACAACGCACTGCAATCCACGGATCTTGTGCCAACGATCGGTTCGATCCTGGGATTTGACGCATCGATGTCGCAAGGCAAACCGATCGCCGAACTGGTTTGAACTCATGCTCCCTGCAGATTTGAAACCGGAAAAATTTAAGGGCTACCCCCCGGAAGCCAGAGAGCTGGTGACCAGTCATCTGCAAGCGCTGCAGCGGCTTCCACTCAGTTTTCTGCCGAGTTTGCTTCGAGAGGCGATTGAGTACGACTACAAATTTCCTGCCGAGCGCAGGGCTCTCGAAAAAGAATTGGAGAATTTGAGTTCGCTCACTCCAGAACAACTGAAAGAGTGGTTTCAGGCGTTCGCGGACATTCGACTTTCGGCGCAGCTTGAGTCGTTCGACTGGGTAAATCAGCCCGCGCAATTTGTCGAGCAACTATCAACCTACCTCTGGGGAACTCACCAACTGGACGCATTTCGCGCCGCTGCACTCGGATATGCGGCAAAGTTGCAGGCGGCAATACCTCCGGAAGCGCCGATCTTACCCAGAGTTGGCATAAGCGTGATAGGGCAGGGAGTTGATAAGGAAGAAGCACCGTTGTTTCGAAAGCTGCGGCCGCATGGGGCGTACTTTAGCAGCGTGCAACCCGAGAATGGACTGCGCGTGCTCTTGGAAGCCGTGGCGGCGCGTGCCAAGAAGCAATCGGTCACATTTGGGCATTGGTATATCGATGGCGGGCAAGAGGCGGAGCACGACCCGGCTTTGACTTGCGTTTCCTATCACGCGCTGGCGTCTGCCCGCGCGGCGCTCTCCAACAAAATTCGAACGGATGTCGGGAAGCCGGGGATGGGGCCCGAAATGCTTCGCACGCTCATGGCCCAAATGCTGCCGGCGGATTTGGGGATGAAGCGCGAAACTGGCGCAGGGTCTCATGGTGGTGAGAGTGCGGTGCTGGAACGATTTCAAGTCAAAGTGCTGACCGAAGGTTCTGGAACACAAATTTTCAGTACGACCTTCGCGCAGTGGGCTGCACGCGAAGCGCTCCGGCGCGCGCAGCCGCTTACCATGCTGGTGCGTTTTGCACCGAGGCAACGGCAAAAACCAATGAACGAAATGCTGGAGGCCGCTGACGAAGCGGCGGAGTTGGATCCGATGGGTTCGCTGGTAGACGGCGATATGGGTGCTTATTACAACTGGGTGAACCAGCAACGTCTGCCGGGAGCGGAACAATCTTCGTTTTTGGTTTGGTTCGAAAATCACAGCCAGGCCGTTGTCATCGGTCCGACAGTGCCACGAGGCACGGAGTCCAGCGCAGCAACGGATGTAGCAAACTTGTTGAAATGGATTATTTGAAGAATTTCCAAATGGAATGGCGGGGGTAGAGGGTATGCGAAATTGCAGAGTCGATGTGCGGTTAAGCGTTTCAGCCCTGGCGGCTTTGCTTACCTGCGCGTTGTTTCCAATTGCCCTGAGGAGCGCGCCGCCCGTTCCTCCTCCTCCCGCGATATTGCTGGGGACGGCCTGGTACCCCGAACAGTGGCCGGAATCACGGTGGGATGCGGACTTAACACTCATGCAAAAGGCGGGAGTTCGCATGGTGCGCGTCGGCGAGTTTGCCTGGAGCCGCATGGAACCGGAGGAAGGCCAGTACGATTTCGGCTGGCTTGAGCGCGCCATTCAGGAGGCAGCGAAGCACGGAATCTACACTGTGATCGGAACTCCGACGGCGGCTCCACCGGCTTGGCTCACGGAAAAATACCCGGAGACTCTTCGCATATACGAAGACGGCCGGAGAGCGGAGCATGGTAACCGGCAACAATTTAACTTTGCCGACCCGAAGTAGAAATTGCCCCGAGCGTAGTTGAAAGTGGCGGCTCTCGCAGGACTGCACCTTACGCGACTCGCGCCTGTTGAGTCAACGCAGGATTCAGTTTGCGCTGAAGAGCTGGCAGTTCGCGGAAGCCTTTCACCTTGCGAAATTTCTTTTCCGCTTCCAGCAGACCAGTAGCCGTCCAACGAAGCGCCTGATCACCGGCGTGCCAGCGTTTCACGTTGCGCGCTACCCGTTCCACGGTGGAAAGGCAGGATTCGATCGGATTGGTATTGGCCAGGCTGCGCCGCAACAACTCGGCCACACCCAACCGATGTACCGTGAGGGTTTCTTCCAGGCCTTCCTCCAGGCTATGCGCCGCGGAAGGATTCACACGTTCCAACTGCCGGAAGATTTTCTGCAGTTCGGCCTTGGCTTGCGCGTAGTCGGTCATGGCGTAGGCGTTGCGGATTCGACGGTCGTAGTCGCTCTGGGCGCCTTTCGGAAGATATTCGGCGACGTTGCGGCGCTTGTGCAGCTGACACCGCTGCACCTCGGCCCGCTGGCCGAAGACCCGCTCGATCGCGGCGCGCAAGGCTTTGGCTCCGTCAATCACGAACAAATACCGCCGTTCGGGAGCCAGTCCCCGCGTCACCAGGTCTTCCAGCAGGTCTTTCACTACCACGGTGTTCTCGGTAGCGCCCTGCCATAGCCCCAGCACCTGCTTTTTTCCGTTGTTTTCGATGCCCAACGCCACCACCAGCACTTGTTTGCCAAGGTGGATGCCGTCGATCAGGATCGCTACCAAATCCAGTTCCGCCAGGTTTCGCTCGCAGAGTTTTTTCAACTGCGCCGCGCTGGCTTGCACAAACTCCCGGCTCACGCTCGATTTCTGGATGCCGTAGCCGTCCAGCACGCTCTGCACCGCGCGCTGATAGTTTCGTGATGTCAGTCCGGCCACGATCCCTTCGCGCACCGCACGCTGCCGTCGCCCGTCGTGCTGCAGCCGACTATAGCTCTCTAATTCCACTTCCTGGCCTTCCCGGGAGCGCACGCGAGGACGTTGCACCGGCACCTTCTGCCCCGCGAAAACTACATAGCCTGGCTGCTGGCCCCAGCGCCGGCAGCTCCCTTCGCCAGAGGGCTGATACCGCGGACCGACCCGCCGCGTTACTTCCTCTTCGATCACTGCCCGGATGATTTGCAAGCCCGCCAGCCCGGTCAGACGCTCGACTTCCGGCTGCAACTCCTCCCACACCTCGACCAACGGCAGCGGCACACTCACCGCCAACTCTTTTCTTCCCGGAATCTCGAACTTCCTCGTGGACTTCCTCGCACACGTCTGGTATTTCTCGGCCATAGCGGCTCTCCTCTCAAAAAAGAGTTCACACCCCGGACTCTATTCCGAGTCCGGGTCGAGAGCCGCTACTTTTTTCCTTCAGATTTCAACTAAACGAGGGGCAACTTCCCCGAAGTACCGCGAACTCGCGCGAGGGATTGCGGAACAGTTAGCGAAGCGTTTCGGACACAATCCCTGGGTGCTGGGATGGCAGATCGACAACGAGTATGCGGATGTTTCGTTCGATCCTGGCACGAAGGCTCAGTTTCAACAATGGTTGAAGGCACGATACGGTACTCTCGACAATTTGAACGCGCGGTGGACTACGTCGTACTGGAGCCAGACGTACACGGACTGGAGCCAAATTCCGATTGAAACGCGTTACGGCAACCCTGGGTTGCTGTTGAGCTGGAAGCGCTTCGTCAGCGATACCTGGCGCAGCTACCAGAAGAATCAGTTGGAGGTCATTCGCGCGAACTGCGCCCCCCGGCAATTCATCACTACGAACATGATGGGCTGGTTCGACGGATACGATCATTACACGGTGAGTCAGGATTTAGATTTTGCGGCGTGGGATGACTACGTCGGCGAAGGACACCTCGACCCAGCAAAGAATGGCGCGGCGCACGATCTGACACGCGGATTTTTGCGCAAGAACTTCTGGGTGATGGAAACTCAACCAGGCTCTGTTAATTGGGCGCCGGTCAACAATTCCTTGGACAAGGGTGAAGTGCGGGCCATGGCTTGGCACGACGTTGGGCACGGCGCAGACACGGTGAGTTACTGGCAATGGCGCAGCGCACTCAATGGCCAGGAGGAGTATCACGGCACGATTGTCGGCGCGGACGGGACACCTGTGCCGCTCTATCCGGAGATCCAACAGATTGGCAAAGAGTTCGCAAAGGCGAGTCCGGTGCTCGCAGGCACAACAGTCAAATCGGAGGTCGCCATTCTGAACTCGTATGACAGCCGGTGGGCACTCGAATGGCAGAAGCACAATTCGCAGTACGACCCGGTGGCTGAGATTCTCAGTTATTACAAGCCTCTTCGAGCGATCGCGCAGTCGATTGACATCCTTCCGCCGACCGATTCGCTGGATCAATACAAGCTGGTCGTTGCCCCAGGGCTTAACGTTATACCGGACGCCGCTGCCAGGAATCTGATCGCGTATGTGCGTCAGGGAGGACACCTTGTTTTCGGGCAACGATCGGGAATGAAGAATGATGACAATGGGTTGCAGCCGGAGCGGCAACCTGGGCCGTTCGTGGATCTGCTTGGGGGTCGAGTTGAACAATACTACGCGCTACTTCATCCGATTCCCGTGGATGGACAATTCGGAGCAGGAAAATGCACCCTGTGGGCGGAATTGTTGACTACGAAGGACAGCAACACGCAGGTACTGGAGACGTATGGAAAGAGCAATGGATGGCTCGACGGGCAGCCGGCGGCGATTACGCGGCAAGTTGGAAAAGGACGAATTACCTATATTGGAGCGTGGCTGGGTCCAACGGCGATGGCGGCAGCGGCCAAATGGATGACGGACATCAGCGGAGTGAAGCCTGCGTTCGGGCCGGTGCCAGACGGAGTCGAAGTGTATCCACGATACGGCACGCACGGCACGGTTTTCATTTTTGTGAATTTTTCAAAGACGGAAGAGACGGTAAGCCTTCCGAATGCGATGGAAGACGTGTTGGAGGGCGGATTGAAGCAGTCGTTGACACTGCCGCAATACGGAGTGGCTGTCCTGTTGGCGAAGCCGCAGGGAAACTAGACGCTTTGCAAATGACTCACAAGGGAGAAGCGCAGAATGCGTAGTGGTCAGGCGTCGGACGCCTCGCTTGTGCGCGGGCGCGTGAATTCGCCCAGCCGTGGTAAACTGAACTAGCAGAATAATCTGATCGCGCTGTCGCGGAAGCAAACCACGTCCCATCCAGCATGGCCCAAAGGTGGCAGACCTCCAAAGCATTTGAAGAAGGGAGGCACAAGGAGAGGGCATGTTTGCGGAAGCTGGAATTGCAACTCGCCGGGAGTTTGGTCGTACTTGGTTGCAGCAGTGAAAGCTAGCAGAATCGATCAGTACCTGTCCTTTAGGGGCGTAGCTCAGTGGTAGAGCAGCGGCCTTTTAAGCCGAAGGTCGTGGGTTCGATCCCCACCGCCCCTACCAAACTTACCAAGACCCTAACGAAATCTAGTTGAGACTCGGGCTTGGCGGCCACGTGGCCTGCCCCGGCCGGCATTGTCCCTACAGCAAAATCGTTAGAGTTGCCGTCCGGGTCGTACCGTTGAAGGAAGCCGAAACTTGGGCTGAAGTTGAGATAAGTACGATGGAAGTCGTCACGGTGAAGGAGGCGCTCTTTGCTCCGGCGGGGACGGTCACACTGCCGCTGGAGGGCACTTGTGCGGCTGCGGGATTGCTGCTGGAAAGAGAGACGACTACGCCGCCCGCGGGAGCTGGCCGACTCAAGGTGACGGTTCCAGTGGAAGTTTGCAAACCCCCAACGACACTCGACGGGTTCAGCGTGACTGAAGTAATGCCGGGCGGTGGCGGTGTGACCGTGAGCAAAGCGGTCCGCGTCGTGCCACCAAGAGCTGCGGAGATTGTAACGGATGTTGATGAGTTCACTGCGCTGGTCGTGATCGTGAAGGATGCGCTGGTTGCTGCGGCGGGGATGGTCACACTGGCGCTGGAGGGCACTTGTGCGGCCGCGGGATTGCTGCTGGAAAGAGAGACGACTACGCCGCCTGCGGGAGCTGGCGCACTCAGCGTAACGGTTCCACTGGAAGAGCGGCCTCCGACTACATTGCTAGGGTTCAGCGTTAACGAAGTAAGAGTCGCGGTTGGTGGAGGTGTGGCCGAGGATGACGTTTCAAAGACCCACAGGGATGGATTTGCATCATTTGTAGGGAACATTACGACTTTTGTCGGGGAAATAACGTAGGCGATGGCATTCACTCCAGACGGTATGGTAACGGTGACAGTTCCTCTGCCATTCGTGGGTGAAGAAGAGATGGAATAAGTGCCCGCAAACGCGGTGCCAGGAGTCAGTCCACCGGCAGCGTTGACATCCAACGCGCCGGCGAGATTGCCGGTGGGACTGGCGCCGTTGGCACTAAACTGGCCGGTGAAGGTTGTCACGCTTGGAACCACGGGGTCGGTCGAGAAACCCGCGTAGTTGCCTACGAACGACCCATTGGTGAGCGCGCTCGCGGATTGAGGGTTGCCTGGCCCGAAGTACGCAGCAGGCTCCGCGGCGATGAAGATGAGCTGGTTTGGAGCGGTCAAGTAAGCGACTTCTGGGCCTCCGTCGATGATCATAGCTACTCTGCCGTTGGGAGTTACAGCGTCTGTCCCGGTGAATGCGAACGAACTGATCACCCCGCCGCAGTTTTCATCGTAGGTCAAGGTGAGACTGCCTGCCCCAGGCGACACGAGGGAGCCTATGACTACATCGGGAGCTGAGGCGGCCCCACTAGTGCACACGGCGCGGCCCGTAAGGTAAATGACTACCGTGCCATTGAGCGAGGCGTTTGAGAAACCGCCTGCAGGGGTTTGTTGCTGCACTACAGCGCCGTTCAGGAGGGGGAACCCGCCCGCGATTGAGTCGGTCTCCAGCACTAATAATTTCCTGGAATTGACGACGTAAAAAACGAAATTGAGAGCGAAGGATGTACTGTTAAAGACGAATGACCAGCTTGTTGTTCCTCGCCCGTTGGCCACATCCGATAATGCGTAAGTCGAGCTTGTGAATGTCGCCGGACCAAAAGTTCCTCCAGCGTTGATGTCCCCAACTGCACTGCCAAGCGTTCCTGCGCCGTCCGAGGTGAAGCGGCCCGCAAACGAAATGCGAGTGCCTGAGGCGTTAAAGCCCTCCATCCCAAACGCATAATCGCCTGTTATTCTCGCAGCACTAAACGCAGTCCTATCTGCCTTCTCGATTGTCCCCGAGCCACTAATTCCTGTGCGACCCGCGGCATCAAATCCGATGAACTGCGCGTTGCCATTGGCCATCATGATGAATGCAAAGGTTTGCGTGCCGCCTGCGATATTCAAGGACAGCATCCCTCGGTGATCTGAGCCAATCGTATAAGTCCCTGTGAACGGCTGGGCGGACAGTATAGAGTTCCCACCGCCACCATTGCTGTCCAGTACGCCGTTGGTGACATTCCCCGCGCCGTTAGCGGTAAACCTTCCGACGGCCGCAAAAATGGCTGCGCTCCCGCTGCTTCCTGTGAACCCGCTAAACGTGAAGGCATAGTCCCCATTCAACTCAGCATTGTTCACGCCGGAGGTCTGTGCGCGGGCAGTGGTTGCAATTGCGACCAAAAGACACGCTACGAAAAAGACACAACGCTTTTTCACGAATCTTCTCCCTGCTGGCTCGTCACCTGGATCGAATTGTTTAGCTGCGCCCCTCGGAGCCGCCGAAGGTCCGTGTTGTGCGAAAGGTATAGGAATTCTGGAATCTCGCGCAATTAGGTCATTCCCTGTAAGCACTTGGCAAAAAATACTGCCATCCAATGACGGACATGCACTCGATGGTCAGTTGAAACCCCCAGCCACGGACTCCTGGGCTGCATTCTTGCGGTTAAAACCGCTTGGGCCGTTCGCGAAGTGATCTGATGCGCATCCCCAAGGAAGGGAAGATGGCCACTGCAGGAAAATGACCTGGCAGCATTAGGGCATGGCATAGAGGGGTGGATGCACAAATATTTAAATATGCCTTGACACGTATATACGTAGACGAGTATATTAGAGTCATGGAGTCGGTATTCGAAATCATTGCGGAGCCGAACCGCCGCGCGATCTTGAGCCTGCTGGTCTCGTCGCAACAGTCGGTGGGAGAGATCGAGCGGCAGCTTGGTATGCCGCAACCGACCGTGTCGAAACATTTGCGAGTGTTGCGCGAAGCCGGCTTCGTCGAGTCCACGGTGGACGCGCAGCGGCGTCTCTACCGGCTGAAACCTGAACCATTTCAGGAGATGGATGACTGGCTGGCTCAGTTCCGCCGGTTCTGGTCCGCTCAGGTGGATGCGCTTGAACGCCACCTCGACCGCATGGATGAGCCAACACCGACGAAAGAGCAGAGAA
>DATEHE010000018.1:0-204975 GCA_035279745.1 Candidatus Acidiferrum sp. | reverse complement strand
TTATCCGCACTTACAAGAATCGCTCCCGTAACTGTTTTAGAATCCGCACTTACGCACCCCCTTCGGATCTGCGGATTCTAAAGGACTTACCATTCCCCAATTTCTCCCGTAACCCCTTTATTTTCTGCACTTACAGACCCCCTCGTAAGTGCGGAAAACAAACGACTTATAACCCCTTTAGAATCCGCACTTACAAAATTCCCTCTTGTAAGTCCTTTACAATCCGCACTTACAAAAACCATAGGGGGAGTACCTCCCTGTGCACCGCACCCCCCGCCCGCCGCTCTCTGGTTTGTCCACTGCTCACCACCCACTTTCTCCCACGGAACACGCCTCACGGGCCACGCTCCGCGGAGAAGGAGTTCCGGATTCATCTACGCCGATTTCGAAAATCACAACTCCCGTGATGCGGGTTGCCGCGGCGAGCGGAGGGTAAACGGGTGCCGGGTTCTTGAGAATGTGCTTTTCAGCTTCTTGCGGCTAGACACGAATAACGTTTGTTTGGCCGAACGCCGGCAAGGCGAAGACCAGGAAGAGGAGAAGTCGGCACATTGGATGGCGACTATATTGCCAAAAGCGATTGGCGACGGGAAGACCTTTGGTCAAGCCAGGGCAGAGAGCATTTTCGGCTGATTACAAGAAGCGGAGAGCCCGATCCGTGCTGGCGGAAATGGGCTCTCCAAGGGAGAGTCGGGTTGATTGAGGCGTAGGCGAAATTATTGGAGAGCGACGGCCTGGTGCCCTTCAAGCGGCTTATAGCCGTCAGGGACGTGGTAGACAAAGCCATGATCGCCGTAGTTCGGCTCGAGAGCATGCGTTTTCAAGAATGCGTTCATGGCTGAGCTCGAATTCAAGTAAGCCTTGTAGACGCGCCCCTTGAGGATGTCCGCGCCGCCGGCGCTGCCGGGAGTGCCGCCCTCCCAGGCGCCGTCCTGGCTGGTATACAGCTTGCCGTTATCGAGGTCCAACGCGAAACCGAGTGTGCCGCTATCTGGATTCGTGTTATTGCGGCGGATCATGACGAAAGAGCCGGTGGCCTGGCCATTTTCATTGGCAGCACCGGCGGCGGGAGCGGATTGGGCGACGCCGATGAAGAGCGTGACTTCAGCCAACTTCTGAATGGCCGCACCATCCACCTTCACTTCGAAATACCACTTGCCGCTGGTCTTCGGCTCGGTGCTCTGGAGATCGTAGATGAGCTGGCCATCGGCGGGCGCGGCGGAGGCGTCGGCAGCCGGCGCGACTTTGTTGGTCTTCTGGTAGTTCGCGAGGGCCGAGACGCGCTCGTTCGTGAGGCGAACGACACAGACGGTTTTCTGATAGTCCTTGAGGAGATCCTCGAACCAGGCTTCGCGGTCGCCCTTGCTCCAGGTGATACCGCACTGCTGATCGCGAGTTTTGATCCAGGAGCGCTGCTCGGAGCGAAGAGCGAGGCGATCCTCGGGAGAGAGAGACTTCATCAGCTCGGAATAGGTGCGGTTGATGGTGCTGTCCGAGCCTTTCAATTCGGTTTTGATGCACGCGGCGCGGGCGGCGTCGGTTTTGGGATTGTCACACTGGGCGTAGCTGGCGCTGGCGATGCCGGCAAAGAGAAAAAAGGCAATGGTGGCCTGTTTGAAGAAAAAAGTACGCATGGAGTCTCCGTCGTTCGAGAATCGCCGTTCGAGGTCCGGCGCTGAAATCAGGCTAGCAAGAAGAGGCGGGGGAGAGAATGGACCGGAGGGTTGGCGTAGCGAAAAGCTTACTGGACGATGGGCGAAGGCGCGTCAGGAGAGATGGAGAAGGGCGGTGAGGGAGGAGGGGTCAGAGGTGGGGATGGATTGGAAATGGAAGCGGCGGACGAGGGCGAGCATGGGAGCGTTTTCGGCGAGGACGTGAGCGACGATGGTGGGAATTTTTTCGGCCCGAGCGATTTCGATGAGGCGGGCGACGAGTTCGCGGCCGAGGCCGACGCCTTGCCAGCGGTCCGAGACGAGTACGCCAAGCTCGGCTTCTTCGCGGCCGAGTTGACGAGTGAGACGGCCGACGGCGAGGATTTCCTGTTGGCCGGAAGCGGCATTGAGGCGGTCGGCGACGAGAGCGATTTCGCGGCCATAATCCACGCAACATTTGCGGATGAGGCGTTCGTGAGCGACGCGCGAATCGAGCTTCTGGATGTGAAAGTAGCGGAGATAGACGGAGCTATCGGAGAGCGTGGAGTGGAAAGCTACGAGAAGAGGCTCATCCTCGGGGCGGATGGGGCGCAGCGTGACTGCGATGCCGTCTTTTAGGGCGAAGCGGGAGATGTATTGGTAGGGATAGGGACGAATGGCGGGATGAGGGAGGCGGTCATCGGAAACATCGGCGGGAAACAGGACCATGCGGGCGTCAAGCGCGAGCAATTGATCGGAGGAAGCGAGCAGAGGGTTGATGTCCATTTCGCGGAGGCGAGGCTGCTCGACGACGAGTTCGCTGAAGCGGACGAGCAGAGCTTCGAGGGCGGGAAGGTCCACGGGTTTGCGGCCACGAACGCCGCGAAGAGCCTGGAGAATTTTGGTCTGGTCCATGAGGCGGGCGGCGAGAGTGGTGTTGAGCGGAGGAAGAGCGAGAGAGCGATCGCGATAGACCTCGACAAGCTGGCCGCCGGAACCGAAGAGGATAATAGGGCCGAACTGCGAATCAATGCTGCTGCCGAGGATGAGTTCGTAGCCTTCGGCGCGAATCATGGGCTGGACAGTGACGCCGAGGAACGCGGCGGCGCCGGCCTTTGCAACGACGGAAGTTTCGATGGCGCGGTAAGCGGCGCGAACGGCAGGTTCATCGGCGAGATTCAACTGGACTCCGCCGACGTCGGTTTTGTGAGTGACGATTTCGGAATGAAGCTTGAGAACTACGGGGAAACCGATCTGAGAAGCCTGAGCGGCGGCTTCGGATTCGGATTTGGCGAGGAAAGTTGGAACGGTGGGGATGCCATAGAGCTTGAGAATTTCCTTGGACTCGAATTCGGTGAGGAGAGTGCGGCCCGAGGAAGCCACAGAGCGGATCATGCGAGAGACGCGCTCCTGGCGGCCGCTGAGGATGGCGGGATCGTCGGCGGGGAAAGGAGTTTCGTAGAGGCCGCGAAGATTGTAGGTGTAATTCCACATGGACTTGAAGGCGCGAACGGCGGAATCGGGGTAAGAGAAAGCGGGAATGCCGGCGGCGTTGAGGACGGAGACGCCGGGCTCGACAGCAGGACCGCCCATCCAACTGGCGAGGAGAGGTTTGCCGTGAACGGAGGCGTGGACCTTGAGACCTTCGGCGACTTGAGCGGGATCGGTCATGCCCTGGGGAGCGAGGATGGTGAGGAGGCCATCGCAATTGGGATCGCGGATAGCAATTTCGGCGGCGCGAGAGTAACGAGAGGGATCGGCGTCGCCGAGGATGTCAATGGGATTGGCGTGGCTCCAGTGAGCGGGGAGGAAGGCATCCAGAGATTTTTGCGAGGCTTCGGAAAGAGGAGCGAGTTCGCCGCCGATGGCTATGAGCGTGTCCGTGGCGAGAACGCCGGGGCCACCGGCGTTGGTGAGAATCATGAGGCGCGGGCCGCGTGGGCGAGGCTGCTTGCCGAGAACGTCGGCCATATGAAAGAGTTCGGCGATGCGGTCCACGCGAAGGACGCCGCAGCGGCGAAAGGCGGCGTCATAGACTTCGTCGCTGCCGGTCATGGCGCCGGTGTGAGAAGCAGCGGCCTTGGAAGCAGCTTCGGTGCGGCCAGCCTTGATGACGATGATGGGCTTAGTGAAAGAGACTTCGCGAGCGGCGGAGAGAAAAGCGCGGGCGTCGCCGATAGACTCCATGTAAATGAGAATGCTTTGCGTGTTTTCGTCCTCGCCGAAGAAAGAGAGGAGATCGCCCCAGCCGACATCGAGCATGGAGCCGGTTGAAACGATGGCGCTGAAGCCGACACGCTCGGAAAGGCTCCAATCGAGGATGGCGGTGAGGAGCGCGCCGCTTTGGCTAAGGAAGGCGACGCTGCCGGGACGGGCGATGTCGTGAGAAAAAGTGGCGTTGAGACCGAGCCACGGATTCATGATGCCGAGGCAATTGGGACCGATGAGGCGAGTGGAACCTTTGCGGAGAATGGATTGAATTTCGCGTTCGAGGGCGACGCCTTCCGCTCCCATTTCCTTGAAGCCGGCGGAAATGACGACCATGGAGTTGACGGAAGCCTGGACGCATTCGGCGGCGATGGCGGGAACAGTGGCAGCAGGAGTGACGACGACAGCGAGGTCTGGAGATTCCGGGAGCGCGGAGACGGAGGGGTAACAGGGAGCGCCAAGAATTTCCGCGCGTTTGGGATTGATGGGGAAGACGCGGCCCTTGTACCCAGCGTGGAGGAGATTGCGGAGGACGGTGAAACCGACGCTGCCTTCGCGGTCTGTGGCGCCGATGAGAGCTACGGAAACGGGTGAGAAAAGACTTAGAAAGGGAGAGCGCCGGGAAAAGAGGGGGGCGGAAGTTGTTGATGCGGAGGCCTGGAGACTTTCAGAAGTCACGTTAGAACTTCCCTTCAGTGCTTGCCGGGCGGAGGCAAGGCGGAGGGTTAGAAATCACGAAGCGTGCCAAACGGAGCAGCAACGCGAACGGCATTGAGCACGGCGGCTAAATCGATCAACTCCTGAGCAATAGCGCCGCCAATAGGCGGAAGTATGCCATAAGCGCCGAGGAGCATGCCGACAAAGCTGAGAATCATGCCACCGACGGCACTTTGGAGTGCGATGCGGCGCATGCGGCGGCCGATGTGCATGAGCTCGTCCACTTTAGCGAGAGAGCGTTCCAGAATGACGGCATCGGCGGCTTCAGCGGTGATGTCGCTCTCGTGGCCGAAAGCGACGCCCACCGTGGCGGCTTGCATGGCGGGAGCGTCGTTGATGCCGTCGCCAACGAATAAAGTTTTGGCGGCACGTGATTCGGAGCGGACAAAAGCCACTTTCTCTTCGGGGCTTTTTGAGGCGTGAGCAGATTGGATACCGATTTTGCGTGCGAGGGACTGCACTTCAGGCTCGCGGTCGCCGGAAAGGAGAATGACTTTGGCGACACCGTGGCGGGGAGACAGGTGCGATATGAAACCGCGGCTTTCGTCGCGGGGAGAATCCTCAAACCCAAGGAGAGCAGCGAAGGTGCCGTCAAGAAAAACGAGGCATTCAAGGCCAGGCTCCTGAGGTGGGAGTTGCAGAGCGTCGGGAGGAAATTTTCCGCGGCCGGTGATGAGGACTTGGCGTCCGGCGGTTTCACCGCGCATGCCTTCGCCAGGCTTTTCGCTGATTCGAACGGCAGGAGTGAGGGGGAGGCTGCGGCGATTTGCCGCGTCGAGAATGGCGGAGGCTAAAGGATGCTTGGAGTAGCGTTCGAGGCTGGCGGCGGCGGCGAGGACAGTGTCCTGGTCAAACCCGGGAGAGCAAACGATGCGAGTGAGCGCGGGTTTACCGTAGGTGAGAGTGCCGGTCTTATCAAAGATCACGGTGCGGCAGGAATCGAGCTGCTCGAGGACGGCGGGATTCTTGATGATGATGCCGCGGCGGGCGGAGAGAGAGATGGCTCCGATGACAGCGACGGGAATGGCGATGAGCAGCGGGCAGGGCGTGGCGATGACGAGGACGGCGAGGAAGCGACTGACTTCTCCGCTGAGAAGCCAAGCAAGCAGAGCGATGCCGACCGAGAGAGGAGTGTACCAGGCGCCAAGGATATCGCCGAGACGGCGCAGATGAGGACGGCGCTGCTGAGTTTCCTCCATGACGCGCATGATGCTGGCGTAGCGGGAATCAACGGCGAGGCGCTCGGCGCGAATGGAGAGAAGGGAAGAGCCATTGAGGGCGCCGGAGAGGACGGCGGAGCCGGGAACTTTTTCGAGCTCGAACGGTTCGCCGGTGAGGTAGGCCTCATTCATGGAGCCAGAGCCTTCGAGGACAACGCCGTCCACCGGGCAGATTTCGTGAGGAAGAACGACGAGAATGTCTCCGACGACGACGTCACCGACTTTGACGTCCGCAAGACCCTGGGGAGATTGTTTGTGAGCGAACGCCGGCATGCGTTTGGCGAGGGCGTCGAGAACGCGAGAGGCGCGGCGGGTGGCAAAAGTTTCAAGAGCGGTGCCGCCGGAAAGCATGAGAACGACGATTGCACCGACGAGATATTCGCGAAGGAAAACCGCGGTGACAATCGAAATGGCGGCGAGGAAATCGGAGCCGAATTCGCCGGCGAAGAGTTTTTTGAAAAGGCCGACGATCAGGGGAATGCCGCCCACAAGCAGGGCGACGAAAAGCGGAAAATCAGCATAGGGGCGGAGCGAGGAAAGAGTGAAACGTAAAAAAAGATGAAGGGCGATGCCCGCGGCGGCGATGAGCGCAATGATGCGAGGAGCTTGCTGAGACTCCGCGATGCGATCGAGCATGGAACGGAAAGAAACAGGTGACGACGTGGTTCGGTAGGCCGAGGAGGCCGCGGCGGGTGCGGAGGTCTTGCGAGGCGACAAAGCGACAGCCATTCCGTTAATCACCTTTCTCGCGGCTGCGGGGTCGAGCGTCAATCAACTGGGGCGGTGACACCACACACAGTATGGCTGCAAGCCGGCTCGCGGAATGCGAGGCCAATCACGGCAAAGGGTGACCGGCATCACCGCGCGCACATGTGGCCGGAATCAGTATCGGCACAGGAGGACAAAGCCATGAAGCCCGCCACCGCAAAGGCCGCCACGGCCACCGGATTCGAGAGCATTTTGTTCGCCACTGATTTTTCGGACGCCGCGAATCGTGCGATCCCGTTCGTAAAAGCAATCGCCAAGCGGTATGAGGCGAAAGTCGTCGCGCTGCACGTGCATCCGCCAGTTGTGAACCCGATGACGCCCCCGGAGACGTGGGCCGCTGAATCAGCTGCGAGAGCCGCGCGCGATCGCACGCGGAGGGAAGAACTCCTGAGGACGTTCGCCGGGTTCCCAATTGAAGTATTCATTGAAGAGGGCGGGATACAGGAAGAACTGGAAAATGCGATGAAGGCGCACCACACGGACCTGGTGGTGATGGGCACGAGAGGAAGGACCGGCGTTGGAAAGTTGCTGCTGGGTTCGACTGCAGAAGAGATCCTGAGAAACGTGAAGTGCCCGGTGCTGACGGTAGGTCCGTATGCGGAATTGTCGCGCGTAGCGGATGGGAAAGTGCGGGAAATCCTGTACGCAACGGATTTCGCAAAGGCGTCGCCGAAAGCGGCGGAGTATGCAGTGTCGCTGGCGCAGGAATTTGAAGCCAGGCTGGTCCTATTGCATGTGGTGAACCGGCAGTCAGCGAATGACCTGGTGATGACGTCGGACGTTGTGAAATCCGCGAAAGCGCTGTTGGAAAGAGTAGTCCCGGCGGAGGCATTGAACTGGTGCAAGCCGGAATATTTCGTGGAAGAAGGAACACCGGCAGAGAAGATTCTGGAGATGGCGCATTTGCGCGAGAGCGGACTGATCGTGCTGGGAGCGAAGGCGGAAGAGGGCGTACCTGGAGCAAGCACGCACCTGCCGATCGCCACGGTGCATAAGATCATTTCGCACGCGGAATGCCCGGTGCTGACAGTTCGTGGTTAGTGCTCGCGGAATCAGCCAAGAAAGTCACAACTCAGCGAGAACGAGAAGGCACGCCACCCAAACCCCCACCGGTGGCGTGCCTTCGAAATTTAGGGAAGCAGATGGAATAGCCTCAGGCGGCGGAAATGAAGCGAGAGTGTTGCGGAGTGGCGGAAACTTCCATACTGTCTTCCAAGAAGACGCCAGACCCCTCTGAATAAAACAGAGTGAAGCGCTCGGAGCAAGTGGCGCAGAGCCAGAAATGCTGAACCGAGTGCGTGTTGGGCGGGCGCTCGCCGGGAAGGTGCGCTTTGTGAAAACGAAATAGCCGGCCTTCACGATAATCGAAAGGGACCTGGCAAGCTGGATTTGCGCATTGAGAGATCATGTAGATACAGCAGTTCTTCTCCAGAGCTTCAGTCAACCGCAGCGGCGCGGGTTTTAATGTGAATCTCCTGGACCGAAGTTTCCGCGGAACTCTCCGACTTTTCCTGTTGCTCGATCATGGAATGCAGCCAGCGACGAAGAGCCGCCTCCAACTCATCCCTGGTGCCGAAGCGATAAAAGGAATCGATCGTTTCGCCCTTCTCATTCAAAGGGATATAGCGGCACGGGACATCCCGCTTGCGCAAAAATTCCGGGGCCAGCTGGACAATTACACAATCCGAGCATGGCCTGCGAGGTTGAACGGGGTCAGAGTTTAGGCAAGTAGGCGAATCTTGAAAGATAAACTGAGGACGCCAAGAAGCGTTGCCCTTCCGGCGATAGCCACCCTTCTCAAGGAACTCGAGTTCGGCTCGCAATACAGCGAGAAGATTGCGCCCGTCCATACTCATTCGAGATTTCTCCATCCAAAGTATGGCTTTCCGGCCGGGAAAAATCAGTGATAGAAATCACAGAAAAGGATGTCGCGCCGCACGCCCGGAAGTAAATCCTTCGTAAACAGTGGGATATAAGAGATGAGTTATACTCAAGGGCGTCAAAACGATTGAAGCGGGGCGCCCAAAACGCGTCGCGAAACGGACAGACGCTGGCGCCACCCACAAGATGATTGCACGGCTCAAGATGACTCCCCGACAGGAATCCCGGCGATGAGCGAAGCCGATCCCAGACCAGACAAAAATCTGCCTTCCGAGGCGTTGTTCGAGAAGCTGTACGAATCGTCTCCGGATGCTGTGCTGGTGACCGATGGGGAAGGGCGGATTGTCCAGGTCAACGCACAAGTGGACCGATTGTTCGGGTACGCGCGGCAGGAGTTAATTGGCAAGCCGATTGAAATGCTGATCCCGGAGCGATTCCGGAAGCTTCATCCGGAACATCGAACAAGCTACGGCGCGCAGCCGAGAATCCGGCCAATGGGGGCGGGGCTGGAACTCTACGGGTTGCGAAGAGATGGCACGGAATTCCCGGTGGATATTATGCTCAGCCCTTTCCAGGAGAGAGGGGCGAGCTACGTCATTGCGGTGGTGCGGGATATTAGCCGGAGAAAGACGGCGGAAGAATCGTTGGGGCGAAGCGAAGCGCGGTTGAGAGCATTGTTTGAGTTTTCACCGGACGCCATTCTGGTGATTGACGAATCGGGAAAAATCACAGATGTGAACGCCCAGACTGAGCGGATCTTCGGATATGGGCGGGCTGAACTGGTGGGACAGCGCGTGGAAATGCTAGTCCCGGACAAATTTCGTCATGGACACACGGCGCAGCGCGAAGATTATACGGCGCACCCGCGGGTGCGTTCCATGGGAGCGGGCCTTGAACTGTTTGCCCGGCGCAAGGACGGGAGTGAATTTCCAGTGGACATCATGCTGGGGCCAATCGAGGGGCAACCGGGAGCCGCAATACTCGCGGTGGTGCGCGACCTGACGCAGAAGAAGCTGGATGAGGAAGCGCTGCGGCGCGGGGAATTAGAGCGGCGCTACCTCGAGGATGAAATTCAGACGGAATACCGTTTCGAGGAAATCGTCGGAGAGAGCCGGGCACTGAAGAAAGTGTTGAAGCAAGTGGAAACAGTGGCGAAGGAGGAGGCCACTGTACTCATCCTCGGAGAGACGGGAACAGGCAAAGAACTGGTTGCCCGAGCGATTCACGAATTGAGCCCGAGGCACGAGCGAACGTTCGTGAAGCTGAACTGTTCAGCGATTCCGGCAGGGTTGCTGGAAAGCGAACTTTTCGGGCACGAGAAAGGGGCGTTTACTGGGGCGCTGGCACAGAAGATCGGGCGGCTCGAACTGGCGCATGAAGGAACGCTATTCCTGGATGAAATTGGGGACTTGCCGTTGGAGTTGCAGCCGAAAATACTCAGGGCTTTGCAAGAAAGAGAGTTTGAGAGGCTGGGAGGCACGAAGACGATTCCGGTAAATGTGCGCTTGATTGCCGCGACAAACAAGAATCTGACAAAAATGGTGGCGGCGAACGAATTTCGGAGCGATCTGTATTACCGGCTGAAAGTTTTCCCCGTGGAAATCCCGCCACTGCGGGAGAGGCGCGAGGATATCCCGATTCTGGTGAACTATTTTGTGAACAAGCACTCGAGACGAATGAACCGGCAGATCGCTACAGTGCCCGAGGAAACCATGGAAGTGCTGCGGAACTGGCGCTGGCCGGGGAACGTACGCGAGTTGGAAAACTTCATGGAACGGGCCGTGATTCTAACCCAGGGTCCTGTGCTGCGGGCGCCGCTGGCCGAACTGGAGATTGATGTTGAGTCTAATGGGGAATCGAATCCCAATTTGGAAAACGCGGAGAAGGAACACATTCTGAAGGTACTTCGAGAAGCCAAAGGGCTTATCGGAGGAGCTGACGGAGCTGCGACGCGGTTAGGAGTGAAACGCACGACGTTGAATTCAAAGATGAAGAAGCTCGGAATCAAGCGAAAAGACTATATTTAGCCCCTCTGACGAAATATCGTCTCGTCACCTCTGGCTAATTCCGGCGCGCGATTTCCGCGTCTCAGGAAGCTGAAGAATAAGTCCAACTAAAACTGAGAGTTCCGGCGATTGTGGGGTTAAAGCACAATTGCGTGTGATGTGGCGCACCAAATGCATTTCTACAGGTGTGCTGAGAATTTCCGTGGAGTTGGGGAGCAGCATGGTCACCCTGAAGCTGGATGGAAAAGTGATGGGGCCATGGGTGGCGGAGTGTCAGAGAGCGTGGCACGCGGTGAGAGCAGAAACTGGAGCCAGGAGGATACGGCTTGACCTGCGCGAGGTGACGTTCATGGACTGCCGGGGAACAGAAATGCTGCGGCAAATCTATCGAGCGAACCCTGCGGAGATCCTGGCGGATTCGCCCTTAACCAAATACTTTGCGGAACGAATCAGGCAAGCGGAAGCAGAACAGAACGGAGGATACTAAAATGAAGGGTCCCTACGGATTGGAAACGAGCGAACACTGCCAAACGTGCAAGGTGAAGGCGAGCGGTTTTTTCTGCCAATTGTCGGCGGCGGCCTTGAAGGATTTTGATGAGATTCGATCTTCCTCGACGTACCCGGAGGGAGCCGTGCTTTTCCTTGAGAAGCAGGACCCGCGCGGAGTGTTTGTGCTCTGCGAAGGAGAGGTGAAGCTTTCGATCAGTTCGAGCGGCGGAAAGACTCTAATTTTGAGAATCGCGAAGCCCGGCGAGGTGCTTGGGTTGATGTCCACGATGGCGGGAATGCCGTATGAGGCTACAGCCGAAACCATTCACCCGTGTCAAGTCGCCTACATCCGCCGGGACGACTTCCTGCGATTCATCGCGAGACATCCGGAGGTGTACCAAGGAGTCGTAAAACAGTTGATGTCGCTTTACCAGGGAGCTTGCAGCCAATTGCGCACGGTGGGGCTCTCGAGTTCGGCGCCGGAAAAACTGGCTAGGCTGCTGCTGGATATGTCTGCCGGGGGCAAGCAGACGGAACAGGGAACCCAGATCAAACTGCCGCTGACGCACGAAGAGATCGCGGCGTTGATCGGGACAACGCGCGAAACCGTTACAAGGACGCTGAGCGAGTTCAAGAGCAATCATCTCGTGGCATTGCATGGCTCGAACCTGATGATTTCCAACCGGGCCGCGCTCGAAAGCCTGGGGGCTGATTAAACAGCAGCCTGAAGATGAGAGGGCGACGGCTTCGAAGGAGAAGTTTGTATGAAAGTGCGAGAGGTTATGAGTGAGCCCGCGATTACCTGCGGTGCAAACGCGAACATAGGCCAGGCAGTGCAGTTGATGTGGGAGCAGAACTGCGGACTGCTTCCAGTGATCGGTGAGGATGGGAAATTAACGGGAGTCGTCACGGACCGGGACATCTGTATCGCCATGGGAACGCGAAACCGATTGCCTGGGGATTTGACGGTGGGTGAAATTGCTACGCAGAAGGTGCATACGTGCAAGCCCAACGACGACATCCATGAAGCGTTGAGTACGATCGCGACGATGCACGTGCGACGCTTACCGGTGGTGGATGCGAATGGCGTTCCGCAGGGTTTGCTGTCAATGGACGATATTCTCCTGCACGGAGACCTGAACAAATGGGAAGGTTACTGCGAGTTGTCGTCCGAGGAGATCTTGCGAAGCCTGAAAGCGCTTTACGAAGGACAGCTGGCGCCGGCGCCCGTGCGGGCTGTTGCAGCCTAAAATCGAGGGAAGCGAGAAAATATTTTCGAGAGGGTTGTGGCAGGAGAAACGGAACGCCAAGGGCGGCTAGAGTCGCTGCGAGCTAGACTTTGCGATGTTTGAAGAATTCCACCTGTCGAAGCCGCTTTTTGGCCGCGGCCAGAGTTTTGTAAGGGCCGCCCAAATTTCTTCCCTTGCTTGAAACGACCTGGAACCCGCCTCTTACTTTAATGATCATGCATGGTCTCCTTCTCTCCGAGCGGAAGAGAGAATTCGGCGGGAGCGTCGTCCCGGACCGTCAGGACGGGGCAGGTGGAATGGGCCAGGACTTCATAAGCAATATCCCGCTGCACCCGCGTTGCTGTGCGGCCGAGAGCTCCCGTCGCCCGGACGCCGAGGGCGATGAGGTCGGCGCCTTGCTCCTCTGCGGTCGCAAGAATCTGTTCCGCAGCATGGCCGTGAGCGATGAGCGGAAGAGGACGGCACCACAAATCGTTATTTTGGGGGATCAGTTCGGTTAATTGATGCATGGCCTCGGCTACGGAGAGCTCGCCGGGTTTGGGGGCTTTTCCTGGTTTTGGCTGCGGAAGAACGTGAAGCAGAATTAATTTCGCCTGATTTTCTTGGGCTAAGGATACGGCGTAGGGGGCGGCAAGCTTGGACGCCGAGTTGAAGTCGGTGGCAAAAAGTACGCAGCGAAAGCGGCCGGCGGTGTGCGCGCCTACGCGCACGTTGGGTCCGCTCAAGAGGACGGGCACGTGTGCCCGGCGGAACACCTCCTCCGCGGAAGAGCCAAGCAGGACTTTTTTGAGACCAGTGCGGCCATGGGTTCCGAGAACAATCAAATCAATGCTGTGCTCCTGGGCCACGCGAGCAACACCATCCCAAAGGTTGCCGTCGCGTTCTATGACGACCTCGCGGGGCAATCCGGTCAATTGCGCTTCGACGCGCGCCATCTCGCTCTTGGCCCATTCTTCTTGACTGTCGAGGAGATTGACCGCAGCTTCCGGTGACATGTAGTCGTAGGGTGAAGGAACGAGAATATGAACAGCGCAGATTCGGGAACCATATCCGCGCGCGATCGCCATGGCGAACGGGAGAGCCTCACAAGAGGGCTCGGAGAAATCCGTAAGAAACATGATGCGTTTGAAATCGACTCGCATGCCCGGCCGACTTATCACCATGGAACGTTCCTCCGCGGAAGTTTGGCGTGGAGGAGGGAGAAGTTTCCGTGACCACAGCCACGGTTTTCCGTGATATGCGTCACAAACGCAGGGGTTGAACGTGGGAATTTCCTGAGCGCGAACTGGATGAGCAAGCTCCGCGTGCGTGTAACAAAACTCAGAGAGATGGAAACGAAACCAAAAGCTGGGTGTGGAATAGAGGACGCTCTTACATGATGTCGGGCCACTCCGGAGAGGCGGCGAAAGCGGCGTGAATCAGGCCGACATGGGAGTAGGCTTGCGGGAAATTGCCCCACATGCGCATGTGAGAAGTCTCATAATCCTCGGAGATGAGACCCAGGCCGCCTAGCGTCGAATGCACTCGGTCCATAACGGCTTTGGCCTCGGTTTTGTGGCCAATCTCGGCCAGGGCTTCGACGAGCCAAAACGTGCAAATGGTGAAAGCCACAGTAGGGGAGCCGAAACCGTCGTCCATGCTGTAACGGTATAACCAGCCATCATGCGTGAGGCCGCGTTGAACGGCTTGTATGGTGCCGGAGAGGCGAACATCTTCGAACGGGAGAAATCGGAGATAGGCCATTTGCAGGAGCGAGGCGTCCAGATCGTGAGAGCCGTAACTGGCGGCGAAGCTATTCATAGCTGGGCACCAGGCCTTTTCGAGAATTTCTTCGCGAATGCGTTCGGTAGCCGAGCGGAACTCGTACTCGAGGCCGGGAGCGTGCAAGGCAGCGACTCGGGCCATGCGGTCAGCTCCGGCCCAGCACATCAGGTTGGAAAAAGTTTGAGGCTTCCACTCGGTGCGATATTCCCAGATGCCTGGGTCGGGCACCCCGGCCAAAGAAATTCCTTTGCGCGCCAATCGCTCAATCAGGCGAAGCACGGCCTTGGAGCGCTCCGCGCTGAAGCGCTCATCGAGAAAGATGGGCGCTAACGCAAGAACCATTTCGCCAAACACATCGTTCTGAATGTGCTTTGCCGCTTCGTTCCCGACGCGAACCGGACCGTCGTCGTTGTAGCCAGGCCAGGATTTCTGAATTTGCTCGTCTGGGCAGGGAGTCCCATCCACTCGGTAGAGCGGAGAAAGATTCAGATCGGGAGAGCCGCCGGCAATGTTTAAGAGGTAATGGATGAAGGCTTCGCGCTCCTCGAATTGACCGAGTAAGCGGAAGGCGCCGAGCGAATAGTAGGAATCGCGAAGCCAGCAATAGCGATAGTCCCAAGTGCGCCCGCTGCCGGGCGATTCGGGAATTGAAGTGGTCATTGCCGCGATGATGGCTCCGGTATCCTCGAAGCAGTGCAATTTGAGCGCAAGGGCAGAGCGGATCACGGCGTCCTGATAATGCGGCGGAACATTGCAACGTTTCACCCAACGTTGCCAGTAACGCAACGTTTCACCGTAGAAGCGTTCGACAAGCAAGTGGAGAGATTCTTCGACAGGTGTACCCCAGGAAAGAACAAGGTGCTGCCGGCCAGTTAACGTGAAGGACTGCTCGGTGAGATAGGAAATGGGGATATCGGTGGTCAGGCGAAGCTGACTTTCGAAACCTTCGAAACGCATGTGGTTCGAGCCGCTAATGCGTGTGGGAACTGCTTTCGACCAGCCGAGCCGGGGAGCGCAGACCACACGAATGCGAGGCGTGCCTTCGAGAGGCTCGACGATGCGGAAAAGTTGTGTGGGGCGAAAGGTGCGATCGTACTGAATGAAACGAGGAGCAAAATCGAGAACTCGAAAAGCCCCTGACTGCGTATTGAAGCGTGTTTCCAGAATGTTTGTATTTTCAATGTAGGCCTGTTCGCCTTCTTCGCCATCCGCCGCGCCGACGATGAACCGCCCGCCTTCTTTTCTGTCGAGAAGTGTAGAGAAGACTGGCTCCGAATCAAATCTGGGCATGCAACACCAGACAATTTCGCCAGAACGATCAATGAGGGCAGATAGTTGGCAGTTCCCAATGAGACCAAGGTGCTCGAGTAGCATGCTTCAAGACTAACAAAAATGATATTCAACCAGAACCTGAAGGATGATTCTTTGGCGGCAGCGCAGCCACCTTATCCGTTCAGGCGATGCAGCCCTCTTCCGAGTAAGGCAGCTTCCTCCCTAGGCGCCTTTGCTTGATTCAGTGGGTGCATGTGCTTTTATCACGCGGATGCCGGACGGTGACGCAAGACAGCACATAGACAAGCAATATGCGCGGCTAGTTGCAGCGATATATCGCATTACGATATTCACAGAATCGTGGTGGGTGCCGCGTGTCTTCGTCGGGGCACGAATATCGTGTTGCGATACATTTGCTTTTTTGCGGGCAACACTTGCGAATCCCGAGGCGTCCAAATGAACGGATTAGCCGATTCCGGTTGCAGATGTCTTTTCGTCGCGTACGCCACATCGTTGCGCAGGGGGATTTATGAAATGGATGAACGGAACGCTTGCCGCATTGCTGGTCTTCGCCGGACTGCCCCTGTGTGCAGCCGCCCGGACGGGAAAGACAAAACATTCGGAAGCGTTCGCCAATTGCATGGACATTTATTCAACTTGCGATCAGACCGCGCTTACGACGCAAGAGCAGCAGGTAGTGCGTGCCGCGGCTCATGACCGCAATTTTCTCGAGTGCCTGTACGGCTTTTCCGACTGCGATACCAAACAACTCGACGCCAGCCAACGACAAGATCTCGCTCGCGCGAACCGGGACCGTAACCTGCAGAACTGCATGGATACCATGAGCGAGTGTGACGAATCCCGGCTCACGCCAAACGAGCGCCAGCAAGTCGAAACAGCAAAACGGATTCACAATCTGCAGACCTGCCTGGACGGAACCGGAGATTGCGACCAGAGCCTGATCACGCCCGACGAAAAACAAGTTGTGGCTGACTCGAACAAGGACCGCAACCTGCAGAATTGCCTGGAAGTGCTTGGCGAATGCGACCAGTCTCAGCTCAACAGCGATGAGCGCCAGGATGTGGCCCACGCGGAGCTCGACCATAATTTGAGCGAGTGCCTCGATGGCGCGGACGACTGCAACGCTTCCAAATTAAATCAATCTCAGCGCAGCGAAGTCGCGGCCGCGACCCCGGCCAAGAAGATTCACGATTGAGCGAAAACGGGAGCCGAAGCGAAGAGATTGTTTGCGCGAGGTACTAATTCTCGCCGTGGCTACGGGACGCACGTTGCCTCTGGCGCGAGCAACCATATCGTATTACGATACATCCAGCTTAGTTAGGTGCGTGGAACGAGGGCCCTGTGGCTTTTCACTGTGGCATTCCTCAGGCGGAGGAGCTTTGTTGTCGCTCATTCCGGCGTATTTTCCGATTCGCGACAGCATGAGTTCCCTCCGGCATCAAGATTGAAACATCCCAGACGGTGAAATCTTGTGTTTGCGATTCCGCGCGCTCCAGGCCGAACGCGGAGATGCGACCATTCGCGCATCTTTCGTCGCGCGGTCATCATCGGTCGCGAAAAATGGTGGGCGGCGGGTGAAGACTTGCGAGTTCGCGATTGAGGAAGAAAGGGAAAAAGCAGACAGAGATAGTGCGAATGGAGGAGAACCGACATGAGGAATTCCAACCCAGAAATTCATCCGTGGCACTTGATCCCGGTGAAACCCGGACCGAAAGCTAGTCTTGGCCGACTTGGGATCGTGGTTCTTTGCGTTCTGGGGTTTCTGGTTCTTGGACTGTTCGCGTTTATCTTCGTCCCGCAAATCGGCAGAAGCAGTCCGTATGGCGGCAAAGTGCCACTGAAGATCGATAGTTCCCCGGCACCGGTCAGCCTGGCGGATTTCAAAAACGGATATGCTTCAGTCATCGATCCAGCGCTGCCTGCGGTAGTGAACATTTCCTCGACCAAAGTGGTGAAGCAGCGGAATGGATTTCCAGGCTTTAACTTCAACGATCCTTTTTTCCAGCAATTCTTCGGAGACCAGTTCGGCAATCAGTCGGCCCAGCCACAAACCGAGCGAGAGTACAGCCTCGGATCGGGAGTCATCGTGAATCCGAATGGATACCTGCTGACCAACAATCACGTGGTGGATGGCGCGACGGACATCGAGGTTTTCACAAGGGACAAAAAGAAGTACAAGGCGAAAGTGATTGGCACGGATTCTCGCACCGATATTGCAGTTCTGAAAATTGAAGCGACCGACCTGCCGACCTTGACGTTGGGCGATTCTTCGAAATTGAAAGTCGGTGACGTGGTTTTTGCCATCGGTGATCCGTTTAGCGTAGGCGAGACTGCCACGTCTGGAATTGTAAGCGCGACACAACGGGAACTGGACGGAACGATCGAGCACTATGAAGATTTCATCCAGACGGATGCCGCGATCAACCCCGGGAACTCAGGGGGCGCGCTTCTGGATTTGCACGGTGACCTGGTCGGAATCAACACAGCGATTCTCACCGGTGGAGGAAATGGAAATCAGGGGATTGGTTTCGCAATCCCCATCAACATGGCTCGCAACGTGATGGAACAGATCGTGGACCATGGCAAAGTGATTCGCGGACACCTTGGCGTTACCGTACAAGCGGTGAGCGCAGACATGGCGAAGGCCTTTGGGCTGAATCAGGGCGGAGGCGCGCTAGTAGCCGATGTAACGCCAGGCAGCCCGGCGGCGAAGGCAGGAATCGAGCGCGGCGACATTATTTTGGAATTAAACGGTGAGATGGTGAACACTCCGGAGGATCTGAGTGTCCATATCGCGGAACTCGCTCCTGGGTCGGCGGTTCACTTGAAGATTTCACGCAATGGCCACTTGCGGGATGTTGACGTCACATTGAACGAATTGTCTGAGTCCGCAGCGGCTTCGACGAGCAGCGCAAGCTCGACAAAGGCTCTCGAAGGAATTCAGGTACAAAACCTGACGCCGGAGATTGCAAACGACTTGGGAATTTCGGCAAGCACGCCGGGCGTCGTTGTGACATCGGTGGATCCCTCAAGCGCCGCGGCCGCCGCCGACATCGAACGCGGGGACCTCATTCAGGAAGTGAACCGCAAACCGGTGCGCAATGTTGCGGAATACGAGGCAGCACTTTCCGGAGCGCGCGGGCAGTCAGTCCTGCTGTTATTGAAGCGCGGCTCGGTGACGCGTTTCGTAGTGATACAGCCTCAATAACTGAGGCGCAAATCTAGACCTTAAGCCGGGGGCGACGAGACGTTCTCGGTTTGCGTTTAATTAGAAACATTGAAGAGCGCTCATTTAGGCCGACTCCGGATATGCCGATGGCAAAATGGAGCGCAGGGATGTGCCTATTGGCGTTCGCAGTTTGCAGTCTTCCAGGACAAGTGAAGATTGTTTAGAATCTCTTGCCGGATGAGCTGGGCCACGTAAACGATTGCTTGAATATGAAATCGCTTCGGCCTCTGTGCAGATGTAAATCTCGCGGACGCGGAGAGACGCATGCGTCTTAGACCTACTTGTGAAGATCCAATAGAAGGGCCTCTGTGCACAGTTCGAGGATCGGATTCCGGCCAAAGTGCGTCCGCGGCAAGTACGAATGGCGGAGCCGGCTTTGTCCAAGTGCTTGCGGGATCAATTCGCAAAGTTTCGAGGAGCGTTGGCGCAATCCACCTCTGCTTACTTCTGATTGCATTGGGTCTAACCGCTTCCACCGCCGCGGCACAGAAAATCGAATTGTCAGTGGACGAATCTCAGCCTGGCGCAAAAATTGATAAAAATCTATTCGGCCAGTTCGCAGAACATCTTGGCCACGGAATTTATGGCGGCATCTGGGTGGGACCTGACTCTCCCATTCCGAATACGCGAGGCATCCGCAACGATGTAGTTGCGGCGCTCCGGGCGATTCACGTTCCGAACGTGCGCTGGCCAGGCGGCTGCTTTGCCGATGAATATCACTGGCGAAACGGCATTGGCCCGCAGCGAGCCATCACGCTCAATCCAAACTGGGGTGGGGTCGTCGAGCCAAACACGTTCGGAACACATGAATTCATGGATTTTCTCGATCAGATCGGCGCGAAGGCTTATGTCTCAATCAACGTCGGCTCAGGGACCGCGCACGAAGCGGCGGACTGGCTGGAGTATATGACTGCGGCACAGCCAACAACTTTGGAAAAAGAACGCGCTGCTAATGGGCATCCGGCCCCGTACGAAGTCGGCTTTCTGGGAATCGGAAACGAAAGCTGGGGTTGCGGCGGAAGTATGACGCCCGATTACTATCTCAGCCAACTCAAAATCTACAGCCGCTACGCGCGAAACTATAACCCCGCGCAACAAGAAAAGAATCAGATGCTGAAGATCGCGGTTGGCCCGGGCGGCGGCGATGCTGAATGGACGGACTGGACCCGCACGATCATGAAAGCGTATCAGCACCACGCGTGGAGCTGGGATATCAACGGCCTCTCTATGCACTCGTATACTGTTGTACGCTGGCCACCGTCGTTCAAGTCCGTTGGTTTCGGAGAAACCGAATACGGCCAGATTCTGAAATCCACCCTGGATATGGACGAGCTGATTCGCAAGCATTCGGCAATCATGGATACGTACGACCCCCCAAAAAAAGTGGCGCTTGTGGTGGACGAATGGGGCGCCTGGTATGCGCCGCTGGCCGGTTCGAATCCCGGCTTTCTCGTGCAGCAAAACAGCCTTCGTGACGCCATTCTTGCCGCACTGAACCTGAACATTTTTGCCCGGCACGCGGACCGTGTGCGCATGGCGAACATCGCTCAGATGATCAACGTGCTCCAGGCAATGATCATGACAGACGACGCAAAAATGGTTCTGACGCCGACCTATTACGTCTTCAAGATGTATGTGCCATTTCAAGATTCAACTTTTGTGCCAGTGACCTACAACGCCGGAAGCTACACGCAGGGCGACATCACATTGCCGCGCGTGGACGCCATCGCCGCGAAGGACACTTCGGGTAGGTTGTGGATGGAAATCACAAATGTAGACCCGGAGCGTTCGGCCGAAATTGAGATCAGCCTGACGGGCAGCGCCGCGAAATCTGCAAAAGGAGAGACGCTCTCGGCATCAAAGGTGGATAGCGTGAACACATTCGATGCGCCAAACGCAGTTGTGCCGCGGCCCATTTCCGCAAGCGTCCAGGGCGGGCGGCTGGAGCTCAAGCTGGAACCGAAGTCCATAACGGTGATCTCTGTCGAGAAATGGATTTCCGTAATTGACTGCGAAACAAAGGCAGATTGAAGTACATATCGCACTACGATACAATGTGCTGGTCTGAAGCTGTACTTTAGCCGGCCTCACCATTTCTCATTCTGCGATCGGCAGGTGAAGAGCCCGAGGCTCAGGCTGACCGCCATGCTGCGCAGCATCCGCAGGGCCCTCTCTACATCGCTTCAGCTCAGACTCGAATCGGAGGATGCCCATGCCCACTTCGTCGGCTTCACCTCGTGAACAGTCTCATCTCGGCCACAAATTTATCGAAGGCACCCTGGACAAGCCTCGCTTGCAGTTTGACCTGAGGAGTGAACTGGCCCAATTGCACGAAGATGAATCGTGGAATCACCCTGCCGGGAGAAGTTCGAAAACTCTCGTCAAGCACCAGGACATGCGCATCGTTCTGATTGCGATGAAAGCGAACACCCGGATGCATGAGCACACGGCGTCGGCGAGAATTTCTGTGCACACGCTCAGTGGCCATGTGCGGCTCCATTTACCAGGACAGATCGTAGATTTGCCAGCGGGCAATTTGCTCGCTTTGGATGAGTCCGTGCCACACGATGTCGAAGCTACCGAGGAGAGTGCTTTCTTACTCACGCTTTCCTGGCTCTCCGAGACGAAGGTTGCGCAGCCGAAGGCGAAAAAACTTAAAAAGGCGGCGCGGCGTCGCTTGAAGTGACTTCATAGTCTGGAACCGGGTCCTCGCGACAGAGCAGAATTCCGCTCAGACCTTTCTGGAACAAAGGACGCGAACATGGATATTCTCGACAAACTGGCCATAGAGGTTCCTTGCGCTGCTTGCGGCGGCCGGTATGAAGTGACTCTGAAGCAGATTCTCCTTTCTCAAAACATGCTGCATGACGGATGCCCGGTCCAAGTAGCGGACGAATGTCCACCGCTCGCTTACTCCGGATTAGTTGACCATGAGACCATCCAAGAGCTGCAACGAGTTTGGGTACGTCTCGAGGAAAAGGCGCGCAGCGATGGTGGCGAATTGAAACTGCGATCGAATTAAGCTCCGCCTGGTTGAACACTTACCCAAGGGAAATTGCTGATCGGACGCTCTCGGAGGCCTCTAAGATGAGTGCAGAACAGCAGCAAAACAAACATGAACTCCCCGTCGCGGAGGTGACCCCGCTAGTCGAACTCGTAGCCTACCAAGACGGCGCAGTCGTGAGCCGCACACTCGTTAAACGCGCGACAGGCACGGTCACACTTTTCGCTTTTGATGAGGGGCAGGGGTTGAGCGAACATACGGCGCCGTTTGACGCGCTGGCGCATCTCTTGGAGGGCTCGGCGGAAATTGTCGTGGCAGGCAAACCGCTCGTGACAAAGTCGGGAGAGGCGGTTCTCATGCCGGCGAATAAGCCCCATTCTTTGAAGGCGCTAACCAGGTTCAAGATGCTCCTGACGATGATCCGGTCTTAGTCCCGTCCAAATGGCCGAACGCGCCGATTTGGACCGAAACTCTGTAACCTAACTCTTTAACAGCCACTGCTCGGGCGAGGAGATGTGGCCCGACTGCTGGCCGTGTTAGAGTTGCTCCAATGCGCCCCGAAATCGAAGAAGCGGGCAGGTTAATCCAAAACAAAGACCGGAAGTCCCTCGAAGCCGCCTTGGCCCTTTTGCAGGGCACGGTCTACTCCTTCAGCATGAAAGTGTGCGGGCAGAAGCAGGATGCGGAGGATACGATGCAGGAAGTGCTGCTGCAATCGGTTCCGAAGCTCAGCCTGTTTGAGAGCCCGAAAGCGTTGATGGTCTGGCTGTACAAAGTGGCCCGGACACGCTGCCTGATGAGCCGCCGCAAGAGCAAGTTCGCACCTAAGCAAACCTTGTCGCTGGAGGAACTGATGCCAGACCGGCGCGAACTTGAAAGTCTGTCGGGCAAAGCTGAGGGCACGCCGGAGACCTCGCTTCTGCGAAAGGAAACTGCGAAGCGCCTCCGGGAAGCCGTGCAGACGTTGCCTCCGGATTATCGCGTGATACTGGTGCTGCACGACATGGAAGAACTTTCTGACGCGGACATCGCCGAAATCACCGGCCTGCAACCGGGGACGATTCGAGTACGATTACATCGCGCGCGCTTGTTCGTGCGGAAGGAGCTTGCCCGACAGGGTCGGCAACTCTCTCGAGAACCAACGGGGAAATCGCACGCAGTTGTTGCAGAAAAACCTAGGCAGCGCCGTTGCAAAGAGATGTTCGCCGAGTTATCCAACTATCTCGACGACGAACTCGATGACTCGCTGTGCGAAGAACTGGAAAAACACTTCGAAGGTTGTGAACCGTGCAAGGCGTTTTTGTCGAGCCTGGAGAACTCAATCCAACAGTGCAAATCCACTCCAAATGAAACGCCCGATCCGGACGCGGCTGCTCGTCTCCGGCGCGAATTGATCTCGCAATATCAGACCGTGATGGCAAAAATCACAAGAAATAGCGCGGTCTCCCCGGCTCAAAAGTAGCTCGCCACCCCAGGCAGTCATTTCAAAATACCTGTAACAAACTCCACCCGATTGCATTTATTCGTCAGGGCAAAAGAAGCACGAGCCCGGGGAAAACCCATGATTAGCGCGCAAGTCCATCTCGCTCAGCCATCTAAAGGCGGGCGACAGTTTATTGCCACCACCGGTAGCGAGCACCACTTTCTGCTGGATGACGCAGCTGGAGGCAGCGGCCCCAAGCCGATTGAACTCGTCGCCGCCGCGCTGGCGGGTTGCACGGCCTTTGATGTCATCACGATTCTTCGGCAAAAGTACCACCAAAAAATCACGAGTTACGAAGTGCGCGTCGAGGCCGACCAGGCAGAGCGCCCGCCCCAAGTGTACACCGCGGTTCGGATCCGCCATGTGGTTACCGGCCTCGATGTCTCCCCGACAGCAATCGAAGAAGCCATCCGGCTTTCGGAAGAGAAATATTGCTCGGTCGGAGCAATGGTGAAACATACGGCGAGCATTGAGACGAGCTACGAGATCGTTGAAGAGACCGCGGAATGGATGAAGCCGGTCCCGGTTGAGATTAAAGGATGAGGGGCGATAACGAAGAAGCGGGCTGACCATGACTTGCGATATCCGCTGCCGGACACGAATTAACGCGTTGGTTGTCGCGCTCCTGCTTCTTGTCTTGCCGGGGATGGCGGGAGGGCAAGAGGCACGCGAGGCCTCGCCCCTGACGCTCGAACATGCCGTGAAGATCGCGTTGGAGAAAAATCCGGAACGAAAAGCCGCTCTGGCCGAAAAGAAGGCGGCATCCGCGGACATACAGGTAGCTCGCTCGTTTTTGCTTCCTCATCTCATGTTCTCGGAAACGGCCACCCTGGGCAACGATCCGGTGTATGTCTTCGGCAGCAAATTGCGCCAGCATCGATTTTCTCAAAACGATTTTTCGCTAAGCGTGCTGAATACACCGGCGCCGCTGGGAAATTACTCGACCCGCTTCGGAGGAACCTGGAATCTCTTTGATTCGTTCGCAAGTTGGCGCGCGGTAACGCGCGCGGAACATGTGAAAGACGCAGCCGGGCACCAGTTGGAGCGGACCGACCAGGAAGTGATCTTCCGCGTGATTAACGCCTACTACGCCGTGCTGCTGGCAAAAAGGGATTTGCAAGTCGCAGAGCAGGCAACAAAGACGGCGCAGGCAATTCTCGACCGGAGCAAGGATCGTTATGAGAGCGGAGTGACGGTGCAATCCGACTACTTAAGCGCGCAAGTAAGGATGACGACGCGGAAGCAAGAGTTAATTCGAACGCAAAACAATCTAGCGTTCGCGCGGGCACAGTTGAGCAATGCAATGGGGCTCGGGGCGGAAAGCGAATTTGAGCCCGCAAACGCACTCGAAGAAAAGAAGCTTCCCGAGGAAGCGCTTGCCGACGCGGAGAAAAGAGCTCTGGAGATGCGTCCGGATTTGAAGCGGATTCAATCGGAGGAAGAGGCACAAAAGCAGAGCGCCGCGATAGCAAAGTCCGCCTTTGGCCCCCGCGTAAACGCGTTCGGCGGCTGGCAGGCCGACAACCCGACGTTTGTAGGTGGAGGCGGCGGAAACAACTGGCTGGCGGGGCTCGAAGTCCAAGTGGACCTGTTCGATGGCGGAAGCAAGCGCGCGCAGCTTTCTCGGGAGCGAGCACAAGAGGAAAAAGTTGCAGCTGCGAAAGCGATGGCGAGGGATGCAATCCAGTTGGAGGTTCGCCGCGCTTACTATGACTTGGACGCGGCGCGCCGGCAGGTGGAAGTAGCGAGCGCATCCATCTCTGAATCACGCGAAAGCTTGCGGATTAACCAGGACCGCTACGAATCCGGGCTCTCGACCATCACGGATTTACTTGCGGCAGAAGAGATGGCGCGGCGCACGCAAGCGGATTATTGGGAAGCCCTCTACCAGTATCACGTCAGCTACGCAAGTCTGGAATTGGCGACCGGAACTCTGAATCCGCAATCCCCGGTGGTGACGCCATGAAGCTCAGCAAATCAGCGATTCTTATTTTCTCCATGTCGGCCGCAATTCTCATTGGCGGCCTGGTGGGATGCTCGGAGGTACGCACATCTGAAGCGGCCCCGCCAGAGGCAGTGAGTGGAGTCGAGCTTGTCATAGCGCGGAAGACAGCCGTCATGGACTTGCTAGAGGTCACCGGCACCGTCCGGGCCAAGCAAACAAGCCAGATTGCGAGCCAGATGATGGGAACCATGATGGAGATTCGCGTCCGCGAAGGAGACCGCGTTCAGGCCGGGCAGGTGCTCGCCACGCTGGACGATTCGCAACCTCGCGCAGCTCTCGAGCAAGCCGACGCGGCGGTGACCGCCGCACAGAAAGAAGCAGTAGCAGCCGATTCAAATTTCGCGCTTGCTGAAGCCACGTTGAAGAGATACCAGCAACTCTTTGAAAAGAAATCCGTCAGCCCCCAGGAATTTGATGAAGTCAAAGCGCGATACCAGACCGCCGAGGCGCGCCGCGAAGTGGCCCGGGCTGGATTGAAGCAGTCCGATTCCGCGTTAGCGCAAGCCCGGACCTCGCTTGGTTATTCGAAAGTTCGTGCTCCATTTTCTGGCGTCATCACGGAGAAAAGGGTTGACTTGGGCGCTCTCGCCGCACCCGGCATGCCGCTTTTCACCATCGAGGACACGCGAAATTTTCGTTTGGAGGCGGCGGTGGACGAAAGCGATATAAGCATGGTTCACGCCGCGCAAACTGTCCTCGTCGTTGTGGACGCACTTGGAAATGCGGAACTTTCCGGGAAAGTGGCGCAGATCGTTCCGGCCGCCGACCCCGCTAGCCGTACTTTCCTCGTGAAGATTGATTTGCCCGCGAACAAAGGCGTGCGCTCCGGACTATTCGGACGAGCGCGATTTTCCCGCGGCGAGCGCTTTGCCATTCTCATCCCTGAGTCCGCAGTTGTGACTCGTGGCCAGCTGCAGGGCATCTACGTGCTGGACGAAAGCGGAGTCGCCGGGTTGCGGTACGTCACGCTTGGCAGATCCTCCGGAAAACAGATCGAGGTGTTCTCCGGTTTGCAAGAGGGCGAGAAAGTCATCGCCATTCCCGGCAACCGCGACTTCAGCGGAAGGCGTGTCTCCACACACCCATGAACGGTTCCGCTTCCATCCCGCCGGCTCATTCCCGTGCCTTGCGACTGGCAGGCCGAACCGCTCGTGCCTTCATTCAATCAAAACTTACGCCACTGGCAATTGTGGCCGCGCTTGGGCTTGGCGCTTTCAGCATATTTATGACGCCACGTGAGGAGGAACCGCAGATTGTTGTGCCCATGCTGGATGTGTTCGCGCAAATGCCCGGAGCCTCGGCGCAGGAAGTCGCCGAGCGCGCGACCGTGCCGATGGAAAAACTGCTCCGCGAAGTTCCGGGAGTCGAGTACATCTATTCCATCAGCCAGCCTGGGTTGAGCATGGTGATCGTGCGCTTCTACGTGGGCACGAAAGAAGAAGACGCGATCGTCAAGACCTACAATAAACTCTATTCAAATTTCGATCGCATTCCGCAGGGCGTTTCGCAGCCGGTTATCAAAGTCCGCTCGATTGACGACGTGCCCATTTTGGCCCTGACGCTCTGGGGGCAGAACTACGACGCCTACCATTTGCGGCGAATTGCAGGTGAGCTCGAGAATTCGTTGAAGCAATTGGACGACGTTTCCGAAACAACTTTGATTGGCGGCCAGACGCGCAAAGTGCGCGTGATTCTTGATACACAGCGGTTGGCTGCCTACGGACTCACCCCAAGTTCCATTGTGACCCAGTTAAGCGCTGCAGATACCCGAAGCATGGCCGGGAGCTATGCGCGCGGCAACCAGGAAATCCTGGTCGAGGCGGGAAACTTCTTTTCTCGTCCGGAGGAAATGCAGCAGGTGGTTGTCGGAGTTCACGCGGGCAGAGCCGTGTACTTGCGCGATGTCGCCGAGCGTATTGAAGACGGTCCGGCGGAGCCCGAGAGCTACGTACTTTTCGCGGGCGCTAGAGGCAAGACTGGTTCCGTGTTCAACGCAGAATATCCTGCTGTAACGATTACGCTCTCGAAGCGCAAGGGGGCGAACGCAACACAGATCTCGCAAAGCGCAATTGCGAGAGTTGCATCGCTTCGCGGGAGGTTGCTCCCAGACGATCTAAACATTACTGTCACGCGGAACTACGGAGAAACCGCGAAAGACAAGTCCGACGAGCTATTGAAGCACCTCTTGCTGGCGACACTTTCCGTCACGCTGCTGATCGCGCTGGCCCTGGGCTGGCGGGAAGCCGGCGTCGTCCTGCTGGCTATCCCAGTCACGCTCGCACTCACTCTCAGCATATTTTATTTCTACGGTTACACGCTGAATCGCGTTACGTTGTTCGCCCTGATTTTCTCGATCGGCATCCTTGTGGATGATGCGATCGTCGTTGTTGAAAATGTAGTTCGCCATTTCCGCCTGCCGGAAAATCGTGGCCGCTCCTTGACGGAAATCGCGGTCGAGGCCGTGGATGAAGTCGGGAATCCGACAATCGTTGCCACGTGCGCCGTGATCGCCGCAATCCTCCCGATGGCATTCGTGCGCGGACTTATGGGTCCATACATGCATCCGATTCCCGTTGGGGCATCCGCCGCTATGCTTTTCTCTCTGATTGTCGCCTTCGTAGTTTCCCCTTGGGCAGCGCTGCGGCTTCTCCGCCACTCTGCTGATCGTACGAATTCCGGGCACGAAGCGGAAGGCTGGACGACGCGCTTCTATCGCCGCCTCATGAATCCACTGATTGCCAAGTCACGGCGCCGTTGGCTTTTCTTGGCCAGCGTGGCCGCACTTCTGCTCGCCGCGATCACTCTAATTCCTTTGAAATGGGTGCAAGTAAAAATGCTCCCGTTTGATAACAAGAGCGAATTCCAGGTGATCATTGACATGCCAGACGGGACACCGCTTGAACAGACCACACATGTGGCACAAACGCTGGGAAGTTATCTGGGGCAGCAACCGGAAGTCGTCAACTATCAAATCTACGCGGGCACGTCCGGACCCTACAATTTTAACGGGTTAGTCCGCCATTACTTTTTGCGGCGGCAACCGAATCAAGCCGACATCCAGGTGAATCTCCTCCCCGGCGGAAATCGAAAAGCGCAAAGCCACGATATTGCGAAGCGGCTGCGTCCGGAGCTCGATAGAATCGCCGCTCCTTTCGGGGCACGCATCAAGCTTGCTGAAGTTCCGCCTGGTCCTCCGGTTCTTCAAACCCTCGTCGCGGAAGTTTACGGGCCGGATTATAAAGGCCAAATCGCTCTTGCGGCAGAGATCAAGAAGATCTTCCAGGCAACGCCCGGCGTTGTGGACGTGGACTGGTACGTAAACGACCCGCAGACCAAGTACGAAATGAGGGCTGACCTGGACAAAGCAGCATTGCAGGGTATTTCAGCCGCCGAAATTGCCCGCACCGTCCAGATCGGTTTGAGCGGCGCTTCCGCGGGATTGCTTCACGACACTTCTTCGAGGGAAGACATTCCGATTGAAGTGCGCCTTTCGCGCGCCGATCGTTCCAGCGTGGAAGACCTCGCTGCGCTTAAATTGCCCGGACCTTCCGGTGCCGGGGTTTCTCTTCGCGAGATCACGCGCATCGAAAAGCGGTCCATCGACCAAAACGTCTATCGAAAAAATCTTCGGCCCGTCATCTACGTCACTGGAGACGTGGCTGGTGTTGTGGAGAGCCCGGCTTACGCGATTTTCAAGATCGGAGACGCGATCGACAAGCTGCCGATGCCCGACGGCTATCAGGTGAAGCAATACAGTGGAACATCCCTGCCGGAGCAAACCAATCATTATTCCGTGAAATGGGACGGCGAATGGCACATCACGGTCGAGGTCTTCCGCGACCTTGGCCTCGCGTTTGCCGCCGTCCTGGTCTTGATCTATGTGCTCGTGGTCGCGTGGTTCAAATCGTTCACAACGCCGTTGATCATTATGGCGCCGATTCCACTGACGCTGGTAGGAATCTTGCCGGCGCATGCGTTGATGGGCGCATTCTTCACGGCCACTTCGATGATCGGCTTCATTGCCGGCGCCGGCATCATTGTTCGAAACTCCATCATTCTCGTGGATTTTATCGAGTTGCGCCGGTCGAATGGCATGTCGCTCGAGGAGGCCGTGGTAGATGCTGGTGCCGTTCGTTTCCGTCCCATGCTCTTGACTGCGGCCGCTGTAGTTGTCGGGGCGAGCGTGATTCTGTTCGATCCCATTTTTCAAGGTCTGGCAATTTCCTTGATGGCTGGCGAGGTTGCATCCACGGTTCTTTCTCGCATGACTGTGCCTATCCTCTACTACATCAGCCAACGCAATCAACGCGGGCCCGCTCTGGCTGGCAGCGAATTTGTCAATGCAACGAATTGAAAGGAGGCAAAACCATGACGCTGGAACGCTATCTCAGAATGATCGCGGGTGCTTTCGTCTTACTCTCGCTCGCGCTGGGGTATTGGGTTAGCCCGTATTGGTACTTATTTACGGCCTTTGTGGGGCTGAACCTGTTGCAATCGGCCTTCACCAATTGGTGTCCAATGATGACGTTTCTTCGCAAGGTGGGAGTGAAGTCGTAGTTTTTTCTGAAGGTCAATTAGCTGCGGACAAGTGAGTCGGCAAATCAATGGTCGCGCGAAAGCTCATTCCAATGGGCTCAAGACATTCCGTTCCTGCCCAGTCGTCTAAATTCACTGTCTTTGTAGCGTTTAATTTTTTGTAGCGTTCAATTTCAGGTGGGCGGAGAAGAAAAAGTGTGACCGGCTCGTGCGGCTGCCAGTCTGCCTAGAACATACAATTCACGAATCGCCCAAAAATCCGTTTAACTCAAAAGTTTTACTTGTGTCTTCGGTTTGGACCTGGCGGAAATGGTAGGCTCGTGGGGACTCGAACCCCAGACCTCCACCGTGTCAAGGTGGCGCTCTAACCAACTGAGCTACGAGCCTACAGAAGTGCTAGTTTAGCATGAGTGCGGAGGAATCGCCGGGAGACGTTGGCGCGGCGGAGATACTGCGTTTGGGAACCCGGAGCAAATTGGAGCGATGATCAAAGTCGAACTGGATGAAGAACTTCTGCGAGCGTCCCCGCGGACAGCGCTGGGATGCGTGACCGCGCAGGTAAATACTTGTGCATCGCCCGGGGATCTTGGGCGCGAGTTGCAGGAGTGCACGGAGAAGATTTTGAAATTGCCGGAGCCGAAGTCGGTGCTCGAATCCGCCGCGATTGAGGCTACGCGCCGGGCGTACAAAGCACTTGGAAAAGATCCAGCGAGATACCGCGGATCGGCGGAAGCATTGATTCGCCGCGTGATCGCAGGAAAGGGCCTGCCGCGAATCAACAATGTCGTGGACATCATTAATCTTGTGAGCGTGGAAAGCCGGCTCCCAATCGGTTTGTATGATCTCGACCGTGTTCACGGAGACATACACTTCCGCGCGGGACGCGCCGGCGAGACGTACAAAGGGATTGGAAAGTACGATTTGAATCTGGAAGGCTTGCCTGTGTTTTGCGACGAGGCGGGACCTCATGGAAGTCCAACGAGCGATTCCGAGAGAACCATGGTGACGGAGCAGACCAAACGGGTGGTGGGTATCCTGATTTCGTTTGGCGGCCCGCAGGGGTTGGACGGCTGGACGAAACGGATGGCGGAGCTGCTTCAGAAGTATGCCCAGGGGGCAGAAGTGGAGACGAGGGTGGTGGATGCCGCGTAGTCGGCTGGGGAGTACCCTCAGAATTTTGTAAGTGTTGCAGATAAAGGACTTACGGGTGCCGTAAGTGCTTTAGATTCAGCAGATACGAGCTGCTCGTAAGTGTTGCAGATAAAAGAGTTAGCCAAGTCAGGTCTCCGGGCTTCTGGCGAACTTCAGGAAGTCACGGATTGAGGTAATTGAGCCTGCTGCATGATCCGATAGGCGAGCAAACCGCGAGAGGCCAGAAGCTCGGCGTTAAGCATCGCGGCGCCGGCGGCCCCACGAACTAAATTGTGCGAGAGCAGCGTCAGCTTGATGTCCAGAAGGGGACATTCGCGGATGCGGCCCACAACGGCGGCCATGCCGTTCCCTGCCTGTGCATCGCGGCGAGGTTGCGGGCGGTCATCGCCATCGATAACAAGGACGGGGTGGCGGGCGGCAGTTGGCAGAGCAGCTAACTCAGAGTCAACTTCAAAATTGCCTAGCGCCTCGCGGACTTCCTTGAGGCTAGCAATTTTTTTGAGGCTAAGCGAGACGCATTCGAGGTGACCGTCCGCGACGGGTACGCGGTTGCAGTGAGCGCTGAGGCCAAGGCCCGCATCGAGAAAGCGCGCGCCATCCCATTTTCCCAAGAGCTTTTGCGGCTCGACCTCCATTTTTTCTTCCTCGCCGCTGATGAAAGGGATGACGTTTCCGAGGATATCCAGAGAAGGGACGCCGGGATAGCCGGCGCCGGAAATAGCTTGTAACGTGACAACGAAAATTTTATCGAGGCCGAAAGCATCCGCGAGAGGCTTAAGAACGAGGACAAGCCCGGCAGTGGAACAATTTGGGTTTGTGACGATGAATCCGGTGGAGTAGCCGCGATTCCGCTGCTGAGCGGGGATAGCTGAAAGATGAGAAGCATTGACTTCGGGAATGAGCAAAGGAACGTCGGGATCCATGCGATGGTTCTTGGAATTACTGACCACGGGATAGCCCGTGCGAGCGAAATCCTCTTCGGCGGCGCCGGCGACCGAGGAATCAAGGGCGGAAAAAACGAAGTCACATTCCAGGCTGGGATCGAGACCTTTCACGAGGAGATTGCGCGCGGATTCAGGAATAGGGCCGTCGAGATGCCAGCGAACGGCTTCGGCGTAGGTTCTGCCGGAAGAACGTTCGGAAGCGGCCACTTCGGTTAGCTCGAACCAAGGATGAGCGGAAAGAAGTTTGACGAGGCGCTGGCCGACGAGGCCTGTCGCGCCGAGTACACCGGCGCGCCACTTTTTCGTCGCGGCACCCGGAAGCGGAAAATCCGAAAGGCGAGGCATGACGATCTTCTCACCATTCTCTGAAGAAACGGAATTCACGCTGCACCTCCGGCCTGGACGGAATCATTGACGGTCGCACTAGCAGAGCGCGCGTGGCCAATGCGAGTGCCGCGAACGTGCGGCTTGAAGGTATTACGAATCCAGACGGTCATATCCGTTTCCGCGGCTAGAGGAAGAACGTGAGGATGAAGAACTTTCGCGCCGGAAGCGGCGAGAGCGTGCGCTTCGTCGTAGCTGAGGTCCTGGAGAAGGCGGGCTTCCGCCGATGAATGAGGATTCTGAGTGTAGATTCCATCCACATCAGTCCAAATGACGAGCTCCGCGGCGTCCACGACGTGGGCGACGATGGCTCCGGAAAAATCGGAGCTGTTGCGGCCAAGCGTGGTGATGCGGCCATCAGGGCTGGCGCCAATGAAACCGGTGACGACTGGGACGAGCCCATCTTCGAGCAGAGGAAGGAGAGTCGCGCGACCGCGGCGCTTGGTTTCTTCGAGGTCAGGCTTTGCGTCGCGGAAGGTGTCGCAGGTAAGAACAAAGTCCGAAGAACAAACAGGAACGGAAGCAACGCCGGAGCTTTCAAGGGCCGCGGAGAAGAGACGCGCGCTTAGCCTTTCGCCAAAGGAGGCCAAGCGATCGGCCAGCTCAGGAGTGAGAGGCACGGAACCAAAGGGAGGAATCTCGTGGAGGAGATCGGAACCGAGGAGATGAAGGACGTGGCGGAGGCGACTTCTTGACTCTTCGGGAAGATCGAATTCACGAAGGACGGCGAAGTGCAAGTCCATCAGGCTTTGGGCTTCGTGACGGGCCTCGGAGAGCTGCCTGCCGACAAGAAGGCGAGAAATGGAGAGCAAGCGATCCGTGACGCCCTTCATGGCAGAGACAACTACGACTACGTTGGAAGAACGGGAGGCAGCGCGGACGAGGCTAGCGGCGTGGAGCATGCGCTCAGCGCCCAGGAGAGAGGATCCGCCAAACTTGAAGGCCAGCACGGGGCGCGGAGTGTTTGTACCTGCGTTGATGAGTGTGGCGGATAAAGGCGCGGGCGATGGAAGCTCGCCGGGAACTTCCTGCTCTACTGAATTGGGGCACATGACCTTCGCTCCTGGATACCGCGGGAGCGTCTCTGGCGGGGGCGGAAACAAAAAACCCACCGCCGGATTCGCTTCAGGCGGTGGGTTGGAAACTTTTTCTAAGTTGCTAGCAGTTTCTCCGCGCGCCGGAAGCGAAAGTAGTGGACTTCGCCTTAGTCGAAGTAATCGACATAGACGTCGTCGTGGTAATTCGCTTGGCCGCGATAGAAAACATGGCCTAAGTAGAATAACACAGGCTCTGGCGCTTAGGAAGAAAAGTTTGGACGAAGATTAAATTCAGAAAATCCGATTCGCACAAATTGCATTCGCAAAACGCCGAAGGGGCGGGTCAGCCCCGCCCCTTCGAATGAAAATGCGTTTCAGTACAATTCGCCGGACCAGCCAGACCTTCGACAGAGTTAGAAGGTCAAGTGAGCCGAGACGACGATGCTTCGGAATGTTCCCGTGTTGGCCCAGACTTCCCCGAACGTGTTGGGTGGAGTGCCCGAAGCATTCTTGTTGTTGATATTGAGGCCTGGAACTCCATAGAACTGATAATTGAACGCATTGATAGCGTCGCCGCGAAGTACGAGGTTCATGCGCTCGTGGATCTTGAAGGATTTCTGGAGGCTGAGATCAACCTGGTTGCGAGGATCACTTCGGAAAGTGTTGCGGCCGACAGTGCAAGCAAAAGGATTGCCGCCGCAGAGAGCATTAACGGCAAAGGTGTTGTTCACGATGAAATGGACCGCGTCGGGAGTGGTCGGAAGACCGGTCGTGACGTTAACGAGTGTGGTTGCGCTCGTATAGCGACCGGCCGTGTTAAAGGGCGCGGTCGGATTGCCGAGCAGCGGGCGGCAGGAATCGAGAGTGCTCCCGATGAAGTTGTTGTTGAATGTTCCGTCGCAATACGGGTCGCCGTTGTTGGTGTTCTGAACCGGAGTCATGGGAACACCGGATTGATATCGGTGGGTGCCGCTCAGTTCCCAACCACCAACAACCTTGCCGAGAATGCCCTCCTGGGATTTCATCCAGGGAAGCTCATAGACCCAGTATGTAGTGACGACGTGAGGGAAGGACTGAGCGGAGATCCCTCGCTCGCCCAGGTTGGGATTAAACGGATCCATAGGAATCGGATTGGAGACGCCACCCGTGCTGGAGAAAATTTCGCTGGTATTGTCCATGCCCTTGCTGAAGGTGTAGGACACGTCAGCGGTGAGGCCACGGAAAGCGCGAATCTTCAATTCGTTCTGTAGGCCGTTGTAAACCGACCAGGCGCCGTTGTTGCGCACGCGTTCAAGAGCGAAATTGCAATCCGCCCGTCCGAGGGTGGTAGACGAGCCGCTGGCGGAAGTGAGGCACGGCGTAAATCCTGCCGGGATGGCGCTTGGGTCCTGTACAGCGAGTCCACCTGTGCAAGCACCGGCCGTAACCGTGCAGAGCAGAGGATTGGCGTCTACGGTCTGGAAGTTACCGATGCTGCGATTGCCAACGTAACGGGACTCGAAGGAGATTCGCGAAGTAATCGAGCGCTCCAGGCCAAACGACCACTGCTGCACGTAAGGATTATGGAAGTCGTTGCTGACGCGCGTCTGATTGCGCCCGCCGGGATTTGCGCCGAGTGGGATCTGGCTGAGGTAAGCGGCTTGGACGGAAGTGCCAGTGGCGTTGGCAGGGACACCAACATTGAAGACTGTGCCGGCATTCACGACCGGGGCAGAAGTGGCGATGTTCAGGAATATGTTGTAGTACTCCGGATCATAGGCGATGCGGTAGCCACCGCGAATCACAGTCTTGCCCTCCCCAAAAATGCGCGGAAGGATGTGAGGAGTCCAAGCCAGCCCGATGTTAGGACCGAAGTTGTGAAGAGCCTCGGGAATGCTGGGGACTTCGGTAACACTGGTCGGAAGCCCGGCTGCCCAGAAGCCATTGGCGACGTTTTGGACGCTGATATTGTGGAGCAAATTGATGGCTTGCTGATCCCATTCCCAGCGAAGGCCGAGATTCAAAGTGAGATTGCTTTTCACGCGAATGTCATCCTGGCCGTAGAAGTAAAGGTCGTTCTCTTTAAAATTGAAATTAAAGGGGCCCTGAGTTAGCGAGAGCTGACTGCAGGTGGCCCCTGAAGGGCAGTTCGCCGCGCCCTTGATAAAATTGCTGAATGCACTGCAGGGGATGGCAGTATTAGTGGTGTCCACGCAGTCCGTGGCGGATGCGGCGCTAGATAGGAACGTAAAACCGCCGTTGATGCTGGGAAGGAAGTGATTGGGAGAGTTCTGGTGGTCAAGCTCGCCGCCGAATTTGATGGTATGGCGGCCGCGCGTCCAAGTTACGTTGCTCTGGTATTGAGTGTTGTGTACCTGGCGGTCCTGAGGGAGATTCGTGGCGAGACCGAAGGTTGTGTAAGAGTTGGCCGAGTCGGAGAAACTTATGTTGGGCGGGCAGGCCAGAACATTGGCGATGGTGCATTGCGGGAAAGCCTGGCCACCGGCAAATTGGAAGAAGCCCTTCCCATAACTGACGCGCACCTGCTGAACCAGATTGTTCGTCCAAGTCCGAGTGTAATCCCAACCGTACTGACGATCTTGCGCGGGAACAGCAACAAAGGCGCCGCTGGAAGTGGTGCCCGAGCCAAGGGCAGTGTTGCTGTTCTGGTAGATCATCCGGAAAAAGAACCGGTCTTTGCTGGTGATTTGCCAGTCGCCGCGAGCGACGATTTGTCGATCGTCGAAATTGTTTCCGACGACGCGGTTGACGAGGGCGAATGGAACTGAAACGGCCGAGGATCCGTTGGAAACAACAAGGTTCTGAGTGGTGCCAGCCGGCGTGGGATTGCCGGCGGTGATGCCATAAGGTCCAAAAGCCTTCAGTGCGGCCACAGCGGGATTATTGGGGAAGGCAGTGTCCAAAGCAGTTAGGCCTGCTGGCGTCGGAGTCAGACTCGAGGAAGTGGCACTGGCTTCCGCACGCTGTTTGTCTTCCTGATCGGCAGCGAAGAACCAGAGGCGGTCATGAAGAATTGGACCCCCAATTGTGCCGCCAAAACGGTTTTCGCCAAATCGAGGAATCACGGCAGCCTTGCATTTCGAAGAGAAAGCCGTCGCACTGCCCGGAGCAACGCCAGGGGGGCAGAAGCCGAGAATCGGATTTTTTTGTCCGTTCGCCAGGGAGCGATCCCAATCTCCTTCATAAAACTCAAAGGCGCTTCCGTGCCAAGTGTTGGTGCCGGACTTAGTAATGTAATTGACCACGGTACCCGAGTTGCGGCCGTACTCGGCGCTGAAATTGTTGCTGACGACTTGAAGCTCTTCCATTACGTCTGGATTGGAGACGAATACTAAGGGGCCGGCGATAGAGTTGTCATTGTTCGCCTGGCCGTCAATCTCAAAATTGTTGGAACGGCCGCGGAGACCGTTGTTGGCGATGGCCGCGCCGTTGGTATTGCTGAAATTCGTTGAGCCAGTGTTAGCCACGCCCGGAACGAAAAGGACCAAATTATCGAAACCGGCTCCGGCAGTGGGAAGATCTTGAACGACCTTCGTTTGGAAATCCCCGCCGATTTGCGAGCTTTGGCTTTCAATCAGGGGAGCGCCCGCTTCGACGGTGACAGTCTCGGAGGCGGTGCCGACTGCCAGGGTCTGAGTCCCAAGCATGTTGATTCTGCCTGCGACGACTTGAACCTGGTTCAACTGAAGCCGGTGAAAGCCAGAGGCCTCGATGGCCACGGTGTAGGCACCAAGAGGGAGATTGCTGATTTCAAAGTAGCCCTGCTCATTGGAAACTCCGGTGGACGTGGTTCCAGTCGCCGTGTTGGTAGCCTGTATGTGGGCGCCAGTTATAGCGGCACCCTGCGCGTCCACGATTGTGCCGGCGATCGAGCCGGTGACAATACCTTGGGCAGACAGCGGCGCGGAACTGAAGAAACAAGAAACGAGAAGGGCGAGACCCAGAACTATCAGGACTTTAAGCGACTGGATCCTTGACCCCGGCCGAGCGACAGAAAGGAAACGCATGAACACCTCCGTGTGTTCGAGGACGTAAGGCTGAGTTGAGCGAAGAAAATTGGCAAAGCTAAGTGACGACCCACTACGCTGTCACACCCTGGAGTAATTGTAGTGGCATTTTATTGGCCAGATTTATCTTAACGAGATGTAAATTAAATCTCCCTGAAAACACTAGGACTTGACCCACAAAGGAGTTAGTGGGATGTGCGGGGATTCTCAAATAGTTATGAATTTTCATAAAACGCAAATCCGAAATAATGGAATTACAGAAGTTAAGATGAGATAAGTCACCGCGCAATGTTTCCTTCAGAATGGGATGCAATCAGGGCTAAGAGCAACATTGCTTGATGTTGGTCAGAAACTGATTTTGCGCGTCAGGTCTATTCACACCATTGGGCGACTGAAGCACAAGAGTCGCATGGCTGGTTGCGATGACGGTGCCCAGTCTCCTTCCAATCCCCCACATGTTGCGCAGCCTGCAGACTACACCCCCCAGTTCAAATGGCCGACGGGGAGGCTAAGTTGAGGGGGCCCTAATCCCTGATTAACCCTCAGGAGCGAGAGAAAAAATTAGACAGTGTTTAAATCAAGGGAGTGGCGGGATGCGACTTTGTGGCGAGACGCGGGTTGGATATGGACGGGTCGGTGGACGCGAAGCGCGTCTCCGGGGTATTCCAGCAGGAAAGGAAAGAAGCCATGAATGCAGGGAAGTGGTTAAGTGGGCTAGGTGCGCTTGCGTTGACCGTTTTTGCCGCGGGGTGCGGAGCGGGAAACGCAACAATGCAGACGCCGCCGCCACCGCAATCGGCGACAATTTTCATCTCCGGAACGGACGCGCCGCTGCCGAGCGTGATTTCGTTCAAGGTGACGATCATGGGGATCAGCGTATCGGAAGCGGGGGGCATGCCTGTGACCGTCACAAACGGGCCGCAGGACGTGGACTTCGCGAAGTTGAACGGATTGCACACCCTGATTGACTTGAATACGATACCGGCGGGGACGTACGACAGCGTGACGGTCACGCTGGCCAATCCAGAGATTGATTACCTGAACGTGGCGAATCCGCAGACGAATCCGCCAACGCGTCCGACGATCAGCGCTTACACGGCGACGACAACGCCGCCAGCGACGCTGACGACGTCTTCCGTCACAGTGAATCTGAGCAATCCGCTGGTGGTGAACGCGGGAGACGTGATCGGACTTGGATTTGAGTTCGACATCCGGCAATCGCTGCAAGTGGGGACAAATGGGCAACTCACGGGAGCCGTCAATCCGACGCTCGATTTCAAAGCCATCACGCCTAGCGACGCGGACGCGTACATTGACGAATTCACGGCAGGCGTGACGACAATCAATGCGGGCGGGAATTCGTTCACAATTCAAGGGCCGCACGGGCGGGCATTTACGGTGGACGTGAACCAGCAGACGGAATGGGAAGGCAACGAGACGATCAACGATTTGACGACGTCGTCCATCGTGCTGATTTCCGGAACGCTGGATCGCACGGCGGGAACGTTCGATGCGGACACAGTAGCGATCCTATCGCAGAACCAATTCTATGCGGGAGGACTGATTACGTTTGTGGATCCGCCAACCGGAACGGCGCAGGATTTTGACCTGTACGTGCGAAGCGTGCTGCCAGCGAATACGGGGTTCCATTCCGGACAAATTTCGACGATTGATCTGACCGGAAACGAAAAGTACTTCATCTATTGGATGCACAACAGGTTTGTGAATCCGAGATGGAGCAATATCTTCTTCAACTCGGCGTTGATGGTGCCGGGACAGCGCGTGACGATCGGCGGGCCGTTTACGAACGGAACGGTGACCGTGAAACGAGTTGTGCTGCGGCACGAAGGGCACGTGGGAACGCTGGTAGCGAACAGCGTGAACGTGGGAGCAAGCACGTTCCAGTACAATTCGAACGGACTGGCGGGCGTGCTCTTCAACGGGCCGGTGACGGTGTACGTGACGCCGTTTACGCGATTTGGCGGCGGATTGACGAGCCTGCAAGACTTGACGAGCAATCCGACGAACCCATTGCGCGTCGTCGGGATCGTGCTGAAGGATCCAATCAGCAGCCAGCCCGTGTTTGTCGCGCGGAGCGTGGTGGAAGTGACCAAATAGGCGAGACTAACGCGAGAAGAAAACTCAGCAATTTAGGAAGCGGCCGTCCCAGAGATTGGGGCGGCCGTTTTCTATTTTGCTCTGGCAGCAGTTGCGTGAGCAGCCAGAGCGGGAATGCGGGAGCGAAGGAATCAGGATTCGAAAATCAGACTGGAGCATGTGAGACCGGATTCGGCTTTCTGAAGTTCGGAGATGTCGAGAGAGGTGGTGTGAAAACCCGCTGATTCGCTGAGGGAGCGTGTGCGCGGAAAAGACGCTGGGAAAATGACAGTGTTGGCGATGGCAAGGGCGTTGGCGGCGTGGGGCTCGGAGGAGTGAACGTCAATCCAGTCGAAGCCGGAAAAAGGAGCGGCATCGAACCAGGCGCGGTTGGCGAGCAAGGCATGCGGGCTGAGAGCGGTGACGGCAGATTTCAGATGGAGGCAGCCGGTTACCGGGACTGGGATGACTTCATAATTGTACGGGGCGAGGAGCGCGGCGAGCTGGCGAATGCCTTCTGCGTTGGAGCGATGGGAAAGGCCCACAAAGAGTCTGCGGCCGACGCGAAGAATGTCGCCTCCTTCGAGGGTGCCGGGAAGATTGACGTAAGCGAGAGTGCGGAATCTGGTGAGCGCTTCTGCGAGCGACGCAGCCTCGGGGCGGCGGGAAGCGGCGCCCAACGGAAAGATGACGGCGAGTTCATCCAGGACGATAGCGGGATCCTCGACAAACATGGAGTCCGGCAGGTCTGGCTCAGCCGGGAGAGAGATGACACGAGCGCCGAAGCTTTCAAGAAGAAGTTCGTAGGCGCGATGCTGCGAGCGGGCTATTTCGAGGTCGATGGGCTGGCGCGGAATGAAGCTCAACTCGCAAGTGGCGAGGGCCGGACTTACGGAGCGCGTGATGGCGGTCAGCATGGAGGAGAGACGAGTGTACAGGAGACGACCGAGCATTGAAGCAGGGATGCGAAGAAGATAGACTCGGCGCGGCGGGAAAGCGGGGTAGAAAAGGATGAAGGTGTGGCGCGGGGCGGTGGGGAGTCTATGTGTGTGCGCGATGGTGGCAGGTGCGGCGGGTGCACCGCGGCCAACCCGATCCCAGGACAAATTGCCAGCGGCAGTGGACGAGGTTTTCGCGGATTATACGAAGCCCGGATCACCGGGATGCGCGCTGGCGGTTTACCGCAATGGTGCGATCAGCTACGAAAAAGGCTATGGACTGGCGAACATCGAAGAGGATGTGCCGATAACCCCGCAAACCGTGTTCGACATTGGTTCGACGTCGAAGCAATTCACGGCCGCAAGCATTCTGTTGCTTGAAAAGCAGGGAAAACTCTCGTTACAAGACGATGTAAGGAAGTACATTCCGGAGCTGCCGGATTATGGCCACAAAATTACGATTCTGAACTTGCTGAACCATACAAGCGGGCTGCGGGATTATCTGACCTTGATGGATCTGGCAGGAATCAACATGGATGGAGTAACCACGGACGAAGACGCGCTGCAACTGATCACGAGGCAGAAAGCGCTGAACTTCGCGCCCGGAAGCGAATGGCTCTACAGCAATACCGGATTTTTCCTGTTGTCCATCGTGGTGAAACGAGTGAGCGGGAAGACGCTGAGCGAATTCGCGGCGCAGAATTTGTTTGCGCCGCTGGGAATGAATCACACGGCGTACCGCGACGATCACACGGCGCTGATCGCGAATCGCGCGATGGCCTACGACCAGAAAGAGATGACCGGCGGGTACAAGCTGGATGTGTCCTATTTTGAGCAGACGGGAGACGGGGCGGTCCACACATCGGTCGAGGATTTGCTGAAGTGGGATGAAAACTTTTACAGCGGACAGGTGGGCGGACAGAGTTTTCTGGCCGAGTTGCAAGAGCCAGGCAAATTGAACAGTGGCAAAGTGCTGGATTATGCGAAGGGGCTTTTCCTGCAGGACTACCGTGGATTGCATGCCGTGAGCCACGGCGGAGCGTGGGGAGGCTATCGCGCCGAACTGCTACGGTTTCCGGAGCAGCACTTTTCCGTGGCCTGCCTCTGCAATCGCGGGGATGCGAACCCAACGCAGCGGGCGCACCAAGTGGCGGATATCTATCTGGCGAGCATGATGAAGCCGAAGCAAGAGGCGAAGCATCCGGAGCGCGAGAAGGAGAGAAGTCCGAAGAAAGAGATATCGCTGACGGCAGAGCAACTCACGGCCTATACGGGAGAGTATTGGAGCGAAGAATTAGGAGTTGCATACCGGCTGGGAATCGTAGACGGCCGACTAAAGGTGATGGCGATTGTGGATGGGAGCGGATTTTCGCGCGGGAACACGCTGCCGCCGGAGTCGTTTCTCGCGACCGGGAAGGATGAGTTTGCGTTGAGCAAGTTGCCGGTGAAGCTGCACTTCGAAAGAAACGAGAAGCAGGAAATCAGCGGGTTCAAACTGGACGCGGGGCGAACGCTGGGAATGATATTTACGCGCGGCGAAGGTGCTGGGAGATAGGAGAATCGATGGAAGCGCAAAAAAGTAGCAGTTCCGGGCAGTGGACGATAGCGGTGGCCGTGATTGTTCTGGGAGCCGCGGCGGCGTGGTGGCTGGGCGGCAGCGGGGCCGAAATGGCAGCTGCGAAAAAGGCGGCGTATGCGTCCGCCGCGGCGGCTGGAAAACCTGCCGGGGCCAGCGATGCGAGACTTGCGGGAGCGTACCGCTTCGAGGATGGCGGGTGGATTTACGTGCATCTGCAAGGAGAACCGGGGAGCATCGGATTTCAGCATGGCTATCTGCTCGGGCCCGAGATCGAGGATGCGTTCAACGCAGTTAGCGCAGGAATGATGCACGAGACGAAACGGGACTGGGGTTTTTTCAGGAAAGCGGCGCGCGAAATGCTCTGGCCAAAGATTGATCCCGAGTACCAGCAGGAACTGGAAGGAATCGTGGAAGGGCTGCGGGCGCGCACCAATTCAAAGCTGGATGTGGACGACATCGTGGCGATGAACGCGTTCGAAGAACTGCCTGACTATTACGTGCCCTGGTACAACAAGCAGGAGCACGTCGCACATGCGCCGGCGTTGAAGAGTCCAGGGAACTGCAGCGCATTCGTAGCGACGGGGAAATGGACGAAAGACGGCAAGATCGTGATGGCGCACAACAACTGGACGAACTATGTGAATGGAGAGCGATGGCGAATCGTTTTTGACATCGTGCCGAAGAGCGGATACCGGATGCTGATGGATGGATTTCCCGGAGTGATTGCCAGCGACGACGATTTCGGAATCAACAGCGATGGGTTAATGGTAACGGAAACGACGATCACGCAATTCGAAGGGTGGGACCCGAACGGGAAAGCGGAATTCGTACGGGCCAGAAAAGCGCTGCAGTATGCGGGCTCGATTGACGACTACACGAAGATCATGCTGGACGGAAACAACGGCGGTTACGCGAACGATTGGCTGCTTGGCGACAACAAGACCGGGGAAATCGCACAGCTCGAATTGGGATTGAAGGCGTACAAACTGTGGCGCTCGAAAGACGGGGTCTTTGCCGGCTCGAACTGGGCGCGCGATCCGAAAGTGCTTCGCGAGGACACGCCACAGTTCGATCCGGAAAATTTATCGAGTTCGCCGAACGCGCGACGAGTGCGATGGGATGAATTGCTGAAAGAGAACAAGGGCAAAATTGATGTGGAGCTAGCGGAGAAGATGCTGGGAGACCATGTGGACAGTTATCACAACCGCCCGGAAACGAACGAACGGACTTTGTGCGGACACGTGGATTCCTCGCCGCGGGGAGTGGACATCTGGGGATGGGGGCCGTATTTTCCCGGCGGAGCGGTTCAGGGGAAAGCGACGGATTCGACGATGACAAAAGAGATGCGCTTCATGGCGCGGGCGGGACACCCTTGCGGAGAAAATTTTCTAGCGAAGCCGTTCCTGGCAGCGCATCCGGAATATGCGTGGCAGGCTCCCTATCTTCACGATATGAAAGCGGGGCCGTGGACGGAGTTTTCAGCCGGGCAGACACAGATGCAACCCTAAAATTCACACAGCCTGAATATGGTGTTACGGCGACAGAGGACCGTGAAGCGAGTCTTAAGAGCCGCTAGGGCCAAAGCTGAGTTTGGGCAAAATGCGAAAGCCAAAGAGTGGCGATGGTCAGGCCAGCTCCAAGAAGCATTCCAGCCAAAACCAGGCCGGCAACGCCGATCGGCATCCAAAACCCGGAGCGCGCCTGAGTTTGCTCGTGTTGAGCGGGCGGTGCGGGAAGCATCGCGTCGCCTGACCGAATTTCGGCTGGCAAATCTTGTTGTGTCGGGGCACAGGGAACTTCCGAAAATTCGAGGCGAGCGACCATCGAGTAGCCCTTGCGGGGAATGGTCTCAATGTAGGCCGGTTTATCGGTGGAGTCGCCGAGAACCTGGCGGAGCTTATTCACGGTCGTATTTACGTTGGCGTCGTAGTTGACGTGCGTATCCGCCGGCCAGAGCCGCTGACGCAGCTCTTCCCGAGTGACAACTTCACCGGGCCGTTCCGCCAAGGTGACAAGGACTTGATAGACCTTGCCCTGTAGCTTTAAACGGGAGCCGTTCTTGCTGAGTTCCTGGCGATGCTGATCCAGCTGGAATGGACCGAAACGTATAAAGCGCTGACCCGAGAGAGGCGCGAAATTTGAACGTTCGTCCATCCCAGTTTCAAAAGCAGGGATAACGTTCGGAGTCATACACCCCATCCTTCCTAGGAATTAGACGCAGAAAGCGCCAGAGTGTTTTCCTATGAATACGAAAGTTTCGACGTAAAGTTTCGCGCGCGCGATTTCTGTAGCCAAAAAGTGGGAATGAAGTAAAGGAGAGCCCCCGAAATGGTTCCCGCGGCGTAGAGTCGCGGCAAACTTTCGGTGTCAAAGACGCACAGGCGCGAAAATCATGACCGAGGGCGAACAGCTGTCCGCATGTGGGACGAGGTTCTGAAGGGAGTATTTCTAATTATTAATACGCTGGATAGAAATAAGGGGCCGCGAAATGTTTCGCTTCTCGACCGCTACTTTTGCGCTCGCATCGCAACAGCTGGCCGCTCGGCCTAGTTCTGCGGAGGAGCAGCAGCAGAATCAGACTCGGGGAGAGTCATGATTTCTACACTCGAGGGGTAGCGCTTCGACCTGTAAATCCGCTGAGTGGCCTTCTGGTAGTCCGCATCCTTCGCTTCAAAAATATTGGGGACAAAGGTTTGAGGATTGCGGTCATACAGAGGGAACCAGGTACTTTGTACCTGGACCATGATGCGATGGCCCTTCTTGAAGACGTGATCCTGTGTATGGAGATCGATGGTGAACGGGGTGACCACACCCGGTTCGAGCGGCCCAGGTTTCTCGAAGGAATTGCGATAGCGTCCGCGAAAGATTTCGTCGGAGACCATCAATTCGTAACCGGAGAGTTTCCAATCGTCGGAAACTTTTTGAGGATAAACATCAATGAGCTTGACGATCCAATCGCTATCGGTGCCTGTTGTAGAGGCAAAGAGTTTGGCGGTGACCTGACCCGCAAGCCGCATATCCTGCTGAAGCTCGTCGGTCCGCCAAGTGAGAACGTCGGGGCGATCGTCCACAAAACGCTGATCTTGAACGAGCCAGGTGTACCAGCTACCTGGGTGGTCTTCCGGATAGGTCATATCAATCGGGCGATGGCGGTATGGAACAGGATGCGCGGGATCGCTGACGTAGCTGTCAAAGGCGTCCGAAGAATTGCTCTCCGGGGGATCGAACGAAAGCTTGCCGTCCTGCTGAAAATAGAGATTATGCGTCTGAGCTTGGCGCGGAGGCCAAGAATCATATTGGACCCAATCGTCGCTGCCGGATTCAAAAAGGAGAGCTTCCCTGAGCGGGAGCGAACCTTTGTCCTTGAGCCAGTAAGCAAACCAGGGAGCCTCAATCTTCTGGCGGAAATAGAGAGAAGTATCACTGCCGAACGGAATTTCTCCCAATGACTTGCCCAGTCCGCCGCCCCATCCGCCGTGATTCCACGGGCCGGCGACAAGGTAGTTGAGATGGTTCGAATCAGATTTTTCGAGCCGCTCATAAGTGGAGACAGGACCGTAAAAATCCTCCTGGTCCCACCAGCCGGCTACATTGAGATTGGGAACAGTCGGTTGCTTCAGGCCGTAGGCGACCGCGTGACGCTTCCAAAATTCGTCGTAACTGGGATGAGCGACAAAATCGTTCCAGGTGGGCATCTTGCGATGGAAATAGTTTTCATTAGCGTTGGAGAGGGCGCCGAGACGAAGATAAAAATCGTAGACGTCGAAACGATCGAAATTAAAACTGAAGTTTTCGTTGGAAGATTCGAGAAGAGCGGTGTATTCGAACGCGTAGCTCAGGCGGAAAGCGCCGTTGTGAAAGAAATCGTCTCCGAGCCAGGTGTCGCCCATACACGCTTGTTCGGAAGCGGCTTTCAGCGCGTGGTGAGGATGAATCATCCCCATGTCCACGAGAAATCCATCGTAGGAAATGCCATCGAGGCCGACGCGGCCGTTGTTGTTGGGGACATTTTTGACGAGCCAATCAATGGTGTCGTAGGTGTCGGTTGATTCGTCGACGCCTTTCGGGTCGGCGGGGTCGTGGAGCGGACGGAGCATGACGAACTTGCCCTCGGAACCGTATCTACCGCGAATATCCTGAAAAGCGAAAATGTAACCATCGGGGACCATTTCGGTGTACCGGCGAATCATGTTGCTGATGCCGCCGCCGGGGCTGGAGATGCCGTAAGGGGTGCGCTCAAGAAGGATCGGCAGAGGGCCGGAAGCGTTCTTGGGAGTGTAGAACTCGGTGTGGAGTTTGACTCCGTCGCGCATGGGAATCATGACTTCTGTCTTATCGAACAATTCAGAAAAATCGAGCCGCTGCCGCTGCTGAGCAACACCGATGACGGGAAGAAGGATAAACGCTGCGGCGAGCAACCAGAGACAAGCGCCGGTGGTCTTACGGGCGAGTTGCATGGAAACTCCTGTAATGCCTGATGAGCAATAGCGATTCCCGCAGAAGCAGGAGAATACCACAAGGGGTGCGGGGAGCCATTTCGCCGGAGCGCGGATACGCTAATGAATCAAAGCTTGCCGACGCGAATGCCTTCAATTCTCCGCTGTGTTTGGCACGATGGAAAGGACGACGCCGGAAGGAAATTGCTTCGAGCGATATACGCGCTGGGTGGCCTTCTGGTAGTCGGAATCGCTGGCCTCGAAAATGTTCGGGACGAACTTTTGCGGATTGCGATCAATGATGGGAAACCAGGTGCTTTGGACCTGGACCATGATGCTGTGGCCCTTTTGAAAGACATGATCGGCGGTGTGCAGATCGATGGTGTAAGGCGTAACCGCGTTGGGAGTAAGGGCCTCGGGCTTTTCAAAGGACTTTCGAAAGCGGCCGCGAAAGACTTCATCGGAGATCATCAGTTCGTAGCCCGAGAGTTTCCAATCATCGGGATATTTCTGCGGGTAAACATCAATAAGCTTGACGATCCAATCGCTGTCGGTGCCGGTCGTTGATGCAAAGAGTTTCGCGGTAACCTGGCCGGCGAGAGTGACGTCATCGGTGAGCTCGCTGGTCTGCCAAGTCAGAACGTCCGGGCGACTATCAACGAAGCGCTGATCCTGAAGTAACCAGGTGTACCAGCCGCCAGGATGATCTTCGGGATAGGTCATATCAATGGGACGGTGGCGGTAAGGCACGGGATGCGCGGGATCACTGATGTAGCTATCGAACGAGCTTGACGCGTTTGAATCCGGCGGATCGAAGGAGAGTTTGCCGTTCTCGTGGAAATAAAGTTTGCGCGGAGTCGCTTCGCGTGGGGGCCAGGCGTCAAACTTGGTCCATTTGTCGCTCCCGGTTTGGAATAGAAGCGCTTCCTTAAGAGGAAGCTGGCCTTTGTCCTTGAGCCAGTACGCGAACCACGGGGCTTCTATTTTTTGGCGAAAATAGAGCGCGGTATTGCTTCCAAATGAAATCTCGCCGAGAGACTGGCCGAGGTCGTGGCCCCAGCCGCCGTGATTCCAAGGGCCCGCGACAAGATAATTCAGGTGATTCGGATCGTTCTTTTCCAGAATTTTATAAATCTCCATCGGACCGTAGAAATCTTCCTGATCCCACCAGCCGGCGACGTTCAGATTGGGGACTTTCGGCTTTGTGAGGAGATAGGCCATAGCTTGCTGCTTCCAGAACGAATCGTAATTTGGATGAGCGACGAAATCGTTCCATGTGGGAAGTGTGCCATGGACGTAGTCTTTGTTGACGTTGGAGAGGGCACCGAGGCGGAGATACCAGTCGTATGTATCGAAGTCGTGGAAATCAAATTTGAAGTTTGTCTTGCCGGTTTCCATCATCGCGGAATATTCGAAACCATAGCTAAGGCGGAAGGCGCCGTTGTGGTGAAAGTCGTCGCCAAGAAACATGTCGGCGGGAGAAGCCTGCTCGGAAACAGCTTTCAAGGCGGGATGCGGATTGAGCATGCCCATGACGGTGAGCCAGCCGCCGTAAGAAATACCGACGAGGCCGACGCGACCGTTATTGTGCGGCACGTTTTTGACGAGCCAATCGATGGTGTCGTAGGTGTCGGTGCCCTCATCGATTGCTTGGGGATCTTTCGGATCGCGGACAGGCCGCTGCATGACGAAAGTGCCGTCGGAGCCGTAACGGCCGCGAATATCCTGGAAGACGAAAATGTAACCGTCAGGAATCATTTCAGAATAGCGGGCAAGGATGCGGCTATAGCCCTTGTCGTCATCGTGAAGGCCGTAGGGAGTGCGTTCCATCAGGAGCGGCAAAGGCTCCGAGGCATTTTTCGGAGTATAAATTTCGGTATGGAGCGTGACGCCGTCGCGGACCGGGATCATGACTTCGGTTTTGTTGAAAAGCTGAGAGTAGTCGGGCGGAGTGGAGTTCTGGGTGCGGCCCTTCAAAAGAAAAAGGAGCAGAATGGCGATGGCCCAGAGAACGAGACGGCTCTTCCAAATCCAACGCGCAATTCGCACAGGCTTCGCCTCCTGCTATCCCCGGCACGCAGCCCTGTGCCGGCCGGGAGCAAGATAGCACACGAGAATTCATCCGGAACAGGAGCCACGTCTGCTAAACTAGAGGCTGGTCGACCGCACCTGAGAGTTCGGCAGAATGGTCCGGGCTGCTGGTTGTTTCAGCAGCTATTTTTGTCTATGGATGCAAGACCGGAAAGAAAAAGAGAGTCTGAAACCAGGATATGACTCAAAAGATTCGCAACATTGCAATTATTGCGCACGTGGACCACGGAAAGACGACGCTGGTGGACGCGATGCTGAAACAGAGCGGGATTTTTCGCGCGAATGAAGCGGTGGTTGAGCGCGTGATGGATTCGAATGATTTGGAACGCGAGCGAGGCATCACCATCCTCGCAAAGAATACCGCTCTTTTCTTTCACGATACGAAGATTAATATCGTGGACACGCCGGGCCACAGCGATTTTGGGGGCGAAGTCGAACGCGCGCTGCGTATGGTGGATGGAGTCGTGCTGCTCGTAGACGCGAGCGAAGGTCCGCTGCCACAAACGCGGTACGTCTTGCAAAAAGCGCTGGCGGCGAAGTTGCCGCCGGTCGTTGTGTTGAACAAGATTGATCGCACGGACGCGCGGCCAAAGGAAGTGCTCGACGAAATCTACGATCTCTTCATTGACCTGGATGCGACTGAGGACCAGCTCGATTTTCCGATCGTATTTACAAATGCGCGGGAAGGCGTAGCGCACTACAAGGAGGGAGACGACTCGAAAGATCTTCTGCCGCTTTTCGAGACGATCGTGAAGCACATCCCCGCGCCGCCGGGCAATCCGGAAGCCGCACTGCAGATTCAAGTTATGAATCTGGATTACAGCGAGTTTCTAGGCAGAATCGCGATCGGCCGAGTATTTAATGGAACGCTCCAGCGGGGGACGGAAGTGGGAATCAGCAAGCTGGACGGAAAACTGCAGGCCACGAGAATCACAAAGCTTTACACTTTTCGCGGATTGCAAAAAGACGAGGCGGAGGCGGTGGCAGCCGGTCAAATCGTGGCGATCGCCGGAGTGGAAGGAATTCAGATCGGCGAAACAATTACAAATCTGGAGACACCGGCTCCGCTGGAGCCGCTGCTGATTGACGAGCCGACTCTAGCGATGATTTTCACCGTGAACAGCGGGCCGCTTGCAGGCAAAGAAGGCAGTTTTTTAACTTCGCGTGATTTGCGAGACCGCTTGCAGAAAGAATTGCTAACGAACGTTTCCATACGAGTCGAGGATACGGATACGCCGGAATCGTTTCGCGTTTTAGGAAGAGGTGAGCTGCAGCTCGCTATCTTGATTGAGACAATGAGGCGCGAAGGCTTTGAGCTGATGGTGGGCAAGCCGGAAATCGTGGTGCGCAGCGAAAACGGCAAGAAACTGGAGCCGGTCGAGCGGCTGGTAATTGACGTTCCAGAAAATTTCATCGGGATCATCCTGGAGACCTTGGGCGCGCGGCGAGGTGAAATGCTCAAAATGAGCAATCACAATTCCGGGCGCGTGCGAATGGATTTTAAAATTCCGTCGCGCGGATTGATTGGATTGCGGAGCCAATTGCTGACGGATACGCGAGGCACGGCGCTGATTCATTCGATTTTCGACGGCTGGATCGAATACGCGGGAGAGATGGCGCTCCGGCCGACGGGGGCGCTGGTGGCGGATCGCGGAGGAGTCTCGACGGCATTCGCGCTTTGGAACCTGCAGGAACGCGGCGAGTTATTTGTTGGGCCGGGCGCCGACGTGTATGAAGGGATGATCGTCGGAGAGAATACGCGCGAACAGGACATGGATGTCAACGTAACAAAAGAAAAGAAGCTGACGAACATGCGGTCCTCCACGGCCGATGAAGCAATCCGCCTGATCCCACATCGCGATTTGAGCCTGGAGCAGGCGATCGAATTCATCGCCGACGATGAGTACGTGGAAATCACGCCGAAGACAATCCGATTGCGCAAGAAAGTGCTGCAAGCGAATAAACGGCCGCGACGCTGGCAGGAGATTCGAGCGAGCCATGAAGCGGCGCGCTGACGCCACGATCGTTGCTCTTCAGTGCGCTGATCGTTCGAGCAATTGCGCCAAGTACTGTTGCCAAATGGCGGCCCAGGTGTGCGTCCCGTGCCCGTGAGTGTTTTCGCTTGCTGGGATGAGAACGTATCGTCCGTGAGGAATCTTTTTGACTTCCTGCTCAGCGATTCCAAGGTCCGGTGGATTGATGAAGTCATCGGCGGAGTTGATCCAGGTCAGCGGTGCTTTGACCTTGCCGAGTTGCGAAGAAGGATCGTAATTGCGCGACGAATCGAACTGATAAAGCAGATCGTTGGCGTCTAGATGATTGAGTCGCGCATCAGTGGAATCGTCGAGGTATTTATCGGCGGCATCGCGCGTAGGCAATTGCCTCTGCATGGGCAGTGGCGCGCTGCCCACGATGATGAGCAAGTCCAATGCGGTGCGCAGGCCCTGTTTTGGTTCTTCCTTGTACTCGCCGCCCATCCATGCTGGGTCGTCACGAATCGCATCCATCAACATTTTTCGCCAGATACGGTTGCGTCCGGCGATTTGTACCGGTATACACGCGAGCGGCAGCAGCGCGTCCATAAAGTCCGGATAGGTTTCGCCCCACACGAAAGAATTCATGCAACCCATGGAAGTACCCATCACGAGTCGCAAGTGATTCACGCCGAGCCCGTCCACGAGAAGCTGATGCTGGGCAGCAATCATGTCGTCGTAATCGTAGTGTGGAAAACGCGCGTGAAGACCGTCGCTTGGCTTGGAAGATTTGCCATGGCCGATGTTGTCGGGAAGGATGATGAAATATTTTGAAGCATCGAGGAGTTGTCCGGGACCGAAAAGTACCCCGGCAAAGCGCGGAACGAAAAATTGATGGCCGGTGCCGCCGGTACCATGAAGTATGAGCACGGCGTTGGTAGTGCGGCCTTGGGCATCACGTTCGGGCTTGCCGAGCGTCGTGTAATGCAGCCGCAGCTCCGGCAAAGACTCGCCCGAACGAAATTGAAAATTATGAACGACGAAATCGCCCTCGGTCGCGGGAGGTAGAGAGGATTGCTGAGCGGCAGAAGGCATGGCCAGAAATAAGGCTGCCGCAAACACAGACGTAAGAAGCTTGATCGAGTTTTTCGCAGAATGCGTCATCGAAGGGCACCTCAAACGGCGAGAATCTATCACAAGTTGGATATCCTTGAACGCAAGCGGCGCTTGTGCGCCGGGGCGAGTGTGAATAGACTGCAACGCGCGGCGGTATTGCCCGCCGCCGAGGTATCTCAATGCAAAGAATTGTGTTGATTGGAGTTGGTTTGCTGGTGCTCTCGCCAGCATGCTGGTGTCAGGACCAGGGTAAGCTGTCGCCTGCGGTCATGGCGTTCGTGAAAGAAGATGCGCCGACCATCGCACTGACGCATGTTCGCGTGATTGACGGCACGGGCGCGGCAGCTCGCGCGGATCAAACGATTGTCATTGCGGATGGAAAAATCGAGGCCATTGGAAATTTCGGCGCGACGAAGATTCCCGACGGAGCGAAGGTCCTTGACCTCTCCGGCCATTCGGTGATGCCAGGGCTCGTTGGAATGCACGATCACATGTTCTATCCCGCTCCGGAGGGCCCGCCGCCAATGTACCCGGAGCATTTGACAAGTTTTCCCCGGCTATATCTGGCGGGAGGCGTGACCACGATTCGAACCACTGGAAGCCTTGAGCCTTATGCGGACCTAGAACTGAAGAAAGCGATTGACGCCGGGAAAATGGCCGGTCCGAAAATGCATGTAACCGGCCCCTATCTCGAGGGACCCGGTGCATTTGCATTGCAGATGCATCAACTGCGAGACGCCGAGGATGCACGACAAACGGTCGATTATTGGATCGCGGAGGGAGTGACTTCGTTTAAGGCGTACATGAATATCACTCCGGATGAACTCTCCGCGGCGATCAAGGCGGCCCATGCTCATGGAATAAAAGTCACGGGGCACCTTTGCTCGATCGGCTTCCGGGAGGCGGCCGCTCTGGGAATTGATGATTTGGAGCATGGGATTTATGCGGATACGGAATTCCTTCCGGGAAAGAAAGAAGGAATCTGCCCCAGCCCGCGAGATGCGGAAAAAGCGCTGCTTTCGATTGATATCAGCAGCAAGCCGATGCAGGACATGATCCACGATTTGATCGAGCATCATGTCGCAGTAACTTCCACGCTGCCAGTATTTGAAACTTCTGTCCCCGGGCGGGCACCGATCGAGAAACGCGTGCTGGATGCTATGACTCCCGAAGCTCGGATCGCCTACTTGACGCGCAGGGCCAGGATTTCCGACAACGCCGCCGCTTCCAATGCCGGAGCGATGTTCACGAAGGAGATGGAATTCGAACATGACTTTTCCAAACAGGGCGGATTGCTGCTAGCCGGGCTTGACCCGACAGGCTATGGCGGCGTGATCGCGGGCTTTGGGGATCAAAGAGAAGTTGAACTGCTCGTAGAAGCGGGTTTCACGCCTTTGGAAGCGATCCACATCGCCACAGCAAATGGAGCGCAATTCCTCGGCGAGTTGGACAAGTTCGGAACGCTGGCGCCGGGGAAGGCAGCAGACATTGTCGTGCTGAAGGGAGACCCCTCTACAAACATAAGAGATATTGAGAACGTGGAACTGGTTTTCAAGGATGGCGTGGCGTACGACTCCGCCAAGCTGATTGATTCGGTCAAAGGATTGGTCGGCCTGCGTTAGTGCGCACACTCGGCCACTGAGAGGGTTTCTTCGCCTGAAGTTCGGTGGTTCGGCGCTTTGAGCGTCGGCTTTGGTGTTGTAAGCCGGGCGCTAGCGAGATCATGACTAGGACTCGTGGCCTCGATTCCTGAGCAATCAGGGGACGGGCCACGGGAAAACTACAAGCAGTCGCCGAGGCCAGTATGACAAGTCAAACCCTTGAAGCGCAAAGAGTTGCGGAATCCGCGGTGCGTCATGGAGATCATGAGAATATCGCAATTCGTTTCGGCATTTTACAAATAGGCTGTACAGCGTTACATTACGCCAAGTGGCGGTCTTACATCCGTTCCGAAGCCCATTTCCAGGTGGCCGTCACGCCGAGAATGTTGTAGAGTCTACCGCTCCTGCACAGTTAGCTGCTGAGTTGTTGCAAAGAAACGGCTTAGAGAACTGGCTGCGCGGGTGAGCATGGCTTTTCAAATAGCCCTGACAGGTGAACCCGGTGAACAGCGGATCCACAAATGGCGCGTCCAACGGCACGTGCACGATTGCGGCGACGGCAACGGCGCTGCCGCCTTATACCATCACGCGCGACGACGTGAAGTATTACCTGGGCCGCGTGTTCGACATCCCGGAGCGACGCCTGGAAGCCATGATGGCAGTCGTGGACAACGCCCAGGTTCACAAGCGGTATGCCATTTTCCCGATTGACTACACGGTGGATCCCCGGCCGCTTTCCAAAACCAACCAGGAGTATATGGAACATGCCGTGAAGCTGGGGCGCGAGGCGGCGGAAAAGTGCCTTGCGCGGGCAGGTGTTCGACCGGATGAAGTGGACCTAATCATTACGGTCTCCTGTACCGGCTTCATGATTCCCTCCCTGGACGCGCATCTCATCAACCTGATGGGATTTCGCCCGAATGTACGCCGCATGCCTTTTACGGAACTGGGCTGTGCGGCCGGGGCGATGGCTCTTGGCCGCGCAGCGGATTATTTGAAAGCCCATCCTGGCGGCACTGCATTGATCATTTCCGTGGAACTGCCTTCACTTACGTTCCAGCGCAAGGATATTTCGCAGGCGAATTTGATCTCCTCGATCTTATTTGGGGACGGCGCAGCGGCTGTTTTGGTCACCGGAAAAGCGCAAAACGGCCCGAAAATTCTTGTTTCGGAGACATACACCTTTCCCGATTCCCTGAACGCGATGGGATTCGATTTGCGGGACTCCGGCTTTCACATTTTGCTTTCCAAGGATGTGCCGGAATTGATCGGCGGACAAATTCGTGGTCTCATGGACGGTTTTTTAGAGCGCCACGGCCGCACCCAGAAGGACATCAAAGGCTGGATATTGCATCCCGGAGGCGCGCGCCTACTGGGTAACGTGGAAAAGGAATTGGGACTGTGCAAGTGCGACACCGGGCCCTCGTGGGACATTCTGGGAAACGTCGGCAATCTATCTAGCGCGACGATTCTTTTCATCCTCCAGGAATGGCTCGAGAAGCGTCCCCTTAAATCTGGTGAGTACGCGATCGCGGCCGCGTTTGGCCCCGGCTTCAGCGCCGAATTGTTGCTCCTTCAATGGACCTGAGCGTCATCGCATTTCTCGGCCTGCTCATTGCTGTTGCGTTGCTTCGCATCCTTGAGTTGCAAATCTCGCGGCGACACCAAAAGAAGATGGTCGCCATTGGCGCGTCCAAAATCGATGAGCCGCGCTTTCGCTGGATGGTGGCACTGCACACGGCCGTGCTGGTGGGAGCCGCGATCGAAGTTCTTTTTCTGCACCGGCCTTTTCTTCCGGTTCTCGCGGCGGTAATGCTGGTTATTTTTCTTGCAGCAAATGGGATGCGCTGGTGGGTTATCCGCACGATGGGCAATCATTGGAACGTGCAAGTCATGGATTCCTCGAAGCTCGGCGTGGTTACTTCGGGCCCCTTCCGCTACGTCCGGCATCCCAACTACGCGGCTGTGTTTGCTGAGATGCTCTCGCTGCCCTTGATACATACGGCGTGGATTACTGCGGCCGCGGGCACGCTGGCTCACGTGCTGGTTCTTTCGCAGCGGCTCTCTACGGAGGAAAGCATCCTGCTGGCGAATCCGGAATACCGCGCGGCTATGGCCGGCAAGCCGCGATTTATTCCCAAAGTATTTTGAACTTCTTTGGCAATATGCCCGGCGGTTTGTTCTTAGGCTTGGAGTGCGGTTTGGGAATTCTGGACGCTGATACACTAGAAAAGCCTTTTCGGAGTGCCCCTTCCCAAAAGGCAAATGCTCAAGGCGGTGACGTGTGTTTCGAGAGGACACTCTAAAGGGCAGGGCCATTTTCCTTACGGGGGGAGGAACCGGTCTTGGCCGTTCCATGGCTCTGAAGTTTGCGGAATTGGGCGCGAGGATGTATCTCATCGGGAGGCGCGAAGAGCCGCTGAAGGAAGTTTGTTCGGAGATATACCGGCTTGGCGGATCGGCGGCGTACACCACCTGCGACGTGCGCGATTACGGGGCCGTCGAGGCCGCGGCGGAAAAGGCGGAACAACAGTTCGACCGGATCGATACGGTGGTCAATAACGCCGCCGGAAATTTTATCGCGCGCACCGAGAAACTTTCTCCGAACGCATTCAGCACAATCTTGAACATCGTGCTGAACGGCACATTCCATTGCACCCAGGTATTCGCCAAGCGATGGATTTCGCAAAAGCTGGGCGGGGACATTCTGAATATCGTGGCGACCTACGCGTCCGCAAACAGCGGGTCGGGATTCGTGGTCCCGTCGGCTTGCGCGAAAGCGGGGGTTTTGGCGATGACGCGTTCGCTCGCCGTCGAGTGGGCCAAGTACCACATCCGTTTGAATGCCATCGCTCCCGGTCCGTTTCCAACAGAGGGGGCATGGTCGCGGCTGATGCCCTCCAAGCAGTTTGAAGATCATTCGCGCGACAAGCATCCCATGAAGCGGTTTGGCAAGCATCAGGAGTTGGCTAACCTGGCCGCATTTCTCTTGAGCGACATGGCCGAGTACGTCAACGGCGAGTGCGTGGTGATTGACGGCGGCCAATGGCTGCGCGGCGCGGGTGAATTCAATGACCTGCTCATGCTGCCGGAATCGGTGTGGGAAGAGCTTGAGGCTGCGCGCGTCAAAAAATCTTGAAGTTCGCTGCGCATGGCGAACCTCCATCTGCTTGAGGCTCCTTGACCCCGATTCATCGCGCCGATAAGCTAAGTGTTTCTCCTTCCAGGTGAACAACGCATGGAGCTAGTGCAGGTCACACTTCCGGATGGCAGCACGCAGGATGTGCCGAAGGGCACGACTCCCGCCGACATAGCGCGGAAGATCTCGTCGCGACTTGCCGATGCTGCGCTTGTCGCTCGAGTCTCAGCCATAAATGGCGGTTTCGCAGACGAGGTCGCGGCAGAGCCCCAACTGATTGATCTTCGCAGGCCGCTCGAGGGAAATGTGCGGCTGCAGATTCTGACGGAAAAGGACCCCGACGCGCTGTTTGTATTTCGGCATTCTGCCGCGCATTTGCTGGCGGCGGCCGTGATGGAGCTGTACCCGAACGTCAAATTGGGAATCGGCCCACCGATTGATAACGGTTTCTTCTATGAATTTCTGCGGGACGAGCCCTTCACGCAGGATGACCTGGCCAAAATTGAAAAAAAGATGCACGAGCTCGCGGCCCAAGATTTGCCGAACGAGCAAAAGTTGATCCCTAAACCGGAAGCGCTGGAGCTCTACAGAAAGTCCAACCAGATGTTCAAGTGCGAGCTCGTCGAGGAAAAAGCCATCGAGCCGATGGTTTCGTTTTATACCACGGGAAAATTCATCGATTTTTGCCGCGGGCCGCACATTCCTTCGACGAAGCGAATTGTCGCCTTCAAATTAATGAATGTTGCGGGCGCTTATTGGAAGGGCCAGGAAGGCAATCCTCAGCTGCAGCGCATCTACGCCGTCTGCTTCTTCACACAGAAAGAGCTCGATGAATATCTTCACCGGATCGAGGAGGCCAAGCGAAGGGACCACCGGAAGCTTGGAATCGAGCTCGATCTTTTCAGTATCGAGGAGGAGGCTGGTCCCGGGCTGATCTTTTGGCACGCCAAGGGGGGCCTGATTCGCAAAATCGTGGAGGATTGGCTACGCGATGAGCTGCTGAAGCGCGGGTACGATCTCGTGTTTACTCCGCACATCATGCGGCGGGATCTGTGGCAAACGAGCGGGCACACTGGATTTTACAAAGACAGCATGTTTGGGCCGGTCGAAGTGGAAAAGGCCGACTATCAACTGAAGCCCATGAATTGCCCCGGGCACATTCTGATTTACAAATCGCGACTCCATAGTTACCGCGAACTGCCCGTCAGACTTGCGGAGCTTGGCACTGTTTACCGGTATGAGCGGAGCGGGGTACTTCACGGCCTTCTGCGCGTTAGGGGCTTTACACAAGATGACGCGCACATTTTTTGCATGCCGTCGCAGATCGAATCGGAAGTGGAAGCCTGTGTGGATTTTGCATTTGCGGTAATGAAGAATTTCGGTTTCGACAAATTCGAAGTCGAGCTTTCCGATTGGGACGCCGCACATCCAGAAAATTATGCAGGCAAGCGAGAGGACTGGCATCGAGCCACTTCGGCGCTCGCCGAAACCATGAAGCGCATGAGTATTCCCTATAAGACGATTTCAGGAGAAGCGGCGTTTTACGGGCCGAAAATCGATGTGAAACTGATTGACGCGATTGGCCGGCCATGGCAGCTTACCACCGTGCAATTTGATTTCAATTTGCCAGCGCGCTTTGGACTGGAATATGTGGCGGAAGACGGCGCCAAGCACCAGCCTTTGATGGTGCATCGCGCGTTGCTAGGCTCCGTCGAGCGTTTTTTCGGAATTTTGATCGAGCACTATGCCGGCGCGTTTCCGCTTTGGCTGGCTCCTGTGCAAGTGCAGGTGTGCCCGGTGAGCGAGAAAGTCTCGGATTATGCCAAGCATGTCACTGAGACGCTCAGACGCCACAATATTCGCGTGCACCTGGATGACCGGAACGAAAAGCTACCCGCAAAAATTAGAGACGCTCAACTGCAAAAGATTCCGTACATGCTTGTGGTCGGCGCGAAGGAATTCGAGGCAGGAACCGTTTCCGTACGTCATCGCAGCAAAGGCGATCAAGGCGCCAAACCGCTCGCCGACGTGGTTGAGGCGTTGCAGAATGAAATCGCTTCACGCTCGATCGCCTGAACGAAACCGGCCTTTGCGGTATTGAGGCGGAATTATTGTTTAGCCTTAGAAGCTGCGGAATCTCTTACCCCCGCGCGTACGCCGGAGCGTCACCCGGAGATTCAATGAGGTACTTATTGCTTGCCGCACTCGTGTCTCTAGCAGCGTTGGTCCTCGCGCCGGGAGCCGCTGCGAAATGGAAATATTTTCGGGCGGGCAATTCCGGGGATATCTCGGTGACTGCACGGCCGGGCTTCGCCTTGATGGGGGGCGGAGAGCAGGACCCAGCCCTGAAAATCCTATGTAACTGGGCGAATGGAGGCGATTTCCTGATTCTCCGTGCGAATACGGAAGACGACTACGCGCAAAAGGTAGACGAAGAAATCCGCGCCCTTTGCCCGCTCAACTCGGCTGCCACGATCGTTTTCTCGGAGCGAGAAGACTCAGACGATCCGAAACTTCTCGTTCACATTCGTGAGGCGGAGGCCATTTATGTTGCTGGGGGCGACCAGTCCAATTATGTGCGATTTTGGCAAGACACACCCGTCGAAGACGCGCTAGACCAGCATATTGCCGCAGGCAAGCCTCTCGGCGGCTCGAGCGCAGGCCTGGCGGTTCTCGGAGAGTTTTCTTTTTCTTCTATGATTGACACGATTCATTCGCCCGACGCGCTCGCCGATCCGTACGGGAATAAAGTCACTCTCTCGCGGGACTTTCTGCGGATTCCGTTGCTCGCGGGCACTATCACGGACACTCATTTCGTCAAGCGTGACCGCATGGGCCGCCTGTTGGTCTTCCTGGCGCGCATACTGCAGGATGGCTGGGCGAGCCGGATTCGCGCGATCGCGGTCGAACAAGATGCCGCCGTTCTGCTGGATCTCGATGGACACGCAAAAGTCGTGGGTTCAGGTCCAGCTTATTTTCTGGAGGCCAAAGCGAGCCCCGCTATCTGCCGACGGAAAACTCCACTCACATTTCGAAGAATATCCGTGCACCGGGTGGAGTCCGGCGGCGCGTTTGACATCCGCGATTGGAAAGGGGCTGGCGGAGAAGATTATGAAATCTCCGCAGTGAGGGGCAAGCTTGAAACAGCGAACTCCTCCCACGGTATTTACTAGCCCCGGATTATGGCGGGCCAGTAGGCGTTAGAAGTGGAAGACAACTCCGGCCATTAATTTGAAGTTGTTTTGTGATTGGCCGAAGAAGCTGGTGCGCACCCAATCGCCTTCCAAGCGGCCCGAGAAGCGGGGATTGATGCGGTAGTCGGCACCCCCTCCTGCTTCGACAGCAAAGGCGTTCCTGCTATTGCCCGCCGTCTGGGGTTGTTCATGGGCTCCGCCGACGATCGCATGCGCCCAAGGCTCCCACTTGTTTTCCCGCCAGGCGATTTTCGGGCCTCCGCCATAGACCAGCAGTTTTACATGTTCACGGTCAAAGATTTGTGGCGCGAACCCAGTGGCGACATCGCCCTCAACTCCGAACCAATCGTTTAGAAAATAGGTAAGCGAACTGTCCGTACCCACCGCGCTGGCATTGAAAATCGAGGAGCGAAATCGGATCCAGTCCACCCCGATAGCCAATTGCCACCGGTAATCGTCGCGGCTCCCGAACACGAACCTGGGTTCGGGTGCGGGCTCCGGTGTTGGGGCAGGCGAAGCGTCCGTCGAACTGTTGGTTGATGGCGTTCCTAAGCTGGAAGTGGCAGTGGTCAGGATAGGAATTGAGAGCGGGCTAGCTTCCGGTAATGCAGCAGAAGCTACACTGACCGACTGCGTCGCAGAGAACGGTGCAGCCACATTGTGCACTTCGGAAGCAGCATTGGGCGCCGTCACTTGTGCATCCGCAGCGGAGCCTATCCCAAGTCCCAATATCAACAAAATACCTGCTTGTACCCTCTTCATTGTTATCCCCTCAGAGGTTCGACCCCACGCCTGGAATCGGCCCACTCTGCTACGGTAAACAAGTGTTGGGCCGTTTGTCTACGTTCTTTCGCAAGTGTCGTACAAAAAAGAACCGGGCAGAGAGGGTTGCCCTTGTCACATAGATGACGAATCCATGTGCGTCGAAGATGTTACTTGCCACGCCTTAGGTAATCGTCCGTCTTGTTCAGCCAGTCTTCCCTCGGCGGATTGAAAACGTCGAGATCAACGGTATCTTCCAGTGCCCAGGCTTCGTGCGGCATGTTCGGGGGAATGCAAAGCACTTCTCCTGCCCCGACTACAATCTCTTTGCCATTGATGGCAAATTTCAGAGAGCCCTCGAGGATATACGTGACCTGTTCATTGTGGTGATGATGCAAAGGAACATGGGCGCCTTTTTTCATGAGCACGCGTGCCAGCATGATTTTGTCTCCCACCACCATCTCGCGGTCAATCAAGGGGTTCAATTTTTCGCGTTCGACGCTTTTCCAGGGGATGTATTTCAGGTTCGAAGCGCTGTTCATGGCTTCTCTCCGTAAAGTTTCGCAGCGTTATCATGCAGATACATTCGAGCTAGTTCCAGCGCTTTTTGTTCGCTAAAAGCGCCTTCGGAGACCAGTTCCGCCAGCGCTGCCGCAACGGAAGTCCTCGCAGAGCGAGCTGCCAGCCACATGGTTTCCTCCGCGCCGACGGCTTCATTGAACGGAAATGCGTCGGAGCCGTACATGATTCGCTCAGGGTAAAGGGAAATCCACTGTTTGAGGATGCGCTTCATCTCGGATGGGTAGACGTAATAGCCCATGAGCGACGAGTCCGTATACACATTTTTTGCGGCGGTCATCCAGATCATGTCGAGCGTGTAGGGATAACCTCCATGTATGAGAACAAAGTTCACCTTACTATACCGGGGGTCGCGCACGACATTTTCGAGATTCAACGGGTTGCCGTTCCGCATGCTGAAATAATCGCCAATGCCCACCGCGCTGTGGAAGTGGACGGAGAGACCCAACTTTCCGGCTTCGTCAATCAGCACCCGGAAGATGTAATCCTGAAAAGTCCTATATTCCTCTTCTGAAGGAACGCCGCCCGCGTGGAATCTGGAGTAAATGTCCGCGGCTTTCGCGCGCGGCGGATCGCTGAAATAAAGCGAGCGGAAATATGCCGCTTCGAACTTCATGGCCACGCCGCCCGTTTTCTGGTTGTCTTCCACTGTTCTTCGGACAAACGCTTCATAACCGGCCAAGTCTTCAGGGAGCGCGTCGAGATTCTCCTGCTTCATGTAGCGATGCAGAACCTTCTCCTGCAAAGGGATATACACTCCCATGTCCGGGTTCTTTCCGGTTTGGTCGCGATTGTTCAGAGGAAACAAAAACGAATCTACGAAGAAAACCCAATGGAAACGTTTGGGATCGAGGTAGGGAGCCATCGCGACCCTGTTAGCAAGACATGTCTCGACGTTCAATTTGTCCAGGATGCTGTCCCAATAGGCGGTTCCGCCTCCCGCTTCGGCGACTTTTTTCTTTGCGATGAGCCACTGCGCATGCTCGGGCGAGAAATCGTCGAATGGATAGCCAAAGAGCGATTTGGCGGCCGCGACAAATTCCGGGTTGTCCTCGCGCAAGCGCAGGACGGTGCTCTCATCCGGCGGCGCAGCCTGAGCATCCATATCGGAATCATCGGGGAAAGTGGCGTGAGAATGATTATCGTAAAGCGGGATTTGATCGATTTGCTTCAGAAGCCGTTCGTAAATTTTTGGCACATCTGGGCCGTCCAGTGGGCGGGCCTGCCCGGCGGCGAGAGACGCACAAGATGAACCGGCAAGTATTAGGCACCCAGCCATGAGCGCCCCTCGGACGCCGCCTTTTATCATCGCTTCACCATCGCTATACTCGCCCGCACCAACGTCGCGCTTCTGATCAGCTCAATTCCGAGCGAACGGAATCGTTAAAAGCGGAGGACGTGCCCCATCATGTACTTCATCTTGCCACGGCTGCGCGCCAGCGAGACGAAACCCGTTCCATTCGTTCGAGCGCCTGTTCGAGCAATTGCGCGTCGCTCACGAGAGAAAAACGCAAGTAGTTCTTTCCACCAGCTCCAAAAGCGGCCCCGGCAATTCCAGCGACTCCCGCCTCCTCAAGCAAAATCGTCTGGACTTCCTCCGCCGTGAGTCCCGTGTCCTCGATGTTCACCCAGGCGTAGAACGCTCCACCGGGCATCTGGCACCGGAAACCGGGCACTCTGTTCAATCCCGCGATGAAAATCTCGCGCCGCCTGCGGTATTCGCGGACCATACCCTCAATAGAATGAGTCGAGTCTTGCAAGGCTTCGATGGCGGCGATTTGTGTGAACTCGGCGGCGCAGGTGAACGTGTTTAGCACCAGCAAGTCCATCGCGTCCACAAGGCGCTTGGGAGCGACTGCATAGCCGAGGCGCCAGCCGGTCATCGCAAAGGTTTTGGAAAAGCCGTCAATAATTACCGTACGCTCGGGCATCCCCGGAAGCGACCAGACGGATTCGTACTGGCCCTCGAATAGAATGCGAGCGTAAATTTCGTCCGTGATGACCCATAAGTCGTGCTGTTTTGCGAGTTCCGCGATCTTTCTGAGTGCGTCGTCGCTGAACACCGTGCCCGTTGGGTTGTTCGGTGAATTAAAGATCAGGACTTTTGTTCGCGACGTGATTTTCGATGAAATCTCTTCGAGGTCCGGTTGAAACCGGTTCTTTTCTTCGAGTCCAAACGCCACGGCTCTCGCGCCGAGGCCACGAGAGAGCGACGGATAAATTGGAAAACCTGGATCGGGATATAGCACTTCGTCGCCCGGTTCGATCAGCGCCATCATCGCCAGCGCAAGCGCCATCTTGCAGCCGGGCGCGACGAGCACTTCCTCCGCTGAAGCTTGCACGTGCCTTGTGCGTCCCAAGTAAGAGGCAATGGCTTCCCGGAGCGGCGGAATTCCTCGCGTGGAAACGTATCGGTCATGTCCTTCGGTTACGGCCGCGCGGAGAGAGTCAATGACTGGTGTGGCAGGATGAAAGCCAGGCTCGCCGAGTTCCAGGTGAATTACCGACTTGCCTTCGCGCTCGAGCTCTTTAGCGCGCGAATAGACAGCCAGCGCGCCTTCACCGTTCAACTGAGAAACGCGGGATGCGATCGGTTTCATGGTTCGCAAAGAATCCTATCATTTTGACGGGTGAATTGTGCGGCGCGCCTTGCCGCACAATCTCTCCCGCCGAGTCTTTGCCAAACAGTCGGGTGCGCCGAGCTATCGCGTCCCCCGCGTTCCGAGAACTCCATCAAGAGATTAGAAGGCATAGCGCACTGAAAATTGAATCAGGCGCGGTGTGCCGACCAAGCTGGTAATCTTCCCAAACGGGCTGTTTGCCCCGCCGATTGTCTCGACGTCCGTGACGGTGGGGTTTCCAAAGTTCGGATGATTCCACAAGTTGAAGAACTCGGCCGTAAATCGCAGGTTCTGTCTTTCGGTAAGCTTGAAGTTCTTAATCAGCGAGAAGTCCCAGTTCTGCTGGGCCGGCCCCCTGAAGCTATTCCGCGCCAGGTTTCCGAACCCAGTCGCGCAGAAGTTCGCATTGCTTATGGGATTGCAAACTGTTGGGTACAAAAGCGCCGCCGCTGTGAAGTCGCCCGAATTCAAGTAGCCGTTGGTGACGCGATTGCCTATACTCCCGCTGCTATAAGCTCCGTGAATTGTGGAACCACCGGTAAGACTTCCCGTCAGCGTCCCCGGTGTAAACCCTGCGCCGAGGAATGCCGTTCCCGCGCCAGAATCGAGCACCGAGAATGGAAGGCCGGACTGCACGATGGTGATGCCGCTCAAGGCCCATCCGCTCAACAAAACTCCCTTCGTGCCCTCGGCCTCTTTAAAGAAAGGCAGATCATACCGGTAGCTGACCACCAAGCGATGGGTACGGTCGAAATCTGAAGGTCCATACGAATCCCGCAATGTAATTTCGTTGTTGAACGCTGTGTTGAAGGCCGTGTTGCCGGTCGAAGTTGCGTCGAGCGACTTCGAGAAAGTGTATGCGGCCTGGAAGTATCCCGCTCCCCAACGGCGCGAAACGGTCGTCTGCAGCGAGTGGTAGTGCGAGTAGGCGTCATCTGCGAAAAGTTGGAACCCGGAGTAACCATTGATGCCCTGAGCCCGGGAACGCGCGATAGCGTTGGCAAACGTGTTGGTAGTAATCACGCAGGGGTTCGGATTGCAGAATGAACTGTTGATGTCGATCGGATGTGCGGGACTGGCGTCCTGCGCTTGCAAATTATCCCGCGTCTCGCGGAGATGAATCGTGTGGGTTCCGACGTAGCCGACTTCCAATACCCATTGTCTGCCGAGAGCGTGCTGAACGGTCAGATTCCACTGTTGTGTGCTCGGAACGACGAAGTGGCGCGGCACTGCCAGGCCAAAGATGCTCTCGGAGGCCAACGGGCCCGGGCATGCGCTTCCCGTGGCACTTCCATAGATGGCGGCCTGCGTTGTGTCATTCCCTGGAAAACCCTGGAACACGGAAAGGCACGGAATAAACGTCGGATCGAGCGTGCCTCCTTTGGGCAGTGCGTTGGGGTTGGGAGCGCAGGAGCCGGTTGCATTGGCCGAGAAAAAGGTTCCCAGGCAGTTTGGCGGCCCGCCGCCGAAAGCCACCGGAAGGAACGGCGTTTGAAACGAGAGTTGGTCCACATCGCCCACATCCTCTCGCACATAGTAGATCCCGAAGCCGGCACGGACTGTCGTGGTGTGGTGGCCGAGCACGTCGTACGCGAGCCCGACGCGCGGACCGATGCCGGTAGAGTAGCTGTTATTCAAAGTCGTGCTGCTCGCGCTTCCCGTCAATCCCGCGAGGTTGAGGCTTTTTACACAAGAAGGATAGATGAACGGAAATTGCCCGGCATTGGCAAGACTTGGATCGAGATTGCCGATGTGGCAATCCTGGTCATAAAACGCTCCGAAGATTTCGGTTCGAAGACCCAGATTCAAAGTTAGGTCGTTGCGTACTTTCCAGTCATCCTGAGCGAAGATCGCATAGTTGTTACTGCGATATTGGTGGTTGTAAACGCCTCCGCCGCCGAAACTGAACTGCGGCGCGCCAAGTAGGAAGTTCTGGAAATCAGTCGTCGCCGTGCCGATCGGGCCGCCGGATGGCGTATTCGTAAAGAAAAGCTCCCCGTTGAAAACCTGCGGAAACAACTTGTCGAGGTTTACGCGCGTATATTCCCCGCCGAATCGCCAAACGTGACGTCCCACAACCCAGCTGAGAGTGTCGGTCATATCGAAGTTGTTTTGATTCTGGTGCTGATTCGCGAACGGCGCGGGGCCGATTTCAAACCCGGAGGTGGATAAGACCAATTTGTAAATGGAATCCGTCACGTTGTTAGTGGGGCGGTCAATTCCGATTTGCTGCGCGGTCACCGGCGCGACGTTGTTCAGCTGGTCGTTAATGTGCACGAGGCCGAAACGGAACTCATTCACCAGCGTCGGAGAAAATAGGTGCGTTTCGGTGAGGTTCAAGAACCGCGCGTGAACGGGAGTGTCGAAAGGAAAGTTCAGCGAAGCCGAACTGATACTGCTGGACAGCGTACTGCCCAGCGATTCCTGCAAGTCGCCTCCTCCGAACGGCAAAACGCTCTCCGAATCCGAGAAGAAGAATCGAGCCGAGAGTTTGTCTGCGCCGCTTCGGAATTCCCGATCCCAATTCGTGGTGAACTGGTCGTCCTGGTAAGTGCCAGGTTTGCTGACGGTAAAGCTACCTGTATTAACCGCGCCACTCGTAAGTCCTGGCGTGCAACCCACGGTGCAGCCCGCAGCGACCACCCCGGACGGAATCAGGAAGCCGCCTTTGGATCCGAACTGTCCCGTCGAGTCTTTGATCTGCAGCAATCCGGTGTTGTTTGCATTGGCCAGAACGGGATCAATACTCGGCAGGCCGAAGGCGCTCTCGAGGCTAGCCACGGAGCGCACCGCAGGCAGCAGCGGAATGTTCGTGCTGATGATCGTGCCCGCCGAGTCTCCGCTCTTCTGCCGCGTTCCCTGGTAGTTTATGAAGAAGTAGCCCAGCTTGTCTTTCACCACGGGGCCGCCGAGGCTGCCGCCAAAGATATTCTGGTTGATGACGGGGCGCTGCTGTCCTCCGCGATTGAGAAAGAAATCGTTGGCATCTAGCACCGTGTTGCGGAAAAACTCATACGCATCGCCGTGATATTGTTTCGTGCCTGACTTTAGAATGGCGTTGACGTTGCCCCCGCCATCACGGCCCTGGCTGGCATCATAGAGCGAGGTCTGGACTTTGAATTCTTGAATTACGTCGGGATTGGGGAGTGGAACATATGTCGCCTGCGCAACGTTGTAGTCAGTCGCGCTGATTCCTTCAATCAGAAAATTGTTGTTATCCTCGCGTTGGCCATTGACAAATAGCTTCACGCTTCCCCGGCCAAGCTGCGAGGCATTATTCAAGTCGCTCTGTGCCCCGGTTGAGAGAGTCAGCAGTTGCTGGTAATTCTGCGTGGCCAAGGGCAACTCGCGCACGGTGGCTGTCCCAAGGGACTGGCCGGTCGTCGCGTTGCTGGTCTCCACCGTCGTTATCTGGGCCGTTATTTCTACTTTCTCCGAGACAGTTCCAGGTTTGAGCGTCACGCTGACGCGTGTAGTTTCCGTCACGCGCACTTCGATCGCCTCGGCTCTGGCTTCCGAAAAACCCGCCTTATTGACTACGACTGTGTAGCTTCCGGGCGGCAGAAGGGTGGCTACGAAAATTCCATCCGTGTTGCTATCCAGCTTGCGAACTACAGATTCCGTGCGAGCGTCAATGACCTGAACTTGCGCGCCCGCTACGGCGCCGCCGCTCGTATCAATTACGACTCCGCTGATCGCTCCCGTCGCGCCTCCTTGCCCGCGCGCGCCCGGGCTGAACAGCAATCCTCCAAGTAGCAACACTCCTGCAGATATTTTCTTGAGACCCCACATGATTCCACCCCCAGTTGATAAGACTTCGCGAACTCTTGTCCGTTAGCAATTCCATCTTTAGAAAACTGCCCGGAGTAATCGCCGGTATCCCCCCGCACGGCGCGCCTCGAAGCCCAAGTGAAGCTGATTCGAAGCTAATGATTCGCCTGGTGCGTGTCAATAATCTGAATGATAGATACTTTGGATGTGGCAAATCGTCGGAAGTTATCTGACAGTCGGACTCAATTCTTCATAGCTCGTGGGGGCAGTTAGGGTTTCCCCGTCTCGGCTTGACGGTTCTTCTCGTTGGCGAGACCATAACTTAGAGGCAGTGGGGGCGTAACCAGTCATCGCCTCGGCCCGTCTGTCTCCCTAAGCAGTTGCTTGCGTCCCCTTTGGGGGTGGCACATGAATCTTCGCAATCTTTCCCGCTTGATTTTTTGTTCGTCCTTCGCCCTTTTCTTGACACCTATTCGTCCGGCTGCCGCGGATAGCAGCCACGTGCGCATCATCCGCATTAGTTATGTTCAAGGCGATGTCCGTTTCGCGCGTCAGGCTCATGGCGACCCTCTCGCTGATCAGAAGACCGTCTGGGAGAACGCGGAGATGAATTTGCCCGTCCGCCAGGGCTACGTTCTGGCGACGGATTCAGGCCGTGCCGAGGTTGAGTTCGAGAATGGGGCGATGGCGTTCCTCAATGCCAACACCGTCCTCGAGTTTTACGATCTTTCACTTCAGGACGGAGCGCGGATCACTCGCCTGATCCTCCGCCAGGGTACAGCCTCCTTCTACGTCAACCCCTCGGGCGAGGACTATTTCAGCGTGACCGGGGGAGACTTCACAGTTCAAGCCAACGGCAAGGGCTCTTTCCGTCTCAATAATTTCGACGATGGCAGCAACGTCCAAATGCTTTCCGGCCGCTCTATTGTCCTGCAAAAGAAGGAAGAAATTCATTTGGCCAAGGGCCAATCTCTCACCGCCAAGGTTGGTGGATCCCCAGCTGAAGTCGGAACAATTGCCGCTTCCGATGAGTTTGATCACTGGGTCTCAAGTCGCATTGACACCGTCAGTGCCGCCAACCGCGCTTCGCTCCAATATTCCTCTGTACCGGCCTATGCTCCCGGTTTTGCCTCGCTATACACATACGGTTCCTGGTTTACGTGCGGCTCCTACGGGTACGCCTGGCAGCCCTTTGGAGTCGGTTTGGGCTGGTCTCCCTTCAATTCCGGGCAGTGGTTTTGGGATAACGGCTTCGGCTGGACTTTTGTTAGTTCCCAGCCTTGGGGTTGGGCTCCTTACCATTATGGCGGCTGGCTTTTCGACGCCTCGTGCGGTGGCTGGTTCTACTCCCCGCCGGTTTATTTCAACTATGGCCCCTACGGGTACGGCTACGGCGGTTATGGCGGACATCCGCGCAGGCCCCCCCATCCCATCGTTCATCCTCCAGCGCCTCTTTATCATGCGTCTACGGCTGTCTTCGTGCGCCAGAATGGAAAACTCGGTATTGTCCCGATGAATCCGCTGGATAAAGCTGGCAAGACGCCGCTGAATTTGGAGCACGGCGTTTATTCACTGGAGCCGGGCAGGACCTTGTCTCGGCCGATTCTATCCGCGATGGGTTCAGGGAAGTGGGACACGGTAAAGTCACCTTCGCGCAATACCTTCAAAACGTCGCTAGTCCCCAGCACGCCGCCCGAGCGGAGACTGACATCCATTGTCGAAGGGACTCGGGGCACTCACTCGGTCCTGATGGGGCACAATTCCGCCGTCGTTTTCGATCCAGTTGAGCACCGTTACGTCTCTGGAACTGCTGCAGCCTTGGCCGCTCGAGATAGGCGGACACCTCCGGGCGAAACGATGCACCCAGGCGAAGTAAACGGGACTCATCTACCCCCGGATGCGCGTACAAGTTGGGCACGCACAAATGGTGAGCGAGGGTTTCCCGGTGGAGGTTCCTCGCGCACTTCATCCGCGCCTCCTCGCGCCATGACCCCGCCGCCTGCTCCGCGTTCCTCGTTTGGGGGCGGCAGCTTCGGCCGCAGCGGAGGTGGATCCTTCTCTGGAGGTGGGGGAGGGGGATACTCTCGCGGATCTTCCGCTCCTGCTGTTTCGGCTCCACACGTTTCCGCGCCATCGGGTGGCGGTGGTGGTGGCAGACCCCACTAGACTCAGTTCATTCTTATGAGTAACGAAAAAACGGCTCCATCCTGTGGAGCCGTTTTCATTTGGCGATGCATATACGACTAGCCAATCTCCTCCCGGCAGCGCACTGGGCTATCAGGAAAAAATCATACCCGCGTAACCTACTACCGCGCTGAAATCCCCGGAAACATCCGCCGAAGTCGCATAACGCACAAGCTCAGGAGCCGTTTTCCCCCATAGGTTCAGCGCTGTCAACATCGCGACCGTCGGTCCGAGGCCGCACATAGAAATGGCCTCGTCTCTGCAAGTCGCGTAGAGTCCACTCGCGTCCAACGCCATGATTCTGTCGATGGCCTTACTGTCCTTGATTCTTGTTGTGGCATCGTCCTCGTAATGGTTCAAATCCGAGGTTGTCAGCAACAGGATTTCTTCATCCGTATCGCCAAGGGCTCGCGCGATTCCTTCCCCTACTCTAGTCAGCTCCTCAAATCGCTGCGAACCAAGTGCAATTGGGACGAATCTGAAATTTGGCCGGAGGACCTGCAAGAAAGGGATCTGCACCTCAAGAGAGTGTTCTGTAGCGTGAGCCACGGTGTCCTCTCTGAGAAGCGGACACTCTGAGCGGAGTTTTGCAGCCAATTCTTCATCAATCAACGCGTCTCCCAGCGGCGTTCGCCACGCTCCGCTTGAAAGAATCGCCGCGTTTTCGCCGCGCGGGTAATGCCGCACGCCGAGCAATACAATCTTCTCCGGAAGAGCCAGACGCGCGAAGACCGCTCCGGCTACGTGCCCGGAGTACAAGTAACCCGCGTGCGGCACCAAACACGCTCTCGCATGTATCTGCCCCTGGCTTGCGGCGCTCGGGGCGTAACTTCGGACGAGAGCAGCTAATTCAGTGGAATCGGATGGATAGAATCTGCCGGAGACTGCAGGCTGGCGAAGCATCTCGCTGTGTAAGATATCAGATCGGCTTCGAAGGTTTGCCTTTGAGCTTCATTGCTTTTTGTGTCGCGGGATCATAATAAATGGTGACTTTGTCGCCGTACTGATAACCGCCCTTGTCCACAATCTTTTGCATCCGCTGGGACACTTCCGGCGAGAGCGGAAAAGTCAATATCGACAAATCATTTCCTTTGGCCCTCACAGTGATCTGGGCAATGTTTGCGTTCATCACGTAGCCTTCAAACTTTGCAAGACCAGTATTCTTCGGCTTGGGTTTGATCGCATTGACGATGATCGGCACCGCAGTGTCCACAACCACCGGCGCGACCGACACAGGGGATTGCGCCCGCGTTTGCGCTGGTTCAAATGCCATTAGTGCCAGCATCGAGCTGGCCACCACCGCAAATTTTGCCGCTAGTTTCATTCGATATCGTCCGTCGCAATTCGAAGAGACTTCAGAAACCTCACATCTTGCGGAGTCATTGTAAGCCGAGCAGCCGGCTTTTTGTCCGGCACTTGTTCGAATGACTCCTGGTCCACCTGGATTCGCAGCGATTCCAGAAAACGGCGGTCCTGCGACGTCAGCTTCGCGGATTCCGCAGCAGAGCCGTCGCGCTTCGCCAATCCTATCGTGGCATCCAGCTTCAGCACAATGTCGTATCCGTGAGCGCGCACTCCCGCGATCGCGCCGGTGATCCGGTCCGAATCGGACACTGTGTCGTTGATGGCGTGCCCCAATTCGCGGAGCAAATTCTTCAGGTGGTCGTCGAGTTGCAAGGGCTATTCCCCCTCACTTCTTCCGTCATTTTAGGCTTGCATTTAGTTCGATACAAGCTGCCACCTTTTCCGTTGTCTCCAATAGGTTCACAGTCCCTTGGTTCAGGGTATCCCCTTCCCTCAAGCGTGGCCATTCCTTCCCGCTTTCCTCACAGGCTGGCCGCTTCTCTCCTCATAGCGCGGAGGAAAGAAAATTGCCCTCGAAGGATTCCCTTCGTCCTCCGGCTTGGCCACTTTTACGCTAAAATGCCCTTATGTTGACGGCAACTGCATCGACCTCCGCCTCTTCGCCTGTACGCGGATTTCAACGCTTTTGGCGCGCGCTCCGCCAGCTCATCCTCGAGGTCGTCGGGGCCATTTTTGCCGTCGTGGGTCTGGCCTGGCTCAATCTTGCAGTTCGTTCCTGGACGAGGGACGCTGCCCACTGGCTGATTGAGATTTCCGTCGCCGTGGCTCTTTTGTTTTTCTTTTTCGCGATAACGTCCTTTCGCCGAGCCCGCAGGCTCTAGGCGTCATTCCAATGTCCAACGCCAAAACCAAATCTTCCGCGCGCAAAGATTCCTTCGCCACACTTTCCGGCATTCCCCTCGATCGCCTCTATACGCAAGAAAACCTCGTCCCTTGGGATCCCGAAACCGCGCTCGGCTATCCAGGCGAATTCCCCTTCACTCGCGGCATCTACCCGACTATGTACCGCGGCCGTTTCTGGACGATGCGCCAGTACGCGGGCTTTGGCACCGCCATCGAATCCAACCGGCGCTATCGCTACCTGCTCAGCAAGGGGCAAGCGGGCCTTTCCGTCGCGTTCGATTTGCCCACGCAAATCGGGCTTGACTCGGATCATCCGCTCGCGCTTGGTGAAGTCGGCAAAGTTGGAGTCGCCATCGATTCGCTGGAAGACATGGAGACACTTTTTGAAGGCATCCCGCTCGAGAAAGTCTCCACGTCCATGACCATCAATGCGACGGCCGCCATTCTCCTGTGCCTCTACGTCGCCGTCGCAAAAAAGCAATGCGCGAGTCTCACCAGAATTTCCGGAACCGTACAGAACGACGTCCTCAAGGAGTACATCGCTCGCGGCACATACATCTACCCTGTTCGCCCCGCGATGCGCATTGTCACCGACATTTTCGCGTGGTGCCGCGACAATCTTCCCAAGTGGAACACCATTTCCATTTCCGGCTATCACATTCGCGAAGCCGGCTCGACGGCCACTCAGGAAGTCGCGTTCACTCTCGCCGACGGGATTGCTTACGTGCAAGCCGCGCTGGACGCGGGCCTTCCCGTGGACGACTTCGCTCCCCAACTTTCCTTCTTCTTCAACGCGCACAACGACCTTCTCGAAGAAATCGCCAAGTATCGCGCCGCGCGCCGCCTCTGGGCCAAAGTCATGCACGACCGGTTTCACGCGCGCGACCAGCGCTCGCTGCTCCTTCGTTTTCACGCGCAAACCGCCGGCTCCTCTCTTACCGCCCAGCAACCGGAAAACAATATTGTTCGCGTCGCCATCCAGGCGCTCGCCGCCGTCCTGGGGGGCTGTCAATCGCTTCACACCAATTCCATGGATGAAGCTCTTGCGTTGCCGACCGAAGACGCGGCCCTCATCGCCCTGCGTACGCAGCAAATCGTGGCCAACGAGACCGGCGTCACCAACACCATTGATCCGGTCGCCGGCTCCTACGCGATCGAACATTTAACAAATGAAATTGAACGGGGCGCCGCCGGGTACATCGCCAAAATCGACTCCATGGGCGGCATGCTGCGCGCGATTGAGTCCGGGTTCGTGCAAGGCGAAATTCAGAAAGCCGCATACGATTTTCAACGTGCTGTCGAATCAAAGGAGCAAATCGTCGTCGGCGTCAACGACTTCATCGCGGAAAAAGAACGCTCGATTCCTACTTTGCGCATCGAGCCGGAGATTGAGCGCAGTCAACTCGCCCGCCTGCACGCACTGCGCGCAAAACGCGACGCCGCAAAAACGAACGCGGCATTAAGCGAACTTCAGCGCCGCGCCGGAACCTCCGAAAATCTCCTTCCAGCCATTCTCGCCGCCGTCGAAGCCTACGCCAGCGTCGGCGAAATCTCCGACGCCCTCCGCCGCGTCTTCGGCGAATACCAGGAGTCCGTCGTCATCTGACATGCGGCTCATCCTCGCCTCCGCTTCGCCCCGCCGCGCGGAAATTTTCCGCGACGCCGGTTTTTCTTTCAGCGTCATGTCGGCCGCAGTGGACGAAACTCCTTTCCCAAACGAAACACCAGCCCAGATGGTCCAGCGTCTCGCGGATGCCAAGGCTGAACTCATCGCCGCACGCGCCGTCGGTCCCGCAATCGTAATCGCCGCGGACACGACGGTCGCCCTCGATGGCCGCATCTTCGCCAAGCCTCGCAACACAGACGACGCGCGTCATATGCTCGAAGCTCTGTCGGGCCGCACCCATTCAGTCCTTACAGGAGTCACGCTCATTCGCCTTCCCGACGCGGAACGGCGCAGCTTCGTGGAAACCACTCTGGTTCATTTTGTCAAACTGAGCGGAGAGGACATCACGCGCTATCTCGCTTCCGGCGAACCTCACGACAAGGCCGGAGCTTACGCGATCCAGGGCCAGGCCGGCCGTTTCATTCCGCGCATCGAAGGCGATTATTTCAACGTTGTTGGCCTCCCTTTGGCCCGCACCTGCCAGGCGCTCAACGACCTCGGCTGGCCGGGCGACGCGCCTGAATAAAGCCGGGAAGCTATTGCAGTTTCTAACCCGGCTTTTCCTTCCCAATAAAAAAAAGAGGTGCTCCCCTTTCGGAGAACACCTCTTTTTTCGTTTTGGGGTGGAAGAAACTGTTGAAAAAGGCCGCTTACTTCGGCTGCGTCCTGCCGTTGTGCTTCTTGCGGTAAATGTTGCGCGAAGCGTGGTTCTGCTCGCGGTTCACCTGCTTGCGTTCGCCGTTGGTCAGCTTGCCGCCATTGGCTGCGCGGTCCGCCCGAACCTGCTGGTTAATTCCGCGCTGCTGGTTTTCCAGCTTCGACGTTTCGCCGGCAGTCAGTTTCCCGCTCTTGACGCCATTGGCAATGCGGTCTTGCTGATTTTCTCGACGCTGGCCCACTTCATTGTTGCCATAGTGCGCGGTGTTCGCGTTGTGTTTGTCTTTATAAATCTGCTTGGAAACCTGATTTTGCTGGTGATTGATCTGTTGCTTTTCCGCGGAAGTCAGCTTGCCGTCATTTGCCGCTCTGTCGGCACGTGTCTCCCCGTTGATTGCCGCTTCCTTATTTTCAAGTTTCCCGGTTTCGCCCGCCGTGAGTTGACCGCTCTTCACGCCGTTGGCGATGCGATCCTGCTGGTTCTCTTTTCTCTGGGCAACCGTAGGATCCGGCTTCGCCTGTTGCGTAGTCGACTGGTCCTGCGCCAGCGCCACGCTGCCTGCCATGAGGACCGCCACGGGCAAGGCACTCCACTTCATCCACGTCAGTTTCATATCTCTCTCCTCAACGATTTCGTGCTGTTTCTTGTTCTTCGAGTCTGGGCTTCCCGGGACACCCTGTAATACACAAGTCTGAGGAGAAAGTTGTGGCGAGACTACTGGCCCGAAGGGCAGGTTTCGCGCATCAGAAACGCCGCCGCCTTACTCTTTAGGCACAAACCGCGGTGCCCTTCCAAATGAAAAGGGCGGCCAATCTGGCCGCCCCAATCGTTACTTTCCCAATTTCTTGGCCGCGCTAGGCCTTCTTTTCTTCCGCCGGTTTCTCTGCGGGAGCCGCAGTCGGGGCCGCGGGAGGTGGCGTCGCCTGTGTGTGCGACGCTCCGGACATCCCTTCCTTGAAGCTCCGAATTCCTTCACCTAATCCCTTTGCCAGCTCAGGAATCTTCCGGCCCCCGAACAGCAGCAGGATGATCGCCAGCACGATCAGCCAATGAATTGGACTCAGTTCACCCATACAAACCTCCGCGCGGCTTGCTCTCCCGCGCCTTACGCCCACTGTAGCTCAGCGCCTCCAGCACGGCAAGACCGTGCATTGGCGCACGTTCAAAGTATAACACGCTCATCCCCCGCCCGCCTCGTCACTCGCTCCCGGTCGAGATATTCGAGCAGGGGAATGGCATATTTCCGGCTCACCCCGGTCAAATCCTTGAATGCAGGCACGGATATCCGCTCGCCCTTCTCGTTCTTAAAGTCCGCCAATTTCTCTCTGAGTTGAGCGAGAGCGTCGCAATGGAAAATCAAGTCTTGTGTAACTCGGATGAGCTGTTTTTCCCGAAGCAGGATTTGGAGCAGCTTCTCGGATCGTTTCGTTTCAATCGAGAGCTTGGCCAAGACTTCTTTTACCGCCGGGACGGTAAGGCCCGCCAGGCTGAATGCTTTCTCGATCTCATCTTTCGCTTTGGCCTCTTCCGGCAAGAGTGCGATTCCTGCACCCACACGTTTCACCAGTTCGCTTTGGACTTCCAGTTTTTTTTCAGCGACCAGGGATTCCAAAGCCTTACGGAAGGCGACTTCTCTCGTGCGTCGGCCGAGAATTGCGCGAAGGTCTTCCCTTGTGATTCCCGGTGAGAGCAAATTTTCCTTGTGAAACCGCTCAACTCGCTCAACGAGCTTTCGCCGCACTTCCTCGAACAGTTTCTTTGCCAGCCACACCGGAGGGTCGCTCGAGACCGCGCTGATTCTGCCTTCTGCTGCCAGCTTCCCCGCTGCCTCTCGAATCTCCATTTCAGACCAGCCTGTTCGCGCCACTAACTCCTGCAAGGTAATGCCGAGTATCGCGCGTTCTATTAACGCGGCAAGCACCTCCTCATGTGTTCCGCTCTCAAAAATGGCGAGGAATTCTGGCCGCGCTGCATCCTTCAATGTTGGGCGCCGGGCCAGAGGATCAAGAATCGCGCCGCCCCCGATCGTAACCACCGGCGAAAATTGGCGAACGATGAACCGGTCCCCGTGAAGCAACAAGCTCTCATCCTTCAGCCGCAAGTGCACGATGGCATTTTCTCCAGGCGACAGCGTCTTTTCTCCATACAGAAAAACTTCCGCGATGGTCTCAAATGTACCGGCGTGAAAATGCACCTGCGCCCGGTGTTTCAGCGCGTGGGCGGAAGGCAACATAGCAAGTCGCGCGTCAACGCGCTTGGTTGTACGAAATTTCCCCGGTGTGACGAGCGTCTGGCCGCGCCTTACCTCGGCGTGGTCGATTCCGGCGAGATTGACTGCGGTGCGTTGCCCGGCCGTTGCGCGGGTGACGGATTTTCCGCCCGAGTGGACGCCCCGCACCCTTAACCGTTGGCCTCCGGGCAGAAGCTCAGCCTCGACGTCTGCGCCGACGCTCCCGGAGATCAGCGTGCCCGTGACCACCGTCCCAAACCCTTTCATCGCAAAAGCTCTGTCAATGGGCAGCCGGAAATAGCTCTTCGCGTCCTTTTCCGGGACTTCCAGAGCCGCGTCGCGCAATGCTTTTATGAGTTCGCCCAACCCCGCGCCCGTTTTCGCGCTGACGGGTACGACGGCCGCCGCTTCGAGAAACGACCCGCGCAGGAATTCCTCAACTTCCAGGCGCGCCAGCTCCAGCACGTCCGTGTCAACCAGATCGCTCTTTGTGAGCGCCACCACGCCGCGCGGCACTCCAAGCAGCCGGCAGATATCAAAGTGTTCCCGGGTTTGCGGTTTGATGGATTCGTCGACGGCGATTACGAGCAGGACAAGGTCAATCCCCGCCGCGCCAGCCAGCATGTTGCTCACGAACCGTTCATGCCCAGGCACATCCACGAACCCGAATTTCAACTGATTCTCGTCGAGAAATGCGAAGCCCAAATCGATCGTAATGCCACGGCGCTTTTCTTCCTCAAGCCGGTCCGGGTGTGTGCCCGTCAAAGCTTCGATTAGCGCGGACTTGCCGTGGTCGATGTGCCCTGCGGTACCGACAATGACATTTCTGCTTAATCCGGTCATGGGAGTAACCGCAGTCCGTCGGCGGTCCAATGTTGGATTTGATCGTACCCGCAGGACTTCGAACTCTGGCAAGAAGCGTTCTCGCGTCTTGTTAGATGGAAGGCGGTCACTGAACTTATGTTGTTCTTATTTCGCAGCGGCAATTTCTTCGACAATCGCTTGCGCCGCGTCTCTAGGATGTTCCGCCGCTAAAATCGGTCGCCCCACCACGATATAGTCCGCGCCAGACCGGATAGCTTCCGTTGGAGTCGCCTTGCGCGCCTGGTCTTCGCCTCTCGGAGTCACCGACGAATCCTTCGGCCGCACTCCTGGCGTCACAATCAGAAAATCGCTTCCGCACGCCTTGCGGATGGCCTTGGCTTCCTGAACTGAGGCCACTACGCCGTCTACTCCGGCCTTCTTTGCCAGTTGCGCCAGCTTTACGACCCTCAATTTTGGCGTGCCGCCAATCCCGACTTCCCTCATCGCTTTCTGATCCATGCTGGTCAAAATCGTAACCGCTAGCAGCCGCGGCCGGTCTGCTCCCATCGGTACGCCGGCGCTGATCGCCTGGACCGCCGCCTCGAGCATGGCCTGCCCGCCAAGCGCGTGCACGTTTACAAGTTGCACCCCACTCATGGCTGCAGCCGATAGGACTGCGCCAGCGACCGTGTTTGGAATGTCATGGAATTTCAGGTCGAGGAAGATCCCCGGACCCAACGCCGAGACTTCCTTCACCGCCTGTGGTCCTGCCGCAGTGAAGAGCTGGTTGCCGATCTTGAACATTCCCACCAGATCGGACACCTGCTGCGCGAATTTCAGGGCAGACGAAAGTGAATCAAAATCCAGCGCGACGATCAGGCTGCTGCGGGGATGGGCGTCGAAGCTCAAGGTCATAAGTATGACCCCGGTTTCGACGGGGTCAGTGTTTCGGTGGCACCTGAATCAATTCGAGCCGCACTCGGCTCACCCCGGAATGGATCAAACCGATTTTCCGGGCGACACGATAGGATACATCAATTTCGCGTCCTTCTTGATAGGGTCCTCGGTCGTTGATGCGTACTAGTTCAAACCTCCCGTTTCGGGGGTTCACGACCCGGACAATCGAGCCAAAAGGTAGATTGGGGTGCGCCGCCGTGAGCGCTTCGCAATCGAACCGCTCTCCATCGGCGGTCAATTTCCCGTTGAACCCGGGCCCATACCAGCTGGCATTGCCAACCCAGGTTCGCAGTGGCTTAACGGGTGCGCTCAAATGCGCAACCATCGGCGCATCCATCACGGGGACGATGAGGAACATAAGGAGCACCCAACGGAACGCGGCCCAGAAAACAAAGAGTGGTCGTCTCATAGTGTGTTCTTTGTGCTACTCAAATCCCAAAAAGTGTAGCAGAAAATAGTCATTATGTCAACCAAAATCTGCGAAAAACTTATCTCTCATCTCATTGATAGTAAATGCTTTAGCTTCAAAAAAGGCTCCCTCAAGTTCTCCGATCAGTCGCTCACTGACCCGAGGGTCAGTAAAACTGGCCGTCCCTACCTGTACGGCAGTCGCACCCGCAGCCAAGTATTGAAGCACGTCTTCCGCCGTCTCGATGCCGCCGACACCTATAATTGGTGTCTTGACCGCCTTCCTCGTTTCCCAGACGAGCCGGAGCGTGATCGGTTTGATGGCCGGACCGGATAAGCCCCCGGTTTGGTTTCCGAGGAGTGATTTGCCCGTAGTGGGGTCGAGCATTAGGGCGAAATAGGTGTTGGCCACGGTGAGAGCGTCGGCCCCGGCATCCTCGGCAGACCGTGCGATAAGTCCAATGTCTGCAACCATCGGCGAAAGCTTCACCCACAGAGGCCGGTGCGCAGCGGCCTTCCGCGCCTGTCCGACTACCTCGGAGACCAAGGAAGGGTCTCCTCCGAACTGCATACCCCCCATCTTTACGTTTGGGCACGAGATATTCAGCTCATAAGCGGCCAACCCCGGCGCATCTTCCAGGACGCGGATGACTTCCGTATAGTCCTCTACGCAGGTGCCGAATACATTGGCGACAATTGCCGTGGCGTATTTGCTCAGTACTGGGAGTTTTTCGGCGACGAATGCACGCGCGCCGATATTTTGAAGGCCCACCGCGTTCAGCATCCCTGACGCGGTCTCGCAAAGACGCGGGGGGGGAGCCCCTTCCATCGGTTCGCGGGAAAGCCCCTTGACGACAATCCCTCCAAGCCGGTTCAGATCAACGATGTGGGCGAATTCCAGGCCGTAGCCGAAGGTTCCGCTGGCGGTGAGAATGGGATTCCGCAGGCGCACCGCGCCAATTTGCACGGTCAAGTCCACGGATCTGGCAGGTGCCACTGGCCCGAAAGAATATCACGAACCCTTCCGGCCCAGCAGATTTTATCTAGGGACCCGCGAGGCTTCTTTCCTGACAAACGGCTAAGGGGTGGTAGCGGTCCGAACCCAGCGCTAGCGCGCTTCTTTGGAAGCTGCTTGGACTGCCAGGAGCACCTCGCCCAGTACATGCCCGTCTCGCGGCGCCAGCGTAATCCCACACAATACCGCGAACGTAGGTGCAATATCGGCTGGCGTGATCTGTTGGTAGTACACGCCCCGCCGGATTCCGAATCCCATGAAGAGCACCGGCACGCGCTGGTCATAGTAGTAGGGCGTCCCGTGGGTCGTTGCGTACTGGCGAGGGTGCCCCGGCCGCGAAAAGTCCCAAGGCCAGAATGGCTTCGGCACGATCAACAAGTCGCCGCTACGGCTTTGTTCAAAACTGTCGGCTTCGGCCCTTCGCAAAGGGCTGGCCGTCGCTGGTCGGTCCTCGAGCTCCTCAGCTCGATAAACGCGGTCAACGCCCGGTACGCTTTCAATCGCTTCTGTAACCGCCCGCATCGCCTCGGGGTCCGACTTCAGCCTGTCGTAGACACCAGGCACAAAATACAAGTCGCTGCCTCCGACGTTCGCCACGGCCGGCTGCGGGTAATTGCGGGCGGCCAGCGCCTTCTCAACGCGTTCCTTGACCTCTTCAACATTCAGCCAGCCCGCATCCACTCCAGTCGTTTCGAGATCTTCTGGAATCGGCGCGCCGCCGTGATCCGCTGAAAGCGCCACCACATAATTCCCCTTGCCAACTGTTTTATCCAGGTGCGCAAAAAGTGAGCCCAAATCGCGATCCAGCCGCGCTAGTTCGTCTTGCACTTCCCAGCTTCGCGGACCGAACGCGTGCGCCACATAATCCACCGAAGAAAAGCTCACGCCGAGATAATCCGTCCCTTTTCGTTGGCCCAACTTCAGTTTGTCCACCGCGTCTTCCGCCATTTTGGCCAGGCAGGTATCCGCGAACGGGCTGGCTTCCCATTGCGCGTAGAACAAGCCATCCGCGCCGCCACTCTCTGCTTTTCCCCGCAGAGGGTGAGGGAATGAGGCTCCATACCCCGGTGGGGGCACTACCCCAACCGCCGTCTTCGCATAGAGATATGCCGACGCAGGCAGCAGCGGCGTCCAGGTCTTTCCGTAGTCTTCCGCAACCGGATGCTCTTTTGCATATTGCTCGACGAAATCCGCCGTGGGATATGCGCTTGAAGTTTCCCACGCCCCCGTCGCCGGTTCGAACCACGTCACCGCATCGGCTTTATGCCCCGCCATCGTAAGAGACGCTCGCGCCTTTAGCGAAAACGTGACAATCCGCGTTCCGCTGCCCGCCTGAAATTTCAGCTCTTCGGCGAACGATGGCATTTCCATGCGCCAATCGCTGTCGCCGCCCCTGGGGCGTAGTCCGCCGTATCCGACGTTTTTCACGTTCGGGTCCGCGGTGCACGTCACATTTTTTTGCGTGCTGCGATCCCACCACGAGTTCGAAATCATTCCGTGCGCGGCGGGAAACGCTCCCGTGGAAATCGTCGCATGCCCCACGCACGTTTCCGTCGCCGCATACGGGTAGGCCGCGTCCCGGAACCACGCTCCTTCTTCAACCAATCGTTTCAACCCGCCCGTCCACTGGCCCTGAAACTTGTCCACATAATCCGCGCGCATCTGGTCCACCACGAGCATCACCACCAGCTTGGGCTTTGCAAGTCCTCTGCTTTCCTCATTTTTCACGACTTTCTTCCCGCTATCTGCACCCCGCGCGCCCCCCTGCGCGAACAAATCCCCTCCGGTTCCTAAGCACGCACCCAGGATTAATGCCCCCGCAACTCCCCCCGCCCGCTTCCACCCAATTCCACCCACCATATTCACCTCCCCGGTTTTGCCGCGACGCAGTGTAGCACCGCCCGCACCGCCATCGTCGAACCAATCCTCTCCTTCACGCGCTCCTTACCGCCCCATTCTCTCCACCGACACGCCGTGGCGGCCACTATGCTAGGATTACCCGAACATGCGCATCGTCGAAAAAGCCCAATTGATGTCCGCCCCCGAAATCGATCGCACGTTGCAGCGCCTTGCCCATCAAATCGTCGAAAAGAGCGGCGGTACCAAGCACCTCGCCATGATTGGCATCCGCCGCCGTGGCGTTCCGCTGGCCCAACGAATCGCGAAGGCCATGCGCGGCATTGATGGCGTGGACGTTCCCGTCGGCACACTGGACATCACTCTCTATCGCGACGACCTCTCCAAGGTCGCTCCGCAAGCCGTCCTGCAGTCCTCGGACATCCCCTTTGGCGTGGACGGCATGGATCTCGTTCTCATCGACGACGTGCTCTACACCGGCCGCACCATCCGCGCTGCGATGAACGGCCTCTTCGATCTCGGTCGCCCCAGCCGCGTCTCTCTCTGCGTTCTCATTGACCGCGGCCACCGCGAAATGCCCATCGAAGCCCAGTTCATCGGCCGCACCGTCCAGACCAGCGACACCGAAATCATCGAAGTGCGCCTCCGCGAGATTGACAACGAAGAGCGCGTCGTCCTCGTGGACCGCCAGGAGCCTTGATTGTCTTCAATTTTCGCGCGCCAAGTGCTGAGAGTTCGAATGTGACCCCTCGTTTTCGCGACATGCTGGCTATCGAACCGCTTTCCGCGGCCGAAATTACCTTTCTTCTGGACCAGAGCCAGCCTTTCCAGGCCATCCAGCGCAACCCTTTGAAAAAACTCGCTACGCTTCGCGGCAAGAGCGTCGCCCTGGCCTTCTTCGAAAACTCCACGCGCACGCGCATCAGCTTCGGCACCGCCGCTGCGCGCCTCGGCGCGGACACCATGAGCCTCCAGGCCGAATCTTCCAGCTTGAAAAAAGGCGAATCGCTTCTCGATACAATTCACACGCTGGACGCTATGAAGCCCGATTGCCTCGTGATGCGCCATGCTGCTTCCGGCGCCGCGGATTACGTCGCGCATCACCTGGAAATTCCCGTCATCAACGCCGGCGACGGCACGCATGAGCACCCTTCGCAAGGACTCCTGGACGCGCTCACGATTCGCGACCGCAAAGGCTCTCTCGAAAATCTAAACGTCACGATTCTTGGCGACATTTCCCATAGCCGCGTCGCCCGTTCGAGCATTCACTCGCTTTCGAAATTTGGCTGTCGCTTCACGCTTTGCGGCCCGGCCATGTGGGTGCCTCGCGAACTCGAGTCCCTCTGCCCATCTTCCTCCGCTTCCATTCGTCGGGTCTTCTGTGTGGAAGAAGCTCTCCAGGATGCCGATGTCGTCCTCGTCCTTCGCGTGCAAACCGAACGCCTCCATGAGCCCGCGCTTTCCGCCGCCGATTACATTCTTCTCTACCAGCTCAACGCCGCGCGTCTTCGCTTTGCCAAACCCGACGCCATCGTCCTCCATCCCGGCCCCATGAATCGCGGCATCGAAATCACTCCCGATGTTGCTGACGGCCCTCAATCCTGCGTTCTCGAACAAGTCACGAATGGCATCGCCGTCCGCATGGCTCTTCTCTATCTCCTGATCACCGGAGGCGCGGAAGAAGCTACCACTGCCGCGGAGGCTCAACCCAAGGAACCCACTCATGCTTCTCGTTAAGAACGGCCGCGTCCTCGATCCCGCAAGCTCCACCGACGCGCCCCGCGACATTCTCCTCGATGGAGACAAGATCGCAGATCTCGCTCCCCCCGGATCCCTCGCCGCTGGTTCTTCCACCGAGGTCTTTGACGCGTCCGGCCTCATCGTCGCTCCCGGCTTCATTGATTTGCACGCGCACCTGCGCGAGCCCGGCCAGGAATCATCCGAAACGATCGAAACAGGCACTCAGTCCGCCGCGCGTGGCGGATTCACCGCCGTCTGCTGCATGCCCAACACCAAGCCGGTCCACGATAACGCCAGCATCACGCGCTTCATCCTCGATCGCGCCAAGACTTCCGCGGCCGTCCGCGTCTGGCCCATCGGCGCGGCCAGCGTCGCCAGCAAAGGTGAAGCCATCGCCGAAATCGCCGCCATGAAGCAGGCCGGCATCGTCGCCGTCAGCGATGACGGCAAGCCCATCGCCACCGCGAAGCTCACCCGCCAGGTCATGGACTATTGCCGCTCGCTGGATTTGCCGGTGATCGAGCATTCCGAAGATGTTTCGCTCGCCGCCGGAGCCGTCATGCGCGAAGGCGTCTCCTCCACGCGCCTCGGCCTCGCCGGAATGCCCGCCGCCGCGGAATCCGTCTGCGTTGCGCGCGACGTCCAGCTCGCCGAACTAACCGGCGCTCGCCTCCATATCGCGCATCTCTCCGCAAAAGCTTCTCTCGAACAAGTGCGCTGGGCCAAGTCGCGCGGCTTGCGCGTAACCTGCGAAGTCACTCCGCATCATTTCACGCTGATTGATGAAGATGTTCGCTACGACTCGCGCTTCAAAATGAATCCGCCGCTCGCCGCCAGGGAGGACCGCGCCGCGCTCCTCGATGGCCTCGCCGACGGCTCCGTGGATGCCATCGCTACGGACCATGCCCCTCACGAACCCGCTCTCAAGGACGTCGAATTCGATCGCGCGCCTTTCGGCATTCTCGGCTTCGAAACCGCTCTGGCTCTCGCCCTCGAACAACTCGTTCATTCCGGCCGCATCCCGCTCATGCGCCTCGTCGAACTCTTCACCACCGGTCCCGCCCGTGTTCTTGGCATCGAACGCAAACTCGCCCCCGGCCAGCCCGCCGACTTGACCATCTTTTCGCTCGACCGTCCGTGGACTTACGACGTCAAGCACTCGCCCAGCAAGTCTCGCAACTCCCCCTTCGACGGCCGCTCCTTCCGCGGCGGTCCCGCCGCCACCATCGTCTCCGGCCGCATCGTCTGGAAGTCCTGAAAACGACAAATCACTAATTTCAACTAACGATGTCTTGCCAGAGTGGCCACAAACTGAGCGGGAGATACAATTTTGGTCGCTTTATGGTGCTTCAGACTCAGCAATCCTCTTTTGTCGCCTGAAACGAGGTAATCCGCCTGGCCAGCTTCGGACAACTCAAGGAGAAAGTCGTCGTCCGGATCGGGAGACCGTTTTACGCGGGGCACGACACGCACGTACTTCGACAGTCTCCGCACTTGGTTGACTTAGCGCCCGGCTTTGTGCGGCTGAATCAGTTCGGAAATTCGTGGTCGCTCGAGTGTCGCCCCCAGCTCATCGAGAAGCTCTGCGCTGGTCAGCAGGATGAATCTGCCTTCCTCCCAGGCGTCATAGATCGCGGCCGGATGGCCTCGCGGTGAGATTAGGGCAGATACCAACACATTGGTATCGAGCACCACACGCATCAACGCTTCTCTGCCTTCACCTTCGCTCGTCGCCCGCTACGCACCTCGCGCACCTCTTCGTCAACGATTCGCCGTATCGCCGCGGGTTCCCGCCCGGCGTTGCGCGACTTGATTCCCCTCACCGTTCGTTGCAACACGCGCCAGCGTACGGCTTCCTCGATGAACTTCGAAAGGTCGCCCTTCTTCATTCCTCGAGCGCCAAGGTAGGTTCGCAGCGCGAGGTCTGTCTCTTTCGATACCTTGATGTTCCAGCGTACTGCTTCTTTCATTGGAGTCCCATGTGTTTAGGTGTATAGCTGCATATACTCATAGTAAGAACAAAACGTACGCAGCACAAGTCCTCATAACCCGTCCGCAATCAGTTGTTTCCGCCGCGCCAGCATCTGCAAGATCCAAAATCCCGCTTCGCTAACGAATTCCTAACAATCCGCTCAGGACTTCCTTCTCATCGCTTTTCTACTCTTGCCTTCGCGCTTGGGGCGCTTGCTCCTCCGCTTGGAGTCGATTCAACATGTCAGCGATCTCTCTTCTTGCCACCTGCATTCTTTCCTGTGATTTCCTTCTGTATTTCCTCTATCAATGGACCTATGGCGAAAAACGCCGGGGCCTCGCTCGCCGCCGAGAGCACAAAGACAAACTCGTCGAAGCTAACTCTCGCCCCTTCCTCATCACACCTTCCGGAAACAGCACACAGCCAAACGTCCGCAGCATCGCACCAAACTCCCGCTCAAGACCCGTGCAAAACTCTATATTCCAGCCGCACCACTCCATCCGGAAATTTCCTGCTCGCTAAGAGCTTCAGCCGGATTTCCAGGTGCCTCGGCTGAATCAGCGGAATTCCTTCGCCGATCAGTATCGGTATCACGTTGATTTGAAATTCGTCGATTTCGCCCTCGTCCAGAAACGCTGCAATGATTTCTCCCCCTCCCATCATCCAGATATCTTTCCCCTTGCTTGCGCGGAGTTCCTGCACGAAAGGCTTGATCGGTTTTCGTACAAACTCGAAGCCGGGCAGCGCTGACTTATGCTCTCCCCGCGAAAAAACATAGTTTTTCGTTCGTTTTCCGAAATCCGAGGGCTTCATCCCCATCTCGATCCCTTTGTCGTAAGTCTTTCGTCCCCAAAGGATCGTGTCTATGCTCTTGAAAAATTCGCCCATTCCATAGTTGCCTTTCGGCTGCGGGCGCTCCAGCCAGGCCACGTCTCCGTCCGGCCGTGCGATATAGCCGTCCGCGCTCGTCGCTATGTACACGATAATTTTTCGTCCGGTTTTCATGCGGGATCTCCTCCCCGGTCAATGCCGGATCGGGATGTGGTTTCGGAAATTCTAACTGAAATCGGGAAGATCGATTTGAAGAACTACAATCTAATGAGCGGCAGGTTCGGCCGCCGGATGCAATCCATGTTGCGGTACTTCGTGGATTCCTCGCGCCGGCGGTTCGATCTTCAGCCGGTAAAAATGATCCAGCGGAACCCGGCCCTTGCCGATCGGATACGCCTTCTCGATCGCTTTCGTCACGTACGCTTTCGCCAGCGTCGCCGCTTCGAATAATGTCCTGCCCGCCGCAAGATGGGCCGCGACCGCCGAGGCAAACGTGCAGCCGGTTCCATGCAACGCTTCTTCTCTGCCTCGATCCCCGGCCAGTGGCATCATCGCGTTCCCATCGAAAAGGACGTCCACCGCCTTTTCCATGTGCCCGCCCTTGACGATCACAGCGCGCGCGCCCAGTTCCACCAGCTTGCGCGCCGCCGCTTCCATTCCTGCCACATCCTTGATCGGCATCCCTGTCAGCGCTTCCGCTTCCGGCACATTCGGCGTGATTACGCTCGCCCGCTTGAATAACTCGGACGCAAGGTATTTCACTCCCGCGGCGTCCAACAATTCCGCGCCGCTCGACGATTTCATCACCGGGTCGAGCACCACGTGCGCGAACTTGTTGGCGTCCAGAAATTCCGCCACTGCCGCCGCATTTCCGCGATTACCCAGCATTCCGATTTTCACGGCTTCGATCGTGCAGTCCCGTGCCAGCGCATCCAGTTGCGCTCGCAGCTCCGCCGTCGGCGTGTTGTACACCGCCCCAACCTCTTGCGTGTTCTGCACCGTCAGCGCCGTGATCGCCGCGACTCCGTAACATCCGTGCGCCGCGAACGTTTTCAAATCTGCTCCGATTCCCGCGCCGCAGGAAGGATCAAATCCAGCTACGGTCAGGAGAATGGGAGGCGTTGCATGTCCATTGTGGCCGTTGTGAATGTTCATCGTTCGCGACTTGCCCGTCACTTCCGCAATTTTTTCGCTCGGAAGTGCTTCCTCGAAGAAAATTGCCGGTCGCACAAAATAGGCGGACCGGCAATTGTGAATGTACGCGCGCGATTCGCCGCGCGCAAGTCAAAAATTTCTTTTCGCGTTAGACCCGAGTCGTTTTGCCGGCTTGATTTTTTGCGGGTGGACCTTTCAGCGGCAAAGCGAATCGATCCGGTCCAGCGGTTCGTCCGCGTGCGGCGGATAATCCAGGTGTCTGCTCTCCACCATTTGCTCGAGCAGCGTCCCTCCCGTGCTCAACGCCGCGTCCGGATCCGTTTGCAGCGCCGGATCCTGCTCCGCTTCCTGCAGCGAGATGAATTCGAATCCCTGCTTTTGCAATGCTTCCAGCAATTGCGGCAGCATGATGCTGTCAAACGCTCCGATGTGCAGCAGCAGGACGTGCCGGATGTCTCTTCCAAAGAGCATCACCGCCATCTTCTGCCCCAGCGAAACGTACTCCAGCGCCATGCTCACGTAAGTCTTTTTCAGCCAATCCACCGATGCCGCGTCATGCTTCGCCATGCAACGCGCGTATGGGTCGTTCCACGCCCAATCCTGAAAATCGATCGTCACTTGCGCGATTCTGTATCCCCGCTGGAACAAATAACGCCGCACGGCGCGTCTTTTCGCGAGCGTGTCGCCCTCGTTCAAATAGGGATAGCGAAACCAGTGCCAATCGCGTCCGCTCATGAACCCTTCGAGCGTTCCTTCGTTGCTCGCGATGTCCTCTTCAAACGCCGCCGCTGTATTCGGCGTGATGTCCATGTGCGAATAGGTGTGATTGCCCAGCAGAAATCCGGCATTCATCCAAAGTTTCAGGACGTTGGCCTTATCCCACGTGCGGTCGAGCTTGTCGCCGTTCACGAATCCGTAGACCGGCGGCAGGCCCTTGGCCTTCACCGCTGCAATAATATTTTTGGCGATTTGCGAACGCGTCATTCCCGGCGGCATTTCGCCGTGCGTCGGAAGATCGTCGAAGGTAAGAGCGATTTGCGGGTGTTGCTGCGCTGCGCACGCGATCGAGAAGAGGCAAATCATCAGCGCGAGACTTGCCCATCGCGCGACGAATGCAATTTTCTTCAAGTTGTCGGCCTGGAGTTTCCGTTCTCTTGCAGTCTAGTTCGCAGCCATCACGGGAAGAGCCCGCGGACGAGCGTGGCTTCCGAAACGCGTCCCACGGCGAGAATCATCGCGCCAGCGCGCGGCGGAACGTGATGCTTGCGCATCGTTTCCACCATTTCGTGGAAGGCCCGCACCATGCTCTTCTGAAGACGTGCGTTCACTTCATCGGCGTCCCACATCAGCCCTTCCATGTTCTGCACCCATTCGAAGTAACTCACCGTCACGCCGCCGGCGTTCGCCAAAATATCCGGCAGCACGGTAATTCCGCGGCGCGCCAGAATTTCGTCCGCGTGCGGCGTCGTCGGGCCGTTCGCGGCTTCCGCCACGATCCGCGCCTTGATCGCCTCGGCGTTGTGCAACGTGATCACGTTTTCGAGTGCAGCCGGCACCAGGATGTCGCACTTCATCGTCAGCAGATCGTCATTCGTGATGCGCGACGCGCCGGGCATGCCGACCACGGTTCCAGAACGTTCCTTGTACCGGATCGCTTTGATCGGATCGATTCCGCGGGAATTCGTGACTCCGCCGCGCGTGTCGCTCAGCGCGATGATTTTCGCTTTTTTCTCAGCGAAGAGCCGCGCCGCCGTCGCCCCCGCATTTCCGAAGCCCTGAATCGCGACGGTCGCGCCGCGCAACGGAATCTTTTTTAGTTTGCAGGCTTCCTCCACCACAAAAAGCAGTCCACGCGCCGTCGCCTCGCTCCGCCCTTCGGAGCCGCCCACGGACATTGGTTTGCCTGTGACCACTCCGTGCACGGAGTGGCCCACCGTCATCGAGTACGTGTCCATGATCCACGCCATGGTTTGCGCGTCCGTGTACACATCCGGCGCCGGAATATCCATAGCCGGTCCGATGATCGGCAAAATTTCGCTGGCATACCGCCGCGTCATGCGCTCCAGCTCGCTCTTCGACATGCGCTTCGGGTCGCAGATAATTCCGCCCTTCGCGCCGCCGAATGGCACGTTCAGCACCGCCGTTTTCCACGTCATCCATGCCGCCAGCGCTTTCACTTCGTCCAGCGTGACGTTCGGGTGATAGCGGATTCCGCCTTTTCCCGGACCGCGCGAAATATTGTGCTGCACGCGAAAGCCTTGATGGACTTTCACTTGTCCGTTGTCCATCTTCGTCGGCACGGATACTTCCAGCACGCGCTTCGGCGTGCGCAAAATCTGCCGCAAACCAGGCTCGAGCTTCAAAAATTCCGCCGCCATATCGAATTGAATCTGCGCGATGCGAAACGGATTCAAATCCTCGCGCGGAGCGATGCGCGGCACGAGCGGCGGCGTTCCCAGCGGTCTTATCGGGGGTGTCGGCTTTGCGACCGTGGCCATCAGTGTTCGGTCCTTTCCTATTCGCGTCTGAACTGGACTGCCGGTATTTCAGTATGAATGCGCACTACCCAGGGCAAATTCGTTGTGCTTCAACCGTTGGCGGCCATCCGGCGCGCGCCTTGCAAATATTTCTCGCGGCATTCTTCGGAACAAAAATGCACCATTTCGCCGCCCTCGCTCAGCGGAATTGCAAGTTCTTCCGCTACGTGCATTCCGCAAACCGGATCGCGCACCAGCCGCCGCCCGGCCATCGGGCTCTTACCTTCTTCGTTAGCCGCGCCCGGCGCTTCAGGCTCGCCTGCGTTCGTCGACTCGTCGCGCATCAGCCAGCGCGCCGCGCCGCGCAACAGAGCCACTCCCCAGGAAATCACCAGCACCCAGAACAAAAACCTGACGACTCTGACCAAAAAATTCATTCACTCTTCCCGTTCCTGACTCTTTAAGTTCCTGACGCTACCCGTTCCTGACGCTACCCGTTCCTGACGCTACCCGCTCTTGACTCTTTCAGTTCCAAATCAACTTTCCACCGGCGCGCTACAATTTAACTCTTTAGACTGCGCCGCGGCGGAGCATTTTGCGCGCTGGCTCGGGTAAATCCCCCTGCGTCTACGGCATCGGGTGCTCCGACGCCTGAGGCGAGTGTATGCAAGGCGAAAAGGCGGAGTCAAACGAAAAGCTGTACTTTCAACAGGTTGCGCGACGAAAGGTACCCATTTTGGAGGGCAAAAACATCAAAAGAGAAGAAATAAAGCTCATGTTATCAAGCAGTTGCGTGTGGAGCGGAGGTCTTGGGCGGCACTTTTCCGAATTTCTACCTATTTACTTACCAGAGCCCTTACTTTAGTGCTTCAATTCGATCCATGCCCATATACGGGCGCAGGACTTCCGGAATCAAAATAGAGCCATCCGCCTGCTGAAAATTTTCGACAATGGCGATCCACGTCCGCCCGATTGGCAGTCCCGAGCCATTCAACGTATGCACAAATTCGCTCTTGCTTGCGCCTTTCGCTTTGAATCGTATCCCTGCGCGGCGCGCCTGAAACGCTTCGCAGTTCGAGCAAGATGAAATTTCCATATATTCGCCGCTGGATGGCACCCACGCCTCGATGTCATACGTTTTTGAGGACGCGAATCCCGTGTCGCCCGAACAAAGCTGCATCACGCGATAATGAATTCCCAATTTTTGCAGCAGCGATTCCGCGTTGCGCACCAGCGATTCGAGTTCCTCGTAACTTTTTTCCGGCGCCGTGAATTTGAACATTTCCACTTTCTGAAACTGGTGCTGCCGTTTGATGCCGCGCGTATCGCGGCCCGCGGCTCCGGCTTCGCTGCGGAAGCAAGACGTCCACGCGCATACGTGGACGGGTAACTCGCCGGCGTCCAAGGTTTCTTCGCGGAACAGATTTGTCAGCTCCGTCTCCGCGGTGGTCGTGAGCCACAAATCCGTGCCTTCGAGGTGAAACATATCTCCGGCAAATTTCGGCAGTTTGCCATCGGCGACGAGCGAAGCCGTGTTCACGATATAGGGCGGATATATTTCCGTGTAGCCATGCTCGCGGGTGTGCATATCCAGAAAAAAATTCGCCAATGCGCGTTCGAGCCGTGCGCCTGCTCCACGGTAAAGAGCAAAGCGAGTTCCAGCAATTTTGACCGCGCGCTCCAAGTCGAGAATGCCGGCCCCTTCGCCGATCTCCCAATGCGGCTTGGGCTTGAACTCGAATTTCGGCGGCGCACCCCAGCGCCGCACTTCGACGTTATCCTCGGAGCCTTTGCCGGCGGGAACGGATGAATCCAACAGATTCGGAACCGTCAGCATGAATTCGCGCTGCTTCGCGTCGAGCTCTTCCACGCGCACGTCAGCCGCCTTGATCGTTTCGGAGACCTGTTTCATTTCCGCGATCAGGGAGTCCGCATTCTCTTTCGCTTTTTTTAGGCGGGCGATTTCGTCGCTCGCTTTGTTGCGCTGGGCTTTGCGGGCTTCGTTGGCGGTGATGAGTTCGCGGCGCTCCTTATCCAGGGCGCGAAAGCCATCCAGATCGAGAGAAGCGTTGCGCTTGCGGGCCATTTCGGCGAAGAGATCGAGGTGCTCTCGAAAATAACTCAAGTCATGCATCGTCGTGTTCCAGGTCAGCGAGGCTCGGCTGCAAACCGGCCTAGCAGAATATCATCTTGGCGCGTTTTGCAGAGGGACGACGCGGCCGGCCATTGGAATCGTGATTAACCTCTTTGCCCGCATATCAGAAACAGTTGATGACGCATCGCACAATGAGGCGTGTGCGCCGTCACTGCGCGGGCTTGCGTTGCGCCCAAGACTGCTTGCGGAAAACACCCAAGGCGTACGGGCAATAGAGCCGGCGCCGGCCAAGGCAGGGCAAGCCACAATCGATGGTTTGCCCCAGCCCGCTCTTCTTTGCTGTCGAGCCGCAAATCTGAGTTCGTCTCTTGTCTTTCATTCTTCCCTCGCAGTCGCGTAGATACCCCCCTCCCCCTGTTTTTCGGAAAGATGTGAAAGGAAAGGAGATAAATCGAGGGGTCTGCAAAAGATGTGAAAAGAAAGGGGATACGGGCAAGCTGAGAGTTGACAGTCGACAGCGTGCAAGACAGTGAGTAGTGGGTGGTGAAGAGTGGGTAGTGCGCGGATCGTGGCCCGTGAGGCGTGTTCCGTGAAGCCGGGGGGATACCCCCCTCCCCCCTGTTTTTCGCAAGAATATGATTCGATGGGAGTTAGAGGGTGGGGGTCTGCGAAGAATATCATTTTAAAGGGTTTAGGAGGACACAAGGCGGAGACGAGGGAGTGGCGCGCGGGGAGGCGCGGGGAATTGAGAGAGTTGGGGGATGAGTCTGCGGACGTGCGGAAAGGAAAGGGGTTAGGGGCGGGGAGGGTGGAACAGGCGGGATGGGAACTGAAATTCACAGAGATTTATAGCACAAAATAGCAAACTTGTCAATAGAATAATAAGTGCTTGCGGGGCAAGGGTTTGCGGCGGAGTGTGCGGGCGCGTTCAAGAAAGAGAAAGACTTAACACAGAGGGCGCAAGGGGAAGAGCAGAGAGGGCGCGGAGAAGACCGGTATGGAGCGGGAATGGAGGGATTAGCGTTCGCGCAAGAGACGGCGAATATTTCGCTTGCCGTGCAGGACGGCAACGATTTGCAGGGGAGAGCCTTCCGGCTTGTAGATGATTTGGTAGGAGCGAACGGTCCAGAAGCGCACAGGCAGTTTCGTCAGGTCGTCGCGCCGATGCCCTTTGCCGGGCATCCTGGCGATTTCAAGCATAGCCTGCAGCAGCTCCTGGGCGACTCGTTCGGCGGCGTCGAGATTATCCTGCGCAAAGTACTCGTAAATATCGGTGAGGTCCTGGAATGCCTCAAGAGAGAGGCGAAAAGTTTCATTTGCCACGAGCGCGAAGGTCCTCGCCGCGCTTTTTTGAGTTGCTCAAAGAACTGCCGGCCGTCGACGGATTGTCCGGCATCCAGCTGAGCCAAACCGCGGGCGATCTTGGCCTCGATTTCTTCGCGGGTATATTCCTCGCCAAATTCGCGGGCAATGAGATAGTGCTGCACGGCGACACTGACCAACGTGGCGGGGTCCGGGAAGCGGCCGGTTTCCATCTCTTTCTGGACCAATTTTTCTGTTTCGCCCTCGATTTTGAGGTCCATAGGCTCTCCACGCACTCTTGAGCCTATTGTGCGCTTGAAAGCGAGGGGCTGTACAGCGTGATTCGCGAGCGGCAGCAAGGAGCGGGCGGGCGGCTTGACAGAGTTTCGGGATGTGATCAAGGATCCGGAGGATCCTGAAGCGTAACGTTGATCATGTCGAAAACAGAGGCCAGCGCGGGGACAAGGGTTTTGCCGGAGCCGGCCTTCGACGATCCCAAACATCATTTGCGAATTTACCAGGGCGATTGCCTGGAGATTCTGCCGCTGGTTCCGGAAGATTCCGTGGACGTGATTTTCGCGGACCCGCCGTATTTCCTCTCGAATGGGGGGATTACGTGCCATGCGGGGAAGATGGTGTCCGTCCACAAAGGGGATTGGGACAAATCGCGCGGCCCGAAGGCCAATCACGAGTTCAATATCCAATGGCTAGCGGCGTGCCAGCGCGTGCTGAAGCCGAACGGGACGATCTGGGTTTCCGGCACGGCACACGTGATTCATTCCGTGGGGTTCGCGATGCAGTTGCTCGGCTTCAAGCTGCTGAACGACATTTCCTGGGTGAAGCCGAATCCGCCGCCGAATCTTTCCTGCCGGTACTTCACGCACGCGACGGAAACGATTATCTGGGCGGCGAAAAACGTGAAGTCGCGGCACACGTTCAACTACAAGCAGATGAAAGAGATCAACCGCGGGAAGCAAATGAAATCCGTCTGGGAGATTTATCCGCCGGAAGCGTGGGAGAAGCGGTTTGGAAAGCATCCCACGCAAAAGCCGGTGGCGCTGCTGGAGCGGATTTTGCTGGCGTCCTCGAATGAAGGGGATTTGGTGCTGGACCCGTTCGCGGGATCGGGGACTACGCTGTTTGGAGCGATGCGGCTGCGACGGCACGCGGTGAGCTGCGAACTTTCGGCTGAGTTCCTCACTCTGAGCCTGCGGCGCGTATGTTCCGAATTGGTACAGGTCGAGATTCGCGTTTCGTCACTCGAAATTTCTTTTGGCTCCTTCGATTTTTCAGTTGATCCGCGAAGCGATTCCGTGGATCGATCCAATAACGGAACGAAACACGCTCGCATGGCCAGCCAGGTCCAACTCGTGCAGCAAGAGACGCGCTTCTATTTTATTGGCCGCGCGGATCGGCGGGTGATTTTTTCGGTGCTGGCCGATTCTCTTGAAGAGGCACGCCGACAATTTCGGGCTAGCGGGCGTTCTGATACGGAAGCGCTGTTCATCATTAAATCGGAAACGGCGATTTATTTGGCGTAAGGAAAATGATCTAATGCGCGGATGGAACTGCATCTGCCAACCGCTTGTGTTAACCGGTACAAGAGTGCGTCGCAGCGGGCGCGTGTGGGCACTGAATCCTGGGGTGCAGAAAATTTCTTTTGTCCAGTTTGTGACTCGCCGCGACTCCAACTTGCGCCACAAGGGACCGCGACGCTCGACTACACCTGCCCGAAGTGCGCATCCCCTTTTCAACTGAAGAGCCAATCCAAACAGTTCGGCGCGAAAATCGTGGACTCCGCCTACTCGAAAATGAGGGAGGCTGTGCTAACGGACCGGACGCCGAACTTGTACGTGCTGCATTACGACCTAACGGCATGGGCGGTGCGCACCGTGATTCTGATTCCGCATTTTGCTTTCGCGCTCTCGGCGATTGAGCCGAGGAAGCCTCTGGCGGCGACTGCGCGGCGAGCGGGTTGGGTCGGATGCAATATTCTGCTCAGCCAAATTCCGCAGGACGCGCGCATCCCGATTGTCGGCAACGGTACCGCTCGGCCCGCCGTGGAAGTGCGCCGGGCGTACCAGAGGCTGCGTCCGCTGGCGAAGCTCAAAGCGGATACGCGGGGATGGACGCTGGACGTGCTGAAAGTGGTGCGGGGGCTGGGCGAGGAAGACGCCGGGGTAAACGCGGGGCGGGGGCTGGGCGAGGAAGACGCCGGGGTAAACGCGGGGCGGGGGCTGGGAGAGGAAGACTCCGGGGTAAACCCGGGGCGGGGACTGGGAGAGGAAGACGCCGGGGTAAACCCGGGGCGGGGGCTGGGAGAGGAAGACTCCGGGGTAAACCCGGCGCTACGGAAGACGTTTTCGCTTGGGGATGTCTACGCGCACGAAGATGCGCTGGCGAAGCTGCATCCGGGCAACCGGCACGTGCGGGACAAGGTGCGGCAGCAGCTACAGGTATTGCGCGATATGGGATTGATCGAATTTTTGGGGGATGGAGAGTATCGATTCAATTGATTGAATTCGCGGGCCGGCTGCAGCATTCCGCTTGACCAAATCCCCGTGGAAGCGAGAATCCCCGTCATCGGCAATAGGCTCTAGTGCTTCTTTTTTTCTTTCCCTTGACGGCTGAGTTCCGTTACTCCCCAAACCCCGTTCGGCGATAGCCTTGCGACAAATGGATGGCGCCGACTTCCGAGAAGAGCCTTAATGCGAGCCCAATTCTCTATGATAATTGGAGCCCATATTCGCGGGTTTTTGTTGTTTTGCGGCAGGAAGAACACTCTGCCCTTGTTTTCGCCAAGCGCTCTCATGCTGACAGGATCTTTCAAGATTCGGCGGTCAGGAGTTATCGCGACCCAGGACCTCTGGCCACACGAGGCAAGCCAGATGTCGTCTGCTTCATCCGGCTTGAAATATTCGTCGTGTACTCGAATGAGGAAGCCTTCTTTCCTAAGCGCCTCTGCTAACTGCTTGCTTCCTAAGTTTCGATCCAGGAAAAGAATGTAGACTTCAGGCCGCTGGGGCGTAGCGAATTGCTTCTTCAATTTGAGCCACCTTCAACCCGTAGTCCTCCGCTATGCTTTCAATTCCTTCTCCGGTGTTGAAGCGGCCAACGATCACTTCGGCCATAACGCCGGTGCCGTTCACGACAGGCCTCCCGGACGAGACCGCAGGATCAATCACCACGACCTTTGGCGGATCCTGCTCGATGTCGCCGGGCCAGGTCATGCGAATTGGGAATAGTTTTATGGGCCAGCCTTTTTGGTCACGCTTGATTCGCCGAAGGTAGAAATCAAGAATAGGACCCAAGCCAAGTTGTCCCCAGCTGGAGACATTGATCGTCTGTTCTTGCCGGTTGGCGCCCTCGATCTTCTTCACGAAAAGGTCCTTCCCGTCCGTGAGAAAGCCTTCAGTCAGGAGCGGATGAGGAGAGGGGTATGTTCTCTGCACGTAGTCGATCGCCCTTCGAATCGCGGGCATTTCGACTTTGTGCTTCTTGCGCGTGGACAACAAAATATGAGCTTCCACTAAGTTGTAAAACGAGAGTCTACCCGGGCCTGCGGGTTCAATCAGAGGCGCGAAAAATTTAATTCCGGAGGAGGTAGGATATTCCCTTCCATTAACCCAAGAGTTCAGCGTCGCCGCCGGCATGCCAAGACACCTCGCGGCTTCTTCGATTCCGTAGCGCGGGATGTCACGTCGATCAATCGTCTTCCGATTTTGCATTGTGCCTCCCCCACCTGAATACCACCATTATGCACAAAACGATTCTCGGCGGGAGTGGATGTGCTATGGGGGAAAAATTCGGCAAGAAGTGCACAGGCGGGAGTGGGTGCGCTACAGGGAAAAAGTCAGGCAGCGGCAGCAGGCGCGCGAAGAGTTGGGGCTGATGGAGTTTTGTGGGGGCGGAGAACAGCGGGGTCGGAGAAACTCATTATGGTGCATACCGGTGCAAAATGGTGTATTCTAGTGCCATGAAAAGCCAAGGGAAGTCCGTTCGCCAGAGCGTGTCGCTGCCCGCAAAAACAGCAGCACAGGTGCGCACCCTGGCCAGGACGCGCCGGCTCAGCGCGAATCGCATGCTTGTGGAGTTGATTGAAAACGGCATTGAGGCCGAACAGCGCAAACAGAAAGAGTTTTTCGAATTGGCCGAACGTTTTCGCAACGCCTCGGACCCGGAAGAGGCCAAACGTTTGGGCGACGAGCTTGGCCGCATGGTATTCGGCGACTAATGCCCAAGATTTCGCGCTGGGCGGATTTGCCGACAAAGGTGTGTCAACACCTGGTGGACCGCATGCGCGACCGGGCTATCACGATCTCCGACCTGAATGAGCTTCGCGTTTGGATCGAGTCGCAACCCGAAGTGCCCGAAGGGAATGGTACAAGGATTTCGGCTCGTTCAAAATCTGCGGCGAAGGACGCCTGCCGAAGACGTTTTTGCTGAAAGGACAATCCGCGAAGGGCCTACCGCTCTGAAAATTGGGCGGGGTTTTTGCCGTCTACTGCGTCGTCGCGTCACGTGGCTAGTCAAGGCGGCGGGAACTCTGAAAGGGGGCGGACGCCATGCACTGGCGAGAAGAGCCGCGATGGAGGGGCGACGAAGGCGAGGGCGAATGGAGCTTGTGGGGCGGGAGGGAGGGCATGCTATACTTCGAAGTCCGTCCTCGGCCTCGAAGCGGCTGTGTGGGACGGGTTGAGAGTGAATTGGGGCCCACCCGGCGAGGCGGGTAAGCAGGAGCCTTTTACAATTTAGGGGGAACTATCGCAGAACGGAGCTTCCGGCAAAGTGACCGAATCCGCGTGAATGAAAGGATACGGGCGCGCGAGATCCGGGTGATTGACGAAGAGGGCGGGCAGCTGGGCGTCATGCAGCCGTTCGAGGCCATGCGGCTGGCGCGCGAACGAGGACTGGACCTGGTGGAAATTTCGCCGACGGCGGATCCGCCGGTTTGCAAGATAACGGATTACGGAAAATATCTTTACCAGGCGAACAAAAAAGCGCACGAGCAAAGAAAAAGCAGCCGTGGGTCGCAGCTTAAGGAAGTGAAGTTTCGTCCGGCAACGGCGGAGCACGACTACCAGGTGCGCAAGAACCAGATTGTGCGGTTTCTTGGGGAAGGCCACAAAGTGCGCGCGATGATTTTTCACCGCGGGCGCGAAATGGCGCACCAGGAAGTGGGACGCGCGAAAATGACGCGTCTGCTGGGAGAGATTGGCGAGTTCTGCCAGGTGGAAACGCCGCCGCGGATGGAAGGAAACGTCCTGGTGGCGCTGCTGGCGCCGAAAAAGGGAGTGCCCATCCCGAAAACGACGGGGCAGGCCGGCGCGGGAGCGCAGCAGGCGCAGTCGTAGGAAGCCGAAGGCGGCGCCAAAAAAAATTCAGGAGAAAGCACGGAAATGCCACGGAATTCGACAAAACCAAAATTGAAATTGAAGACGCATCGCGGGGCGCGGAAGCGCTTCAAAGTGACCGCGACGGGAAAGATCCTGCGCATGCATTCCGGAAAGCGGCACTTGATGGGAACGAAAGCGCCGGGACGGATGCGGAAGCTGAAGAAGCTGACGCTGGTGAATCCTGCGGACGTGGCATCTGTGAAGCAGATGCTGCCGTACGGCTGAAGCCCGACAGATTTTGCGCGAGGAAGTTGAGCGCGCGACCGATTTTCTTTAGCGAGGACGCGCAGGATGCGTCCACGCGACGAAACCGCGGGATGAAAATTCCGCGAATCGCGCCAGGCAGCGCTTCACGGGTGCCTGCCGGCCGATGAGCCGCACGGAAGCTATGCCCTAGCGGGCGAGCTTCGATGCGGCGAGCAGTTCATACCGAGACAAACCCGCTGCTGAGCGCGAGAAATTTCGCGCGAGTGCCGCGGTTGTCTCTCAACTTAAGGAGAAAAACCCATGGCACGCGTAAAACGCGGAACGAAACGCCGCGCCCGCCGTAAAAAGTATCTCAAGAGGACAAAAGGATTTTTTCTAACGAAGAGCAAGCTGTACCAGTCCGCGCAGGAAGCGGCGAATCGCGCGGACCGGTACGCGAAGCGCGACCGTCGCGTGAAGAAGCGCGAGTACCGCAAGCTGTGGATTCAGCGCATCGGAGCGGCGGCGCGGAATAACGGGCTGACGTACGGGCAACTGATCCACGGGCTGAAAGTAGCGGGCGTGGGGCTGGACCGCAAGATTCTGGCGGATATGGCGGTGAAAGATGCGGCGGCGTTCGCGAGCCTGGCGGTCATCGCCAAAACCGCCGCTCCGCCACAGCAAGCGAAGCAGGCCTGAAACAAGAGCGCCTGCGACAGACGGCAGAGTAGTAGCTATCGCCGATGACGACGACCTCTGACAATCCGGCCGGGAAGACGCTTAGCGCGCTCGGCGCGGCGGATGCGGCGGCGCTTGCGCCTCATTTCTCCGCAGTGCGCGCGCGATTTGATGAAGAGTCGTCCAAGGTGCACGACGAAACCGTTTGGAAACAGTTTCGCGACGCGTGGCTCGGAAGAAAATCCGGAGTGCTGGCGCAGATCACGGACAACTGGCTGAAGCCGGCGTCGCCAGAATTGAAGCGGGCGGTGGGCGCGGGGCTGAACGAGCTGCGCGCACATGTTGAATTGCAGATCGAAGCGCGCCGGCAAGCGATCGAATCCGGCGCGGAAGCTTCGGCAATTTCCCGCGAGCGCATGGATCTCTCGCTGCCCGGCGTTGTACGCCCCATCGGTTCGCACCATTTACTTCGTCAAGTGTTTCAGGAGATCGAGGATATTTTTTTTTCAATCGGGTTTTCGATTGTCGAAGGGCCGGAGATTGAGACTCCTTATTACAATTTCGAAGCGTTGAATATTCCGGAGTTCCATCCGGTGCGCGACGACATGGACACGTTTTATATCGAGCTGCCGAAAAGCGCGCCAACGCCGTTGCTGCTGCGGACGCACACGTCGCCAATGCAGATTCGCACGATGGAAAAACGGAAGCCTCCGGTGCGGGTGATCGTACCGGGAAAAGTGTACCGGCGAGACAATCCGGACGCGACGCATTCGTTCATTTTTCACCAGGTGGAAGGCCTGGCGGTGGATACGGACATCACGTTTTGCGATTTCACGGGAACGATCGAGTATTTCGTGAAACAGTTTTTCGGCGCGGGCGTGAAAACGCGCTTCCGGCCAAGCTACTTTCCGTTCACGGAGCCGAGCGTCGAGTTCGATGTGTCGTGCATTTTCTGCGGCGGCAGCGGGGCGGGCGCGAGCGGAGGCGTCTGCTCAAAATGCAAAGGCGCCGGATGGATCGAGCTCTTCGGAGCCGGAATGGTCGATCCGGCGGTGTATGGCTTCGTCGGCTATGACGCGAAAAAAGTGAGCGGCTTCGCGTTCGGAATGGGAATCGACCGGCTGGCGATGTTGAAGTATGGGATTGACGACATCCAACTGTTTTTCCAGAACGATGTGCGCTTTCTGCGGCAATTTCCATGACGTTTGCCGATTCCAAAGAACGTTTTTCGACGCGCGTCGCCGATTATCTGCGATACCGGCCCGGATATCCCACGGCGGTGCGCGATGTGCTGCGCTCGGAATGCGGCTTGAAATCGGGACATTACGTCGCCGACATCGGCTCCGGGACCGGATTGCTCAGCGAACTTTTTCTGAAAAATGGAAATCGAGTTTTTGGCGTGGAGCCCAATGCGGCGATGCGCAGCGCCGGAGAGGAGTACCTGGCGTCGTACGACAGCTTCACGAGCGTGGACGGCTCGGCCGAAGCGACGACGCTGGAAGACGCGAGCGTCAATTTCGTCACCACGGGGCAGGCGTTCCATTGGTTCGACCAAGCCGGAGCGCGCCGGGAATTCGTGCGCATCCTTAAACCGGAAGGCTGGGTCGTGGTGATCTGGAACGAGCGGCTTACCGATACGACTGCCTTCTTGCGTGATTATGAATCGTTACTGCGTACGTTTGGCACGGACTATACGCGCGTGAAAGAGAGCTACCCGAGCGAAGCGCACATGCGCGAGTTTTTCGGCCCGGACGATTGCTCCGCGCGGCAGCTTCCGAATGCTCAGGATTTCGACTTCGATGGGTTGGCGGGAAGGCTGCGCAGCAGTTCATTCATTCCGGCCCCGGGCCACGCGAACTACGAGCCCATGATGGAAGAGTTGCGGCGCATCTTTGACAAGTACGCGCAGGGCGACGCCGTGCGTATTGAATATCTCACGCACATCTATTACGGGCGGCCGGGAGCCGGGCGATGAAGGTCGTTTACAACTGGCTGAAGGAATTTGTGGATGTCACCGCGCCGCCGAGCGATGTGGCCTCCCGCCTCGCGCTTTCCGGCACGAACATCGGCAGCGTCGAAAATGGCGCGCACGGCGCCGTGATTGATGCAGAGGTCGGCTCGAACCGCCCGGATTGTTTGGGCCATCTCGGCATCGCGCGCGAACTCTCCGCTGTTTACAAGTTGCCGCTGAAGCTCGCGTCGCCTAAGCCGGCGGAAAGCTCCGCGAAAGCCGGCGACGCCGTCAAAGTCGAAATCCAATCGCCGGAACTTTGCGGTCGCTTCACGGCGCGCGTGATTCGCAACGTGAAAATTCAACCCTCGCCTCCCTGGCTCCGGGAGCGTCTGGAAGCATCCGGCGTCGCGAGCATCAGCAACGTGGTGGATATTTCGAACTACGTCATGCTCGAACTGGGGCATCCGCTGCATACTTTCGATTACGACAAAGTTCGCGATCACCGCATCGTCGCCCGCCGCGCAAAATCCGGAGAAAAAATTCGCACGCTCGATGGACTCGAACGCGCGCTCGATTCTTCGATTTGCATGGTTTGCGACGGCGATGGCTCGCACTCAGTCGGCATCGGCGGCATCATGGGCGGCGCCGAGACGGAAATTTCGTTTTCCACCAAAAATGTTTTGATCGAATGTGCCTGGTTCGATCCAGTCGCCGTACGAAAAGCGGCGCGTTCGCTGAAATTGCACACGGAAGCTTCCACGCGCTTTGGCCGGGGCGCCGACCCCGAAATGGCCGAGTTCGCTTCGCGACGGGCCGCCGAATTAATTTTGCAACTCGCCGGCGGCGAACTGCTTTCCGGCGTCGTGGATGTCTATCCCGGCAAGCGCGCCGCGAAAACAATTCAGCTGACTCGTGCGGAGCTTCTTCGCGTGATGGGCGCGGATATGCCCGACAAAGACATCGAAACAATTCTCTCGGCGCTCGGTTTCGCTCCCGTGCGCGTGGATCAAAATCGCGGTGCTGCCGGCTCTCTTCTCGCGGCCTGGGAATGCACGCAACCATCCTGGCGGGCGGAGGTCGAGCGTGAAATTGATTTGATCGAAGAAGTCGCGCGCATTTACGGCCTGGACAAATTTCCGCCGCGCTTGCCCGCCGCTCGCCAAGGCGCGCAGCGGCTACCGCAATTCGAAGCCGAATCCCGCCTTCGCGAACGCCTCATCGGTCTCGGCTATCGCGAAATCGTCTCCATCCCTCACGTCGCTGAAGATCGCGATGCACTCTTCCGCGCCGATGGCGCAAGCCCCGCGCGGCTCGCCAATCCTCTTTCCGAAGAAGCCAACGTTCTTCGCTCCACAGGTTTAGTCACGATGGCCGCAACTCTGGAATGGAATCTGAATCACGGCCAGCATGACGTCCGCCTTTTCGAACTTGGCCGCCGCTATTGTCTCGAGGGCGCGCGCTCCGTCGAAACGCCCATTCTCACCATCGGCGCCACGGGAGCTGCACGCGAAAAAGGAATTCACGATTCCGCGCGCGAGTTTGAGTTCGCGGATTTGAAGGGCGATCTCGACGCACTCGGTGCGCTTGCCGGTGGATTTAACTGGCAGGATGCCAATGTCCGCTGGGGCCATGCAGCGCGCCGCGCCGGCGTTTCTCTTTCCTCCGGCAAGCTTGGCGAAGCTGCTCAGCTCGCGCGGCGGGTTGCCGAAAAATTCAAGCTCCGGCAGGACGTCTTTCTTGCCGAACTAAAGTTGGAGCCTCTGTACGCCGCGATTCGCGCGGCCAAAGAAGCTCGCCGCTACGTTCCGCTTCCCCGCTTCCCTTCGGTCGAACGTGATTTCTCGCTGCTCCTCGCGGACGGCACGCAATTCTCCGATATCGCCGATGCGATTCGCTCGCTCCACATTCCCGAAGCGGTTTCCATCGAAGCCACTGACCTCTTCCGCGGCAAGAATGTGCCCGAAGGAAAATATTCGCTGCTGGTGCGTGTCACGTTTCAGAGCACCGAGGCCACGCTCACTGACGCGCAGGTCAGCGACTTCTCCGCCAAGATCGTCGCCATCCTCGAGAAGAATCTCGCCGCGCAACTTCGCGCCGGCTAGCCCACCCAATAAGGCGCCAAGGACAGTTCTCGCCAGCCTCGCAGTACGCTACAATCCGCAAGCATGGACGGTCCCGTCAAAGTCGAGATTTTTGGCCAGACCTACTCAATTCGCGGCGAGCTGGATGAAAACTATGTCCACAAGCTGGCGCGCTTCGTGGATGAAAAGATGCATGCCATCGCCGCCGGCGGCGCCACGGTGGACACACAAAAAGTCGCTGTCCTCGCCGCGCTCGCTATCGCCGATGAACTGCTTACGCTGCAAAAGGACAAAGGCGACCGCGAGGAACTTCTGCGTGAACAAGCCGAACGCTGCCTCACTCTTGTCGAACGCGCGCTGAAGCAAACCGCCTGACCGTTGCTCCTGCAAATCTACTGGCTCCAATTCGTGGGTGTGCGAATCCACCGGTGTTGGCGCAGTTCGCTTTGCAGCGCGGCCGGCAGCGGCCCTTTAAAGCTCGACGAAACATTGGCTTCGACATTTTTCAGCTTGCGCATGCCCGGAATGATGGTCGCCACGTCCTTGTTGTTCAGTATGAAGCGGAGCGCCATCTCCGGCAGGCTCATGCCGTCTTTCAAGAGCAACTTCAGAGCCTCCGCGTGCGCGACGCTTGCCTTAAGATTGTCCGGCACAAAATAAGTGCTGCGCCAATCGCTCGCGGGCCACTTGCTTTCAAGCGTGAGCGTGCCCGTCAGCGATCCTTCATCGAAAGGCACGCGCGCGATCACGGCGACGTCGTGCTCGCGGCACGCTGGAAATAATTCGTCCTCGGGATTCTGGTCGAAAATGTTGTAAATCACCTGCACGGCATCCGCGAATCCTTCGCGCACCGCGCGGATCCCGTTCCACGGCTCCCAGCGATTCAAGCTGATCCCGATGGCGCGCACTTTGCCGCTCTTGCGTAGCGCCTCGATGGCGCGCGGAAGCCGCGCATCGTCGAGCCACTGATCCTCCCAGGTATGGAATTGCATGAGGTCCAGCGCCTCGACGCCAATATTCGCGAGGCTCTTGTCCACGTATTCGGCGAAGTATTCCGGCGGAAAGCAATCGTCGAGCGTGAACTCGCGCCGGCTGGGCCATCGGCGATTTTTCGGCGGCACTTTCGTCGCTACATAAAGTTTCTTGTCCGGCCCGGCGTTCGCGGCGTTCTTGTTGGCGCGCAGAATCTCTCCGAGAATTTTTTCGCTTCGGCCATTGCCATAAGCCCAGGCCGTATCAAAAAAATTGCAGCCGAGATCCACCGACCGCTGGAGCGAAGCAAGTGATTCGGCGTCGTCGGAGCCGGTCCATCCGGCCAGCCCCCACATCCCATATCCAATTTCGCTGACGTTCCATCCGGTGCGGCCAAAGCGGCGATAGCGCATGGTGTTGCTCCTCGATTTCGAGCCAACAGTATAAGTGATGCCGGCGATTCCAGCAGGGAAGGAGTGAGCGTGGCCACGGGAAGGCCGATGCCTTCCGCCCAAAAAAAAAGCCACGCGAGGCCGAAGCCTGGCGTGGCGGAAAGCGGGCAAAGCAAAAAAACGAGCTAGTGTTTTGCGGCGTAGCGCGCCAGCCGCGCGGCAAATCCCAGCAGAAGCGTCCGCTGCTTCGAATCCAGTTTGGACAGATGGCGCTGCAGCTGGCTCAATTCAGAAGCTTCCTTCTTGGTGCTTCCCCAAAGTCCCTTGTCGTCGTCCGAGACGAGTTTGCGCGGCTTGGGCGGCTCGTCGCCTTCGTACATGACCTTGTAGAGCGGCATGTCGAGCGCCCGCGCCCACTTTTCTAAAGTTTCCACGGTCGGAACGGTGTGTCCGTTCTCGACGCGCGAGACGTAGCAACGGAGAAGCCCCGTGGCTTTCTCGATGTCGCCCTGGCTGAAATTCTTTTCTTCGCGAAGTGTCTTGAGTCGTTGTCCGATTTGCATGGAGAAAGCATATAACAGACTGAATTTAGGAGCAAAGGGTAAACGTCAGCGCAATAAAAATGAGGAGAAATACGGGTTTGGGAATTACGCGGCACCCGGGCCAGACAAAAATTCCGCATATCGAGCCTATAAAAGGTGAGGGCGCAGCACGCCGCGAAGCGTACTGCGCCCTCTAAATCGAGCCGTAAAGTTTCAGGCTTCCGGATCAATCCAGTGACTCAACTGCCTTACGGCAAATCGCGTCGTCCAAACTGAATCGTACCACCTACGAGCTATTGCCTCGGTTTGCAGTTCACGCTGGCGGTTAAGCCCGCGTTTTCTTCAAACCGTGCGCAACGCCCAAGAACTTGCCGGTCCACCCTCGTCCTGCAAAAGCCGTTAAGCCTTCACAGGCGCTTGGATGAACCTCATAGCCTCCGGGAGTTCCGATGCGCCCTGCTTGCGATCACCTTTCGGTTCTCGCCGCTTCGAACGCTTCTTCCTTCCCTGAGCTTCCCTCCTCGACGTTTGGCCACACTCACGGTTAAGCGGTTGCAGCCTGCCGCCGACTTGGGAAGTCCATGAACCTCCCGGTTCCGTTCAGAATCGCGAAAGCGGTTAAGCCGTCGCGAGGTCTGAACCGAACCGTTAAGTCACTTTCGCTTCCGGTTCAATCTGGTGCGCAAGATAAGCTCGTCCGGAATTAACGTCAATGAAATTCGCGGGAAATATCTGTGCAAAAAGTTGAATGAATGTGGAAAAACCGCCAGCGAGGCCTGAAACATATTCCCGGCAGCGAGTCCTTACGCAAGCATCTCGCGGCTCGTTATAACTTCAAGTTGAATTTACTTTATATTGGCGACTCGCCCGTTTTGCGTCGTCGGATATTTTTGAAAAATCACCGCGTCATGGCCCGGGATCACGCGGTCCGCATTCCCGCCTGCCAGTTGGATCATGCGCGCCTGATTGCGTATGTTCGCGGCCTCGTCGGCCTTGGAAAATGTTGCGCTCGCTTTGTGCTCCGCAAGATTCCGGTAGAGGTAGCAATTGTCGGAAGCCAGCACGAACGGCGGATCGCCTTCCACCAGAAGATATTGCGAAGCATACGTGTGGCGCGCTCCGGTCAGCGCGCGAATCCCCGGGAAAATCTCCACGTTGTCTCCATTCACGAGACGCACCCGCCCTTCCGTGTTCAGCTTGACGAGTTCCTGAATGTCCGCGGGATCGATCCCGCCGTGATTGCCGCCGGGCTGCCACGCATCGCTCGTGTAGTAGCGGTATTCGTCGCGCTGAATCCACACGGTGGCCTTTGGGAAAAGATCGATCCCGCCCAGGTGATCCCAATGCGCGTGGCTGATGACGATATCCGTGATCTCGTTGGGCTGCACGCCGGCGAGTTTCACGGCTTCGTCCGGACGCAAGTATCCGGTTGCGGGGAAATATTTCAGAAACGTGTCGCGGTGATAGCCGCTGTCAAACAAAATCGTGTGCCCTCCGCCGCGAATCAGCCAGACGATCATCGCCGTATCAACTTTCTCGCCTTTTGGCGCGCCCATCACGAGGGCCGAGACGTCATCTACGCCCGAAGCGTAGAGAATCGCTTGGATCGAGTAGTCGGGCGTCGCCGCCGCTCCGCGCGCAATCGGAATTGAGGCAAATAACAACAGGCAGAGCATAGCCAGAGCAGTCTTCATAAGCGGCTCCTTCGCGTCAGTGTTGGTCGGCTATTCTAACGCGGACGAAGGAAAGAACGCAGCGGACAACTCAACTCGGACATGTTTCGAGCTATTGGAAAGTCTGCTGTTACATGTGACGGAATCTGGCTAGCTCTATTGCGTTTCGGAGTGATTATAAAGGTTGGCGCGAACTTCGAACAAAGTCGCGAAGAACTGTCACGTTCGGTCCATAGGCGCCGATGCGTCCGGCATCCACGGGCAGCCCCAGTCTCTCGGCAAGATCCAGGTCTACTCCCGCATCATCGAGTTCGGAAAGACTGAATCCCTGCGCAGGCAGTACCCGGTTCATTCCCGTCGGATAGACAGGCCGCGGCGGACGCCGGCGCTGCCAAGGCCGGCGCGCCAGTTCGTAAAACTGTTGCCAATCTCGTTTGTGCCATGTGGACATTGTCGTCATGGTCGCGTCTTCTTCTGGCGATTGGATGCTTGGGGCGTCCAGAAGGTTCGTTTCGTTCTTGCGAGTCATCGTTGCATTCACTGCGGCCCCTCGTGACTATACTTCTCTCCCTCGGGAGGTGGGCCGTTAGCCGCTCAAGATACTTCACATCCGGCGAGTTGCATCATATTCCTCGCCTGTTGTTTCAAACACGTTACCGGGCGATTTGTTTCGCAAGCCAGCTTGGCACTTTCGCCATGCGGGACAATCAGGCGAATGGCCTCTTCCGCAGCCGGGTATTGCCGGGAGAATAGGACTCGAAGTCTCTTGCCCGGTCAATCTGCTAAAACTGCTCAGCATTTCGGGCCCGAGTCTTCGCACTTCCAGCAAGGCCTGGCTTCCCGGCCAAACCTCCACACCCCAGTTGACGGAGTTCCACCGGAATCGTTGCAGGATTTCTTCAATGCGTCGGAACTGTACGTACTCCTCGACGCGCTTCTAACTTGGACGCCTAGATAGCGAGGACTCTACCTGTCACGCGGCTCTCGTCCATCGTCTGGAGAATCTTGAGGTTACCAGCGGTTTCCGCGGTCTCCCCGGTCGCCCCTGTCCCCACCGTACCCCCCGCCCCCGCCGCCGTGCCCTCCCCGGCGACCTCCTCCTCCTTCTCCGCCTCGGCCACCGTAGCCCCCTCGACCGCCGCCGCCTCCCCTTTCAGCTTGTGGACGAGCTTCATTGACCACCAGCTTCCGGCCGCCAAAGTTCTGGCCGTTTAGAGAGTTGATCGCGCGCTCCGCGTCCTCATCATTTTGTACTTCGACGAAGGCGAAGCCCCGTGATTGGCCCGTGAACCTGTCGCGTATGAGATTGATGCCCGAGGGTGTGATGCCGACTTGCGCTAACCATTCCTGCAGCTGCTCTTCCGTAGCGGTAAACGGAAGGTTGCCGACATAGAGCTTCTTCACCTGCCCACTCCTTCTGCCCGGAACCCGAGTTTGAGTCGCGGAGCGCACTGAAGGACAGCGATCGTTCACGGGGAGGCGAGTCTTCCGAACCACCACGGGCGCGAGACCAGCACTTCAGCGGTCAGTGGCATGGTCTCGAAAATTAACCGCTTTTGCAACCGGAAAGAAACGCACCCTCTGGGGCCGCAATGACCCAATGCGCCAAGAGACTGGGCGCTCGAACACCTTGGCAGGCAACCCGATTCCGCTCTCCCATCGGAATTGGTGATACGATGCCGCCAAATTGGCTTAACCCGAGGACACCTGAATGCGCGGCACGATGATGGACTTTCCTCTGACGCTGCCTGTGATTCTTGAACGGGCCGGAAAGCTCTTTCATCGCGTCGAAATCGCCTCGCGCCGCCCGGATCGCTCCATCATTCGAACGAACTACGGCGAGTTCTACCGGCGCGCCAGAAGGCTCGCCGACGCCCTCACCAAGCTCGGCCTTCGCCCGGGCGATCGCGTGGCTTCGATGATGTGGAATCATTCGGGCCACCTCGAAGCATTCTTCGGAGTTCCTTGCGCCGGCGGAATTCTTCATACGCTGAATCTTCGTCTTCATCCGCACGAACTCGCCGCCATCGTGAATCACGCCGAGGACCGCTTCCTCCTGATTGACGACGTTCTGCTGGACAACTTCGAGAAGTTCCGCGAACACGTGGCCTTCGAACGCGTGATCGTCGTGCCGTATGGCTCGCCGGACCGCGTTTCGAACGATTGGATGAATTACGAAGAGCTTCTGGCCGGCGCGAGCGATGACTTCCGTTATCCCGCGCTGGACGAAAATGACGGCGCAGCCATGTGTTTCACTTCCGGGACCACCGGCAACTCCAAAGGCGTCGTCTACTCGCACCGCGCGCTCGTCCTGCACACTTTTGCTGAACTCGGCGTGGACTCCTTCTCTATCAGTCATCACGATACCGTTCTTCCCGTCGCGCCGATGTTTCATGCCAACGCCTGGGGCTTGCCTTATTCTTGCGCGATGTCGGGCGCGCGGCTTATTTTGCCCGGACCAAACGTGGACGCGGAAAGCGTTCTCGATCTGATTGAGAAAGAACATGTCACCATTGCTTGCGGCGTTCCCACCGTCTGGCTGAGTGTGCTTTACGCTTTGGAGAAAGAACCGGGCCGCTGGAAATTTCCCTGGCACGTTCGAATCGTCGTCGGTGGCACCGCGCCGCCCGAACGTTTGATGCGCGCCCTGGACAAGCACAATCTCCACATCCTTCATCTCTGGGGGATGACGGAAACCGCGCCGCTTGCCACGGTCGGAAAGCTGAAACGCCACATGCTCGATTGGGGAGAAGATGAACAATACGAAGTCCGCGCCAAGCAAGGCTGGCCGACTCCCTTCATTGAATTGCGCGTGATGCGGCCGGAGGGTCTCGAAGGCAAGATGATCGAAGCGCCGCGCAACGGAGCAACTCCCGGCGAACTCGAAGTGCGCGGGCCGTGGGTCGCAGGATGCTATTACAAATCTCCGGATCAGGCGCATCGCTGGACCGAGGACGGCTGGTTCAAGACGGGCGACATCGCCACAATGGATGACGAAGGTTTCATCAAAATCGTGGACCGCGCCAAGGACCTCGTGAAGTCCGGCGGCGAGTGGATCAGCTCCGTGGATTTGGAAAATAAATTGATGGGGCATCCCGCCGTGAAGGAAGCGGCCGTGGTGGGCGTGCCGCATCCGAAATGGCAGGAGCGTCCGATTGCCGCGGTCGTCTTGAAGGAAGGTGCGAAAGCCACGCCGGAGGAATTGCGCGCGTTCCTGGCCGGATCATTTGCCAAATGGCAGCTTCCGGATGCTTTTGTTTTTATGGAAACATTGCCTCGCACCTCCGTCGGCAAATTCAAAAAAATTGCGCTACGGGAGCAATTCGCCCATTGGGAGTGGGATCGGGAGTGAACGATGAAGATCGAGCAGCGCACTAGCGGAGGCGGAATTCCATGTGGCCTGCACGAATTAATTGCGGGCGAAAGTTTGCCGCGTGCATTGAGGGAATCTGGAGTTTCTGTTTTTGAAGAGCGGAGTTGAGAGGAGCAAAGTTCCTTCTCTATGAAAACCATGAATTGCGGACGAATTGTTTTTGGCGCATCGGCCATACTCTTCGGCGTCATCGCACTGCTGTGGCATGACGCGGAGACCTGGCAAACGCTGCGGCAAATTTGGAGTTTGCCTTCCGGCCTCCTCATCGGCGAGTGCCTGATGGCCGCGCAAATTGCGGGTGGGATTGCCATCCTGATTCCGCGCGCGGGGCGTCTTGCCTCGGTCATACTTGGTGTCGTCTATTTTTGTTTTTCGCTAGCGTGCATTCCCGCCATCGTTGCGTCGCCCTCCGTGTTCGCCCAATACGAAAGCTTCTGCGAACAATTTTCCATGCTCTGCGGCGCGATGGCGCTCTTTGCGGCGACGGGCACGAACGCAGGAGGGACTGCTCTGTTCGGCCGCCTGGCCCGCATGGGACTCGGCGTTTGTGCGATGTGCTTTGCGGTGAGCCAGGTGGTCTACCTCCGTTTCACGGCTCAACTGGTTCCCAAGTGGATTCCGCCGAGTCCAAAATTTTGGGTGATCCTCACAACAATCGGGTTTGCACTGGCGGCGATTGCCCTTTTGCTAAATCGCCAGGCGCGGCTCGCAGCGCGTTTGCTGACTTTGATGCTGGGGCTATTTGGCGTATTGGTTTGGATTCCACGCGTTAGCTTCCACCCCCGAGCGCATGGAAACTGGTCCGAATGCGCGTTGACGTTTCTCATTTGCGGGGCCGCATGGATAGTGGCCGAATCCAGCAGTCAGTAAGTTTTGTTCGCGATTGAACCTCTAATTCGGTAGAACTCCACATCGAAAAATTTCGCTTTCTCTTATTGCGCCGCGGAAGACGCGAACGTCACGCGGAAGGCATACGCGTACTTGCATGGCGGATGCGCAGGACGCTGGATGTGAAGGCCATCTTGTTCCTGGCGAAATTCAAGATTGGAATCAGAGCCGAGCAAAACGACGGAAGAGACTTTGGCGGAGCCGGCGGAGGCATCGAGCGAGTGAATGACGGCTTCGCCGGAAGAAGGCCAACCGAGCTCGATGGCGTAAAGAACGGAGCCCTTGGTAGTGAATCGAAAATCCGCGGGAGTGTATTTGGCGGTGTCGGTATCGTGAAATGAGCCGGCGGCGACTTTGGTGGGACCCTCGCCATAAATTCTCCACGGGCGCGTGCCGTAAATTGCTTCGCCATTGATATTGAGCCAGGCGCCGACATCGCGCAGGACGGATTGGACTTCATCGGGAATCGTGCCATCGGAGCGCGGGCCGATATTGAGAAGCAGGTTGCCGTTTTTGCTGACGATGTCCACAAGCTGATGGACGATGAACTCCGGTGACTTGAACGTGTCGCCGTTGATGTAGCCCCAGGATTTGTTGCTGACGGAAGTGTCCGTTTGCCAATAGAGAGGGCGAATGTCGCCGAGCTGGCCGCGCTCGATATCGAGCACGCCGCTGTGATCCTGCATGGCGTAATCTTTGTAATTGATGACGCCCGCGTGGCCACTGAATTTTTGGGCGGAGTTGTAATAGAAGGCCGCAAACTTCGTGAGGTCCGGGCGGACAGAAGGCTGGCCAATCCACCAATCGAAGTACATAACGTCCGGATGATATTTTTCGACGATTTCAGCGGCGCGGGCGACCCAGTCCGCGGTCCACGCGGAAGAAACGTAGGTGAAGTCGTCGTTGAGCGGAGTGTCATCGGGATTGACGAGCCAGGTGTGAGCGGGGCCGTAAAAAGCGGCGTATTGCGGATCGTTGATGTCCGAGACAATTTCACGGCCGACGCCGAGAAAAAAATTGTGCTCGACGCGATGGGATGAAGTGCCGAAATGAAGGCCTTCGGCGCGGACGGCTTTCGCGAGTTCGCCGATGACGTCGCGATGCGGGCCCATCTTCGCGGCGGTCCAATCGCTAAGCCCGCTATCGTACATGGCGAAACCATCGTGATGCTCGGCGACGGGAACGACATACTGAGCGCCAGCTTCCTTGAAGAGGCGGGCCCAAGCAGCGGGATCGAAATGTTCGGCCTTGAACATGGGGATGAAATCCTTGTAGCCGAATTTATCCAGCGGACCGTAAGTGGCGAGATGGTGTTTGTATTCGGGAGAACCTGGGCGGTACATGTTGCGGGGATACCACTCGTTGCCGAAAGCGGGGACGGAATAAACGCCCCAGTGAATGAAGATGCCGAACTTGGCGTCCTTATACCATTCGGGCGGATTGTAGTTGCGGAGCGATTGCCAGTCCGGGCGGAAAGGGCCATCGTGATCACCATGATCGACTTCCTGGAGAAGAGCGGCGCGTGGCGCATCGTACTTGGCACTGGCATGCTGCCAGATGGAATCGAGAACGGCGGGATCTTCGGAAGCAGTGGGAGAATCGGGATTTTTGGTTTGAGCAATGGAGCAAAAGGCTGATGCCGCGCAGAGGAGGAGGGCAGCGGCGAGAGCGCGGATCGCGCGGGGCGCGGAAGTTGGATGCAGTGGAGTCATGAGCGGAAACCCTTTCCGGAGCTGAGGGAAACGCCGTCGAGGGTGCCAAAAAGCGGGACGTAAAGCAAACGAGGAAGTGCGCGAGGGATACCCCACACCGGGTGATTTGGCGGAAGAGTACATAAGAAGGTGAAAATAAAGGAGGTAGAGGAAGTAAAGGAGATTGAGGAGGTAAAGGAAAAAGAGAGCACCCAACGGCGATCTGCGAGCGATGGAGATCGGAAGCGGAAGCGGAGGCCGAGTAAACGTGAAGCGGGGGGGGGTGGGGTACCCAGGGAGATACTCCCCCTATGGTTTTTGTAAGTGCGGATCCTAAAGGAGTTGCGGGCGGAAATTTTGTAAGTGCGGATTCTAAAGGGGTTATAAGTCGTTTGTTTTCCGCAGATACGAGGGGGCCTGTAAGTGCAGAAAATAAAGGGGTTACGAGGGAAAATTGGGGATGGTAAGTCCTTTAGAATCCGCAGATCCGAGGGGGGTGCGTAAGTGCGGATTCTAAAACAGTTACGGGAGCGATTCTTGTAAGTGCGGATAATACAGGGGTTAGGGGCGGAGATTGGGGGAGTGCGGGAGGTCCGGGAGAGGCGCGCGCGGGGGTGGGGGGATTTGGCGGGGCGGCGAGAAGAGTCGGCGGAAGTGCGGACAGGAAAGGGGTTAGAGGCGGGGAGGGGGGAGAAGGCGGGATGGTAACGAAAATTCACATGAATTTATAGCACGAAATAGTAAACTTGTCAATAGAAAAATAAGTGCTAGCGGGGCAAGGAGTTGCGGCGGGAGGTGTGCGGGCGTGAGGAAAACGATGGTCCACGAGTTTCAAAAGGAACAAACGCAAGACCCAGGTTAGAAAAGCGAACCTGGGGCACCCCAAACCGTCACCCACATTGAGCCCGGGCCACCCTCGCCCATTGCGGCGAACGTAATCAGCGGAGTAACATCCCGCGCGTCGTACAAGGCGAACCCATGACTTCCAAGAAGATCAAACTCGCTGGCAGTTTCTTTTTCGCCGTCGTGGTCGGAGCAATTCTTCTTTGTCTTCTAGTCTCTCGGAAAGATTTACTGGCGTGGCTAGCTACATCTCTGGGGCTGGCGGCTGGATGGGGGGCAGGCATACTGTTTGCGCCTTATCAGAGCGAGCAGGAACGATTCAAGGAATATGCAAAAGTCATTTCGGCCTTCCTCTCGGGATACTTGGTGAGCAAACTGGACCACCTGATTGAATTGTGGTTCAACGTCGAGTATGGCCCGCTTGTGCTCCGCCCCAATTTTGCGTTCCGCATGATGGTGGGCATTACGGCTTTTCTTCTGGCTGCGGTTTCCACTTATGTTGCGCGGAAGTATCTCAGTTTTGGCCCCGATGCCGAACAACCGCCAACAGCCGGGTAGCACCTGACACCGCTTGGGCCTAAAGGCCGTCTGGTTTGCGAGTTCAAATTCTTCCTCTGCTCTTCCGCTTCGTTTTTTTCTGCGTCGTTTCTCTCTCCGGTAGCGGTTTGGTGCGGGCAACCGCTCGTCCTTTCTTGCTGGCAGGACCACGACTGCCACTGGCATTCGCGAGAGTGATCATTATTCGCGCTTTTCTCTTCGTCTCGCGATTCCCTCTTTCATTCTCCACTGCCGGCCGTTCAGCCGCGAAGGCATCCCATTCCCCGATGTATTCGAGGGCCTTTTGTGTATGTCTGGCCTTCAACTTACCTCCAATCCAGCTATGCCACGCCCACCAGCGGTGCTTGTTGGACAGCGAACGCCGATATTTTCGAGCCTGTTGCCCGTTGATGATAGTGATCTCTTTATGGTGCGGAACGCAGAGCAGCTTGGTGACAGCCGGGGCATACGTGATGTGGTGGTCGTGCTCTGCCCGAGCCGTGCATGAAGGGAAAGAGCACCTCGGCGGTTCGGGCATGAGGTCAGTGGTTTTACCTTGCAAGAGCATGCCGGGTCATTCGGTTAGGGAATCGGCTGCGTCAACGAGATGCTTTTGATGACCAAGTCCTTGATTTCGTCCAAAGCGATGTGGCAGAGTTCAAGAAGGCTCGCAGAGTTTCCTGCAAACTGCCAATCAGTTCCCACGACCATTTGTGTTTGTACGGCCACGGGTTCGAAGGGAGACGCCAGACGCTTCCATCGGGTCGCATCACCAAATCGAGGACTTAGCCGAGGCCGATGTTTCTGCATGCTCTCTGGAATAGAGATGTTGTATCGTTTCCAAATTACCGCACCATCGCCATGGACCTCTAGGTTCGCGCTATCGATGAGGAATCCGATGCGCGGGTGGGCGTTCAACTGTCGTTCGAGAGCCTTCATTTGGTCGCGGTCAGTCTGGGTCTCGGTAACACCATACATGCGATACGCGATGCTGCGAAACGATTTGAGGAAAGCGCTCAGGGAGAACCAGAACCTGTCCGTTTCCTCCGCACTTTCGTGTGCACTCATCTCTGCGAGAAAGTAGCGGCACTCTCGAACCTTGTCGAGAACTCGCTGTGGGTTTGTGGCTGCATAAGAAGTTCGCGGTGCCATGAAGCCCTTCCGATGAATGCGAGTATATCACTCAGCTCCTGGCACCCGGCTTGCCGCTTGTAAATTGCCGCGGGTCACCAACGACCCTGATGGGCGCCGCCGTCCACGTGAACGACTTCCCCAGTAACGTTGAGGGCCTCGGTCAAGTAGACGACAGCGTCCACCACATCGGCGACACTGGATATTGTTTTCATGGGCGAGAGCGACTTCAGAAAGTCCTTCGAATCGTTTGCATGCATTGGAGTGTCAACCTGGCCGGGCGCGACTGCGTTGAAGCGGATGTGTTCGTTGGCATACTCGGACGCGAGGCTGCGGGTGATCGCTTCGAGGCCGCCTTTTGTGATCATAGGAACGGATGCGAGCACGCCGGCGATCGGGTTGACAACCTGGGAAGCAGTGATCGTGACGACGCTGCCGCCGCGCTTCTGTTTGAGCATCTGTTTCACTGCGCCTTGCGTCAGGAAGAGAAAACCTTTGAGGTTTACCGTCGAGAGATTTTCAAAATCGCCGGGGGTGAACTCCGTGAATGGCTTGCCAAAGAAAATGCCGGCGTTGTTTACGACTGCTTCGATGGAACCAAATTTCGCGATGGCTGTCTCGACGGTCTTGGCCGCGACCGCGATCTCTCCGATGTTCCCAGCGACGAGCGCGAGGTTGCGGGACTCGCTGAATGTGGCGGAAGCAGTGATGTTGCGTGAATTCGCCACTACGTTGTAGCCGCGATCGAGAAATGCCTGCGCGACACCGGCGCCGATCCCTTTTGACGCCCCCGTTACGATGATGGTTCCTTTGCTTGCCATGCGATTCTCCTTGGTAAAGTCCAGTTGTTGCGCGATGCGCCGCAATTTGTTCGAGCGAATGCGTACTCTTCTGACCTCGTGCCAGCCGAAATGCGCTCACGGCTAGCTATCTCTTGGATAGGTTGAGGGAGCGTTTGGCCATATTTAAATTGCCTGCTTTGGCGCTAAATATTGCGTTAGAGAGATGACGCGCGGGGCAGCTCAGCAGAAGGATGACCCTGCAGCGAGAAGCCCGGGCACGCCGACACCGGGCACCTTCGAGGGAGGGTCGCAGCCGCTTATTAGGAGCGGGGGAATGCGAGTATGCTGGACAAATTCGTGGCAGGCGCGCATGCCGATCAGGTTGACGGGAGATGGAAGCGCGGCAAATTGGGATTTGCGGAGAGTCAGTGGATTTCCATAAGGGAGGGATTATGGAGAGTTTGCATGCTGGAGCTGGATTCAATCGGGGGCGGCGCGAATGGTTGCAGCGATGCAGCATCGCGGCGGGGAGTGCGGCGTTTTTTGCGACGAGAGCGTTCGCGGCATCCGGCGAGGAGATTTCGCGTACGGCGGAGGCTATCCATCAGGAAGTGATTTTCCAGGCGAGTGCCAAGCGAATCTACGAAGCGCTGCTGGACGCGACGGAATTTCAGAAGTTGGAGAGGCAGAGCGCGGCGGCAAAAAGCACGGACGTGAACACGCATCCAGCAGCAATCGAGAGAGACGCTGGAGGGGCGTTTTCGCTCTTTGGCGGCTACATTATCGGGCGGCAACTGGAGCTGATCGCGAACCAGAGGATCGTGCAAGCTTGGCGCGTCCAGAGCTGGCCATCGGGCATCTATTCCATTGTGAAGTTCGAACTCGGGGCGCAGGGGACGGGCACGAGACTGGTTTTCGACCACACGGGATTTCCCGCCGGACTTGCCGAGCATCTGGCGGAAGGATGGCAAGTGAATTATTGGGAGCCGCTGCGGAAGATTTTGGTGTGAGGAGGAGTTTGGTGGACGCCGGGGCGAGGGCAGCGCCGGGCGGGAGATTCGTCGCGCAAAGGGCGCGCGATGGAAAAGAGGGAGAACGTTCGTGGAACAGGCGAGTGGAGAAACACAGGCGGTCGAAGCGAAGATCACGCTGCGGAGGGACGCGGAGGACGATGCGCAGGAGCGGCAAATTGTGGTGAAGCTGAACGGGGAGCGTAAAGGAGAGCTGATGTTCGGCGACACGATGACGATACCGGTGAAGGCGGGGCAACACCGGCTGACGGTGGACAACACGTGGAACTGGAAGACGCTGGAGCTGGACGTGAAGGCGGGAGAGCACATCCGGTTTCGGACGATGAGCCGCGTTGGGAAATTCACATGGTTTCTGGTGAGCTTGTTTGGAGCGGGGCCGATGTATGTTTCGATTGAGAGAGAAGAATAGGCGGCGAAGCGCGGGTATCGCGCGGGGGGAATTTAGCGGGCGGATTTTTTTTCGGCGAGAGCGACGGCGGAAGCGACGACTTTTTCGGTGCGACGGGAACGAGCATCCGGAGAGCGGTAATAAAAAATGGCGATGAGTTGCGCGCGGCGCTGAATGGGTGACATGAGGCGCCAACCTTCGAGCGCGCGCGGATCGCGGGAGAAGGCGAGCCGCAAGACGGGCGGAAATTCGCGTTCGGCCTCCATGGCGGAAAAAAGCTGTTCGGCGATTTGTTCGGCGCGGCGAGAGCGAGCGGCGGGGCTTCGAGGCTGAAGGATCGAATCGGAAAACCATTTTCGGTAGGAATAGCTGAGGGCGTCGTACCAACGAAATAGCGATTTATCCTGAGCGAGAAGGCGCTGCAGCTCGGGCGGAGTGGAGATGATGCGCTCGGCGGTGTCCGGCTCGAGGAAGAATTCGGCGGTATTTCCGACGAAGACGTTTGCGCCGGCCTGCATCTTTTTATTCACAAGCAGATAGTGAATCCCTTTGCGGGTAGGAAAAAGAGAAGTGCGAAAAGGGAAGCCATTGATTTCGCCTTTGACGCGAAAATTTCCGCGTGAGCCCCAAACTTTGTAGACGCGAAAGGGAATCCAGACGATGACCCAGCCGAGATTGCCTTGCATGTGCTCGAGAGCAGCCTTGAAGGATTTCGGAGCGAGGGTCTTTTTTGTGCCTTTGCGTGGAGCGGCTTTGGATGCTGCTTTCGGCTTTGTTTTGGCGGCGGATTGTTTCACGGCATCACCTTAAGAGTTGAGGCATCGGATCTTACCGGTGTGCCGGAGCCTTCCTTGAGAGTGTGAAAGGAATCCACGGCCAGGGCATCGAAACGCTCAGTGAGACCGCTGGGCCAGCGGACTTCGATGGAATCGAGTTTCGTGATTGCGCCGAGTCCGAAGTGAATTCGCATGTCGTTATTCGAATCGTAGCTGGAGCCGCTGCGAACTTCATCCACGAAAACGCGGGAGCCGGATTTCATGGTGATACGCGCGCCGATGGCATCGCGATTGGTGCGGAATTTCGCTGATTTGGCGGCGAAAGAAGTGCCGATGAGGCGAAACGCGATCCAGTGATTGGAATTGCGAACGTCATTGACGAGAAGACTGGGGGAAGAATTCATGTTGCTGATGACGGCAGAGAGTTGGCCGGTGTTCCAGAGATCGCCGATGGCGAGGCCGCGGGAAGAATTTGCGGTGGTGATGCCGGGTCCGGAGTCCGCGGAGATATCGGAGAAAGTGCCGTTGCCGTTGTTGTGGTAGAGGATGCGGGGCTCTTCAAAATTACTGCCGAGATGCTGGCTGTCCACTTCGGGATAGACGTGGCCGTTGGCGAGAAGAAGATCGGGCCAGCCATCGTTATCGAAGTCGAAGAACATGGTTCCCCAGCCGAGATAACGGGTATTCAGGCCGAGGTCGGCGGGGAAAGTGACGTCATCAAAAGTGCCGTTGCCATTGTTGCGATAGAGGGTGGAAGTGTCGTCGGAGAAATTGGTTTTGAAAATGTCGAGATTTCCGTCGCCGTTATAATCGGCGACAGTTGAGCCCATGCCGGCTTGCGCGCGGCCGTCGTCGTTGAAGGCGGCGCCAGCAGTAACGGCGAGATCCGTGAAAGTGCCATCGCGATTGTTGTGATAAAGAATGCTGGCGGTGCTGTCGCAGGCCACGAAAATGTCAGGCCAGCCATCCTTATCGTAGTCGAGCGTGGAGACGCTGAGTGAGTAATGGCCGTCGGCCTTGTCAATGTGGGCTTTGGAGGTGACGTCTTCGAAGGTGCCATCGCCGCGATTGTGGTAGAGGATATTGGAGGCGGGAGGAAGACCGCGAGGGCCGCACATAACCGGAACACCTTTCCACATGCAGGTGGGACGGTCACCCGGGGCGGGGGCGGTGGCGAGATCGAAGTTGACGTAGTTGGAGACGAAAAGATCAAGGTGTCCATCGCGATCGTAATCAATAAAGGCGCAGCCGTTGCCCCATGATTTTCCGGAGCCCGCGACGCCGGCTTTGCCGCTTACGTCGGTGAATGTGCCGTCACCGTTGTTGTGGTACAGGACATTTTTTCCGTAGTAGGTGACGTAGAGATCTTCCCAGCCATCGTTATCGTAGTCGCCGACGCAAACGCCCTGGCCCCAGCCGGTGTGCGTGAGGCCGGCGCGCCGCGTGACGTCGGTGAAGGTGCCGTCGTGATTGTTGTGGTAGAGGTGGCTGGTCGGAGCTTTGTCCGCGGGAGTATTGAGCGTGGTGCCGTTGACTATAAAGATGTCCGGCCAGCCGTCGTTGTCATAATCGAAGATTGCGACACCGGTGCCGGTGGTCTCGATGATGTACTTCTTGGTGTTTACGCCGCCGAAGGTTTCGTGGAAGGTGAGGCCGGCTTTTTCGGCGATGTCCGTGAAATGCGCAATAGCCTTCGGGGAAGAACGGGGCGATTGCGCGAAGAGAATCGCGCAAGAGGAAAAGATCAAGGCGAGCGAAAAGAAAAACGGAACAGATCGAGAAGACGGAGAATGGTTCGGACCAGAAAGCATGAACTCTTGGCATACTAAGGGGCGGGTAGAACAGGGTCAAGACTGAGCGCCATGACGGATGCAATGCAGGCGTATCGCAGATTTGGAAGAGCGGTGTGGTTGGCTGCACTGCTGGCGAGTGCGCTGCTGCTCTCGGCTCGAGCGGAGGGACAAAGTTCGAACGGCGAGACGAGCGCGGACGCAGCAGCCAAGGCAAGTGCGTCGTACAGCGACGGAATGCAAGCATTACGGCAGAGGGATTTGAAGGGAGCGCAGGCGGCGTTCGAAAGGACGGTACGGCTTGCACCAAAGAGCCCCGAGGCGCACAACTCACTCGGCTGGGTATTGCTGGCAGAAGGAAAGACGAAGAACGCGATCCGGGAATTTCAGGTTGCAGCGCAGTTGAAGCCGGACTTCGCGCAAGCGCACATGAATTTGTCCACGGCGCTATCGCAAGCGGGTGAGACGAAAGAAGCCATCCGCGAGGCGCGCGAAGCGGTGCGTTTGGCGCCACGAGAGTCCGAGACGCATCACATTCTGGGGCGAGTGCTTTCCGCTTCAGGAGACACTGCTGGCGCGGCGGCTGAACTGAAAAAGGCCATCACGATTGAACCGCAAAGGCCGGAATTACACGACGATTACGGGTCGTTGCTGGTGCAGGAAGGCGAGACACAGGAGGCGGCGGAGGAGTTCGACCAAGCTTTGAAGCTACAACCGAATTTTGCGGCAGCGCATTTGCATCTGGGAGTGTTGCGTCTCGAACAAAAGGATTTGGATGCAGCGGAAAAGGAGCTTGGCGAAGCGGCGAAGCTGGAGCCGAGGAATGCGGTCGCGCATGCGTATCTGGCGGAGACTCTGGAAGCCAAGGGAGATACAAGCGGCGCGATCGCGGAGTTTCAGGAAGTAGCGAAGCTCGATTCCGTGGACACAAATTCGAGAAAACAACTTGGGATTCTGCTGCAGCGGGCCGGACGAGGGGATGAGGCCGTCGAGGCGTTCCGGCAAGTCACAAGACTCGAAGCGGGAAATGCGGATGCGCACAATGATCTGGGGTTGGCGCTGCTGCAGACGGGCGACGCCGAGGGAGCAATTCAAGAATTTCAGACTGCGTCCAAATTGAAACCCACGGATCCCGGATATCAAGCAAATTTAGGAGTTGCGTTCCTGCAACGGACGGACTTTGACGCAGCTGAAGCCAAATTTCGGGCTGCCATCCAGATCCAGCCGCAGAACGCAACCTATCATTACGATCTCGGGCTGGCGCTGAAGATGAAGGATCAGCTCAAGGACGCGGTCGCAGAATTCAAGCGAGCAGAAGAATTGGATCCGCAGCTCGCGGATGCGCATTACACGCTTGGAGTTACGCTATGGCAGCAAGGGAGTTTGGAGGCGGCGGCGGATGAATTGCGGCTTGCCGTTCAGGCGAAGCCGGATTATGCGGAGGCGTACTACACACTTGGTTCGGTGCTGAAGCAGAAGGGAGATTTGCAGCCCGCGGCCGATGCTCTGCGGGAAGCGATCCATTTGCAGCCGGACTTTGCCGGAGCGCACACGAACTTGGGCGCAGTGCTCCGGCAGATGGGAGATGCAGCCGGCGCGGCAGCGGAAAGCCGCAAAGGGATGGAATTGCTGAAAGAGAAGTCCACGCAACAGGCGGCGGTGTTTGCCACGAATTCAGGCAAGAGACTCTTGAATGCCGGAGATCTGGATGGAGCAATTTCACAATTCCGGGCAGCGATCCAATCGATGCCGGCGTATGCTACCGCGCATTATCAACTGGGGCTGGCGCTGCAGAGGAAGGGTGCGAAAGAAGAGGCGAATCAGGAATTTCAGAAAGCCAGCGAACTCGATCCCCACTTGAAAAAGCCAACTGTGCCAGGGGCTCTTGATTGATGAAAGATGGCCGCGCTCAACCGCCGGTATTGCGAATGGCCACAAGTTCGGTCTCGACGGGAACACCCCGAGCGACCTTCACATGGATGACGGCTTCAAACGGCTTCAACTGTCCTTCTTGCGAAACGGAAAGGCGTAAGAGCAACTCTTCCACAGAACTTTGCCGGCAAACATATTCGACGGCCGCTTGCGTGCCGATGGTCGTCGTACCCGCCAGGATGAGAATGTACTGCCCCTGAGTGAGTCCTTTCGTCAGCGCGAGAATTGCATAGTCTTCGGTGAGAGGCTGGTTTGCGGGAGTCGCAAAAAATTCCCTGGCTTCGTCGGGTTGCGGGTGGACGTTGAAAATGGCCAAGTCACCTTTGCGCGGACCGGTGGGTTGCCGACGAAAAACAAATTCCTGGGTGCCGGGCATTTCGAGCAGCGAGAGATTCTCCGAAGGTGAGCCAATAAAAATGAGATTGTTATTCTTGGCGTCGTCCATTGAGAATAGGCTGCCGCGTTTGACCCGAATATGACGATGCAGGAGGGCGAAAAGCGCATCCAATTGATGCACGGCCAGGACTTCGCCGACGCCGGTATAGTGATCGAGGATTGGGAGCCCTGAGTCTCGCTTGGGATCGCGGTAGCGCATGCCCGTTTCAGGGCGGCCAACGAAGGAAGCGTTGCTAAAGACAACCCAGGGTTCCTCTGGCCCCGATATAAAGCCCTTCCAGAAGACACGAAAAGCCGCTGGCGCGGGGTCCGCTTGATTTACGGCGCCAGCCGGCGAAGTAGCTCGAGTGGCCAGGAGCCATACGATGACCGCGATCGCCGCGGCCAAAAAAATGGAGAGCGAGATGACTTCGGTGCCCCAACGGCGCTCGGTACTCTTCTCCTTCGCATCGCTTCGCGGACTTCCGTTAGTGACCGCGGACGAGTGGCCAGAGGGGGCTGCATTTCGCAGGTGGGAGGAAAGGACGTAATTTCCTTTGGGAATCTCCACCACGATAGGGTCCTCGGCGCCGTCGGAGCTGTAATACTCCGTAAGCTTGGAGCGCAGGCGCCCGGCTTGGACCCGAACCATGGAATCAAGTTGAGGGTCAAAGTCGGCGGAACGTCCAAAGACCTCTGTCGCAATTTGAAACTCTTTGATGGGAGCGCCGGGATGCTCGACGGCATGCTTGGCCAGGTAGCGGAGTAATTTGCAAAGGGACTCCGAGCCATGGAGGGCATGGCTACTGGCGAGCCTATCAATCTGCTCGAGAAGTTGCTCCCGTTCAATCACAGGAATCCTTGATACGTTTGAGTAACAGGAGTGTAACAACTCTCGCAAGCTCCAGCAAGGTGGAGAGTTATTGGATGTAACAGTATCAAACGGAGTGAGACTTCTAAGCAGAATTCAAAAAACGAATAGTGTGAAAACATTATTGACGTTGGGAGCCGCTGTATCGCTGGTGCGGGCGCGCGGCTCGGGTGCATGAGGTGTATAGGCCGCAGCGTTGTGAACCTTTGTGCGAGGTTCGCAGGCCGAGGGCGCTGGGTCTACGTTGTTGGGGGTGCCTTTGCTAATTGTGCCGAAATCAAGATACGCGGGCTACGGCACAGTGTGTGTAGTCATCACAAACGAAAATTCCGAGATTCATAGACGAAGCTTCGAACGGCCAGCCACACGGGGTGGGGTTAGGCTTGGCCGCACCACTTAAGTTTCATTCTTTCAACTGATTGCGTTTTAGACGAACCACGGCGGTCCCGAAGTCTTGCGTGACGCAAGTATTGCGAGGAGGGGTGGAAAGATGAAGCGATTCGTATGGTTTGGATTGGCGGCATTGCTGTGCGTTTTCATGCTGAAGGTGCCGACGGCAATCGGGCAGGCGGTATTTGGAAGCATTATCGGTACGGTGACCGATCCGCAGGGAAATGCTGTGGTCGGCGCGAAGGTGACCGTAACGTCGGTCACGAAGAGTTTTACGTACGATACAACGACGAACGAGAGCGGCAACTATTCAGTCACCCACTTGATCCCGGACACGTATAAGGTGCATGTGGAGGCTTCTGGGTTTAAAGTTTCGGATGTTCCCAGCATTGTCGTTTCGGCGGATACGGCGGCGAGCGTGCCGGTACAGCTTCAACTTGGCGCGGTGACGCAGACGGTTGAGGTGACGAGCGCAGTTCCGCAGATGCAAACTGACAGAGCTGACGTTGATGTTCAGTTTAACCAGCAATACATTCAAGACTTGCCGGTTCTAAACCGGAATTTCACAAGCTTTGAATTGCTTTCGCCAGGCACGCAGAAGTTGCCGGGATTCAACCACGCGGCGACGGAAAATCCGCAAGGCGGCGGACAGATTGAAGTGAATGGTCAGCATTTCTCCGGCACTAACTTTGAGCTGGACGGAACGGACAATCAGGACCCAATCCTCGGCATCATCGTGGTGAACCCAAACTTGGACGCGATTGCCGAAACGAAAATCTCGCTACAGGACTACGATGCAGAGTCTGGAAAAGCGACGTCTGGCATCATCATGGTCCAAACCAAGTCAGGCTCTAACGAGTTCCACGGGAGCGGCTTCTATTACTACCGCAACAGCGATCAGCAGGCTCGCGACCCGTTCACGAATAAGCCGGGCGTTCCACTTGCTGCCGCCACTTGGAAGCAGTATGGCGGCTCCATCGGAGGCCCAATCATTAAAGATAAGCTCTTCTTCTTTGGAGACTATCAAGGAACGCGGCAGATTCAGGGGATTACAAACCTATATACAATCCCGACAGCGAACGTAATCAAGAGCTGCAATCCAGCGACCAACGCTCAGAGCACGACTCCTGGTTTCTGTAATCTAAGCGAATACCTTACGGCCCTGGGATCGAGCGCGCAGATTTTTGATCCCACGTCAAGCAACACACCTGATGGTTCCGGCCGTACAGCGTTTGCGAATAACATGATCCCCATTGCGGACATCAAGCAAAATGTTGGCAATATCCTCGCATTGTTCCCAGCACCGACGGTCCCCTGCGGCGCAGCAGCCACCCCATCCTGCGTAACGAATAATTTTTCCGCGAATGGCTCCGGCCCCTTCAATCAGTATTCGTTCGACACTCGCGAAGATTGGAGCGCTCCCCACAACTTCCAAGTGTTCGGCCGTTTCAGTCTTGACTACTTTAATTTGTCCGGCACGGGCGGATTAGGAGCCCTTGGCGGGGCGGGGTTCGGTCCGGGAGGGTTGAACGGCAAGTCCACGGTGCACAATTACAGCTTGGCCACCGGCTTTACAAAGGCCTTTGGCACGAATTGGCTGACGGATTTCCGGTTCGGATATTTCAAATACAATCCGCAAACGGCATATTCTGACGCCTCGCAATCTCCCATGGACAAGTTCGGGATTCCCGGCCTCAACTCAGGGCCAGGAGTTCAGGGCCCGCCCGAAACCGGCGGTCTTTCGGGCTTCCTCTTCAGCGGTGCGGGCAGTATCTCCGGCTCGAATGGATCCAATGGCTTCGGCGATGGCTTGAACGTTGGCCGCTGCAATTGCCCTCTCACGGAGAGCGAGCAGCAGTTTCAGTTCGTTAGCAATTGGACGCGCACGCAAGGCAACCACCAAATCAAGTTTGGAGCAGACATCCGTTATGCGGAGAACCTTCGCGTTCCTAGCGACGCGAGCCGCACCGGTCTCCTAAACTTCGATGCGGGTGGCACTTCCGACGGCGGCACCGGAGGTTTGGCAATCGGTACTTTTTTGCTAGGCGACGTTACTTCATTTCAGCGCTTTGTTAGTACTAGCTTGAACGCAGCCGAGCGTCAGAAGCGGTGGTTCTTCTACGGTCAGGACTCATGGAGAATCAACCCCAAGTTTACGATGACCTATGGTCTCCGTTGGGAAATTTATTTCCCGGAGAGCGTGAACGGGAAGGGCAACGGTGGTTTTGCAAACCTTGACCAAGGTCTAATTCGTGTGGCCGGCTACGGTCCCATCGGACTGAACGGCAACATCGCCAACACTTATAAAGCGTTTGCACCGCGTCTCAGCTTCGCCTATCAGTTTGACAATAAGACCGTTTTGCGGATCGGTTATGGACGTAGTTTTGACATCGGTGTATTCGGGTCCAATTTTGGCCACGTGGTCACTCAGAACCTTCCAGTCCTCGCGCAACAGTCGCTGCAGGATACCAATTGCACGCAGCAACCGACCTGCGGTCTGAATACGACCAACAACCGCTATCCCGTCTTCACCCTTACTCAGGGTCCGACACCGTTCTCCTTTACTGGTATCCTCGCCGCCATCTCGTCGGGCGGAACTTTGCCTCTATACGGTCCCGACGGCACGGTTGCGCCAAGAATACGCCCTACGGTCCAACGATTGCCGACGATTGACCAGTGGAACGCCACTGTTCAGCGCCAGCTTACTCCGACTATCAACCTGACAGTCAGCTACATAGGGAACAAGGGTACACACCTGTTCGCCGGACAAGGACCTTCCTATAACAACAACGAACCAGCAATTGGCACGGGCAGCGACGCGTACCATTGCAGAAAAAACCCCGCGCCCGCTACCACATTTGATTGCGTGCAGAGCTTTGTACCTTCTGTAGCGCAACCGTTTAGGCGCAAATATTTCCTGAACGGGGTCCCGGCGTTTACTTACCCGGGCTTTACGACTCCTTCAGGTGCGCCGCTGACCTGCTGCGCGGTGGATACCGGATATTTCGGCAACGATGCTGACGACAAATACAACGCTCTACAGATCAAAGCCGAGAAGCGCACCAGTTATGGCCTGCAGTTCCTCGCGCACTACACCTTTTCGCACGCCTTTGACTACGACTCGAATTATTTCGACGTCCAAAAGGCATTTGCCTGGGGGCCGAATCCGTACAACCGGAACCAAGTGTTTGTAGCAAATGTGATATACGATTTGCCGATCGGCAAAGGTAAGAGATTCATGAGCGACTCCGGTCGCGTTATGGACTATCTAATTGGCGGATGGCAAATAACAAACACTGCCACATATGGCACCGGTTTGCCTTGGACGGCTAGTTTACAGAATTGCGGTCAAGTCTCCGATGCGGGACCGTGCCGTCCCAACCTGGTTAGCGGGCAGGGTCTCCAAACGGGCGTCACCAAGAACGCCAACGGAACCTTCTGGTTCAGCTCGATTGGCACGCTTAGCCAGAACCTGCCTGAAATCAAAAACTCGCCAACGGACATCACAGGGCAAGGCGACTCCTGCCAATCGGCTCGTCCAACTGCCGGACTGTTCGCGATGCCAGCTTGCGGTCAGATCGGCAACGCCGGCTTCAACACTTTCCGCGGACCACATGCGTTTTATGACGACATGTCGATCTCGAAGACGTTCAACGTCACCGAGCGCTACAAGGCCGAATTCCGGTTCGATGCGTATAACGTGTTTAACCATCCTGTCTTGGCACTGCCCAACGGCTGCGTAGATTGCGCAAACGGGGGACAGATTAGCGATATCGAAGCCGATGCCGCGCCTGGAGCACCGATCGGCATGCGCCAACTTCAGTTCGGTTTCAGGTTCACTTTCTAAACGCACAGCCACAAAAACACCCCAAAACGGACGGGGAGCTCTCACGGGCTCCCCGTTTTTTATGTTCTAATTCGATTTGCGATATTGGAAGCCGCAAATGCCAAAGGTTTATCGCAGCCTGATTCTTGCATGTGCGTGGTGCCTTTGCTGCGCGTCAAGCGCTTCCGCGCGAACGCCCAGCCGCGAGCAGGCGCGCGCAAACCTCAATATCAACGCCTCGCAAAGCAGCAAGGGCGCAACTGACGAGAACGCAAGCGCGTTCAGCGAGGCGCGTCGGCTTGCGCAGCAAGGCAAGTTTGACGACGCGCTGGCTGCTTTACAGGCTCTCGCGGCCGCTCACCCGGGGATGAAAGGGCTGGCGCACGAATTTGGGACGACGTACTACAAGAAAAGCGACTACCTGAAGGCGATCGATTCTTTCAAGCAGGCCCTCGTGGAAAATCCCCACGACGATGAAGCGGAACAACTGCTCGGGCTTTCTTACTATCTCGCGGGGCGGCCAGCGGAGGCGATACCGGCACTCGAAAAAGTCCAGACGTGGTATGCCAGCGCAAATGTAGATGCCTCGTACATCCTCGGCATTTGCTACATCCAGACGAAAGATTATCCGAACGCGCGCAAAGCATTTGCCAAGATGTTCGATGTTGGGCCGGATTCCGCGGCGAGTTATTTGTTCACTGCGCGAATGCTGCTGCGGCAGGACTTCGCGCCCGTTGCGGAGGAATACGCGCAGAAAGCTGTCGAGCTCGATCCGAACCTTCCACTTGCGCATGAGGTACTGGGCGAAATTTATCTCTATCACTCGCAAATCGAACCGGCCATTGCTGAATTTCAGAAGGAGCTTAAGGTCAACCCCGGATATGCCGCGGCATACTACAAGCTAGCCGATTGCTACTCTCGCATCCAGAAATTCGACAATGCGGAGAGGTTATTGCAGCGTTCTATCTGGCTGGACCCGACTTCCACAGGGCCGTTCATTCTGCTCGGAAAAGTGTTGGAGAAGAAGGGGGAAACGCAACTTGCCGTGCGTGCCTTGCAGCGTGCGCTGACCATGGATCCCAATAATCCGATCCCACATCACCTGCTCGGCGAAGCGTATCGCAGTTTGGGAAGAGTGGAGGATGCGGACCGCGAACTAAAGATCGCGGCGCAACTCGAAGACAAACAGAATTCGAGGCCGTGAGTTTCATGGAAGCGACCATGAGAATGCGATTGGTGACTAAGTAAGACTTGGAGACTATGACTCATTTATGGCCAAGTTCACAACGGTCGGTCTCGGCGAGTTGCTCTGGGACATTCTTCCCGGAAGCCGCCAACTCGGTGGCGCGCCCGCGAATTTTGCATATATGACCAACCTGCTGGGCGATGAAGGCGTTGTCGCCAGCCGCGTAGGCAACGATGAATTGGGGCGGGAAACTTTGCATCGCCTCAAGATTCTCGGATTGAATATGTCCCATATCCAGATCGATCCAGATAAAGCAACGGGCGTTGCCCGAGTCAAGCTAGGTGCTGAGGGGCTGCCGACGTTTGCATTCGAAGAACCGTCGGCCTGGGATGGATTCGAATGGACACCTGACTGGGAGGCGCTCGCGAAGAAGGCGGACGCGATATGCTTTGGTTCGCTCGCGCAGCGTTCTGCGCAATCACGGGATGCAATTCAGGCTTTCTTGAAGAATTTGCGCGCGGGAACGACGAGGATATTCGACGTAAATCTCCGCAAACCATTTTATTCAGCGGAAATTCTGGCCGAATCGGCGGCCAGGGCGGATATCATCAAGCTGAGTCACGATGAGTTGCGGGCCTTCATGCAAGTTCTCAATCTTTCGTTTCAGGACGAAGAATCGGCGGCGCAATCCCTGCTTAGCAGATTCTCCGCAAAACTGGTTTGCGTCACGCGCGGTCCGAATGGGAGTCTTTTGTTGACCGAGAACGACCACCACACCCATCGGGGCATTCCCATAAAGGTAGCGGATACCGTGGGGGCCGGCGACGCGTTCACTGCCGCGCTTGTCTTCCATTATTTGCGGGGCGCTCCTCTTCCTATCATGAATGAAGCCGCGAATCGCATGGGGGCGTGGGTTGCGAGCCAGACCGGGGCGACTCCTCCACCGGACAACGCGCAATTGGAAGCGATATTGGCTGCAAAAACCTGAAGAATCGCGTTTGCCACTTTCTATTGTGCCGAGGCAGAAGCTTGATCTATCTCGCGAGCCAGTTGTGCGGCATTGCTTGGCGGCAACTCATGAAGCAGGACGAGAAAGACTCCATTCGTCCAGCCAAATCCGACGATATTCATGTGATAGCCTGCGGTCACCTGGGTTTCGGAGGAGCGCTTCACGGCGTCGTACTTTTCGCGAATCGTTCCGTCTCGGAGAAAATTCTCGGCAACCATTGAGAGAAAATTCATCGAATCACGATTCGCTTCATCATTGAAGCCGTAGCGCCGCATCCCTTCATCGGCCATCAATTGATTGGGGGCCCAGGCATATGGGTAATCCCACTGGCCGCCTGTTTCGTAGGGGCTCATCACCAGCCCGCCGGGCCGCTCGAATATCTTAATGTGTTGAACCACACTCCTTGCCTGTTCGGATGTCGCTAGGCCCGCCCAAAGCGGAATGAACGTAGTTATGTAGTCGTAGGTTGAGCGTGTCTGCTTCTCGAAATTGTAGTCGAAAAAGAGGCCCCGCTCGCTGTCCCACAGATACTTCTGAATGTTCGCTTTTCGCGCTTCCGCGCGCTCGCCCCACTCCCGCGACTCCTCTTTGCGTCCCAGAATCTCGCTGATTAGTTCCAAGTCCTTTTCCGTTTTGTAGAGCAGGCTGTTGAGGCAGACAGGCGCGTAATGATGCGTTTCGGCTCCGTACGGGCCGAACCGGAACGAAATGTCGTAACCGGACTCGCGCATCGCGCGATCGCCCTTGTAGTAATCTGCGCTCAACGAGACAGTCCCCGCCGGATCACACGCGGGCTGCGCCATCGTCTTCGGTACGTCACACATTTGCAGCGCGAACAGCGGACCCGCCGCGAGTGGAGATGGGTTTTCAGCGCTTGAGCTCACCAGATAATCGCGCCCCAAATTCTTTTGTCCAAGGAAATACGCCGCAACTTGCCGGTAGTGCCCGGTTTCGTCTTTCAAGCTTTCCGGGGCTGGGCCGGTTCCGAAATCGTAGTAACGGGAGAGCCCGGTAGCGCCAGCGAGGTGCGGTTCACTCGTCCAAAGGTCGTGGTCCTTCACCGCTAATGCATAGGCACGCTCCAGCCATGCCCGGTCTTCGTGGCCCTTAGCTTTTTCCGCGTCATACACCGAGATAATCATGGAAGTCAGAAACGGCGGCTGCGAGCGAGTCAAATAATAGGTTCGGTTCGCGTTTAGCACTCCGCCGTAGTGCTCGATCTCGAAGAAAAAATTTTCGACCATACCTTTTGCCAGATCCAGCCGGCCAGCGCGTACCAACCCGCGAATGATGAAATAGCTGTCCCACCCATACATTTCATTGAATCGTCCGCCTGGCACCACATAGCGATTTTGCAAATACAACAATCCCGCAGGATCGACCTTTCCGCTGTCTACTTCGCCGATGTGATGGATCACTTCGGGCAAGTGCTTCACTTCCACCTTGCAGCGGTCTTGCAATTCCTTGACGTCCGGTGGCTCCGCAAAATCCGCCGGCAAGTAGAGCACGGAAGTTGCGGCGAGTTTTGTATCCACAACCGTCGAGCATTCCGCCAGCGACCTCGTAAGTGAATCCCAGCTTGTTGCAATATAAGATTGAATGCGGCCTAGTCCGCCTTCTTCCGCTGCGGTCTGCGTTTGTGCAGCGGAGGGAAGTGCATTCAGGAGAAGAATGTAAGCCAGACAGGCGCAGATTTTTTTTAGTTTTTGCACGAGGTACGCATCTCGCAGGCGAGCTCCGACGGGTCCAAGCTGCTCCAAAAGCATAGTCGGTTGCGGTCCGGCGAATAACCGTTCCCCCCACTATATAAGGTGCAAGGCGGCAACCGAAGCTTGGCCGATCTAGCTTGCTAAGTTACGTCATAAGAATAAGTTACAGTGGTTGCGCTAATAGTGCAATCGTCGTGAAACGGTCGCAAAGCGTCCCAGCCGCATCTGCCATTCCCGCCCGGCATCCCTCTGTGATCGGAGGAATTGCATGCTGTCTTGCAATCTGGATTACGCCTGAATCGCCTTTCATTGTACGATTTCAGGGAACAATTCTGCTCTGAGCTCGGGCCCGTAGCTCAGCGGTTAGAGCAGCGGACTCATAATCCGTTGGTCGTAGGTTCGAATCCTACCGGGCCCACCAGCCTCATACTGTCCGGCCCGGACATATGGGTTGCACAACGTGCCGTAGACTTAGGTGATGCATTGTAGCGGCCTCACTAGTTAAGCTCTCAAGGCGAATATAGCTAGCCCAACTGTTCATCGCAGCCGACAGAACCCTCCTAACGATCAGTCAAGGTCTCGCACCGCACATATTGATCCTGTCACGGCGCACGATTCGATGCCGATAGCGCGTGTATCTCCACACACGCGCGTCCTCCCAGTGACACGTTAATTTCTGGGCATCTCCGCTTAGCCTCCGCGATTGTTGGCCAATTCCGCGTGGCATACTGCGTGCATCGCGTAGCAACGAGTGGACTGATTCCGTTTCCTCACGAACGCAAAATGCTGAAGCTCCGAATCACGCTGCTTTTCTCCGGCCTGTGCTTGCTTCTACCGCTGGCAATCTTTGGTCAAGCTACTTCGCGCAAAGCCCGCTACTTGCCAGTTTCTAGTCCTGCGCCAGCCCCGCGCTTCAATTCCTATCGATCCCTGCCCAATTCGGATGATCGCTTTGCCGACGGCATTCCCGATTTCCTCCGCCTGGATGCGCCCTCCGACCAGGAAACGTTTCGCCGTTGGTTCGTGCTGATTGCCGAGTTTCAGGCTTTGCGCCCGCCGCAGGACGTTCCTGCCGAAATCGATGATTGTGCCGCCTTGCTCCGTTATTCATTCCGGAACGCGCTCCGGACTCACGACGCCGCCTGGTATCGCGAAACTGAGATTGAGCCGCCCGCCGCCATTCCGTCGCTGGAAAAGTACCGCTATCCCCATACACCTTTGGGTGCCGCGCTCTTTCGAATCCGCCCAGGCTCATTTCTGCCCGAGGATTTGGCCAACGGAACTTTCGCCGAATTTGCCGACGCCAAGACTCTCAAGGACTTCAACACTTTCTTCGTCTCGCGCGACATCCGCACCGCTCGCCCCGGCGACATTCTCTTCTACCGCCAACTTGAACAAAACTCCCCTTTCCATTCCATGATTTTCGTCGGGCGCAGTCCTTGGCTCGTGGACGGCGGCCCAGAAAAGGGCGCCGACGTCGTCGTCTACCACACCGGACCCATTGACGGCGGGCCAGGAGAGGTCCGCCGCCTTTCCATCGCCGACCTGTTGCAGCATCCTTCCCCGCGCTGGCGGCCAGTCTCCGGAAACAGCAATTTTCTTGGAGTTTTCCGCTGGAACATTTTGCGAGGAGAAAACTAGTGCGCTGGAAATCGATCCTCTTTCTCGCCTGCTTCTTTACGTTAATCCTCCCCGCCGGCGGCCAGCGGCCCGGAGCGTACTTTTCTCTTTCCACAAACAAAACGTATTTGCCCGGCGAAAAAATTGCGTTGCACGTCTTCGCAAGCAATGTCCAAGGCCTGGAATTTCGCCTGTACAAAGTCAACGACCCAGCCCTTTTCTTCGAGCGCCTCGACAGCCCGCATGGTTTCGGCGCCAGCATGCCGAAAGAGCAGGTGGATAATCTCAGTTTTCTGGAACGTTTCCACGATTGGAAGCAGGACCAGTGGATCTCCATCCGAGATTTCTTCCGGTATCAATTTTCCGCTCGCACGCGAAGCCGGCTGAGGGAAGAGCAGCAAGCCAAAGCAAAAGCGCAAGCCAAGTCCCAAGGCGTTGAGGTCTTCGCACAAGCGCCCGTTTTGAACAGTTCCCAGCTTGTCGCCCGCTGGCATCAGGCAATGCCTCCGCGCTTCTATTCCGAGACGGAATCAGTTCCTGTGCAAGCGCTGGGTAAAGGTGTTTATCTCGTCGAAGCCACCGATGGCCAACTCCGTGCCTACACCATCCTCATCGTCAGCGAGTTAGGCCTGGTCACAAAAACAACCGAAGGCCAAGTCCTCACTTTCGCTGCCGACCGCCGAACCGGCGCTCCAATTTCCGGCGCCGACGTGCGCATCTGGGCCGATCAAAAAGAAAAGGCTCATCTCAAGAGCGACGCAGACGGCCTCGCTCACACCGCCATCCCTCGCGCTCAATACCAGGACGTCCGCGTTCTCGCGGTTCATGACAATGACGTCGCGCTCGTCACTCCATATTCTTACAATCTCAGCAGCAATCCTGCACAAGACTGGTCAGGCTACGTTTACACAGACCGTCCCGTTTACCGCCCCACGCATACTGTCCACTTCAAGGCCATCCTCCGCATGCGCGACGGCGAGCGTTTCCAAGTTCCCGCCGGCGAACAGGTTCAGGTCCTGATCGAAGATCCAGACAGCAAGCCGGTCCTTCAATCGACTCTGCCCATTTCCGCCTACGGAACGGTTCACGGCGACCTCGATCTTTCCGCCGCAGCCGCTCTCGGCTACTACTCCATTTCCATCAACGGTCCAGGCGGCCAGCGTTATCCGATCAACAGCGGGTTTTACGTCGAGGAGTACAAGAAACCGGAATACGAAGTGAAAGTCACGCCAACGACGTCCCGCGTTCTCCAAGGTAATTTCATCGAAGCCACCATTGAAGCGAAATATTATTTTGGCGAACCCGTCGCGGGTGCGGACGTCAAGTACGTTGTCCACACTTCGCCCTTCTGGACGCCCTTCATCGATCGTGACGAAGACGACGCCTCCGGTGGCTTTGCGAGCGAAGGTGACGCGGACGATTCGGAGGACTATGCCGGAGCGCAAATTTCCGAGCAGTCCGGCAAGCTGGGCGCGGACGGCAAGCTGTCCGTCCGCATTCCCACGAGCCTCGATCCGAATCTCAATGACGCTCGCTACCGCATTGAAGCGCGCGTCACGGACGCCGCAAACCGCGAAATTGCCGGCCACAACTCCGTTGTCGCCACGTATGGCTCATTCGCCGTCGGTGTTTCCGCGGAAAGCTACGTCTTTCAAGTCGGCGACACCATTCACGCAACCGCCGTTGCTAAAGACTACGACGGCAAACCGGTTCAGACGGCCGTTCACGTCGAGCTCGTTCGTGGCTACTGGTATTACAACTACGGCTCAAATCAAAGAGAAACCGTAGTCGATTCGGCGGACGCCGTCACAGGCCCAGACGGAACCGCGGTCGTCACCTTCCAGGCCAAGCAGGCGGGCAGCCTCTTCCTCCGAGTCAAAGCGCAGACACCTGAGAAGCGTCAAGTTCAGGGCAGTACCTATCTCTGGGTTACCAGCACCGGCAACGACTGGTGGGGCGGCGAAAACCGCTCAATTCGCATGGTTGCCGACAAAAAATCTTACAAAGTCGGCGACACGGCTCATGTGCTCGTCCTCACTGGCGTGCCGGACGCCTATCTCCTCGTCACCACCGAAGCGCGCACCATTCAATCGCAGCGCGTGGTCCACGCCACGACTTCCTCCATTACGATTGACGTCCCCATCGCCAGCGATCAGCAGCCCAACGTCTTCTTTAGCGTTGCGTTCATTCACGATAACAAGCTCTTTACCGCGAACAAGAGCTTGAAAGTTCCCGCCACCCAGCAAAAGCTCCAGATCGAAATTCAACCATCGCAGAAGCAATTTCAGCCAGGCCAAAAAGCGAGTTATACGCTCCTCGTCCACGATTCGAACGGCAAGCCGGTCTCGGGCGAACTGAGCATCGGCGTTGTTGATGAAGCCATCTACGCGATTCGGCCAGACACCAGCGGCGACCCCCACGACTACTTCTACGGCCCTGTCTACGACAGCGTCTATCTCAGTTCCTCTTTGAATTTCTATTTCAGCGGCGAGGCGGGCAAGCGGCAGATGTTTCTCACGTACCGCGGCGCTTCGAAGGACCGCGCCCTGGCACAACTGAAGCCGGAGCAGCCTCTTGTCCAGCCCAAAGTGCGCAAACTCTTCCCGGACACCGCGCTCTGGCTCGCGGACGTACATACGGATTCGAACGGCCGTGCCGAAGCTCAGCTTACTTTCCCGGATACTCTCACCACCTGGCGCGCCACCGTGCGAGGAGTCACGCTCGATACCAAAGTCGGCAGCGCTATCAACGACGTCATCGTTCGCAAGAACGTTATGGTGCGCCTTGCCGTTCCTCGTTTCTTCCGGCAGGGCGACGAAGTAACTATTTCCGCCATCGTTCACAATTATCTCGCTTCGGCCAAAACCGTTCAGGTGTCGCTCGAACTCAAAGGTCTGGAAGTTCTCTCCGGCCAGACTTCTTCCGTGGAAGTGCCCAGCAAGGGCGAAGCAAAAGTGGATTGGCGCGTTCGGGCGCAGACCGTGCACGAGGCGGATCTACTCGTCAAAGCCTTAACCAACGAAGAATCCGACGCCATGGAGATCACGCTCCCTGTAATTCCCTACGGCGTGAAGCTGAATGACGCGCGATCTGGCTCCATCGCTGGTTCTGATCAGGATGACAAGACGACAATCACTCTTCCCGGCAATCCGGCGCAGTCGGCTCCTGGGCTCGACATTTCTCTGAGCCCCTCGCTTGCCGGCAGCCTTTTCTCCGCGCTCGACTATCTCACCAGTTACCCGTACGGCTGCACCGAGCAAACCATGTCCAGCTTCCTTCCGGACATCGTTGTCGCCAAGGCGATGAAAGACCTGAAGCTGCAATCCACCGTGGATTCTCCCGAGCTTGAGAAAAAAATCCAGGCGGGCATGGCGCGCCTCAAGGACTTCCAACACGATGACGGCGGCTGGGGCTGGTGGAAAGAGGATGAAAGCCAGGTCTTCATGACTGCCTACGTTGTCAGCGGATTCGGCCAGGCTCGCGAGGCCGGCTACGATCCCGGCGGAGACCTGCTGCCGCGCGGCCTCGCCTATCTCCACACCGCTCTCAGCCGGCATCCGGATATGCGCTACGACCTGCGCGCCTATGTCGTCTACGCGCTCGCATTGAATCATTCCGCGAAACCGCAGGAAGTCTCCGATGCGTGGGACGTGCGCGGACACATGAACACGCAAGGGCTGGCCATGCTCGGTCTCACGTTGCTCTCAACCGGCGATCAGGCCAAAGCCCAGGAAATTGCTTCAACCGTCGAGTCGCAAGCTTCCGTGACCAGCCTCGAAGCCAGTTGGCCCTCCAATTATGACTACATGATGGAATTCGAGATCGACGACGCGGCAGAAACCACTGCATATGCCGTACGTCTCCTTAGCCTAATCAAACCAGACAGCCCGCTGCTTCCGAAAGCCGCGCTCTGGCTCGTCAATCACCGCGAAGACGGTTTCTTCTGGTACAGCACGAAGCAAACCGCCATGGTCATCTTCGGACTGACCGAGTACGTGAAGTCCAGCCACGAATTGGAAGCGAATTTCCACGCGGAAGTTTTCGTGAACGGCAAGCAAGTTCTCGCAAAACAATTCACGCAATCGGACGCCTGGAATCCTGTGCCGCCGTCAGTTCACCTTGACGCCTCGCAGCTCCAGACCGGCGCGAACGAAATCCGCATCCACAAGTTCGGCTCGGGCCGCCTGTACTGGTCCGCCAGCGGCTCTTACTATTCGAACGAGAAACGCTTCATTCAGAGCAACAAACTCTCTCTCAACATCACGCGGGATTATTTCCGCCTCGCGCCGGAACAATTGAACGGAAGGATTGTCTATAACCTCGATCCTCTTCAGGGCGATCTCCACATCGGCGACATTTTGGCTGTACGCGTCACCGTCGCGGGCAGCGAATGGCGTTATCTGCTCGTCGAGGATCCCATTCCCGCCGGCGCGGAATTCATCACGCGCGACGATCTATATGAACTCAAGCAGCGCCCGCCGTGGTGGGAGTATTGGTTCACGCGCCGCGAGTTCCATGATGACCGTGCGGCGATCTTCCAGACCTATTTCACTGGCCGTCACGAATATGTCTATCTACTCAAAATCGTCAATCCAGGCAAGTTCCTCGTGAGCCCCGCGATGGTCCAGCCGATGTACCAGCCGTCGGTCATGGCCACCAGTGATGCTGCGGTAGTGGAGGTGAAGTGATGTCTCAATTGAAAATTGTTGGCGGAGCGTTCGCTGATTGTGTGCAAAGCGGCCGCCTGTGGGCCGTCCAGATCGTCGGAAATGTGCTGCTCTTCTTATTGTTCGTTGGATGGTTGCTAATTCCCGTCGCGAACAATCTTCATCTGATTTTCAATTTCCTGTTCGTGCTCGTCCTGCTCGGGCTTGTGCTGACTCTCCATGCGGGGACGTTCAACTACTTTTCCGATCGTCAGAGGAGTTCGATCCCGCCACTGTGGCCGTCGTTTCGCCGCGCATTGCGCCATCTTCTCTCCATCGCTGTTTGTATCGTCCTGGTTTATCTTCTGTGGCTCCTCGTGGACAAGCTCGAAACCTATCAAGTCAATTTTCCGCCCTACGTACGCTCTACCTTGCCCGCGTTTTTGCGCCGCCACGTCACATTGCACGCTCTCGATTCCTGCTATGTCGGAATTCTCTTTCTCGCGCGGTGGGTCTTAGCGCCCGGCCTGTTGCTGCCGTTTATTCTTCAGACTGCCGACCGCGGCTTCCGCGGTTTTTGTCTGAAGGGGTTAGTTGCGTGGAGAGAAACAGTTTGCAGCAGTGTTTATTGGCTCGCACTCATCGCCGCGGCGCTTCTCGGAGTCCTCTTGACTCAGAAAATCATGGCGTGGACGCCTGATTTTCGAACATCAACTTTCCATTCCGAATCCTTCAGCCTCGCCTGGCGCATTCTTGTCGCCTACTTGCTCGGACTGATTTCCTGGATGTTCACAATCTCAACTGCAGGGCGTTACGGTTTTCAGTCCGACGTGGCCGTCTCGACTGACCTACCGGGGAATCCCGTCTCGTAGCCAGCCGAGCACTGTTTCTTTCCCACGCTCTTTCAGCAGCGTTTCGACGCGGTTCTCAGCTGCCGCGTACGCCTGCTTCACTGCTTCGCGATTTGTTGGATGTTCCAGCACCGCCTCCATTTGTCCATCCGTCATCGTAACCGGCGCCGCTGCCGTCGAAACCTCATCCGTTAGGCACAGCACGACTCCCTCGCGAAACCAAAGTGGTGTACCCGCCTTTGCCCGCTCTTCCACCAGCACGTGCATCATCTCGTGCCGCAGCGTGGACTCGAGCACGGAACGGCGCTTCAGTTCAAAAAGTGGCTGCAAACGGATCGTGTGGCGGCGCGTGGATGCCGCTACCCAGCCCGGTTCTCCCGTCGAGTCGCGGTAAGAATCTATGGTCGGGTAAATTTTCAGCTGTACTGCTCCGCCCGCCTGCCAGCCGATTGCCGCTTCGTCATCTTTCAGGACACGCTCCGCCACAGGCAAAATCGAGGAGTCAGTTTCCGGTTGAGTGCTCAGCAATTCGATTCGCTCGCTGCCTAACTTCTTCCACTGCAGTCCCTGCAGTGAACCGATCTGCGTCCCCGGATAATAGAAGCTCAGAATTTCACGATAACTCTTTCCTTGCCGCGCCATTTCCTCCGCGCCCGCCTGGCAAAGACCAACGCCATGGCCCGCGCCTTTCCCCGAAAACACAATTTCGCCTCCGGCGTTTCGCACATCGAAGAGATCGCTGCGGATTTTCTGCCAGCCCAGTTCACGGTCCACCGCAAAGCGAAAGCTGGAAGCGGAAACGAGCACATTTCCTCCAACTCCGCCGGCCAGCCTCAGCCTCTGCGCTCGTCCGCTTTCCGATCGAGTTGAAATTTCGATGGCCCGCCACCCTTCCGGCGTTTTCAAGCCCTCCGCACGCATTGCCCGGTCGAGTTCCTGGACTCGAATCGTGCTTTCCCAAAGCAAGACTCCGCGCGCAACGCAGTAAGGATCGGCCTGCGATTTCAGATAAGGCTCGTGCACCGAAGGCCACGCTTCCTGAGCCGCGGCTGTTTTTCCTCCGCAATTCTGGTGGTAGAACGTCTCCGCCAACTTTCCTTCGTACCGCAGCACTTCTCCTTGCGTTGCGTTCACCGCCGTTCGAATCGCAGAGCTGATGCCGCGCCATCCGAATACCTGGCAATGCGTCGTGTCGCAAAAATCGAACCCGTCCTTGGCGTGTTGACCCATGAAGCGCATCGCATACGTCCGTGCCACGACAGCCATCGCCTTCCGCGACTCCGCATTCTGAAAGTCACCGCTTTCCGCCATCAGCACTGACGCTACATATTCTTCAAGCGGCAAAGTTACCGTAACAAGAAGATGCCCGTCTCGCTTCTCGATACGTGCCGGATAATTCCCCTTGAAGGTTGGCCCGCTCTCCGGCCGGATCTGGTAGCGCCCCGTAACGTAATATTCTTCGCCGTTCGAACTAGAGTTTGCGGAAATGGCGAGCTGCGGCCCGCTATTGTCCGCGCAAGTCAGGCAAAGTCGCCAATGCATCGCTCCATCTGTCGCGCGCAGGCTCAAAGCTTCCGGCGGCCGCGTCGTGTACAACCGCACGCGTACGTCCTGCGCCAGTACTACGCTTGGCGCAATCACGCACGATGCCAGAAGTATTGCCTGCGCTTTCATTGCACCCGCCGCCCCTCCGCGTACGCGGTAAGAATTGGCCGCGCTGCTTCCGCCGCGTCACCGCCGGTGCCGCTTCCGATAAATACCACGATCGCAATTTCCGGCTTCTCCGCTGGCGCAAACCCCGCGAAAAATCCATGGGTTTTCGCGCCTTCGTTCGAAGCGGCCGTCCCCGTCTTGCCCGCAATTTTCATACCCGGCACGTTCGCTGCATGCGCCATGCCATATTCGATTGAACCCTCCAATCCTTCGAAAACCGGCTTGTCAATTTCCTCCAAACTGCCATCTCGCACTCTCATCGCCAGCCTCCGGTAAGCCGCCAGCAGCTCGAGCGGCGTCACTTCAATACCGCGATCGCCCAACGCTTCGAGTTGCAACCTTGAAACTTCACGCGGCACCTCAATGTGCCCCGTCGTTTCATCTGTCGCCAGGCCGCTCGGCGAATCAAATCCCGCACGTTTGAATACCTGCACGAGTTCGCCCGCGTCTAGTCTCGTAGCCCCCTCCGCGAAGTACGAATTGCAAGAGTACGCAATCGCTTCTTCCGCATCCAAATCCAGCACGCTCGCCGGATGCGCGCAATCCATCCGAACTCCCCCGATCCATAACGGCCTGCGGCATTGCAGCCTGTGCTTCGCCTTCATCTTCCCCGATTCGAGCAATTCCATCAGAACGAAGGGTTTTACCGTCGAGCCCGGTCTTTCCAATCTGTGTGCCGCTAATTCGAATCCGTTAGCCGCAACAATATTTCCAGTTTCAACCTCCACAACGACCATCGCCCCAGCACGTCCCTTCATCGCCTGGTCGACCTCTCGTTGGAGGTCCCGATCTATTGCCTGTTTTTGACAAACCGCCGCGTTAGCGCAAGCCAGGAATACCAGCATCGCCAAGCGGCCGCGCCAAGGTAGAAGACGTTTCATCTTTTTGGCCGTGCGTTCAGGGCAGGGAAGCGCCCAGTTTTTCGTAGACGCTCTTCGCTTCCGCCAATCGCTTCATCACAGACTCTTTTTCCGCCGCCGAATTCCAGTCCGGATAATGAGACGTCACATCCATCGTCCGCGCAATCCATGCCGCAAAATACTTCGCGTCTTCCGGCGAGCGCGGTGTCTTTCCGCCAATCGTCACGTAGACCGGGCTGGTCGTCGCATACGCATATTTATCCAGCACGGGATATTCCGCCGCGTCGCTCGACGCCCTCAACAAACACCACCCGCTCTCCTTCAGCGCCACCGTTCCGCTCACCTCAGCCGCATCTTTTTCCCCTTCCAGCCTCAGCGCTTCAACGACTTGCCCGTTGCACACCACTTCCAGGTGATCCACCGGCACAATCGACCGCAACCTCGCCGTAAACGGCACCGCCTCCTGCGCGCCGTGGAATTTCAGTTCATCGCCTGGACTTTTTCCCGCCAACGTAAATTCGATCAGCGGCCCATTCGTCGCAAACGTCCGCCCTTCTTTCAACGCTCTTTCCCACATTCGCATCGTCGCCGGCAGCTCCGGCACTCGCACGTACACGCGATCAAACCCCACGTGCCCCCGAATCGGCGCCGCGTAATCCGCCGTCGCGTCCGTTCCCGCTCCCGCTGGAATTCGAAATCCCAAATCCAGCAGCCGGTACCACACCGCCGCCGTCGAGCGATGATCGCTGAACCCCACAATCTCCATGTAGTCCAATTTGCCCAGCGCCGCGTCCACCGGCAATTCATCCGTAATGTTTTGCGGAGGATTCGCGAACGGCTCCGGCACCTCGTCGAACGGATGCACCGCTCCAACCAACGCCCCTCGCTCATGCGCCATGTCGTACACATCGGCGTTCATCGGATACAAACTCGCCGCCGCCGTATTTGGATAGCCCGCATATCCCGGCAACAAAATCGGCCCTTTCAGCCCAAGAATTCCTCGATGTCCCCAGTAGCTCGTATGAAATTCCTGTCCGCTCAAAATCATCACGCCTTCGCTTCCAAAATGTCCTTCGTTCTTTCCCACGTTCGCAATGTCGGGGAATCGCTGTTCTTTATTGACCACCAGGTTGTTCACCACCTGCAATCCCTCTGCCTTTGCCTCCACGCTCAGTCTTTCCAGCGTCTCCTGATACGTCCCGCCATAATTCATGTGCACGTGCAGGTCCGCGCTGATCCAATTCTTCATGTCTGGAAACAATCCCATCAGCGGCTCCAACTTGATCTCGATTCGATTCAACTCTCCGCTCCGCGCCTCCACAATCTTCGTTACCGGCTCATATTCAAAACCCTTGCTCACATCAATCGTCATCCGGCCTTCGGGCACCGCAATCTCCGCCGCCTTTGCCATGTGAAAGTAATGCGCTTCGAATCGCTGCTTGCTCAAATCGATCCCATCATCCGCGTGAATCCACGCATCCTCCGGCGCCCAAAATCTTCCGCTCTCATCCGTCACGGACACCCGCGCCGGCAAATCATTCCCATTCGCATCCACAATCCGCAATTCGATCTTCGCCCGTGCGTGTAGATAGTTTCTCTGCTCGATTTTCAAAGCGCCCTGCGGCCCGCCCGGAACGCTCTGAAACTCGATTCGCGTCGCCGACACCATTCCCGAATTCGTGATGAACGCGAGCGTTTTTCCATCCGGCGACCACCGCACATTCCCGCTGTCCCAGTTGTGATACGTCAGCGGAAATGCATCGCCTCCATTCCCCGGCATCACCCACAAGTTGTGCCACTCCCCGCCAAGGTAAGAGCTGTAGACCATCCTCGATCCGTCCGGCGAAAAATCCGGTCGCGCATCCCAATTTGTTTCTTCGTAATGGATTTCTCGCGCTTCCGCTCCCGGCTCCGCTTTCATCAGCCAGAATCCGCCGGTTCCATGAATGTGCCCGCGGTTCGAAATAAAAAGAATGCTCTTTCCATCCCGCGTCCACACCGGATTGATCTCCGTGTCGTATGCGCTGTAGTAGTACCGCCGCAAATCGCTCTTCGTTTCTCCCGTCATCCGCACCACGTTCTCCAGCTTCCCGTCCTGTACGTTCGCCCGGAATACATGGAATCGCTTGTGATACGAAGTCGAAACAAAAACAATCTGCCTTCCATCCGGCGACCATCTCGGCTCCACGTTCACCGCGCCGCCGTTCGTCAGCTGTTTCGTTTCTCCCGTCGTCAAATCCAGCAGCCACAGCTCCATCGCATTTTTCTGGTACTCGACATAGACCACGCTCTTTCCGTCGGGAGACCAGTCCGGCTGGTAGTCGTATCCCGGTCCGTCAGTGAGCTGCTTCGCCGTCGTCGAATCGATTCGCTGCCGCCAGAGCGATCCCGCCATCGAGTACACCACTTCCCTCGAATCCGGCGACCATGCCACGCTGCTCGGCCCGTTCGTCAACTGCGGTAAATACAATTCTCGGTAGTAATAAGGATGCGGCAGGTCAATTTGCGGAAGCACGGGCCCGCGTTGCGCAAACGCCATCGGCGCCGCGAAAAATGCGAGCAGCAGCAGAAATGCTTTTTCCCCCACGTCAGGCGAGGCCGGCTTTGGAAAGAGGCAATTCGCGGATGCGCTTGCCCGTTGCCGCGTAAATCGCATTGCAAAGCGCCGGCGCGAACGCCGGCAACCCCGGCTCGCCCACTCCTCCAGGCAGCGCTTCGCTCGGCACGATGTGCACGTGAACTTCGCGCGGAGCCGTATTCATTCTCGCCATCGGGTAGTCGTCAAAGTTCGATTGGTCAATCGCGCCATTCGTCGCCGTAATTGATCCATAGAGCGCGATGCTCGTGCCCATCACAGCCGCGCCCTCAAACTGGTTGCGCACCATGTCCGGATTCACGACCGTCCCGGCGTCCAGCGCCGTGTCCACTCGCTCGAGATGCACGCGCCCCGCATCGTCGAGATGCATCTGCACGACGGACGCCGCATACGTCAGGAAGCTCCGGTGGAATGCAATCCCCATTCCGAATCCGTTCCCCGATTTTTTCTTGCCCCAGCCGGATTTCTCCGCCGCCAGTTCCACCACCCGCTTGAATCGCGCCGTATCAATCGGATATTGCGAATAGTCGTGTCCGTAGTTCGAATAATCCTTCGGCAATTCGCTCTTCGGAATGATCCGGTCCGGCCCCAGCAGCAGCAGCGCGTACTGCACGGGATCTTTCCCCGCCGCGTAAGCCAGCTCATCGGAGAAAGATTGCAGCCCGAACGCATGATAGATATTTGCCACCGACCGGAACCATCCGATCCTCACGTGCGCAGGCGCCGGGCCATTCTCGGATCTTTGATTGGGAATCGCGTACGGCAAATCGCTGAATCCCAATCCCAGCTCTCCCGGATCCGAATAGACCGCGCTCGCGTTGAACGTCGAGCCGATCGGCGGAAACACGGTTCTCTGTAGCCATGCCGTCGGTCTTCCATCCGCGCCCAGCGCTGCCTTCATGTACATCGCGGACACCGAATGGTAGCTGTCGAATTTGATGTCGTCCTCGCGGCTCCAGACCACTTTCACCGGCTTCCCCGTTCGCTTCGAAAGCACCGCCGCTTCCACCGCGAAATCTGGAAACGATTTCCGCCCGAACGCTCCTCCCAGCAGCGTCACGTTCACCGTTACGTCTTCTTTCTTAACTCCCGTCGCCGCCGCGATAGCATCCCGCGCTCCCACCGGGCTCTGTGTCGGAGCCCATGCCTCCACTTTCCCATCCTTATAAATCGCCAGCGCCGCGGGCGGTTCCATCGGCGCATGCGCCAGCAGCGGCGCGTAATATTCCGCCTCTACAATCTTTCCGCCCTTCGCAAATTCCGCGTCCACATCTCCCAGTTCTCGCACCACTTTTCCCGGCTTTCGCGCCGTCTCCTGCAATTCCTTTTTGTACGGATCGGAGCTGAATACGTCATGCTCGCTCTTGTTCCACTCGATCTTCAGTTTTTTCTTTCCTTCAAACGCCGCCCACGTGCTGTCCGCCAGCACCGCCACGCCTCCCAGCGCCTGGAAAAGCACCGGCGGCTTGAACGTCTCGATCGTCTCCGTCTGCTTCACGCCGCCAACTTTCAGCGCTTCCGAATTGTCCAGCGACTTCACCGTGCTTCCCAGCACCGGCGGATGCGCCACGCTCGCGTACAGCATCCCTTCCATCCGCGTATCCTGCCCGTACTTCGCCTTCCCCGTGCACATCGCCTTCAGGTCATATCCCGGCGCGGATTTGCCGATGTATCGCCATTCGCTTCTCGGCTTCAGCTTCACTTCCTCTTTCTTCGGCACTTCGAGTTTCGAAGCCGCCTCGGCCAACTCGCCGTAACCCGCTTTCTTTCCCGAGCCTTTGTGCAGCACGTGATGCAATTCCGTCGAGCATTCCGCTTCCGGCACTCCCCATTTCTCCGCCGCTGCCCTCACAAGCATCAGCCTCGCCGTTGCTCCCGCTTCTCTCAACGGCACAAAGAAGCTCACCACCGAATGCGATCCATCCGTATCCTGGTCGCCGTATTTTTCGCTCCCGATCGCCTGCACCACTTTCACGCGCGCCCAGTCTGCATCCAATTCATCCGCCACGATTCGCGGCAACGATGTGCGCACTCCATTCCCCATCTCCGAGCGGTGCGCCACGATGTACGCCGTTCCGTCCGTGTCAATCGCCAGGTAGACGCTTGGCCGCAGCGGCGCTTCGCTCACCGGCGGAAAGGGATCGCCCGCCGCGCTCGCTGGCGTTCCCGCGAAGAGCCGCTCCGGGATCATCGTCGCTCCCAGCACGAGCGCTCCCGTTCCCGCCATCATCTTCAGGAAATCCCGGCGGCTTTGTCCCTCTTCGTTGTTCTTCATGGAAAAGTTTTCAATGCGGATCATGACCCCTCCATTTTCCATCGAGCAGTTCGGTTGGCGTTCAGAAGCTATATCCTACCGCCAATTTCCTCGCACGGACACGCGTTGCTCTCAGGGCTCCGGCCATACCCCAAGAGCACGCCGCAAATCCACAAGCTGTCCAAGGTGATACGAATTGTGATCCGCCAGCACCATCGCTTCACGTAAAACTGTCTGTCCTTCTCCATGCGGAATCTTCGAGAATAAATCCGTCCTCGGATTGTTCACCAGCCCCACCATCGCTTGCAGGTCGCGCTGGAATGCAGCCACGCTCTCATCCCAGGCCCTCTCATTCGGCGGCATCGGCGTCTTTGGCCAATAACCCCCCGGAAAGTCGGGCGACACGTGCTTCGGATTTCTGCTGAACTCAAGTATGTCCCATTGCGCGATCCGCACGTGCTCGAGCAATTGCCATCCCGTGTGCGGCAATGCGTTTGCGAATACGCCGTATTTTCCAGCGGGAAATCCTTCCAGCGCATCCATGAAGTGCACGTGCGCTCCCCCGCCTTTCAGCAGGTAAACGAGTTGCTCGCGCAACGAGCCGTCTGTGCCTCGCGCGCCTTTCTTTCCCGTCTTCTTCGCTGGCTTGCTCGCCCGTTTCTTCTTTTTCATACTGGCTTCTCGGAGAGAATCACGCGTTGTGGCAATTCCGCGATCGAATGAATGGTCGAATTCGCGAAACCGCTGTTTGTGAACATTTTCTGATACTCGGAAAAGGTGTACGCGTCGCCTGCGTCTGTTCCCACCAGCATGTTCATGCTGAAGGCCGCTGCCATCGGCGGCGTTACGCGATCTTCGTTTGGCACGAACTCCAGCGTTACCGCCGTCCCGCCGGGCTTCAGCGCATTAAACACGCGCCGCATCAGCTTCTCGCAGGTCGCCGTGTCGAAATGATGCAAAATATTTGTCAGCAGCACGTAGTCGTATCCGCCGCCCAGCTCCGTTTCGAACGCGCTCCCCGGTCGCGTCGTGTACCGCGCCGCGACTCCCGCTTTTTCTGCATTCTCCTGGGCCACGGCCAGCACTGCCGGCCAGTCCAGCGCCACAATCTGCGCGTTCGGATTTTTTCGCGCGATCGTGATCCCATAACTGCCGTGCCCCGCCGCGATATCCAGCACTTTGCAGGGCTTGCCCTCTTCTGCATGGATGATCCCCGCGATGAAAATCGCTGCTGGCATGACCAGCGGGGCCATGGATTTCGCAAACGCCACCCACACTTCATCCTGCGGCTTCGTGTTGTCGCCCTGATGCCCAGCCGTTCCGCCCTTGCGCACCGCTGCCGTCAGTGCCTCTACATTTTTCTTGTGCCATGGGCCCGCCAAAAATCCTGTCACGCTCGCAAGGCACGCCGGCGAACGCCGGTCGAGAAACAACGCGGATTCCTCCGTCAACCCGTAATGCCCGTTCTCTTTCCTCAGGAATCCGAGAATCGTCAGGTAGTCGCAGAGAATTCGTACGCCTCTCTCCGCGGCTCCCGTTTTGGCCGAGAGTTGCGCCGCCGTGCTCGCTCCTCCGCCAATCGCTGTGAATACATCCAGTTCGACCCCCGTCTTCAATGCTTCCGTTTGTTGGAACGCATTCAGTGTCATAAAAATGCGCTCCGGAGTAGGCCGGTTAGAAGTGCTTGGTGTTGCCATTAGAATTGCCTCCATCAAGTAACATCAATCGTTCCAATATACACCCACCCCGCGCCTCCATTGCCGCTTCAATTCCGTTGCTCCATCTCTCTTCGGCTGGCATACTTTTCTACCCGCATTCCCGCGGAGCCCCTTCTATGAAACGTGAAGTTCATCGCTGGCATTCGCCTCGCCTCGGCATCGAGCTTTCCGTCATCGTCTACGGCCATTGGGGCTCGCCTCTCCTCGGCTTTCCCACAAGTGCCGGCGACGAATCCGAGCTCGAGGGCCAAAGCATGATCGGCGCGCTCGCCGATTTCATTGACGCCGGCAAAGTGAAATTCTTTTGCGTCAATTCCATCAACGGCCTCAGCTTCTATAACAAGGGCGCCCATCCGTTTCACCGCAGCTACGTCCAGTCCGTCTTCGATTCTTATCTTCGCAACGAAGTCGTGCCCTTCATTTGGGACAATTGCCAGACTCCCGTCATCCCCATCTCCACCATGGGCGCTTCTTTCGGCGCCTACCATGCCGCCAACTCGCTCTTCAAACATCCCGACGTCATCAAGCGTTGTTTCGCCATGTCCGGCGTCTATGATGTCCGCAATTTCATGGATGGCATGTACGACGACAATTTTTATTTCAACAATCCCGTGGATTATCTCTCCAACATGAGCGATCCCTGGTTTTACGAGCAGATTCGCTCTTGCGACATCCATCTCACCACCGGCACCGGCCCTTGGGAAAATAGCGGGCCCACCTATCGCTTGTCCGAAATTCTCTCGAGTAAGGGCATTCACCATTCCTTGGACAATTGGGGACCGCAGGGCGGCCACGATTGGCCTTACTGGAAACATCAAATGCGCGAATATATCGCTCGTCTCTTCTAGAATTACTTTTTGATCTCGCAGGAGAAATGTCATGGATCCAAAAGCCGCCGCCCGCGAGCGTTTTCAATCTGCTCGCCAGAACCTAGTGCAAGCCTCTCAGGCCCATTAACCCGTCGGCCCAACTTTTCGCTCGATTACTTCTCAACGTTCGCGTGCACTTCGGCATGGCCGATCATCCCGCTTAGTCAAAAGCGCCTAGCGATGCCTTCTCTAACTCCTTTATCTGCAACACTTACGAGGCATTTCCAGAGTCGTGCTGATTCTAAAGAACTTATGCCAGCTTTCTCGTCCAAAGCCCGGCCCCACAGTGAACTTAACTCCTTTATCTGCAACACTTGCAAGATGCTCTGTAAGTGTTGCATCCAAAGGACTTACAAAAATGCTAAGTCTTTTATCTGCAACACTTACACAATTCGCGGGTGCCCCTTTTCTTCATTTCTCCTTCACCCTCTCCCAATTTTCGTTGTTCTTCCCTCTCAATTCCCGGTAAGCTCCCCGCTTTGGAGAATTTTTCACCCATGCGCTCTGCCACTTCTGCACGCCTCGGTCGCCGATCTCCCCAGCCGGCCAGCACCGTTTTCGCGAGGCCGGGCTACGGCAAGACGCTTCGCTACGTGGTGTCCACACTCGTCTTGCTCGGTTTGGTGCTTGCGGCAGCCTTCGCCGCGGGTGCCCTGGCTGCTCAGAACAGGGGGGGTGTCCAATTCTGGCTCACCAATCCCGACAAGTCTGCACTCTTTGAGCTGCAGAAACCGTCTTTGAATTTCTCAAAGGAGAAGCGCAACGGCGAGACGCGCGGACCGGTTATCGAAATTGATGACCACAAAAAATTTCAATCCATCGCCGGATTCGGATTCGCATTGACGGGCGGAAGCGCCCAGCACCTCGCGCACATGGATTCCGCAAAGCGCGCCGCTCTCCTCCACGAACTTTTTTCGCTTGATGGCAACAGCATCGGAATCAGTTATCTGCGCATCAGCATCGGCTCGTCTGATTTGAACGATCGCGCTTTTTCTTACGATGATTTGCCCGCGGGAGAAACCGATCCCGGGCTGGCAAAATTCAGTCTCGCTCCCGATCGCGCGGAATTGATTCCCGTGTTGAAAGAAATCCTGGCCATCAATCCGAAGATTGAAATACTGGGATCTCCCTGGTCCGCTCCGCCGTGGATGAAAACAAATGACAACGCGAAGGGCGGAAGTCTGAAGCCGGAGTTCTATCAGGCGTACGCGAACTATTTCGTGAAATACATCGAAGGAATGAGAGCGGAAGGCATCACGATTTCCGCGATCACGGTGCAGAACGAGCCGCTGAACGACAAGAATACGCCGAGCATGTTGATGTCCGCGGAAGAAGAAGCGCAGTTCATCGAAAGATTTCTCGGGCCTGCTTTCCAATCAGCGAAGATTCGCACGAAAATCATTCTCTACGATCACAACTGCAACCAGCCCGGCTATCCGATGAGCATTCTGAAAGATCCAAGAGCCTATCGTTATGTGGATGGCTCGGGCTTTCATCTTTACGAAGGAAAGATCGAAGCGATGTCCGAAGTGCACGATGCGTTTCCGCGCAAGAATCTCTACTTCACTGAATTCATGGCCGTTGAACCTACGGAAGGAGCGAGAATCACCATTTCTAAACCGGTTGTCGAAACGTTCATGGGCGCGCTGCAAAATTGGAGCCGCAACGTGCTGCTCTGGAATCTGGCCGCCGATTCCAAATTCGAACCGCACACCGATAACGGCGGCTGCCCGATCTGCCAGGGCGCCGTCACAATTGACGGCAACGAAGTGACACGCAATCTCGCGTATTACGCGATGGCGCACTTCTCGAAGTTCGTTCGACGCGGTTCGGTCCGCATCGCTTCCACCGCGCCCGACAAGCTTCCCAACGTCGCGTTTCGCGCGCCCGGCGGAAAATCTGTTTTAGTTGTTGCGAACACGGCGGTGGCCGCGCAAGAATTCAGCGTGAAAAGTCATGGGCGTATTTTCCATTCTGAATTGAAAGCTGGAGCCGTCGGCACCTACGCGTGGTAGAAGAGCGGAAGACATTTCAAGGCAGTCGAGGAGATGGCGAATGAAGCCAACGAAAATTGCAGGGCGCTCCGCGATTTTGGCAATCCTGATCAGCGCGGCAGCGCTGGCATTCACTCCGGCGCGCGGGGCCGCCCCGGATACGCCGCTATCGGTCACCGATTTGCGCTGCGAGTACAAACTAGATCCCGTGGGAATCGACGTGCTCAAGCCGCGGCTGAGCTGGGAATTGGAAAGCCCGGAGAAAGGCGTTCTGCAGACCAGCTACGAAATTCGCGTCTCCTCCACCGAAGCAGGAATGGCGAAAGGGAAGTTCGTCTGGGAAAGCGGCAAGCAGGAATCGAGCGCATCCAACCAGGTTGTTTACGGGGGGCCCGCGCTCGAAAGCGAGCACATCTATTACTGGCAAGTGCGCGCTGGAGACAATCACGGCCATCTTTCCGATTGGAGCAGGCCCGCGCGCTGGGAAATGGGTTTGCTGGAATCCGCCGATTGGAAATCGCGATGGATCACGCCAAACCTCGACGAGGATGAAACGAAATCGAATCCATCGCCGATGTTACGCCGGGAATTTGCAATTCAATCGAAAAAGAGAATTGCGCGCGCACGGCTTTACGCCACAGCGATGGGACTTTATGAATTGGAGCTGAACGGAAAGCGGGTCGGCGATCAATACTTTACGCCCGGCTGGACATCCTACGATTTTCGCTATCAATACCAGACCTACGACGTCACGGACCAAATCAAGTCTGGCGAGAATTGCCTGGGGGCGCGGCTTGGAGACGGCTGGTTTCGCGGGCGACTAACGTGGAATCACCGCCGCGACGTTTACGGAAAAAAACTCGCGCTACTCGCGCAACTCGTCATCACGTTCTCCGACGGAAAACAGGAAATCGTCGGCAGCGATGAAAACTGGAAAGCGGCTACGGGCGCGATTCTGCTCTCCGATATCTATGACGGGGAGACTTACGACGCGCGGCTGGAACGCGCGGGTTGGGACGAAGCCGGCTACAAGGATGCGGACTGGAAAGGCGTCACGGTGATGGAATCGCCGAAGGCGCAAATCGTGGCGCCTGCGGGACCGCCCGTCAAGGAGATCGAAGAGATCAAACCGGTCAAAGTGTTTCGCACGCCGGCGGGCGACACGGTGCTGGACATGGGGCAAAACATGGTCGGCTGGATGCGCTTCCATTTGACAGCTCCCGCCGGCACGACGGTCACGCTGCGGCACGCGGAAGTGCTAGACAAAGAAGGGAATTTCTATACCGCGAACCTGCGCTCGGCGCAGGAAACGATCCGCTATACAGCGAAAGGAAACGGAACCGAAACATTTGAACCTCATTTCACGTTCCAGGGATTCCGCTACGTTGCGGTGAGCGGCTGGCCGGGCGAAGTGAAGCCGGAAGATTTCACGGGAATCGTGGTCCATTCCGCGATGGAGCGCACCGGGAAATTTGAAAGCTCGAACGCACTGATCAATCAGCTCGAGCACAACATTATTTGGGGGCAGAAAGGGAATTTCGTGGACGTGCCGACCGACTGCCCGCAGCGCGACGAGCGTCTGGGCTGGACGGGAGATGCGCAGGTGTTTGCGCCAACGGCTTCCTTCAATTTCGATACCGCCGCTTTCTATACGAAGTGGCTGAAAGATGTGGCGCTCGATCAGGAAGATGACGGTGCGGTTCCGTTCGTGATTCCGAATGCGCTCTCGCACGCGACAAGAAAGGGCGAGGCCGCGTCGGCGGGATGGGCTGATGTTGCCGTGGTCGTGCCCTGGACGGTCTACCAGGCATTCGGCGACAAACGAATTTTGGAACAGCAATATCCGAGCATGAAGGCCTGGGTGGAATACATGCGGAAGCAGGCGGGCGACCGCTACATCTGGAGCAGCGGATTCAGCTTTGGAGACTGGCTTGCGTTTTCCACAACGCAATCGGATTATCCCGGCGCGACGACGGATAAAGACTTGATTCAAACGGCCTATTTCGCGCGCTCCACCGAACTTCTCGCGAAGACCGCCGAAGTGCTGGGCAAGACGGACGACGCGCAGGAGTATTCGGCGCTCGAGGACAAAATCAGGAATGCCTTTCAAAAAGAATTCGTGACGCCGAACGGAAGGCTGGCCTCGAACACACAGACGGCTTATGCGCTGGCGCTCTCTTTCGATTTATTGCCGGAAGCGCAGCGCGCGGATGCAGCCGGTCGATTGGCGGCGGACGTCCGCAAATTCGGCCATCTGACGACTGGCTTTTTGGGCACTCCGCTGCTTTGCCAGACGCTCAGCGATTACGGCTATCTTGACGAAGCGTACATGCTGCTGAACCGCAAGGAATATCCTTCCTGGCTTTATCCAGTGACGAAAGGCGCGACAACCATTTGGGAACGCTGGGACGGAATCAAACCGGACGGAAGTTTCCAGGATGCTTCCATGAATTCATTCAACCATTATGCTTATGGCGCGATTGGAGAGTGGATGTACAGCGTGATCGCGGGCATCAAGATTGACGAGGCCGAGCCCGGCTACAAACACATTCTGATTCAGCCGCATCCGGGAGGCGGGTTGGCGCACGCGGGCGCTTCCATCGAGAGCATCTACGGACACGTAGCATCCACCTGGCAAATCGCCGATGGAAAATTCACTTTGAATGTGGAAGTGCCGCCGAACACGACGGCAACGGTGCGCTTGCCGCACGCTCAGCTGGGTGAAGTGAGCGAAGATGGCGAGCCCGTGCAGGGCCGCACGGATATTTCAGAGGCGCGGCAGGCCGGGGACGCCGTGCTGCTCAATGCGGGCTCTGGCAAATATATGTTCCAGAGCACATTTCACGAGACGAAGTGAGCCGCGAGCGGCTAGCGAAAAAATGTTTGTGAGACTGGCTGTGGGAGAAAGAAATTCTCAGGCCAAGCCGAGATGGGCAAGTTGATATTGGCCTTTGGAAATGACTTGATCGTCGTCAATCCACACGTCGCAATTGCGGGTTAAGACGTCCACGTGCGTTCTGGATTTCCAGTCGGCGTGCGTCTGGCTGCCATAGGGATCGCCGAAGGCGATGTGCACACCAGGAAATTTTTCGTCTTGCAAGAGAATTCCGATCATGGAAGAGAGACCGAGATTGGTGCCGAAGGCGAGTTCGCCAACGCGGTCACTATTTTCGTCGGTGTGGCAATAGTTCCAGAATTCGTCCTCAAGGTCTTTTCGAGGGCAATCCACGCTAGTCAAGCGTGCGCCTTCGATCTTCAAAACCAGAGGCGTTTGTTGTAGATCGCCGTACTTTCCGTTGAAATAATCGCCGGCAGTGGCATCGCAGACGAAAGTTCCATCCACCGTAGCGGGGGTGGTGAAGACTTCCCCAGCGGGGAGATTTGACCAGTAGCGAGGGCTGATGAGGCCGCTGGTTTTCACCCAATCGAGACCCCGATCGAAATGCGCGGCAATGGACGTGCCGGCATCCGTCTTGACGGTTAGCGTTTCGGCCCGAAGCATGCGGTCGCGCAGCTTGTCGCTCAAGCGGTCCACCATGCGGTAATCCGCACGCATTCCTTGCTGCATGATTTCCGGCGTGACGCCGACCATGTGGGCGTAGCGGATCTGGCGGCGTTCGACGATGCGAACGATGGCCATGCGGGCGATGAGCTCGCCGGGCTGCGGCGTCATGCAAAGGACGCCTGCGTCGGCCGTTTCCAAAGCTTCGAGCACGGCGCCGGGAGCGGAAGTCATCGGCCGGGGGCCAAAACTTTCAAGGAGCAATCCGGAGTATTGCGCGAGGCGCTCTTCAATGGCCGCGGCGATGCTGGCGGCGACGGAGCGGCTGGTCTCGTCGGCAATCAGGGCAACGCATTCGCCAGGGCGGATATCAAGGCACGTTTCTACGGCGTTTTTCGCGCCTGGCATCAACAGAGGATCTGAAAGGCCAAAGTCCATACTATTATGTTATCAATTCCGGGCCGAAGAGCCAGGCGCTTACAAATCGCGATATTCCTCCAGGGTAAACCCTGAATCCTTCAAGATGCGGAGGAACAAGCCCTTCGGCAAATCCTTACCGCGATGAACTGGTATAACGAGCGTTTTTCGATCGGGGTGTTTCAGGATCAAGTGAGATCCTGTTTGCCGTGTCTCGGAGTAGCCCATCGCGCAGAGAAAACGGACAAGGTCGCGAGCAGTCGGCATAGTCTGACGTGCTTCACTCTACTGCGATGGAGACCGTCTCAGAATAAATCGTGCGCGCAACGGGAATGGGTTTGCCATCTTTTCTGCATTCCAGAATGTAGAGGCGGATGCTTTCGAGCATGCTGTCCTTCGCCTCTTCAATGGAGTCGCCCGTACCGTAGACGCCTGGCAGGGCCTCGCTGTAGGCGTAATACTGCCCATCTTCCTTTTCGATCGAAATTGGATAGGTGTAGTGAGTCACTCACCAAATCCTAGCCTGCCACACCAAGCGAATCAAGATGCGGTTCGCGCGCGCGCATTGCTTGTGGTACTTGTGGGCGCCACGCGGAAGGCGGGGACCTGGCCGCCGCCGCTGGTGACGTTAGCCAGTCCAGTGGCGCTGAGGCGAGTGAGAAATCCGGCGAGCTTGCCGCGAAAGAGATAGGGCGCGAAATCCACGAGCATATCGCGATAATCCACTTTGCCCGCTCCGGCGATAAACGGAAAAATTTCGCGGCGAATGGGAATGCGTTCCTGGACGATCCAGGCGCCATTCTTCGAAGAAAGAGCGCGCGCAATGGCGGCGTCCCAATCGGATTCGCCGGTTTCCCAGCCGAGAGTGACGCCCGTGCCGCCGTATTCATCGCTGGGTTTCAGGACGAGATTCTCGCGATTCTTTTCGATGAACGCGAGCAATTCGATGGTCTGTCCGTAGTGGGCAGTCTTGACGTCGGCAACGACGCGAGTCCAGGGAATGTGGCGTCGGATAATTTCGCGCTCGTCGTGGGAGAAGAGGCCGCCGTTTTGTTCATCCGTGAGCACGGCGAAAAAAGCCTTCACGTGAGGAATTTTGCAGCGGAAGGAGTTCGCAACGCAAACGGCGTTGGCGGAATAGGCTTTGACAAGCGCGGAGCATTCGGCGGGCTTGGCGACAATGTCGTTGATCAGAATGCGGCGATAGACGAGGTCAATTTTCTTGCCGTGCGCCATCAGGCGCTGACCATCGAAGCGAAGCTCGCGGGGATCAGCGATGACCGTCGGCACCCCCATCTTCTCGAAGCGGGATTTTAGAATTTCGAACTCGCTCCAGGTGGGCACTTCCTCCCAATCCACGATAGCGATCTGCGGAGGGCTCGAGGAGCCGCCCCAGTCAACGTAGCTCATCACGAGTGCATCGAGAAGCCTGGCGCTGAGCGGATAACTGTGGATGGTGTAGTTCTGCGCGAACTTGGCCGTGACCGGAAGAGTACGGAAAATGTCGGCGAGCGTTTCGGCGTACCCTGCACCGGCGGGAGATTCGCCGTTGTACTCGGCAAATTTCAGGGAATCGGGAAGCAGAAACGCGTCCAAGCGGGAAGCGGCACTGGCTCGGCCATAGGGAACTGGAATGCGGGCGAGCCGCTCCTCTTCTGGACGCAGATGGAGCTGCGCGAACAAGTGCTTGTCTTCGAGAGCGGCGGTGACGACGCGTTCGCCGAGATCGGCAATCGTTTCAGCGACCGTGCGCACGCGCTCTTCATCCTGCGGGGAAAGAAAAAACGGGCGCAAGAAGGGGCAATGAACGCGATCGCCAAAAGTGAGATTGGCGCGCCGCAGACGCTTGATCAAATCCTCGGGCAGCGAAGGAACGCGCAGCAATGTGGCTTTCAGAATTTCTGTCCAATCCCCGGCGGGATCGGGCGGGACGACGGACGGGCTGGGCGCGCTGGTCATATCGAATCAGCTTCCCGGCGAGGATGCGGAGGCGAAAGGGAACGCGGGCCGGCCAGGGGAGGTGGATCTGGGTGCGCCGGAGAAGCCGGCGGGCGAGCCGATGCCAAGCATTTCTTCCCAACGCGGCCAGGGAGTGGAAGGCGCGCCATTTAAAGCGCGGTCTATGACGAGGCGGGCCATTTTGTCCACGACGTGTTCAAAATAAAATTCGGTGATGCGATCGCGCTCGAAATCGGGAGCGGGATTGAGAAAATCGATGGCGTAAGGAACACCGTCCTTCACGGCAAACTCGATCGTGTTCATCTCGTAGCCGAGCGCCTGATTGATGGTTTGCGCGTCCTTGACGATGCGCGAGCCAAGTTCCGATGACAAATAATTGTGATCCACGACATATTTTCGTTCCTTGGGATCGTAGTGGACAGGTGTGATGTCGGTTTTGCCGAAGGTAAAACAGCGGACGTACTTATCGAAATCGATGAATTCCTGGAGAGTCATGCAGTAGGGAGACGTTTTGTCGTAGGCGGCGAGCAGCTCAGTTTTGTTGTGGACTTTGTAGACATGCTTCCAGCCGCCGCCGGAAAAAGGCTTGAGGATGGCGGGGCGTCCGACAAAATCGAGCAGGCTCTCCCAATCCATGGGATAGGTGAGGTTGTGGAGGGATTCGGAGGTGATGTCCACATCGGCGGGATAGCCCTTTTGCGGAAGCAGAACGGTTTTCGGAATGGCGAGACCGAGCTTCGCGGCGACGGAATAGTTGAAGAATTTGTCGTCGGCCGTCCACCAGAAGGGATTGTTGATGACGTACGTGCCTTCGAGAAGCGCGTGCTTGAGGAAACCGCGGTAGTAATCGACTTCATGGGAAATGCGATCAACGATAACGCGATAGCCGGAAGAATCGCCCATGCGCGTGCCGCCGAGCTTGATGAATTCCGCGGCGACTCCATCTTTCTTGCCGAGCTCGTTGACGCGCACGATGAACGCCGGAGGAAAGCTGTATTCCCGTCCACACAGAAGTCCGATTTTTTTCATGACGCTACTCCTACGGAAAGAACAGTGCTTTAGCGGTCTCTCCGCTAATTGATGGCGTGAGCGGAAGAAACGCGCGGTTCCGCTACACCTTTGGTTTCGGCGACAAGATGGCGGACTACCGCTTTCAAGTCACCGGTCTGCTGATACACGCGCAGTTGACGCTCGGCGCTGGTGCCGTCCTTAAGAATGGTATGAATGTATTCGACGGCGCTGCGGCTGCCGAGATCGTCGAGGACGTCGTCCACAAAATCGAGTAATTCGACGGCGAGCTCGCGCATGGGGACTTCGGCTTGTTTGCCGAAGTCAATGAGCTTGCCGTCAATGCCGTAGCGGGCGGCCCGCCACTTATTCTCTTCGATGAGGGCGCGGCTATAGAGGCGAAAGCCCTGGTTGCGCTCGTAGAGGCGATGGAGCTTGACGATGATGGCTTGCGTGAGTGCGGCTATAGAAACGGCTTCCTCGACTTTGGTGGTGACATCGAACATGCGAAATTCGAGAGTGCCGAAGTGGGGATGAGGGCGCACGTCCCACCAGATTTTTTTGCCGTTATCAATGCAATTCAGCTTGACGAGCAAGTTGATGAAATCTTCGTAGGCGCTCCAGGATTCGAATTGCTCGGGAATGCCGGTGCGGGGGAAACGGCGGAAGACAGTAGTGCGAAAGGATTTTAAGCCCGTGTTGCGGCCCATCCAGAAGGGAGAGCTGGTCGAAAGAGCGAGAAGGTGCGGCAGAAAGTAGCGAACCATGTTCATCATGTCGATGGTGGTCTGCTTGTCCGGCATGGCCACATGGACGTGCATGCCGAAAATGAGCAGAGAGCGGGCCAGTTGCTGAAGTTCCTCGACGATATGCTCGTAGCGTTCGCCGGGAGAGATGACCTGATCGATCCAGCTGGAGAAAGGATGCGTGCCCGCGGCGGCGACCTGGAGCCCCGCCCGCTCGGCAGCGGCGACGAGTTCGCCTCGCGTGCGATGCATTTCGATGCGAAGTTCGCCGACGTTTTCGCAAATTCGCGTGCCGGTTTCCACGATGGACTGATGCATCTCGTGCTTGACCTGCTCGACGATGTCAGGCGAGGCAGCGGAAACCAATTGCATGACGTGAGAACGCAACGCGCAAGTAGCGGGATCAATGATCTGAAATTCTTCCTCGACGCCGATGGTGAAGCGGTGAGCCATGAGGCGGCCCTCCGGAAGGGCTTGGAGTTACTGGGGACTTCTGAGGCGGTATCATACCGCGCAGAAGTAAAAAATACACTCGTCGTAGCAGAGAGAAGGCCAGGCAGCGAGCTTGAAAAAGCTTGGCGTTCGGCCTGACGTCCGAGGTCACCGACCAAGTGTCGCTTTCGATTTGCTGCAACGAAGCGGACGTTGCGTTGAGAAGTTGCTTCAGGAAGCGGTCAATTATTTGACGATTCTAATCGATTGGAAAACGAAGGGGGCAGACACAAGTGTCTGCCCCAGTCAAAGCCGGAAGGAAAGAGGCCCTACAACCCAGCCCGGATACCAGCTTCAGAAAGGAGAAATCAGGCTGCGCCTAAGGCTCTCCGTTGCTGAAAACATTCGCGGCAGAACACCGGACGCCCTTGCGTCGGGCGGAAAGGAACGGTTGTTTCCTTGCCGCACTGCGAGCAGGTGGTCTTAGTTTCCGAACGCATCGGCGATGCGCCGCCGGAGCCCTCCGCGCGTTTAGCTTTGCAGCTTTTGCAACGTTTGGGTTCGTTCTTGAACCCTTTATCGGCGAAAAACATCTGTTCGCCGGCGGTAAAAACGAATTCAGCGCCGCATTCCGCACACTTCAGGACACGATCGTGGTATTCCATGAGCCGCTCTCCCCGTGGCCCCTGAGAAGGAAGGGAGATGGGCGTATTCCGCACAGAGGGCCAAGTGAGTTGGCAAAACCAGTTGACCGGGGGTACCGGGCTGGGGTCCCTTGGGCCTGCGAATGCGAAGCTGCAACAGAAACCCAACGTCTCAACCTAACCGGGGCCTGAATCACGGAAGTGCGGCGCTGAGCGAACCGGGAAAGGGATTAATCCGATTCCCGGCGCTGCTTTTTGCGCAGTCGCTTCCGCGAAAGTGCTTCCTTGGCCCGGCGTTTCTCCCCGGGCTTCATGTAGAAGCTGTGCTTCTTGATTTCCTTGATGATATCTTCCTGTTGCACCTTGCGCTTGAAACGGCGCAGGGCATTTTCCAGAGATTCGCTTTCCTGGATAATGACTTCGGCCACGTTACAATTCACCCCCAATCCGGTTCGGATTGGAATCTGCGGCGCCACTTCTTCGAACGAACACCGCCCCAGGATATTATCGCACGGCAACCGCACAGCGGTCACGCGCGACGGACAGTGCGCTCAGCGCAGGGGCACAGAAGTCCGCGGCGCGAAGCCGCGCTCTCTGCACCACATCTTGCTTTGCGCACCATTTGGCCGTTCTGGAGTCACCCTGATGAGGTAGCTGGCATCTTCTAATCAAATATGGGTGGGTAAGTCAAGAAATCTTTACAAAGGGAGGGGAAGAGGGTGGGAGATATCCCGGTAGTTACGAAGGTATTTTTATAGTACACAGAATCCTTCTCGCATGCCTACTTCTGCAAAGAGCGATCCTCGGGGTCAGCCGTGTTCTCTGCTTGTACTTCCGCCAAGTTCTGGTGTTAGATGGGGCGGCTTAACCAGACCGAGCGCGGAGGCCGCGAATGTCCGCAATGAAAGAAGCCATCGGAGTCTTACTTGCGGGAGGGCAGGGCGAGCGGTTGTGGCCACTGACCCGAGACCGGGCCAAACCCGCGGTGCCGTTCGGGGCCCTCTATCGAATCATTGACATCACGCTCTCCAACTGCATCAATTCGGATTTGCGCCGGATTTTCGTGCTCACGCAATACAAAGCCCTCAGTTTGAACCGGCACATCCGCGCGGGATGGTCGCCATTGGTTGGACTGGGCGACTACATCGAAGTTCTGACGCCGCAAATGCGCGTTTCGAAGGAGTGGTACCAGGGCACAGCGGACGCGGTCTATCAAAATATTTACTCCATCGGGAGCGAGCGCTCCAAATACGTTTTTATCCTTTCCGGCGATCACATCTACAAGATGAATTACGCGAAAATGCTGGAGCAGCATGTGGCTGCCGGCGCGGACGTTTCGGTGGCGACAATCCAGATCCCCACGGCGGAAGCGGCAAAGCAGTTCGGCGTGATCGAGGTGGACAAGGACTGGAGAATCATCGGTTTTGAGGAAAAACCGGCGGCGCCCAAGGAATCGCCGCACAGCGCGGGGAATTGCAACGCCTCCATGGGAATTTATATTTTCAACGCGCAACTGATGATCCCCATCCTGCTGGCCGATTCGGAGGATCCGAAATCGAGCCACGATTTCGGCAAGGACATCCTGCCGCGGATTATTTCGAAACACCGCGTGTTTGCCTATAACTTCGTGGATGAAAACCAAAAGGATGCGCTTTATTGGAGGGACGTGGGTACGCTTGACGCCTACTACGAAGCGAACATGGACCTGGTGAGCGTCTCGCCGGTGTTCAACCTGTACGATGGAAACTGGCCGCTACGCACATGGCAGCACCAATATCCACCGGCGAAATTCGTTTTCGCGGATCCGGAGCGCATGGGCGCAGCGCTGGATTCGATCGTCGCTGGCGGCTCGGTCATATCGGGCGGGCGCGTGCAAAGGTGCGTTATCGGGAACAACGTCAGGGTAAACAGCTATTGCGAGGTGACGGACTCTATTATCTATAATCATGTCAACATTGGCCGCCATTCTCGCATCCGGCGGGCCATTATTGACCGGCACGTCAGCCTGCCTGAACGCACGGAGATCGGCTACGACATGGAAGCAGACCGCAGAAGGTTTCATGTGACAGATTCAGGGATCGTGGTGGTGGTGCGGCAGGAATCTCTCATCGAAGAACCGGAAACCGCGTAACGGGCGCGGCGCGCCAGTTGTTGGGCCAAGTGTGGGTACGGCGAAGCCGGCGCATGCCGCGCGTTGCGCCCCGATTTCGAAATCGGCGAAATTAATGAATTGCGCGTTATTTTGCGCCGCGGCGCCGGTAGCTAAAGCTTCGCCAGTTTAAATCTGCGAGCTCACCTCAAGACGCTCGGTCTCGCCTCTCTGGTACAATCTTCTGTTTCAATTAATCCAGGAGATTGTCCCGATCATGTCCACGAAGATCACTCGAGTCAACGCGCGCCAGGTGCTCGATTCGCGCGGAAATCCCACTGTGGAAGCCGAAGTTCATCTTGGCGCCGGACTTTTTGGCCGCGCCGCCGTGCCGTCGGGCGCTTCCACGGGAGAGCATGAAGCGCTCGAATTACGCGACGGCGACAAAACGAAATATTTGGGCAAGGGCGTGCTCAAAGCCGTGGCAAATGTAAACGGCGAAATTGCCAAAGCCGTCGCGGGGCTCGACGCCGCGGACCAGCGGGTGCTCGACAAACGCATGATTGAGCTCGATGGCACTCCCACCAAATCGCGATTGGGTGCGAACGCGATTCTTGCCGTCTCGATGGCCGCGTCGCGAGCCGCTGCTTCGGCGCAAAGTCTTCCGCTCTACAAATACCTTGCGAGATATTCGAGCGACACGAGCGCGAATCTTCTGCCACTTCCCATGATGAATATTCTGAATGGCGGAGCGCACGCGGATAGTTCCGTGGATTTTCAGGAATTCATGGTGATGCCCGTCGGGGCCAAGAGTTTTTCCGAAGCACTGCGTTGGGGCGTGGAAGTTTTTCATTCTTTGAAGGCTGCTTTGAAGAAGCACGGTTATTCGACCGCAGTGGGCGACGAGGGCGGATTCGCGCCAAGCTGCAAATCCAACGAAGAAGCGATTCAGATCGTGCTGGAAGCGATCTCCGCCGCCGGATACAAGACCGGTGAGCAGATTTGCATCGCTCTCGATCCGGCGGCAAGCGAGTTTTACGATAAGGCCAGCGGAAAGTACGTGTTCAAAAAATCGGATAAATCCGCGCACTCGCCGGAGGAGATGGTTTCTTACTGGGCGAAATGGATCGAAAAATATCCCATCGTCTCTCTCGAGGACGGCATGGGAGAAGAAGACTGGCCGGGCTGGCGGAAGCTCACTCAGAAGGCTGGCGAAAAAACTTCCTCGAAACGGATTCAGCTGGTTGGCGACGACGTTTTTGTCACGAACACGGAAATATTTGCCCGCGGCATTAAAGAAGGAATTGCCAACGCCATTCTCATCAAGTTGAACCAGATCGGCTCAGTAACCGAAACGATGGATTGCATCGAGATGGCCCGCAAGGCGGGGTACAAATCCGTGATTTCGCACCGCTCGGGCGAGACGGAGGATACCTTCATCGCGGATTTGGCCGTTGCCACCGGTGCCGGACAAATCAAGACAGGCTCAGCGTCGCGCACGGATCGCATCGCAAAATACAATCAACTTCTGCGCATTGAAGAAGAGTTGGGCGCATCGGCGCGATTCAATGGCCATGCAGTGATTGGATAAGCCGGATCGCGAACCAGAATCCGCCCGTTCGGCATGCTGCTCAGCCAGCCGGCTAAATCTGCGAGTAGTCCGTGGGCCGCAAAATAATATTCGTGATGTTTGAGACGATGCTCTCGAACGAAAAGCGCGGTGAGCTCGTCAGTTTTTTCCATTCCGGCAACGAACCGAAAGTCTTCCAATAATTCACACGATCCGCGAGGGTGGGGAAGCCGATCATGTAGGTCAGGCACGGCAGCTTTGCGCCGATAAGCACGTCGCCAAAAAAAACTTGCCAGAATCCGGCTCTCTCGAAAACATCAAATTCTCCCGAATTGAACATTTCCACTTTGCGGCGATGGTCCTGATCGCTCGGACTCTCATACGTGCGCAATTCGAACAAGCGCTCTTGCCGCGCCGTAGAAGCGGCGGGCAGTTTCAGTCTTGGCCAGCCCTGAAACGCGACCATCAACGAACTCTCGATTCGGATGAGCGCGGGCTGATCAGCAGGCGCAGTAAGAAACGGAGCTCCGACCTTCAAGTATCCATCGTCCTGGCCGAGGCGCGCTTCGAGTGTGGCCAGCGCATCCACCGTTTTCGCCGGAAGCAACACGTAAAATCCCGGGCTGGACTCACCTATGTCCACGTTGAATACTCCAACCGGCCCAATTCCCAGGCGAGTTACCGCCGGGACCAGCGCCTCTTTCAGAAAGGCGTCGGTTATTTTTTGTTGCCGGCCGGATTGGACGCGATAGTGGCGCAGCTCGTAGTATTCGCGCTCCGTTTCGACGGATTTTGCTTGTGGCTGGGCGGCCAGCTTGAGCTGCGACGCGCCGAGAGCCGTCGCTCCCGCCGCCAGAAAGTTTCGCCGGTTCATGTCGTGTTCCTCAGTGCAATTGGATTATCATCGCGAAGCCGTTCATCATAACTTCTTTGTGCAAACATTTTCCAGGCACAGGCAGCGATGGGTTTGGGCGGCGAGCGCGCCTCCGGAAAGGTTTGCGAACGGAAGAGCAGCAGCGCGGCTCGATCATGGATGCCGGAGAAATTCCTAAGTTGTTTCAAAAACGGCGATGACCAGCGACGAATCGGAAGCGCCTCAACCGACCCTGCCATCCGTGCGTATCGCAAGCACAGAAGATGTTGAGCGCCTTACCAGACTGATCAACGCGGCGTTCGTAGTCGAACAAATTGCGATTCCAGGCGACCGCATCGACTGCGACGGCGTCCGAAAGTACATGCGCTCCGGTGAGTTCCTCGTCCTCGAAAATTCCAGCGCAATTCTTGCTTGCGTTTATTTTGAAAAGCGCGGGGAGCACGGTTATTTGGGCCTCCTCTCCGTCGCTCCGTCGCTGCAAAGACGGGGACTCGGCCGCGAACTCGCCCTCGAAGTCGAAAAACACATCCGAGCGAAGGGCTGCGTCGCTATGGATCTCCGAATCATCAGCGCGCGGCCGGAGTTGCTTTCGTTTTACGAAAAGCTCGGCTATCGCGTCTCCGGCACTTCGCCCATGCCGCCGGAAACTCCCTTAAAGATTCCCTGCCACTTTATCCATCTTTCAAAGCCTTTGGATTAGGAAGAATTTAAGAGCGCGAGAATCGGAGGGCCGTCCAAAGCTGGATCAAAGGTTGCACAATTTTTAGGCGCGCGCCGGATATGCAAGCCAAGAAATGGCTTGTTGCGGTTTTTATGGCAAGGCCGCGAGCAATGCTGCGGGACTTGCGTTGTCACCGAAAGTCTCGCTGATATGCACGAAACGATCGTTGTTCCCCGGGCCGAAGACAAAGCTTCCCCCCAGTTGGAACGGATTCTTCCCGAGTTTGTGCTGTTGATGACCGGCGGCGCGCGCTTGCTGCCTCGCCTGCTTGTTGTCGCTGCGGAGAAGGTGAAAAAGATTCGCGGATTTTAATTCAATAGCATCATAGGCTCGGCGCAGTTCATCAATCAGGAGCGGGAAGGTAATGCCGGTCTCCTTACGGAATTCCCGCGCGTACATCGCGTCGCCTAGGCCAACGGCCGCGAGAGTTGCGCCTTTTCCGCGAATAGCCTGCTCGTGTTCGCGCAACTGCGCGACATGTTGGCGGCAGAAAATTCATCCATAGTGCCGAAGAAAAACGACGATAGCCGGCTGCTTCTCCCACAAGGAGCCGAGACGAACGTCGCGCCCTTCGCAATCTGGCAGCATGATCAATTCGAGCTTGCGGCTGTACGTTTCTTCCATGGCCTCATGTTACGCGCGAGCCGTAAGACGTCAAGTATTCCGAGGCAGTGCGACCCCGTCCAAAGTTTTCTGGACGTTTGCATTGCCTTGCGTCATGCGGCGGCAGCCAGAACTCTCCCCGTTGCTGCGCATGTATAATCTCGCTCCATATGGGAGAACCGGTTACAACTTCGAGACCACTTTCCGGTATGCAGCGGCAGCAGCAGATTTATCTGAACGGTCTTCAGGGCATTACGCCATCCACTCCTGTCTCTCCAGTTGCGCTCGAACAGAAGTCCAAAGAAATCCTCTCGCCGCAAGCTTTTGACTATGTAGCCGGCGGTGCAGGCGGCGAAGAGACCATCCGCACGAATCGAGAAGCATTTTACGCCTGGCGGATTGTGCCGCGCATGTTGCGAGATGTTTCCCAGCGCGATCTCAGCGTTGAGCTTTTCGCTGAGCGCTTGCCTGCTCCAGTCCTTCTCGGCCCTGTCGGCGTGCAAAGTATTGTTCACGCCGATGCCGAGATTGCTTCCGCTCGCGCCGCTTTGTCGCTTGGCTTGCCATTTGTTCTCAGCACGGCGTCGAGCAGAACAATGGAAGAGGTCGCGCAAGCTGCAAGAAACGCGGGCAATGGATCGCTTTGGTTCCAGCTCTATTGGGGGAAAAATCCGGAGCTCACCGCCAGCATGCTTCAGCGCTCCGAACGATCCGGATATCGCGCGCTCGTGGTTACTCTGGACACGAATCTGCTCGCGTGGCGCGAACGCGACCTGCAGCACGCATACCTTCCTTTTCTGAGCGGTGAGGGAGTCGCAAATTATTTCAGCGACCCTGTGTTTCGCGCAATGTTGGCGCAGCCGCCCGAACAAAATCCGCCCGCGGCTATTCAGCTGTGGAGCACGCTTTTCTCCAACACCGCGCTCACCTGGAAGGACCTGCCTTTTCTACGAGCGCACACCAAGCTTCCTCTTTTGCTGAAAGGCATTCTGCATCCCGAAGATGCGGCGCGAGCCGTGGATGCGGGAGTGGATGGCATCATCGTCTCGAATCATGGCGGCCGCCAGGTGGACGGCGCGATCGCAACCATTGACGCGCTTCCTGCAATTCTGCGCACGGTCAAGGACAGAGTCCCCGTCCTGCTCGATGGCGGCATTCGCCGTGGAGCGGATATTTTTAAGGCGCTCGCATTGGGTGCGAAAGCCGTGCTTCTTGGCCGTCTGTACCTGTGGGGACTCGCCATCGGAGGTGAAGCTGGCGTCCGCGAAGTGTTGCTGAATCTCCTCGCCGATCTTGATTTGACGATTGCTTTGAGCGGCCACACGAGTTGCCGATCGCTCGACATTTCTGCTTTGTCGAGACCGCACTGCGAGAATTCCTGATTCTTACTACGCCGCTCTCCTCACGGAATTTTTCCTGAACTTTCGCATCCGGCTGCTTCGCCCCGCAAGTTGCTACGCTGCAGTCCCAGTGCCATAATCCAAACTTAGAGCCGCATGGATGCTCACGGAAAGCATCGTTTCGAATGAGGGCTCTTTGTCGTTTCGGAGGGGGTTGCATGGCCATTCGCGATAGCTGGCTTGAAAAACGGGAGAAGGACGCGCTGACTGCCAACGGAAACCGCAACATGTCGCAGATGCACTTTGCGAGGCAGGGCGTCGTCACCGAAGAAATGCAGTACGTCGCGAAACGCGAGAAGCTCGAGCCGGAGCTGGTTCGCGGCGAAGTAGCTCGCGGCCGCATGATCATTCCCGCCAATGTGAATCACCGCAATCTCGAGCCGATGGCCATCGGAATCGCCAGCAAATGCAAGATCAACGCCAACATCGGCAATTCCGCGACGAGCTCAAACATTGATGAAGAATTGAAGAAGTTGCACCACGCCGTGCACTACGGCGCGGACACGGTCATGGACCTTTCCACCGGCGGAAACATTCCCGAAATCCGCAAAGCGATCATTGATGCTTCTCCTGTTCCCGTCGGCACTGTTCCTGTTTACGAGGCGATCTCCCGCGTGCGGCGGCCGGAAGATTTGACGATTGACTTGATGTTGGAAGTGATTGAAGAGCAGGCCGAGCAAGGAGTGGACTACATGACCATCCACGCCGGTGTGCTGCGCGAGCATGTGCCTTTTGTCCGCAAACGCATCACCGGAATTGTGAGCCGTGGCGGCTCATTGATGGCCCACTGGATGGAGCATCACAAAAAACAAAATTTCTTGTACGAAAACATCGAGAGAATCTGCAGGATTTTCAAAAAGCATGATGTCAGCTTTTCTTTCGGCGATGGTCTCCGCCCCGGCTGCATTGCCGACGCCAGCGATGAAGCGCAATTCGCGGAATTGAAGGTCCTCGGCGAGCTCACTAAGACGGCCTGGGAGCATGATGTTCAGGTGATGATCGAAGGGCCCGGCCACATTCCCATGGACAAGATCAAGGAGCAGGTCGACAAGGAGATGGAGTGGTGCCACGAAGCGCCGTTCTACACTCTCGGGCCCCTCGTCATTGATATCGCTCCGGGCTACGACCACATCACGAGCGCCATTGGCGCGGCGATGATCGGCTGGCATGGCGCTTCCATGCTTTGTTACGTCACTCCTAAAGAGCATCTTGGCTTGCCAAATCCGGACGATGTAAAGCAAGGAGTCATCGCCTACAAAATCGCCGCACACGCCGCGGACGTGGCCCGCCATCGCCCCGGCGCTCGCGATCGCGATGACGCATTGAGTTACGCCCGCTTCTTATTTGATTGGAACAAGCAGTTTGAGCTTTCGCTCGATCCGCCAACCGCCAAGGCTATGCACGATGAAAACTTGCCTGACGATTTCTACAAGGAAGCCAAGTTTTGCTCCATGTGCGGCCCGAAGTTCTGCTCGATGAACATCACGCAGCTCGCCGAAGCCGAGTCCGGCAAGGATCAGGCCGAGCGCAAGCAAAAATTCGCTGAGCTTCTCGTGAAAGTCCAAAGCGCGTGACCTCTTTTTTGAGTTAGCCGACGGCTGCCTCAACGAACTCTCACTATGACATTCATAGACAGCGGCGTAGCCGTCGTGACCGGCGCGGGAAGCGGAATCGGCCGCGCACTCGCGCAGCGCCTTTCTGCCGCAGGCTCCGCATTGGCGTTGGCTGATCTGGATGAAAAAGGCCTGACCGAAACGGCCGCCTCTCTGACCAACAAAAAGGCCGCCGTTACCACGCATGTCCTCGATGTATCCGATGAGTCCGCCATGCGCACTTTCGCCGAAGACGTCCTTCAGCGCCACGGGCGCGTCACTCTGCTCATCAATAACGCCGGCGTCGCGCTGATCGGCACATTTGAAGAAATCTCTCTCGACGATTTCCGCTGGCTGATGGACATCAATTTTTGGGGCACAGTCTACGGCGCCCGATATTTTCTGCCCATCCTCAAGCAGCAGCCTCGCGCCCACATCGTGAATCTTTCCAGTGTTTTCGGTCTTATCGCGCCCGTCGGCCAGAGCGCGTATTCCTCCAGCAAATTTGCCGTGCGCGGTTTCACGGAATGCCTGCGCCATGAACTGGAAGGCACATCCGTATTCGTCTCCTGCGTTCATCCCGGCGGCATTCACACTCCCATCGCAAAGCGCGCCCGCTTGGGCGCCAATGTGCCGGAGCAGAGGAAGCGCGAAGCCATTGATTTTTTCGAGAAGGTGACTCCCACGTCGCCCGAAGCCGCGGCCGCGCGCATCTTAAAGGGCGTGGAAAAAAAGGAATTGCGCATCCTCATCGGCCCCGACGCTCGCCAAATTGACATCGTCCAGCGCCTGAAGCCGGCCACCTACTGGAAAGCAATATCCAAACGCATCAATAGCACTCCGCCTCTAAAGAAATAGCCGGCTTTCTGTCCCGCATGTGATTTGCGGTATGCTTCGAACCAGGAAATTTAGGGGCCAGCCTTGCTGTTTCATCTCCTCCAATTTCTTCTAAACCTAGTGCTGAAGTCTGAGCAAGGCGTGCAAGACAACACCAAGCTCGTTGGAAGCTTGTTTCTTGGCGGCGTCTGGCTCCTGCTTCTCACCTGGATTTTCCCAGCCCCGTTCGGTAGCTGGCTGGAAGATTTTGTTCTGGCTGGTTGGGTTTTAATCGGAATTGCCAGTTTCTTGTTTCTTCGCAGGAAATTCGGCAAATCGCCCGGCCGCGGCATCGCCCGCAAACCAAACTCCCTCTTCCCGAGCTAATCTTCTTTGACGCCAGGGCTCGCGCAGATTAGACTTTCTCCGGTACACGCACCGCTTTCCCGGACGCAATTTTCTTTATCTCGCGGAGGACTGTTCATGGCGTTTATGCGCGCCGCCAAAATTTCCGAGGTCCCGCCAGGTTCCATTCACCAGTTTCAGGTCGGAAGCACACCCGTCGCCCTCGCCAACGTGGGCGGTAAGTTCTATGCCATCAACGATGTATGCGTCCATCGCGGAGGCCCTCTCGGCGAAGGCGAGCTTCAAGGCACCGTCGTCACTTGTCCCTGGCACGGCTGGCAATATGACGTCACTTCCGGCAAGGTCACCCAGAACCCCAACATGGGAGTAGCCTGCTATCCGACCGAACTGCGGGGCGACGAGGTTTTCGTGGATTTGGCCTAACTCTTTGCGTAACTATTTGTAAATAAAAGAGTTATCGTAAAATCTCAACATCGAAAGCACGGCCGCTCTCCAGCCCTCGCGCCCCTCGAAACCACCCTATCTTTAACATTTTGTTTCGCTTTTCCGCCGTCCCCGTGTATATTGCTGCCGACTTAACGCCTCAATGGCAACCCCGACTGCTCAACGACACTACTGGATCTTCAGCGCCGACCCGCACCGATACCACTGGGATACGCTCTTCGTTAAAGGCAAGGAGATGTGGCACGGCGCCGAGTCCAAGCCTGACGCCGTGCGTGCACTCAAGCAGGTACGCAAGGGCGACCGCGTCCTCTGCTACCACTCTTCTCCCGAAAAGTCGCTCTATTCCATCGCCGAAGTCACCCGCGATCCCTATCCCGATCCTCACGACCACAAGGAAAAGAACCTTGTCGCGGACCTGCGCGCCTTTGACCGTCTTCCCCGGCAAGTCTCCCTGGCCGAGCTTCGCTCCAATCCTGCATTGAAAAAGCTGAAGCTTGTGAAAAACGTCCGCATTTTGGTTTCGCAGATCACCGAATTGGAATACCAGGAAATTTTGCGCATGGCAGGGATCGTCGCTGCTCCTGGGATCCCTCTGCCTTAGGGGCCTGGCGTTTCGAATTTCGCCGCGCGCATGCCGGTACGAAATGAACCGCGAACATTTTTGGTTTCCCTGCGTCTTAGTTACAAAAGGCTTTTCTGAGGGTGGCTTCATGAAATCTTTGTTTCGCTTCCGGCTCGTGCCGGTCCTCTTTTGCGTGGCTGCTTTGCTGTTTGCCGTCGCGCCCTCGCAAGGGCAATCCGGCGAGTTTCCCGTCTCCACGCGCACTCTGAAAAATGGAATGCAGGTCCTCGTCCAGCCGGACCACAGCATCCCCAACGTCGCCCTCTATATCTTCTATCGCATCGGCTCGCGCAACGAACGCCCCGGTACCACCGGTCTCTCCCACTTCTTCGAGCACATGATGTTCAATGGCGCCAAAAAATACGGCCCCGGCGAATTGGACAAAGCCATGGAAGCCGACGGCGCGTCCAACAATGCCTACACCACTCGCAACGTCACCGTTTACCAGGACTGGTTCCCTCGCTCCGCGCTCAATCTCATCTTCGATATCGAAGCCGATCGTATCCAATACCTTGCTTTCGATCCCAAGAAGATCGCTTCCGAGCGCGAGGTTGTTGCCTCCGAGCGCCGCTTGAGCGTGGACAACGACAATTTCGGCCTGCTCGATGAACAGCTTTGGGCCACCGCGTTTCTCGCGCATCCTTACCAGTGGCCTGTCGTCGGCTGGATGAGCGACATCCAGCATTGGACCATGGACGACCTCAAGCACCACTTCGAAACGGGCTACTCACCCAGCAACGCCACCATGGTCGTCGTCGGCGACGTCTCGCCCGACGAAATTTTCCAGCTCTGCGAAAAATTTATCGAGCCTATTCCCTCGCACACGCCTCCTCCTCCCGTCACCACTGTCGAACCTGAACAGCTCGGCGAACGCCGCCTCGTCGTCCATAAGCCCGCCGAGCTTCCTGTCCTGATGATCGGCTATCATGTGCCACAAACAAATAATTCCGATTTTTACGCGCTGAACATCCTGCGCACTGTCCTCTTTCAAGGCGAAAGCTCGCGAATGTACCAGCGCCTCGTGGACAAGGATCAGCTTGCGCTCGCTGTTGAATCCGACAGCGATCCGTCTTTCGATCCAACTCTGCTGGTCATAGCTGCTCAGCCCCGCCAGGCTGTGGATCCCGCCAAGTGTGAATCCGCGATCTACGACGAGCTCGAAAAAATCAAGTCCGCTCCCATCAGCGATCGCGAGCTCGAGAAAGCGAAGAATTTCCGCCTGATCGAGTTTTACCGCGAGGTGCGCACCATCAATGGCCGCGCCAACACCATCGGCACGTATCAGGTATTCATGGGCGACTATCACAAGCTTTTCGACGCCGCGAAAAATTATTCCGCCGTCACAAAAGAAGACGTGCAGCGCGTCGCAAACAAATACTTCGGCCCGAATAACCGCACCGTCGCCACGCTTCTTCCGCAAAACGAAGGGAAGGCCGCGCAATGAACTTCCCTCGCCGCTCCTCGTGCGTCCTTGCGCTCTCGGTACTTCTGCTTGGTTTCGGCGTTTCGTGTCCCGCTCAATCCCTTCATCTTCCTCCTCACGAAAAGCTCGTCTTGAAGAACGGCCTCACCGTCTTGCTGTTGGAAAAACCTGGCGTGCCGCTGGTGAATATGTTCGCTCTCGTTAAGACCGGCGCCGCCGCCGATCCTCAGGGCGAGTCCGGGCTCGCCTCCGTCACTGCCACGCTCTTGCGCAAGGGCACCAAGTCGCGCACCGCGCAGCAATTTGCTTCCGACCTCGATTTCATCGGCGGCTCATTCGAAGCCGACGCGACCGCCGACTACTCCTACGTCAGCGCCGAATTCATGACCAAGGACCTCGCCCGCGGCCTCGATCTTTTCTCCGACGCCCTCTTGCATCCCGTCTTTCCCCAGGTCGAAGTGAACAAGGTTCTCGCGCAGGGCGTGGATGCCGTCAAATCGGCCAAAGATGACCCGCGATCCGTCGTCGGTCTTTATTACCAGGGGTACCTGTATGGCGCGGCGCCTTACGGCCGCCCCGCGGAAGGCGACGAAGTCTCCCTCAAAAAGATTCAACGCGATGCCATCGTCAACTTCTACCAATCCAATTTCACTCCACGCAACATGATCCTTGCGATCGCCGGCGAATTCGATTCCTCCGATCTCCGCAAGAAACTCGAAGAGGCTTTCGCCGCTTGGCCTTCTAGCACGGTAACTGTCAGCGCCATACCGTTCACGCCGCCCGCCAAAGGCAAGCGTCTCCTGCTCATTGATAAGCCCGACGCCACGCAAACGTATTTCGCCTTCGGCAATATCGGCGCCACCGTCAATGATCCCGATCGCGTGGCCATTCGTGTCGTCAACACCATCTTCGGCGGCCGCTTCACATCGGAACTCAACGAAGCTCTCCGCGTCGAGTCCGGTTACACCTACGGCGCTTTCTCCTCCTTCGATTCCCGCAGAGCGCCCGGCCCCTTTGAAATCATGAGCTTCACCAAGAACCAGACGACCGTTCCCGCCATTGACCTCGCTCTCCAGGTCCTCGACAAGCTCCATAAAGACGGCGTCACGCCCGAACAACTCGCCTCCGCAAAGTCCTATATCAAGGGCCAATTTGCTCCCACTATCGAAACCTCGAATCAGTTGGCCCGCCGCATCGCACTCAACGAGTTCTACGGTCTCGGCGACGATGAAGTGAACCAGCTCGAAGACCGCCTCGAGGCCGTCACTCCTGAAATTGCTCGCGCCGTGATCGCCAAGCATTTCCCCACGGATAATCTCGTCTTCGTGCTCATCGGAAAAGCTTCCGAAATTCGCCCGGCCGTGAAAAAATTCGCCGGCCAAATGGACGAGCGCTCCATCAATGACCCCGGTTTCTGGCCGCCGCAGGCCGGCGCGCAAAATTAGCTTTGTCCGTTGCGCCCTTCCGGGTGTAAAAGGCTTTTGCTGTTCTTTTAGGAGGATGTATGCGGCTTCGATGGCTTGTGCCCTTTGCTCTCTGTTTTGTCGCTAGCTCGTTCACGCCTGCCTCGAGCAGCGCGGCGAATGAGTCGCCTCTCCTCGTGCAATCTCCCACGATGAACAAAACCGAAATCGTCTTTGCCTATGGCGGCTATCTTTGGAGCGTCCCTCGCTCCGGCGGCGAAGCTCGCCAGCTCACCACGGGCGGCCACGAAACTGGCCCCAAATTTTCTCCGGACGGCAAATGGATTGCCTTCACCGGCCAATACGACGGCAACGTGGATGCCTACGTGATTCCCGCCGAAGGTGGCGAGCCTCGCCGCCTTACTTGGCATCCCTCTCCGGATATCGTGGACGGGTGGACGCCCGACGGCTCCAAAGTTCTTTTCTATTCTTCCCGCGAAGCTTACGCCGACTTTGATCGCCTCTACACTGTCCCCGCGCAGGGCGGCGTCCCCGAAGTTTTGCCGATGTGGCGCGGCGAAGCCGCGTCGTATTCTCCGGACGGGCAGAGCCTCGCCTACGTCCCCAATCTGAAATGGCAGATTGCCTGGAAGCGCTATCGCGGCGGCCAAACCACGCCAATCTACATCGTTCGCCTTCGTGATTTGCAGCTCGAAAAAATTCCTCGCGCCAAGGTCGAGCTCGAGCGCTCCAATGACGACGATCCCGTTTGGATCGGCGACACCGTTTATTTCCTTTCCGATCGCAACGGCTCCGTCACCATCTTCGCGTACAACACCAAGACGAAAGCGGTGCGCCAGGTTCTCGAAAATCATGGGCTCGATTTAAAGTCGCTCGCCGCCGGCCCCGATGCTCTTGTCTACGAACAATTCGGCGGCATCTACACGCTCGACCTGAAAACCGATAAGTCCAGCCAGGTCGAAATTCGTATCGCCGCCGATCTGCCCGCCACTCGTCCCCACTTCGAAAAAGCGGCGGACAAAATCGAAAATGCTTCCATCTCTCCCACCGGCGTTCGCGCCGTTTTTGAAGCACGCGGCGAGATTCTCACCGTGCCCGGCGAGAAGGGCAATATTCGCAACCTTACGAACACCACTTCCGTTGCCGAGCGCGATCCCGCCTGGTCTCCAGACGGCAAATCCATCGCTTTCTTTTCCGACGAATCCGGTGAATACGCTCTTCACATCGAAGATCAAAGCGGACTCGGCACGGTGAAGAAAATCAACCTCGGCAATCCGCCCTCTTATTTCTACACGCCCATCTGGTCGCCCGACAGCAAGAAAATCGCGTACACCGACAAGCGCCTCAATCTCTGGTACGTGGACGTGGATAAGGGCACGCCGGTGAAAGTTGCGACCGACCTCTTCGAGGATCCCAGCACTACCTTCGACGAATCCTGGTCGCCAGACAGCAAGTGGCTCACCTATTCCAGATTCCTGGAAAATCACATGCGTACTGTCTTCGTCTATTCGCTCGATTCCGGCAAGGAATCTCAAATCACCGATGGCACGAGCGATGCCCGCCACCCCGTCTTCGATAAGAACGGCAAGACGCTCTACTTCGCCGCGAGCACGGATATGGGGCTCTCGATTGCCTGGCTCGATCTCTCGAGTTACCAGCACCCCGTCCTTCGCAGCATCTACGCCGTGGTTTTGAAGAAGGGCGATCCCTCTCCCGTCGCTCCGCAAAGTGACGAGGAAAAAGTCGCAAGCGACGACAAGTCCGGCGGCGCCGGCCAGGCGAAAGAGAACGGCAAGCCCGGAGATAAAGGCAAAGAAGGCGAAAAGAAAGAAGAAGTGAAAGTCACCATTGACCTTGATGGCATCGGCCAGCGCATCGTCGCCATGCCCATTAAGGCGGGGAATTACGTTTCTCTCGATACCGGAAAATCCGGCGTCTTGTTCTTGAGCGAAATTCCGGATGTTCCGCGTTTTGGCGAGCCCACATTGCTTTCTGTCTCCAAATTTGATCTCAGCTCGCGCAAGACGGAACCGTTCGTCGCTGGCGTCAGCGCTTTCGTTGTTTCCGCGAACGGCGAAAAATCCCTTTACCGCATGGGTCCCGGCCGCAGCTCTGCCTGGTTCATCAACGCCACCGCCGCCGCTCCCAAGCCCGGCGAAGGCGCTCTCCATCTGGATTCCATGGAGGTTTACACCGATCCGCGCGCCGAATGGAATCAGATGTATCACGAGGTCTGGCGCATCGAGCGCGATTTCTTCTACGATCCGCACTATCACGGTCTTGATCTCGCCGCAGCCGAACGTAAGTACCTTCCCTACGTCAAGGGCGTCGGCGGCCGCGCCGATCTCAATCATCTTTTCGATGAAATGCTCGGCGAAATTACCGTCGGCCACATGTTCATTCGTGGGGGCGATGTGCCGCAACCGGACCGTGTCAAAGGCGGACTTCTTGGCGCCGACTACACGATTGAAAACGGGCGTTACCGTTTCTCCCGCATTTTCAATGGCGAAAACTGGAATCCTCAGCTTCACGCTCCGCTCACTCAGCCCGGTGTGGACGTGAAAGTCGGCGAGTATCTTCTCGCCGTGGACGGCCGCGATGTGCGTCCTCCCGCCTCCGTTTACAGCTTTTTTGAGAATACCGCCGGCACACAAATTAAAATTAAAGTTGGCCCGAATGCCGATGGCTCCGGTTCCCGCGAAGTCACCGTCGTTCCCCTCGCCACCGAATTTCAATTGCGCAATCTGGCCTGGGAAGAGGGCAACCGCCGAAAAGTGGACGAGCTCAGCGGCGGCAAACTCGCTTACGTCCACGTTCCCGATACCGCCGTCGGCGGCTTCTTGAATTTCAACCGCTACTATTACGCGCAAGTCGGCAAACAGGCTGCCATCATTGACGAGCGCTACAATCACGGCGGCGAAATCGCCGACTACATCATTGATATGCTCAAACGCCCACTTCGCAATTGCAGTATCACTCGCGAAGGCCAGCAAGCCTGCTCGCCCCTCGCCCAAATTTATGGGCCCAAGACGATGATCATCAACGAAATGTCCGGCTCCGGCGGCGATGCGTTGCCGTGGATGTTCAAGCAGGACAAGGTCGGCCCGCTCGTCGGCACGCGCACCTGGGGCGGCCTCGTCGGCATTTACAACTATCCGCCGCTCATGGATGGCGGTTCTGTCACCGCTCCACGCGTCGCCATCTTCGGCCTTCATGGCGAATGGGAAGTCGAAAATCACGGCATCTTTCCTGACATCGAAGTTGAAAACGATCCGGCCGCGGTGGCCGCCGGTCACGACCCGCAGTTGGAGCGCGCCGTCCAGGTCACGCTGGAAGCGTTGAAAGAGCATCCCGTCGTGATTCCGGAGCATCCGCCTTATCCCAACTACCACCAGCAATAAATTTTTCTGTGCGGCTCGCGGCGCCTCTCTCCGCCGCGAGTTTCGGTTCTCCATTGGCGATATGCTATTTTGAATGAGCTGCTCCTATGCCCGAACTTCCTGAAGTCGAGACCGTTGTTCGCGGCCTCCGCCGCTCGATTCTTGGCCGCCGCATCCTCTCCGTGCGTTTGGGCAAAACCGATTTCATGGACGATCCCGCCGCGATCGAAGAGCATCTCCCCGGCAGGCAAGTCGAAGCGGTTGAGCGTTACGGCAAATTCATGCTGCTTCGTCTCTCTGCTTCCAATCTCGCGGCAACTCCTGCCAAGAATGGCGACGCTTCGCCCGCCGCGCTTCTCGTGCATCTCGGGATGACTGGCCATCTCGCTCCCGCGCCATCGGCGCAACCTTGCGAAAAACATACGCACGCCTGTTTTCTGCTCGATGACCATCGCGAACTTCGCTATACCGATGCCCGCCGTTTCGGACGCATCGCGTTTCTCGCGAACGGCTCGCTGGAAGCGGAGTTGCGCTCCTTCGGCGCCGATCCGTTCGAAATCAACGAAGAGGAGTTTGTCGCGCAGACGCGCTCGCGCCGCGCTCGAATGAAAGCGCTCTTGCTGGATCAAAGTTTTCTTCGCGGCGTCGGCAATATCTACGCCGATGAAAGTCTCTGGCGTGCGAAAATTCATCCCGCGCGTCTGGGCTCTTCGCTCACGCAAAATCAAGCCGCTCAACTTCACCGCTCCCTTCGCGATATTCTGCGGAAAGCCATTATTCATCGAGGCTCCTCGATTTCCGATTTTCTGGGCGCCGATGGCGAGCCCGGAGAATATCAGCAGCACCACCGCGCTTACGGCCGCGAAGGAAAACGCTGCTTCCGGTGCGGCGCGATGATTCGCCGCGCCATTGTCGCGGGGCGCAGCAGCTATTTCTGTCCAAGGTGCCAGCCTTCGCCGCGCGGCTTTCGCGCTTTGCCGCTTCCGCCGCGGTTGACCAAGCCGGCGGGCAAATAAAATTTGTATGCGCGCCGTTTTGCAAAGAGTCAGCCGTGCACAAGTCACCGTGGAAGGCAAACTCACCGGAGAAATTCAAACTGGACTGCTAGTCCTTCTCGGCGTGGGCCGCGAGGATACTTCCGCCGTCGCTGCTTCTATGGCCGATAAAGTTGCGAACCTCCGTATCTTTGAGGACGACCAGCAAAAAATGAATCGCTCGCTGCTCGACGTGCGTGGTGCCGCACTTGTCGTTTCTCAGTTCACTTTGTATGGCGACGCGCGCGGCCAGCGCCGCCCCAGTTTTATTTCCGCCGCCGCTCCCGAAAAAGCCAAGGAACTGTATGAGGAGTTCGCGGCGCGGCTTCGAGCGCGTGGCATCACTGTTGCCACCGGAATTTTTCAGGCCATGATGTCCGTGGAGCTGGTCAATGAAGGCCCGGTCACAATCCTTCTCGATTCTGATAAAACTTTCTGACTCGCGCGACAGTTCGGCGCGCGGGATGGCCGCGCACGCTCTTCCCGAATCGCGTGGAAAAACATTTCAAGATGGTTTGCACGGCCAGAGCTGAGAGATGGGCAAAAAGCAAAAAAGCAAAAATGTACGCATCCGCCGCGCCCGGCTTTCGGATTCCGCCCGGCTCGCGGAATTGAGTGGCGAACTCGGCTACCCTGCTACCGAAGCGGAAATCAGGCAAAGATTCCGCCGAATGCGTGCCGCGCCCGCCAACGCGCTCTTTGTTGTCGAATCGGGCTCGGGCGATGTGCTCGGCTGGGCTCATGTCAGCGTGAACCATCTTCTCGAGGTGGGCACTCGCGCTGAGCTGAATGGCCTGGTCGTTGCCGAAGGGCACCGCAGCCTGGGTGCGGGCGCCAAACTTTTGGAAGCCGCGGAGTCCTGGGCTCGCAAACAGGGCTGTCCGGTGATGTCGGTGCGCTCCAACGTGCTTCGCGAGCGCGCCCACCAGTTCTATCTCCGGCAGGGTTATGAGCACTATAAGTCCCAGAAAGCTTTCCGAAAGCCGCTTTAACCTGGGAAGGGTACAGTACTGATAATGGACACCTGCATACCCGCTTCTGGCAGAGTATATCGCATTACGATATACTTGCCGCATGGTACGGGCCATCACTCCTTCTGAATACCGGGCACTTGCGGAATTGCGTTACTTGATTCGCCATTTTTTGCGCGAAGGGGACGCGATGGCGCGCATCGCCGGACTCGAGCCGCAGCAATACCTGATGCTCCTCACGATTCGCGGTCTGCCCGAGGGCAGCGAATCCACGATTCAAACACTTGCCGAGCGGCTGGCTCTGAAGCATCACAGCGCCGTGGAACTGATTGACCGCCTCGAAACGCATGGCTTTGTCCGCCGGACGCGCAGCCATGGGGATCGCCGGCGAGTTTTTGTCTCGCTTTCGCCTCGCGGCGAGCGCTTTCTCGAAAGAGTGGCGCGCAACCGCATCAGCGAGCTTCGTTCGAGCGGCAAGACTTTGGTGAACGCGATTGAATCCCTCCTGCGGCGCGAAAGCAGCGACGGCAGCAGGCCGAGGAAGACGTCGAAGCGTGCTCTGCGAGTCCGCAATGCTTAATGGAATTCCGCATCGTGCGCGTCTTAGGAAATCTCCCGAGCATTCCCAAGGATTGGAAAAGCCTTGGAAGAAATTCTGGAGCGATTGCCAGTCTCCGGAAACTAACCTGTTTTTCCGGATGGAGGCTTCCAGCACAGCTCGTACGCTTTCACTTTGCCTCGCTGCGTAACGACTCTTGCGCCACATACTTTCTTGTTCGCTCTTCCAGGGGCGAAAGTTCAAACTGATTCTTCCGGGAATTAACATTCAGCTTTTTGCACCACAGCGGATCTGCAAGTTACCGTTCACGGCTGCGATTGCTTTGCGAAACCGGGGCCTTGTAGTGTACGGAGATACTCTCAAAAAATGAGCGACGCATCGCACGCTGCGCGAACCCGGTGGTGGCAATTTCCAAGGCAGTATTGGAATGCCATTCTTAACGATAGCGAAGAACAAGTCTTTCTTGTTCTCACTTTGCTCATCGGGGCTTTGACCTCGTTGATGGCCGTCGCTTTCATTCTCTTGACTGAACGATTTGGCGCGCGTCTCTATCCTGCCGGTGGCGCCATGTGGCATCGCCTCGTTTTTCCAATCGTGGGTTCGCTCAGCATGGGCTACCTGCTCTTCCGCTATTTTCCCGAAGCGCGCGGCAGCGGGCTCGTGCAGACCAAGGCCGCACTCTATGCGCGCGAGGGCCGCATCACCGCGCGGACAATGATCGGCAAATTTTTCTGTACTTCCGCCACACTGGCTAGCGGCATCCCGCTGGGCCCGGAAGGCCCGACCGTCCACGTTGGTGCCGCGATCGCTTCGGTGTTGGGCCGCAATCTGGGCCTGCGTCCAGAAAAGGTCAAAGCGCTGATTCCGGTGGCCGCGTCCGCGGCAATCGCCGCGGCTTTTAATACGCCGCTGGCGGCCGTTTTGTTCGCGCTCGAGGAAGTCGTCGGCGAACTTCACGCTCCGGTCCTCGGTTCCGTCGTTCTGGCTTCGGCAACATCCTGGGCCGTTCTGCGCCTCCTGCTCGGAAACAATCCGCTTTTCAAAGTGCCGCAATACGAACTCGTCAATTATTGGGAATTCGCGATCTACGCGGTCCTTGGCGTAATCGGCGGGTTTGTTTCCGTCGCTTTCTGCAAAACGCTGCTTGCCCTCCGCGAACGCTGGTTCATGAAGCTTCCGCGCAAAACGGTGTGGTTCCAGCCCGTGGCCGGCGGCATCGTGGTCGGCCTGATCGGAATGTTCGTGCCGCAAGTTCTTGGCGTGGGCTACAACCACGTCGGCGAAGTCCTAAACGGCGGAATGGCGTTTCACCTGATGGCGTGGCTCCTGCTTCTGAAGCTCGTCACCGTCGCGGCCAGCTACGCTTCCGGAAATGCCGGCGGCATTTTCGGACCTAGCCTCTGCATTGGAGCCATGCTCGGGGGGACTGTAGGTTATATTGGCCATCACTTTCTCCCGGGATATGTGGCCACGCCGGGCGCGTACGCACTGGTAGGGATGGGCACGGTCTTTGCGGGGATCGTGCGCACGCCAATGACCTCGATCGTCATGATTTTTGAGACGACTCTCGATTACGCCGTCGTTGGGCCACTCATGATTTCCAATCTGATCAGCTTTTTCATATCGCGCCGATTCCAGAAGGAAAGCTTGTTCGAGGCGCTGGCCCGGCAGGACGGTTTGCACTTGCCTTCTCCCGGAACACGCGAGCTTGAAGGTCTTCGCCAAGTGATTCTGGCGATGCGGCCGGCGACAGAAGTCTTGCAGGCGAGCATGACCGCGCAAGAAGCGCTCGATAAAATTCGGTCGAGCGAATGCACTTCCTGGCCCGTGATGGATGGTGGGGGCTTGATGGGCGTCCTTACTTTTGGAAAAATCCAAAGCGCTGCGGCGGAAACGCAGCCACCAAAACTTCTTGGGGAACTCGTGGACGCTACGGAGTTTCCTCATGTGCATGCCGATCATTCCTTGAGTATTGCGCTCGAGCGGATGGGAGCGGCGCAACTGAATGCAATTCCTGTAGTGAGTCGCGCGAACATTCACAAGATCGAGGGCATCGTTACGCTGAAGGATGTCCTTTCTCTCTACGGGCTCGAGGCGACAGAAAAAGCTTAGGCGTTCTGGTTCATCTACTTCGGAGCAAAATGCGATGACGCGCTAGCAGCGTGGGCTAGAGCGTATAGTTCGGATACTTCTCCCGAAGCGCGTCAAACGCGGGCGAAGTTGTGCCGCGGCGAAAATGGTAATGAAGGATGCGGCGTTCGTTGGTGGAAGGCTGGGGATTGCCCGATACCGCGGATTCGACTTCGCCACGATTTTGAATTTTTTGGAGCCGAAACGTGGCCCAATGCCCGGTCGGAGCAAGCCGCACGACCACAAATTCGCCGTTCTTGTAGGCCGTTCCCGGATGGGCCGAGTAAATCAATTCGTCGCCGCGAAAATTCAAATAGCGAATGCGCAGGGAATAATCGCTGGGATCCGCCTTGCCCTTCAGAGCGGAAGGACGGGCTGGGACGGGCGATTCACATGCCATGCTAGCACAGAATCTAATTACTGTCAAGATACAGTACTCTGTACGAACGATTCGAACGTGAGACGCGCAAGTGGCGCAGATAGAGGAGGTTGCGGAGAAAAAGGTAGTTTGGTGAGACGGAGGCGGAACGGAAGCGGCGAGAGTTCCAATTTGGGGCAATTCGTAGGTGCTGAAACTACGGCAGGACTTTAAATCTGCGAGCGCGCGCAGCCTGCTTGCGCTGTTTGCTGAAAAAAAGTGGCCTTCGCGCCAGGCGAAGGCCACTGGATGACTCGAAGCCATTTGAGTTAACCGGACGCCCAGCCAAGGCCAGCTTGCGCGGGGACCAGGCGCGTCGGTCGGGTCATGCGCCGGCGGCGCGGCCCGTGTTTACCTGCTTTGCCGCCGCGAGGAGGCCAACGCGAAGGTTCGTGAGTTGCCGGGTTTGCGCGCTGATGGATTCGAGCGCAGCCACGAGGAAGGCCGCTTCAGCGACGGTCGTCCAACCCGGCTGATGGATGATTCGCCAGAGCTCGTCGGAGTCGCCGCTGTCCGCGAGGACCGCGTCGGCCGCCTTGATTGCCTGGATGTGGGCTTCGACTTTCAACAGTTCGTGCTTTTCCATAGATTGCCTCTCACGAGGCGCATACTGCCGGCTGCATCAGGCGCAGCTCCTGGGGGGATGGTACGGAGATGGTCTAAAACAGGGTTGCTAGATTTTGCGCCTCGTCTTTCTGGGGAAGTAGTGAGGGAGGGGTGCGAGGCGTTTCAGGGAAGGGCGAGGAAGCGAATGCCTTTGGCCGCATAGGCGAGGATAAGATCTCGAACGCGACGACCCAGAATCGCGCGAATAAGGATGTTCGCATCGAGGACGATCATCGGCGGGCAGTTTTTCTGTTACGCCGGCGAAATTCTTCGAACTCAGCCACGAATTCTTTCTCATCCACGCTGGCGAGGGTCTGGGCGAGGCGGTCAGATGCGGCTTTGAGTTCGGAGATATCGGCGGTCATCGGGCGGCGTTTGCGAGGAGTGGGGACGTAGACGCCGAGAGTTTCCCCGCGGCGAGTGACGGCGACAGGGGTATCGGATTCGAGGAAACTGGCGATGTGTTCGCGGAATTCGCGGACGCCCACTTTGATGGTGGCCATGGTAACTCCCTTCTGCCGGGAAGCCAAGTGTACACAAATGTGTACACATCAGCAATGGCCCGGAACGCGGTGGCAAATGAGGTTTGCAAAGTCTTAAGGTAGAAAGAGCCGGGAATGCACGATGAAGGGCGCGGGGGTAGTTGCGCGGGACCATAAGTCCGGGTGTATACTCCCGGCCAACTTTAGCCTCACGAAGGGATTCCTGTGCCGCCGAAAGACGCGGATCCCGTTTCCAGCGACGACGGACGTACAACCGAATCCGCCCAGGCGCCAGCCACGCACGCGATGGTGATCGGCCACTACTCCCTGCTGCAGAAAATCGGAGAAGGCGGCATGGGCGAAGTGTGGCTGGCCGAGCAGAAGGAGCCGGTGCGGCGGCGCGTCGCGGTCAAGCTGATCAAAGCGGGGATGAACACGCGCGAGGTGATCGGGCGATTTGAATCCGAGCGCCAAGCCCTGGCGCTGATGGAGCATCCGGCGATCGCCAAAGTTTTCGACGCGGGTTCGACACCGGAAGGCGCGCCGTATTTCGTGATGGAGTATGTCGCGGGCATGCCGATCACGGAATACTGCGACAACCATCGCTTGGCGATCAAAGAACGCCTCGAGCTCTTCACGCACGTTTGCGAAGGCGTGCGGCACGCGCATCAGAAAGCGGTGATCCACCGCGACTTGAAGCCTTCCAACATTCTTGTGGCGGAGCTGGACGGCAAGGCCATGCCGAAAATCATAGATTTTGGAGTGGCCAAGGCGCTCAGCCAAAAGCTGACGGAACACACGATGTTCACGCGCGCGGGAGCGCTGATCGGGACGCCCGAGTATATGAGCCCGGAGCAGGCGTTTTCCTCCGGCGAAGACGTGGACACGCGCAGCGACATCTATTCGCTGGGAATTATTTTTTACGAGCTGCTGGCAGGGTTGCCGCCGATCGAATTGCGCCGGCTGGCGTTCGATGAATTTTTGAAGAGGTTGCGCGAGGAAGATCCGCCGAGACCAAGCACCAAGATACGCACGCAGGACAACGCTACGTCATCGGCGTTAGCGCACAAGCGGCAGACGGAGCCGCAGGGACTCGTAAAACAAATCGGCGGCGACCTGGATGCCATTGCGCTCAAGGCACTCGAGAAAGACCGGGCGCGACGCTACAGCTCCGTTTCGGATTTCGCGGCGGACATCGAACGGTACCTGAGAAATGAAGCGGTGGTGGCGGTGCCGCCTTCGGCGGCCTATCGCGCGCGGAAATATGCGCGCCGGCACCGGTGGGGCATGGCGATGGCTTCGGCGTTTGTTGCAGTGCTGGCGGCCGCGTCCATCATCAGTATCCGGCAGGGGATTCGCGCGAACCGCGAAGCAGCGATTGCGCAAGCGGTCAGCGATTTTTTGCGAAACGATGTGCTGGCGCAGGCGAGCGCCGAGACGCAGGCGGGTCCGAGCACGAAGCCGGATCCGGATTTGAAAGTTCGGACTGCGCTGGACCGCGCGGCCGAGCGAATCGGCGGAAAGTTCGACAAGCAGCCAGACGTGGAAGCGGCGATTCGAGACACCATCGGGCGTACCTACACGGACTTGGGGCTGTATCCCGAAGCGCGAACGCAACTGGAGCGGGCGTTGGAGCTGCATCGCCGCGTGTCCGGAGCAGAAGATCCAAAGACGCTCGCGACGAGCTCAAGCCTTGGGTATGTTGCGCTGGCACAAGGGCGACACGCGGACGCCGAGAAAATTCTGACGGAAACGCTGGAAACTCAGCGTCGGAAGCTCGGGGCGGAGAATCCGGAAACGCTGGCGTCGATGACGAACCTGGAGTCCGTGTACGAGCAGGAGGCGAAATTTCCCGAAGCGGAAATACTCGCAAAGCAAGCGCTGGAGATTCAGAATCGGACCGCAGGACAAAGCCATCCCCTGACATTGAAATCGATGAACAATCTTGCGCTGGTTTACTACGACGAAGGCAAGTACGCGGAAGCCGAGAAGCTGAACACGGACATCGTTGCGTTGCGCCGCCGCATTCTAGGCCCGGAGCATCCCGAGACAACGATGTCCATGAGCAATCTGGCTTTGATTTACTCGGCGGAGCAGAAGTACTCCGATGCTGAGTCGCTGGATCGTCAGGTGGTGGAGATCATGCGGCGCGTGCTGGGCCCGGAGCACCGGTCAACACTGCTCTCGATGAACAATTTGGCCGTGGTGTACAGGTTTGAAGGAAAGTTTGCCGAGGCCACGGAGTCCGACAACCAGATATTGGAAGTGCGCCGCCGGGTTTTAGGGCCGGAACATCCGGACACGCTGCAGTCCATGCATAACGTGGCTTCCGACAATTACATGGCCGGCCGCTACGCGCAAGCAGACGCGCTGCTGAACGAGACCGTTGAAACGCGCCGCCGCGTGCTTGGCCCGGAGCACGCCAAGACTCTCCTTTCGATGAATATGCTGGCGGATGTTTACACGGTGGAAGGCAAGTACGCGCAGGCGGAATCGCTGCTCACGGAAGTTCTGAACATCCGGCGTCGCGTGGTCGGTCCAGACCATCCGGGCACGATTGACGCATTGTCAGACCTGGAGTTCCTGTCCGAGAAGAAAGGGGATTATCCTGCAGCCGAAAAGTTTGCCGCGGATGTGCTTGCGGCACATCGGCGCAGGCTGGGGTCGGACAATGTGACTACTGCGTCCGCGGCGCTCGATCTGGCGCGCGTATTGGTGATGGAGAAAAATTTCGTTGCCGGCGAGCCGTTGGCGCGCGAGGCTTTCGCGCTCTATCAAAAACAGCAGCCGGACGACATAAACCGGTTTCTAGCGGAAAGCGCGTTAGGCGCCAGTCTGGCGGGGCAGAAAAAGTATGCCGAGAGCGAGCCGCTTCTCATTGAAGGGCATCAGGGTACCGAGGCGCGAAAGGACCGCGTTGGAATTCCATTTCGTTATCAAGTGGATCTGGCGCGGGATTGGCTCGTGCAGATGTATGTGGGATGGGGAAAGCCGGAGAAAGCGGCGGAGTGGAAGAAGAAATAAATCAGGTGAACGAGGGGCGCTACATCATCACTTCAAGAGTCATGAAGAGATGACGAGGCGCTGGATTTCGGAAGTGCCTTGGTAAATTTCGGTGATGCGCGCGTCGCGGCAGTTGCCGAATGGGCTAGAATGGAGCCAGGAGTTTTGCGATGGCACACAGATATACGGTCATTTTCGAGAAAGAAGATGAGGGCGGCTATCACGTTTTTTGTCCCACGCTACCGGGATGCCATACGCAGAGCGAGACGATCGAAGAGGGCATCCAGAACATTCGTGAAGCCATTGAGCTGTACGTCGGGAGCTTAGTCGAAGACGGGCTCCCAATTCCTACCGAGGACATCTTAATCAAACCCATTGAGATTCCGGCGTGACGCCGAAGCAGCCGACGGCTACCGCGAAGGACGTAGTGCGTGTCGCCGAGCGGTTAGGATTCGTGTTTCGGCGGCAGAGCGGGAGTCACGCCATTTACGTGCGAGCGGGAGACCAGGCGCGTGTGGTGATCCCGATGCACAAGAGCGAATTGAAACGTAAGACACTCCGCGGAATCATCCAGGATTTGAAGGTCAGCGTCGATGAATTTGCACGCCTGCTATAACCAGCACAGGGCAGTGCGTGAGGCCTTGAAGCGTCAAGAACGCAAGAGCCAGGAGGAGATGACGAGGCGCTGGATTTCGGAAGTGCCTTCGTAAATTTCGGTGATGCGCGCGTCGCGGTAATTGCGCTCGACGGGATATTCGCGGGAGTAACCGTTGCCGCCGTGAATTTGAATGGCTTTGTGAGTCACGCGGGTGGCCATTTCGCTCGAGAAAAGTTTGGCGATGGCGGCGTCCATGCTGAAGCGCGCGCCGGTGTCCTGCTTCCAGGCGGCTTTGCGGACGAGCAAGCGCGCAGCGTCAAGTTCGGTGGCCATGTCCGCGAGCATGAACTGAATGGCCTGGAATTGCGCAATGGGATGGCCGAAAGCGAGGCGCTCCTGCGCGTATTTGGTGGCGGCTTCGAAGGCGCCTTGCGCGATGCCGACCGCTTGCGCGGCGATGCCGATGCGTCCGCCGTCGAGAGTGGAAAGCGCGACCTTGTAGCCTTCGCCTTCCGCGCCGATGCGATTGGCGGCGGGAACTTCGCAATCGGTGAAAACTAATTCGCTGCAAGCCGTCGCGCTGATGCCGAGTTTTTTTTCTTCCTTGCCGACCTTGAAGCCGGGTGTGCCTTTTTCAACGACGAGCGCAGTAATTCCCTTTTCCCCTTTTTCAGGGTGCGTGTTGACGTAGACGATGGCGGCATCGGCGGCGCCGCCGTTGGTGATCCAGGCTTTGGTGCCGTTCAGGATGTACTTGTCGCCGCGGAGGACGGCTTTGGTTTGCAGCGCAGCGGCGTTGGAGCCGGCTTGCGGCTCGGTGAGAGCGTAGCAGCCGATTTTTTCGCCGCGAGCGAAGGGGAGGAGAAATTTTTGTTTTTGTTCGGGAGTGCCGTAGCGGTGGATGGGATCGCAAAAAAGAGAATTCTGGACGGAGAGGATCACGCCGGTGGAAGCGCAGCAGCGGGAGATTTCCTCGATGACGATCGTGTAAGCGATGTGGTCGAAGCCGGCGCCGCCTTCGGATTCGGGGAGAGAGATGCCAGTGAGGCCGAGCTCGGCGGCTTTTTTGAAAGTGGCAAGAGGGAAGTGGCCGGATTCGTCGAGTTCCTTGGCGAGCGGGCGAACTTCGGATTCGGCGAAGTCGCGAACAGTTTTTTGGAGGAGAGATTGTTCTTCGGTGAGTTCGAGATCCAAGGGCAGCTCCGTAACAGAGTGCGGGATATTTTAGCGCAGAAGGGGAAGAAGCAGTCAGCTTGGAACTAGTGGAGAAGCCGAAGCGCGCAAATTGCCTTGTGCGTTTCGCGTTTGAGAGCGCGATTGAAGTTGACGGCGAGTTGTAACACAGAGAACACAGAGGCCGCAGAGAACTGTAGCGCGAACACGGACGCTCCGCGCGGGACAAGCGCTCAGTGAGAAAGTGCGGACTTGAGGCGGGAATAGGTAACGTGGAGATCTTCGGGATGAACGCGAGTTTCGGCCGCGACGGTCATGAAGTTGGAATCGCCAAACCAGCGGGGCAGGACATGGAGATGGAGATGGCCGGCAACGCCGGCGCCGGCGGCGCGGCCGAGATTCATGCCGAGATTCAGGCCGTCGGGTTTGTAGTTTTCGCGAAAGATTTTTTCGACGCGCTGCGCGAGCTGCATCATTTCAGCGAGCGCTGCAGGCTCGCAGAGGCTGAGTTCGGCAACGTGCGCGTAAGGGACGAGCATGACGTGGCCGGAAGTGTAAGGAAAACGGTTGAGGATGACAAAAGTTTTCGAGCCGCGAAAAGCGATCAGAGTCTCGTCGTCATTGTTGCGAGCAAGAGCGTCGCAGAAGATACAGTCGGGCTGCTTGCCGCCGGTGACTTGCGCCATGTACTGATAACGCCAGGGAGTCCAGAGATAGTCCATGAAGCAGCGACCTCGATAGCGAAGGTTGAGCGGACAGAATAACGCAAAAGAGAGAGGGATAGGCGAGAGAGAAAATGTTCGGGGGAGCAGAGCCTAGAAAAAATCGTATCGAACAGGCGGTGCACCCGCGGCGAAAGGTTGGAGGAGGCGGAGTCGCTCAGTGCTTGGAATCGCCCGGCGAAGCGGAAGCAGCGGCCTCGGCGCCGTTGACGAAATCCTTGAGTTCCTTGCTGGGCTTGAAGAAAGGAATTTTCTTGGGCGGGACTTCGACCTTCGCGCCCGTCTTGGGATTGCGGCCGACGCGGCCGCGGCGTTCGCGCGTGCGGAAGCTGCCGAAGCCGCGGATTTCGATTTTCTCGCCTTTCTGGAGCGATTCGATGATGCTATCGAAAATAGTTTCGACGACGGTCTCGGAGTCCGCGCGTTTGAGCTCGGTGATGCGTTCAACCTCCTGGATGAGGTCGGCCTTCGTCAGCGTGAGTTGCTTGGTCATCGTGCCTATGCCTCGTTGCACAGCCATAATATCAGCGGCCGCAGAATCGTGGTGCGAAACGCTTGAGAGGGGCGAAACATGCCCGGTTGCCCCACTTCCTATCATCAAATTGACCCGCAGGTAAATGAAATTGTGCAGCCACTTCGCCGGGCCCCCTGGGACCTGCGGCCCGGTACAACCCCGAGAACCTTAGCCGTCACCGAGCCGAAAGCTTGGACTTGAGCGCGTCGCCGATCGTCGCGGTCGAAGAAGACTTGGACGTGGAGCGATATTGCTCGATTTCCCTGCGCTCGATTTGCTTAGCGGCAGCGCGATAGCTCAAACCGATGCGTCGAGTTTCCGGGCTGATCTTGATGATCTTGAAATCATACTCCTTGCCCGGTTCGAGCGGACCGGCGCTCTTGAGCGGCCCGGTAGCCATGCGGTGCATGGACATGTGGCCGTCGTCGCGGCGCTTGCGGTCTTCGATTTCGGTGTTGTGGCAAAGAGCTTCGATGTTGTCGCCAAGTTCGACGAACGCGCCGAAAGTGGCGATGCGCGAGACTTTGCCTTTGACGATCTGGCCGACCTTGTGCTGCTTGAACCAATCGCCCCAAATGTCGTTGACCTGCTTCATGCCGAGGGAGATGCGGCGATTTTCCGGATCGATCTTCAGAACTTTCGCGGTGATCGGCTCGCCCTTCTTGAAAACTTCATGAGGATTCTTGACGCGGCCGGTCCAACTGACATCGCTGACGTGAACGAGGCCGTCAAAGCCATCCTCGATTTCAATGAACGCGCCGAACTCGGCGATGTTGCGGACTTTGCCGGTGACGACGGTGCCGATGGGATATTTTTCGGCGGTGAGCAGCCAGGGATCCGGCAGAGCCTGCTTGATGCCGAGAGAGACGCGGCGGTCGCTGGGCTTGATGTCGAGAACGACGACGTCCACATCCTCGCCGACTTTGAAGAGCTTGGACGGATGCTGGACTTTCTTGGACCAGCTGAGCTCGGTGACGTGAACGAGGCCCTCGATGCCTTGCTCGAGTTCGACGAAAACGCCGTAGTCCACCACGCCGACGATCTTGCCCTTGACTTTTCCGCCGGCAGGATATTTTTCCGCGGCATTGACCCAGGGGTCGGGAGTGAGTTGCTTGAGGCCGAGAGAAATGCGCTGCTTCTCTTTATCGAACTTGAGAAGGATGACGTCCAGTTCCTGCTCGGGCTTGACGACGTCAGAAGGATGCTTGATGCGGCCCCAGCTGAGATCGGTGAGATGGAGCAGGCCGTCAATTCCGCCGAGATCCACGAAAGCGCCGTACTCGGTGACGTTCTTGACGTGGCCGTGAACGATCTGGCCCTCGCTCAACGTTTCCATGAGCTGAGCGCGCTTGGCGTGCAGCTCTTCCTCGAGAATGGCGCGGCGGCTGACGACGACGTTGCCGCGGCGGCGATTGAGCTTGGTGACGCGAACCTGAAGCTCGGTGCCGGTGAGGTCGTCGAGATTTTGCGTGGGACGGAGATCGTACTGCGAGCCCGGCAGAAAGGCGCGGACGCCGATGTCCACGACGAGGCCGCCCTTGATGCGGTCCACAATCTTGCCGGTGATGTTTTCCTTGCTCTTGTAAGCAGCCTCGATTTTTTCCCAAGTGCGGCGGCGAAGCGCCTTTTGGTAGGAAAGAATCGTGAAGCCGTCCTTGAATTCGCCGGTACGCTGGACTTCGATGACCGCGTTCGGCTCCGGGCGGGGAATATCGGTTTCCGAAAATTCGACGGCGGGAATGAGGCCTTCCGTCTTTCCGCCGAGGTCAACGACGACGCCATGTTCGGTGTAGGCGACAACCTTGACTTCGATGAGTTCGTTCTGCGCGGCAGCTTCATGCTGCTCGTCGTACTGCTCCATCAACTTGCTCATCTCCTCGGAGCCGGCAGCTTCTTCGGCGGCAGCTTCAGCTTCCGCGGAGGGAGACGAAGCATCGGGCACAGCCGGAGTTTCCGCAGAGGCGTGCGCTTCGGCGGCTACCGGAGCAGGCGCGGGAGCGGTAGCGGAAGTTTCCGGCGCGCTCTCTTGCGGAGCGGCTGGCTCGGAGGAGCCAGCCTGAGCCGGGTTCACTTCTTCAGAGGAGTTGCTGGGTGAAGAATCGGAATCGGGAGCGGGAGTTGCGGCAGTCGCGGAAGAAAGGGTTTCGTTGTCGGAAAACATGGTTGTTGGCCTCCGGTAGAGTACAGCTTGAGATTCAGTGTCCAACCCCGGACAAGCCGGGGCAAAGCAAAACGTCGAGAAAATTCCTTGCGAAATCCCCAACGGGTTGATGCAAGGAGGTTAGCTGCCAAGCGGTCACTCGGGACAATGCTGCGGGCGTTTCGAGGCGCGCTGCAACCTGAAAAGGATACTAGTGGAATTGCGTTCGTGTCAATGAAAGCGGTGGCCGCGAGGAGGGCAGTGAAGAGCGTCGTTCCGTCGAGGGGCGTGGAGAAAAGGCGGAGCGATTTAGGCGCGGGCGCGGCCGGCCTGCGTACTTTCGCGGCGGAAATCTTGCGAGACAATCTCGACGGTGCGGCACATTTCGAAGAGCCGAGAACGCATGCGGCTGCCGATGCGCTGGTCGAGAGAATCTTCGCGGTGAGGAGCAATAAGTTTGCCGCCGGGAAGACGCGCCGGTTCGCCCTCGGATGCGGGAGCGTCGGTGTAGTTGGTGGTGATGATGGTGGTGCGGCGTTCGTTGTAGCGCGCGTTCAAGACGATGCCCACGATGTCGCGGACCCAGTCGGAAGGTTTGCTGGCACCGAGATCATCGAGGACGAGAATCTCGACGGAGCGAATCGGTTCGAGGATGGCCATTTCGGTGGATTCGCTGGCGGGATTGTAGCTAGCCTGAATTTCCTTGAGGAGTTCGCGGTAGTCGCAGAAAAGCCCGCCGTGGCCGCGGCGAATGAGTTCGCGGAGAGCGGCGACGGCGAGATGAGTCTTGCCGACACCGGAAGGTCCCATCAAGAGAAGGCCTTTTTCCGCCGCGCCGGGATAATCGCGGACGAAAGCTTGCGCGAGCAGTTTCGCGTTCTTGAGCGAATGGATTTGCTGCGGCGTGGCGCCGACATCGGTGCTGTAGCTTTCAAAGTCACAATGTTCGTAACGCTTGGGGATGCGAGCGCGCTCGATGAAGCGTCCGGCGCGCTGTTCCATGCCGCAGTCGCAGGCGACGGCGACGTTTCCGGAAGCGTTCGAGCGAGGGACAAGTTTCCAGCCCGTGCCGCGGCAGAGGGGGCAGGTTTCGAGGGCCATGGAGAGAGGATACGTGCGCCGAGCGCGGGCGGCAAGATGCGGCGGTGGGAAAGATGTGGAAGGCCGCGACTCGCTAGCGAATGGGGCGCGGACTTGTTCGAACGATAGCGTGACGGGATTCCGGGCCGCGTTCGTGAGAAGAGAGCACGCGGGAAAGTTCGTGCTGGACGGCGTTGGCGAATTCGGACATTTGCTTTTCCATTTCCACCATTTTTTCGCGCATGTTCAAAATAATTTCGATGCCGGCGAGATTGACGCCCATGTCGCGCGCGAGCGTGAGAATGACGTCGAGTCGCTCGAGGTCAGAGTCCGTATAAAGGCGTGTGTTGCCCTGCGAACGAGAGGGCTTGAGAAGACCAACGCGTTCGTAGAGGCGCAGAGTTTGCGGATGAAGTTTATAAAGCTCGGCCACAGCGGAAATCATGTAACCGGCTTTGGCCCGTTTTTTGGCTCGCGGCGGCATGTTGGTTGCTTCGTTCTTTCTGCGCAAGCGGCGCGATTAGAGGCGGCCTTTTGCGCGAGGGGTTACAGACCAGCTTTGGTGAACAGATCCTTTCTTGGGTCGTCTGGAGCAACGGATTCCAATTCCTTCATGAGGTTGCGGACGCGCTCGTCTGTGGGCTGCGGTACGACAACCTGAATTTCGACGTACTGATCGCCGCGCGAGCCGTTGCGCGCGCTGGGCACGCCTTTTTCCTTGAGGCGCAGCGTCTTGCCGCTATTCGTGCCGGGGGGAATGCGCACCAACGCGCGACCATCCATGGTGGGCACTTCCACTTTCGCGCCGAGCGTGGCTTCGGAGACGGTGACGGGAACCTTGGTGTAGAGATCGTTGCCGCGTCGTTCGAAAAAGGGATGGGGATGGACTTCGACGCGAAGGTAAAGATCGCCAGGAGGCGCGCCCATGGTGCCAGCGTTGCCTTTGCCGGGAACGCGAACGCGAGAACCGCTGGCGACGCCCGCGGGAATGCGCACATCAATTGATTCCGTGCGGCGCAAGCGGCCTTCGCCGCTGCAAGTTGGACAGGCCTTGCGAAGTTTGCCGGTGCCTCCGCAGCGCGTGCACGGAACGTTGAATTTCATTTTTCCGGCAGATTGTTGGATGGTGCCGACTCCATGGCAGACCGGACAAGTCTGGGGCGTGCCGACCGCGCCCGTGCCGTGGCAGGTGTCGCAGGCGTCCAGGCGCGTGATGTTCAGTTTTTTGACGGCGCCGCGAACCGCGTCCCAGAAATCGATTTCGATCTGATATTCGAGGTCGCCTCCGGGCTCTTCGTCGGGTTCGGCACTAGGAGCGCGGCCGCCACGGAAGAACTGGCTGAAGAGATCGCGGAAGCTGCTGCCGCCGCCGCTCGCGCCGGCTCCGCCACCGCCGAAATCGAAGCCGCCAAAATCAAAATTCACGCCGCCGGAATCCTCGGGGTGCATCCCGCCGCCGGGACCGCCGGGCGGAATATTGTCGCTGTAAAAGCCGTACTGATCGTACATCTGGCGCTTTTTCGAATCGGAGAGGACGTCGTAGGCTTCCTGAAGCTGCTTGAATTTTTCTTCGGCGGATTTATCGCCCGGATTCAAATCAGGGTGGTATTTGCGCGCAAGTTTGCGGAAAGCGGTGCGAATATCCTTGGCGGTGGCTTTGCGAGAAACGCCGAGGAGGTCGTAGTAGTCGGTTTTGGTAGTCGAGGTCATGAGAAGAAGTTAGAGGTCGAAAGTTGAAAGCCGCAGGGGCGGGGCAGAGAGTTCGCCGCGATCCGCTGCGAGCCCGAGATTGAGGAAATGGTGAGTCATAAATCCTTTAGAATCAGAGTCCGGAAATTGCACAAACGGAAACTTGGCTCATAAACTCTTTAGAATGATATTCTTCCGCGACCCCCACGACGTAAATCCTTTCGTTTGATATTCTTGCAAAAAACAGGGGGGTGGGGGGGTAAGACCTCCGAGTGCCCTCCCGTGTTCCGTGCTTCCGAGCCGCTGCGAAAGGCGTTCATTCCAGATGCACCTCAGAAGATTATCGCGGACCTGCTCAACTCACACCAGAGAACAACCAGCCCGGCGTAGAGGCCGAGCTGGTCCGCGATCAACCTAATCAGCTACCTCTTAGTTCGCTACCTCAGTTCGGGCGCTTGGCTTCGTCCACGTCTACATATTCGGCGTCAATGACATCGGCTGGCTTTTTGTCCTGCGGGGCGCTGCCCGAACTCGAGCTTGCCCCACCGGCGGCATCCGCCCCGGCTGCGGCGCCGGCTTGTTGCGCACCGGCCGCTTCATTGGCCTTATAGAGAACCTCGGCGATCTTGTGGAGCGATTTTTCGAGATTCTCCGTGGCGGAGCGCAAGCGGGCCGTGCCGCCTTCGGCGATAGCCTTCTTGGCTTCCTCGATGGCGTCCTCGGCGGACTTGACGTCCGACTCCGCGAGTTTTTCGCGATTTTCGCGGATCATTTTCTCGGCCTGATAGAGGATGCCGTCGAGGCGGTTGCGCGCTTCGACTTCTTCCATGCGGCGGCGATCATCCTCGGAGTGCGATTCCGCTTCGGCGCGCATTTTCTCGGCTTCCTCTTTCGTCAAGCCGCTGGAGGCAGTGATGGTGATTTTCTGCTCCTTGTTGGTGGCCTTGTCCTTGGCGCTGACGTTGAGAATGCCGTTGGCGTCAATGTCAAAGGTCACTTCAATTTGCGGAGTGCCGCGCGGAGCGGGAGGAATGCCGTCCAGCTTGAATTTGCCGAGCGAACGGTTGTCCGTGGCGAATTTGCGTTCGCCCTGGAGGACGTGGATTTCCACGCCAGGCTGATTATCGGAAGCAGTTGAATACGTTTCGACTTTGCGCGTGGGAATGGTGGTGTTGCGCGGAATCTGCGCGGTCATCACGCCGCCGAGGGTTTCGACGCCTAGAGAAAGAGGCGTGACGTCGAGAAGCAGGATGTCTTTCACTTCGCCGGCGAGCACGGCGCCCTGAATCGCCGCGCCAACTGCGACCACTTCGTCGGGGTTGACGCCCTTGTGGGGCTCCTTGCCGCCGAAGAAATTGCGGACGATAGACTGCACCTTAGGGATGCGGATCGAACCGCCCACTAGGACGACTTCCTGGATGTCGTTCGGAGAAAGCTTGGCATCTTCGAGAGCCTGCCTCACGGGCTTCATGGAGCGCTCGAGCAGGTCGTTCATGAGCTGCTCGAGGCGAGTGCGCGTGAGCTTCTGCTGCATGTGAATGGGGCCGCTCGGTCCCGCGGTGATGAAGGGCAGGTTGATTTCGGTCTCCATCATTTGGGAAAGCTCGATCTTGGCTTTTTCCGCGGCTTCCTTGAGGCGCTGGAGAGCCATGCGGTCCTTGCCAAGGTCAATGCTATTTTCTTTTTTGAACTCGTCGATCAGCCAATCCACGATGCGCTGGTCAATATCGTCGCCGCCCAGGTGAGTGTCGCCGTTGGTGGATTTCACTTCGACGACGCCGCTGCCGACTTCAAGAACGGAGATATCGAACGTGCCGCCGCCAAGGTCGTAGACAGCGATCGTTTCGTCGCTCTTTTTGTCCAAGCCGTAGGCGAGAGCCGCGGCTGTCGGCTCATTGATGATGCGGACGACTTCCAGGCCGGCAATTTCGCCGGCTTGCTTGGTGGCCTGGCGCTGGGCGTCGTTGAAGTATGCGGGAACGGTGATGACAGCTTTCTGGACTTTTTCGCCGAGAAAATCTTCCGCGGCGGATTTCAGTTTGCCGAGAATCATGGCGGAGATTTGCGGCGGGCTATACATCTTGCCGAAAATGTCCACGCGAGCGTCGTCATGCTCGCCCTTGACGACTTTGTACGGGATGCGCTTCATTTCGTCACCGACTTCTTCGTAGCGGCGGCCCATGAAGCGCTTGATGGAGTACACCGTGTTTTCGGGATTCGTGACGGCCTGGCGCTTGGCGACCTGGCCAACGAGGCGTTCGCCGGTTTTCGTGATGGCGACGACCGAGGGGGTCGTGCGCGCGCCTTCCTGGTTGGGAATTACAACGGGTTCACCGCCTTGCATGACGGCGACGACGGAGTTGGTAGTCCCCAAGTCAATACCGATAATCTTGCTCATTAGTCCTAATCCTTCCGGAACCCGTCTGCAAAACGTGCCGCCCGGAGGGCAAGAAATCCGGAGCGGACGGAGGGCAAAGGCGTGCTCCTAAGTCCGATTCGTAGAGGAGTATACAAGTTGAGTGGACCATTGTCAAGTTTTCTTATAACATCAATTAAGTATCGTATTTTCTTTATGTTGGAAGAAAATAAGTGGGTAACCGAGGGGCTTGGAGTTCGAAACTGGAGACTTGCGGGGAAATCCGGAGAGTGAGGCGGCGATTACCAACTGGCAACTCCGCACGCGGCCAGCTGTGATAGTCTGAGGCTGAATCGGCATCATAATAAGCAGAGAAGCATGTTTGGGAGGGTTGTGTGAACCGTCGAGCAATTTTGAAGTGGGGTGGGCTTCTGGCGCTGATGGCGGGTTGTGCGTGGTTTGGACCGGGAACGATAGTGCTGGCCGCGGGAAGCGGAGCAGCGAGTACAGGCAAATCTTCCGGGAGACGGGGCGCAGCCAAGGCAGGAGCCAAGACGGCGGAACGAGCACCGGTCACAGAGTCTGTTAGTGGAGTGAACGACATTGATCCACACAAGGCGTTCGGATCGAAGAGCGCGCCGATCGTGATGGAAGTGTTCAGCGACTATCAATGCCCGTCGTGCCGGGCGTTCTATCTGGGTACAAACCGGCAACTGATGGACAATTACGTGAGCACGGGAAAAGTCTTCCTGGTGCACCGCGATTTTCCGCTACAAATGCACGCTTATTCGAGGATCGCGGCGCGTTACGCGCGAGCGGCGGCGGAGATCGGGAAAATTGATATCGTGGACCAGACGCTTTTTGAGAACCAGGAGAAGTGGGAGCAGACGGGAGATGTGGACGGGACGGTGGCGGCAGTATTGTCGCCGGCTGAAATGACGAAAGTGAGAGCGCTGGTGAAGGGCGGGACGCTTGAACCGCTGATCAGCAAGGATTACGAACTGGGGGAGATGTACCGGGTAAACTCGACGCCAACGACTGTTTTTCACTGCAAGGGGCAGACATATCCGTACGCAGGCGGGATGAGTTACGAAATCCTGAGCCACTTTCTGGATCAACTTCTGAAACAAAGATGAGGCAAGTGCGAGTGCGATTGGCGGGAGCCTCGAAATGATGGAGTCCAGCCCCATGAATCTTCGCCGTGTGGTGATGTGGATCGGACGGCTGCTGCTTGGCGGGATTTTTTTGTACGCGGGCTATTCGAAGCTGTTCTACCCCAACCACTTTCTCTGGCCGTATTTCATGCTGAAACTTTCGGTCACTACGAACATTTCGAATTTTGTCGCGCAGGTGGCGGCGTTCAAGCTGCTACCGCCGTGGGGAGTGCAGTTTGTGGCGCATACGCTGCCATTCACGGAAATCATTCTTGGGCTGCTGGTGCTCATTGGATGGCGGCTGAGGATTTGTGCCACGCTGCTGACGCTGATCATGGTGGGCTACTTCGGCGTAGTTCTGCGGGCCTACGCGCTGCACATGGACGTAAATTGCGGATGTTTTGCGACACCTGAGCCGGTCAACTTAAAAAAAGTGCTGGAGGATGCGGCGCTGGCGGGGTTGGCGATTGCGATGACGCTCTGCGCGTTTGCTGAGGCGCGGCTCCCGCATCCGTGGGCGGCGTCTGCGGAGAAGGCGGGAGAAATTCAGGCGCAAGTTTGATCCACTGGGCTCTGACCTGACTCTCGAAAATCATGATGAAAACGCTGGAAGAGTATTTGAAAGAGGCAGCCGTAGCGCACGGGCATTTGTGCGCGGGCCAAGTGCTGGGAGTGCGACTGGCGATGCTCGGATTGCGCGAGTTGGGAATCGAAGACCCGATTGCGGAGAAGAAGCGATTGATGACATACGTGGAGATCGATCGCTGCGTGACGGATGCGGTGGGGCTGGTGGCGAATTGCCGGCTGGGCAAGCGCGCGCTGAAGTTTCGCGATTGGGGAAAAGTGGCGGCGACGTTTGTGGATTTGAAGACGGGCCGAGCGGTGAGAATCGCGGCGAAGGAATCATCAAAACAAGTGGCGCGCCAGATGTTTCCCGAGATGGAGAAGGATGCCGGGCAGCAGAAAGCGTACGCGGAGCTTCCGGATGCGGAGCTATTCGAAACGCAATGGGTGAAGGTTGAGGTACTGCCGGAAGATTTGCCAGGCTTTAAAGGGCCGCGGGTGGTGTGCGCGGAATGCGGCGAGGGGATTAACTTCAAGAGAGAGATCGTGGCGCAGGGGCGCACTCTGTGCAGAGGGTGCGCGGGCGAGCGCTACTACAAAGCGGCGAGCGATTCCTGACACACAAACCTGATGCAAAGTCGGGTTGCGCAAAACAATCTGCGCTAGAATTGAATTTCGATGTTGAGCTTGCCTCCGATAACGCTGCGATTTCGCGGCTGGAAACTGATTGACCGCTTCGCGCTGGCGTTTCTTCTCCTTTGTTCGATAGCCATTGGCGCGGTGTGCGGGCTGTTGTTCGTGTACGCCAGCGATTTGCCGGAGATTCGCGCGCTGGAAACGTACCGGCCGACGGTGGTGACGGAAATTTACGCCGACGACGGACAACTGGTCGGCAGTTTCGCGCTCCAGCGGCGAATCCTGATGACCTGGGAGCAATGCCCCAAGGTTCTCTACAACGCCGTGACGGCGATTGAGGACCAGCACTTCGAGGAGCATTGGGGTGTGGACTTTCCGCGCATTGCGGGCGCGGTGTGGCGGAAGATTGTTCACGGCGGCAGAGCGCAGGGCGCGAGCACGATCACGATGCAATTGGCGGGCAACCTGTTTTTGGACCGAAGCGAGATCACGTTCCGGCGGAAAATTCAGGAAATTCTGCTGGCTTTGCAAATCGAACGGCACTATACGAAGCCCCAAATTTTCACGATGTACGCGAACCAGGTGTACCTGGCGCACGGGAATTATGGTTTTGCCGCGGCAGCGCAATTCTATTTCGGGAAAAATGTTACTGACCTGAAGCTGCCGGAAGCGGCGCTGCTGGCAGGAATGATCCGGGGACCGATTTATTCGCCGCTGGCGGATCCTGCGCGAGCATTGGCCCGGCGCAATCTGGTCCTGCGGCGGATGGAAGAGGAAGGGAAGATCACTCCCGCGGAAGAGCAAGCGGCGCAGAAGACTCCTCTTGGCTTGCATCTGCAATTCCCGCGCAACGACCTGGCGCCTTATTTTTTCGAGGAGATTCGCAAGTATCTTGAGTCTACGTACGGCACGGAGGCAGTTCACGAACGCGGCCTGCGCATTTACACGACGCTGAACGTCAAAATGCAGGAAGCCGCGAATCAGGCGTTGCGGGATGGGCTGCACAGTTATGACCGGCGGCACGGGTGGCGAGGCAATTTGCCGAACATTCTTCGAGATAACCTGGGGACTCTTAATTCGTATGAGGACGAAGATTGGCGCCATCCGATTGAAAAGGGTTCGTATGTGACCGGGCTTGTGGTTGCGGTGGATGACCGGTTCGCGACCATCAAGATCGGCCCGTACCGCGCGATCCTTTCGCCGCCGGATTTTGCCTGGACGGGACGGAAGAAACCCACGGATCTGCTAAAAGTCGGTGACCTCGCGCAATTCTCGATACAGGAATTGCACGAAGCGACGGCGCGGGTGCAACTCGAGCAGCAGCCCGGCCCGCAGGCGGCGCTCCTTGCAATTGATAATTCGACGGGCGAGATCAAGGCGATGGTGGGCGGATACAGTTTTGAGGATTCGAAATTCAATCGGGCCACGCAGGCTTACCGGCAAGTCGGCAGCTCGTTCAAGGTGTATCTCTACGCAGACGCGCTGGAAAAAGGAGCTTCGCCGTTCGATACGATTTCGGACACGCCGTTCACCACGATCAGCGGCGGGCAGCCGTACACGCCGCACAACTATGATGAGCGGTATGAGGGCACGATCACGCTGCGGCGGGCTCTGGCGGGATCCCGAAACGTTCCAGCGGTGAAGCTCGCGGAAAAAGTCGGGATTAATTCGGTGGTGGACATGGCGCGGCGATTTGGAATTACCACGCCGCTTCCGCCGTATCTGCCGCTGGTGCTGGGCGCGGCGGACATGAAGCTGGAAGAACATGTTTCAGCGTTCACCGTGTTTCCCGACGACGGCATTCGCATTGATCCGCACATGATCCGGCGCGTGACGAGCTACGACGGAGCTTTGCTCGAGGAAGCCCATCCCGAAGTGCACGACGTAGTTTCGCCGGATGTGGCGCGCACGATGACGGCGATGCTCGAGGACGTGGTTCAGTTCGGAACCGGCGTGCAGGCCAAGGCGCTTGGCAGGCCAGCCGCCGGGAAAACGGGAACCACGCAGGAATACACGGACGCGTGGTTCATCGGATTCACTCCGCAACTGACATGCGGTGTTTGGGTGGGCTACGACGACAAGCAAATTTCGCTGGGTAAGCGAGAGACTGGCGCGAAAGCCGCGCTTCCCATCTGGCTGGAGTTCATGAAGAACGCGCTGGCGGGCCAACCCGTGCTCGATTTCGAGAATGTGGTGCCGCTGGAACAGCAGGCGCTGGATCACAAAGTTCTAGTGGATACGCCGGACACCGCGCCGGAAGAGGAAGCGCCGCCGCTGCTGAAGACTAAGCCGCCGGAGGTTACGCCTCCAACGAAGACGCCAACGTCGTCTACCGGCACTGGGGTTCCGCCTGGATAGCTGCTGGGCAAAACTCAAGCTGTTCTATTTTTTTACAAGATGGCGTTTTAACGGAAGGGATCCCAGCCGCGATTTGAGAGCGGTTGAGAGCGTCCAGACTCATCTACAAGAAGAATCTTGCGCTGAGCCGTGAGCTGGCCGATGCACGTAATGGGAACTCCCTCGTAGGATTGCGGCACGCGTTGCTGTTTTTGCGGTGGCACGGCAAAGAGCAATTCATAATCGTCTCCACCGTGTAAAGCCAGGTCCTGAGGACTGCGGCTACGATGACGCGTGGTGCGGGGAACTTTGACCACGGGCAACTTCGGGGATTCGATGCGCGCTCCGACTCCACTGGCAGCGCACAGCCGCGGCAGATCGGTGGATAAGCCGTCCGACAGATCCATCATGGCCGAGGGCAAGTGATTTTCAGCAAGCCAACGACCCAGAGTGAGTCGAGGCTCGGGGTAAAGATGTTTGCGAAGGAAGGGCGGACTGTTTGAGAGCGGATGCTTCGCGCGGCGAATTGCTGACAGGCCCAATTCGGCCTCGCCGAGTCTTCCGCTAACGAATAGCACGTCTCCTGGGCGCGCTCCGGAGCGAAGAATGGCTCGTGCCGTGCGAACTTCTCCAGCGACAGTGATACAGATCAGAATCTTGTGGCTGCGCGTCGTGTCTCCGCCAATTAAGGCGCAGCCCAATTTCTTCGAAGCTCGACGCAACCCGCCCAAGAAAGGCGTGAGCCAGTCTCGCGTCTGGCGAAGCGGAAGCGCAATGCTCAGGAGGAAGTAACGAGGCACGCCGCCCATCGCGGCGACATCGCTTACCGCGCGGGCCAGACACTTCCAGCCGACGGCGTCAGGAGGATGCTTTTCGAGCAGGAAATGGACGCCTTCGAGGAACCAATCGCAGGTCAGAACAAGCTCGGAGCCGGCGATAGGCCGAAGAACGGCTGCGTCATCTCCGATGCCGACGCGGAGCTGGGGTCTCAGGGCTTTCGCGGAAGCAGCAATTCGCTGTATTCTATCCAGGAGTTCAGCTTCCCCTCCCAGTCCAAAGCCACCACCGGATTTCTGCTTCGTTTTTGCCATGTGCCGTGGGGAGTATAGCCCAGGCCAGCGGCGCGGCAGCGAGAGCTGGCGGTTTGCTGGCGGAAGTCCGGAGTGCTGGATGGGTCATTCTGGGGCGAGGCTGTGCCAATCCTGTACCAGTGGACAGGTGGTCCGTTTTTAACAGCCTGTTCTTCAAACTCGAAAATACAGGGTTGACGGCCAGCGCTACAGAATCTAGTATGACCCCAGTCGCGGACCGAGGCTTACGGTTCAGATCAGAATTTGCTTTGTTTCAATGTGGTTTCCGCAGCGGGCGCCAGGGCATTTAGCCCGCAGTTGATCAGATGGAAGGCTAGTAGGACTGAGTCCAGTGATTACGGGCAAGAACTACACGTTCTATATCGCGACCACGCCGGGCAAGCTGAGAAAGCTTGTCGTGCCGGCCTACTTGCTGCACGGGTTGGCTGGACTTGCCTTGATCGGCGCGATCACCGTGGCAGCTGCCGTAGGTTCTTATTCCCGGATGCTCTGGAAGGTTGGCAATTACAACGCGCTTCGCCACGATCAGGAGACTCTGAAAAAGCAGTACCAGCAACTGCAGACGACAGTCACCGATACGAACCAACGCCTCGACTCCCTCCAATCGCTTGCGACCGAAGTCGCCATGACTTACGGCGTGCTGCGCTATCATCCCGCGGCCTTCGATATCACCGACAGCGATGCAACGCCTCAGGACATGTTCGATCGTTCCATCGAGCAGTACACCTTCTTGAAGCGGAACGCCGCAGTGATCGCGGTCTCCGCCGGCGGATTGCAATTGATGCCTGCGATGAACTTCGCGGATTCGAGCTATACACCAGCAATCTGGCCGGTGATGGGGCACATCACGGATGGGTTCGGAGAACGGCTCGATCCATTTAGCGGAGAGGGCGCGTTCCATACCGGAGTGGATGTGGCCACGGATTATGGCGCGCCGGTGCATGCGACGGCGGACGGGATCGTGACGATTGCCGAAAACCATGCCGGGTATGGACGCTTAGTCGTGATTGATCACGGTTTTGGCATTACGACGTGGTATGCGCACCTCTCTTCCTTCTCAGCTGTTCCCGGAACTCGCGTAAAGCGGGGTGAAGTGATTGGGTACACGGGAATCAGCGGGCGCTCGACCGGGCCGCATGTGCACTACGAAGTGCGCGTGAATAATGCGCCGGTCAACCCCTGGCGCTACATGAAGGGGAGCATGGTAGGCGACTAACGTCGCACACTGGATTGAAGATTTTGCAATGACGCCCCGAAACGTTCGGGGCATTTTTTTTGGCCCGGCTAGTTTTGGATTGCGCCCTTGTGCGCTGAGGATTTCGCGGGAGCCGGGCCGGAAGTTTGCGGAACCGGCGTGCGTGCGGCTTCCAGAAATTTCGGCGACAAATCAAACATCAGCCGGACCGATTTCGTATCACCGCGATCGATCTGAGAAACATCGGCGCTACGGAGCAATTCCAGATACGCGTCGCGGACGTCTGGATCAAGCTGTTGGCGCATTTTTGGCTGGCTTAAGCCGCCTTGCGCGAGTAGAAGCAGTCCGCTGAGCACGTCAGACAATTGTCTCGCCGGGCCTTCCGCAACGGCTTCGCCCTCGATTACGACGCGCATGCGATCGCCCTCCGGCTTTCCGGCCACGCTGATCCATGCCAACTGGTTCAGCAAGGAAGCCAACTGAGGTGACTGCAGGCCGCCAGGTGCTTCTCCGCTCCAAACTGTGCCGGGCGATGCTTCCCGCCGGATCACGGCGAAGACTGGCGAGCCAGCGAGCCTGCGAAAGCGCACGCGCCATGCTTGCGTGTCGGGATCCTCCTGCGCGCGCGCCAGAAAGTTAGAGAGGTCGCCGGAATTGGTCAGCGCGATGCGGTCGCTGCGTAGAAACGTGAACATGATTTGGCGCGATTCCTCGCTGAACGGAACTGCAAAGATCTCGTGGCCATCGCGAGAAATGCGCGAGCCGGATTGCAACGCGTAGGCGGAAATTTTCTTGTGATCGAAGCGGCCATCCGCGATAGCGAAGACTGTTGTCTGTGGCCCGCGATTCAGAAAGGACATCGCGACGCGGTGCAAGTCCGTCTCGTAGTTGAAGCCGGTGGATTGCAGAAAGCGAAGATAGTCGGCGTCCTGTTTATTTTGCGGCGCCCATTTGTACAGCTCGGAGAGAAACGGGGATTGTCGCAGCGCGTCTAGATCAAAGTAGAGTACCGTGGTGGCGTCGGCGGGCATGCGCGCGAGAAGTTCGTCGCGGGCGGGTTCTTTCAATCCGCTCCATCGCTGATAGCCGAAAAAAATGCTGGCGCTGAGAATGATTCCAATTCCCAGAGCCCACGCGATTGTCTGTTTTTTCATTTCGCGTCCGCAATCCCAGCTTGAAAGCAGCGGCTGTTGAATATTGAAGTTGTACCAGAAAAACGGTTTTGTCGGGCTCCCTCTTTTCCGACAGCAGGTCTGGTTTAGCGCGTGGAATTTGCGACCGAAATAGAAGTTGCCCGAGATGTGTTAAACTATTGACAAGACAAAGGATAACTAGGGGAATGGTGCGACACAGGGAAAGCGGTTTTCCACAGACCTGGCCCCTCACGTGCTCCGTATTCAAGTTCGCCCCTTGCAATTTCCTTACCCGTTCTGCTATTCTTGTGCGGTTTGAGCGACGCTGGCGTAGCTCAGCTGGTAGAGCATCTGATTTGTAATCAGAGGGTCGGGGGTTCAATTCCCTCCGCCAGCTCCACCAGGAAGCTCGGGCAGGGGAGTGAGGCGGAGCAAATCCTTGCAGGAAAAATAAACGGGCTGGTGTCTCTTGACACGAGTCCTTTTTGTGTTTGCGCTACGCGAAGCGTTGGAAAGATTTCTGGCCAGCGCTGCAGAGATTCGAGGACACGCAGTTGCCGTCCAATCGTTTTTTCGTGGGACGGGTGGGTGAGTGGCTAAAACCAGCAGACTGTAAATCTGCCGCTCCTTGCGGGCTACGAAGGTTCGAATCCTTCCCCGTCCACCAGTCGCTCGCAGTTCGATTCGGCTCGATGTATGGGGCCGTTCGGGATCAGGTAACCGCAGGGCAATCGCATCAGGCGATGTTCGGGCGCGGTCCAATTCGCGGTTATGGCGCCGCTGAGGAAGAGTGCGCCAAGAGCGGCTGAAATAGCTGGGAACGGTTCGGCCTGGGTAGCTCAGTTGGTAGAGCGCGTCCTTGGTAAGGACGAGGTCACCGGTTCAATCCCGGTCCCAGGCTCCAGGATGGTTGGTAATTTGAAGAAGGCTTGAAGGAAGGTGGGCGGGGGTAACTCAACGGTAGAGTCTCACTCTTCCAAGGTGATGGTTGCGGGTTCAAATCCCGTCCCCCGCTCCAAGTTTTGCAGCCTGCAGTGATTTGCGAAGAATCACGCAGAAGAGAAGAAGGAAGTCAGAGGGTAGAGGAATATGGCCAAGGAGAAATTCGAGCGGAGCAAGCCGCACTGCAATATTGGGACGATCGGTCACATTGACCATGGCAAGACGACGCTGACGGCGGCGATCACGAAGGTGTTGTCAAAGCACAACCCGAAAGTGGCGTTTCGCGCGTTTGACACGATTGACAACGCACCGGAAGAGCGGGAGCGGGGCATCACGATCGCGGTGTCGCACGTGGAGTACGAGACGGCGAACCGGCACTACGCGCACATGGATTGTCCGGGTCATGCGGACTACATCAAGAACATGATC
>DATEHE010000017.1:0-67391 GCA_035279745.1 Candidatus Acidiferrum sp. | reverse complement strand
CAGGAAAGAAAGGAACCAAGACGCCCCCGCGACCCCTGCTTCCGGCCCTGCAACGCAGGACCTGCAAGACCAGAAAGTGTCAGGAATGTGCCCGGTCTAAAATGTCAGCCATGCCCCCGTCCGCTCAAAATCACCCGCCATTTCGCCGTCGCTCCTCCGTCTTTTCACCACTCGCTATTCACTACTCACTTTCTTCCACGGGTCACGGAGCGCGGGTCACGGGTTACGCACTACCCACTTTGCACTACCCACTACTCACTATCCTCTGCGCACTCTCTCTCCCCCTTCTCCTCAAAATGCTGCATAATCCCCCGCGCAGACGGAGACCCTCGTTCGTCACTCATCCGCGGCCGCAGTCCGGTCCGCGTTCCGGGAGGATTCTGTGACTGATCGTCCATGGAGTTCCACGGCCCCTCCAGGCGAATTTCGCACTTACATCTCCTCGGAGGAATCGCTCAAGGAATTTACCGTCCGCGCCGTCGTCCTCGGCGCGCTCTTCGGTTTGCTCTTCGGCGCGGTCAGCGTTTACGTCGGCCTTCGCGCCGGACTCACAGTCTCTGCGTCCATCCCCATCGCCGTTCTTTCCATCAGCATCCTTCGCGCGTTTGGCCGCTCCACGATTCTCGAAAACAACATCGTGCAAACCACCGGCTCCGCCGGAGAATCTCTCGCTGCTGGTGTGATGTTCACGATTCCCGCGCTTATCTTTCTCGGCTTCGGTTCGGAATTCACGTTTTGGCGCATCTTTCCGCTCGCGCTTCTCGGCGGCTGGCTCGGCGTCCTGATGATGATTCCGCTGCGCCGCCAGCTCATCGTGAAGGAGCACGGCAATCTGGCGTTTCCCGAAGGCACTGCGTGCGCGGACGTGCTCGTTGCCGGTGAGCGCGGCGGCTCTTTTGCCGGGCGCGTTTTTTGGGGCATCGGTCTCGGCGGCATCTACACGGTTTTTATGAACACGTTTCAGGCGTGGACTTCGCAGCCCGAAGCCCAGCCGAACTGGTTTCCCGGCGCATCTTTCCGCGCCACGATCACTCCCGAATATCTGGGTGTTGGCTACATCATCGGCTCGCGCGTCGCCGGATTGCTCTTTGCCGGTGGCATCGTCTCCTGGTGGCTCATCATTCCCGCCATCAAATTTTTCGGCCAGCTCGCCGGCAATTCGCCGATCTATCCATCCACGATTCCAATTCCGCAAATGAGCGCGGATCAGATTTGGTCGAGTTACATCCGGCCGATGGGCGCAGGCGCGGTTGCCGCTGCGGGCGTCATCACTTTGCTGCGCACTCTCCCAACGATCATCTCCGCGCTGCGCGCCGGATTGAAAGACGTCCGCAAACAAAACGAAGCGGCCGGAACCGCCATGAGCCGCATCGAACGCGACGCCTCTCTTCGCGTCGTCCTGATCGGTTCGCTCGTCATCGTGGCGATGCTATGGATTTTGCTGACGTTTCATCCCATGCGCGGAGCGAGCACGCTCTGGTACCAAAACCTTTTCGCCGCCGTGTTTATCGTGATTTTCGGATTTCTCTTTGTCACCGTCGCCGCGCGCATCAGCGGTCTTCTCGGCAACTCCTCGAATCCCGTCAGCGGAATGAGCATCGCCACTCTCATGGCCACCTGCGCGATATTTTTTGTCGCTGGCTGGACGGCGCCGAATTACGCTGCTCTCGCGCTCATGATTGGCGGAGTCGTCTGCATCGCCGCCGCCATCGCCGGCGCCACCTCGCAGGACTTAAAAACCGGCTATCTCGTCGGAGCCACTCCGTTCTGGCAGCAGATGGGCCTGCTCATTGGCGTTACCGTTTCCACTCTCGCCATCGGCACGACTCTCAATCTCATGAACGCCGGACTCGAGCGCTATATCCCCACGGAAATTCCGCTGAATATTCAAGCGCTTCCATCGGGCGTGAAAATTGAACGGCCCACGTTTGTCCATGACGGCGTCACCTACGTTCTGATCAATTCGCTCGGCTCGCACCTAATTCCCGATGGCGAATATCTCTACGACAATCGCACGCAAAAAATCGAAATTCAGTGGGCGCAAGGGATCGGCAGCGACAAAGCTCCCGCGCCGCAAGCCCGCATCATGGCCACGGTCATCAGCGGAATCTTGAATCAGCGGCTGCCCTGGCGCCTCGTTCTGATGGGAGTTGCGCTAGTCATCGCCGTGGAAATTCTCGGCATCCGCTCTCTCGCTTTCGCCACCGGCTCGTATCTCCCCATTGGCACCACGGCAACCATGTTCCTCGGCGGAGTCGTCCGCTGGCTGGTGGAATCCAAATCGAAGGAGAAAAAAGACGAGGGCGAGGCCAGCCCCGGCGCTCTCTATTCCAGTGGCTTGATTGCCGCCGGTGGTGTGTTTGGCTTGCTTGGAATTGTCATCAATCTTTTCCAGGATCCGGAAATTGCTAACCACGTTCCCGGCTGGTTTGCGCATCTATTTCGCTTGCCCTGGCGCGGAGATCTCTTCGCCTTCGGGCCCAAGCATTGGCCAAGTTGGGCGCCCAGTGACATCCCCATTCCAACGCACGCGCAGTCGCTCTTCGGCATGGTTATGTTTCTGTTGCTCTGTGCCTCGCTCTTCTATTTCGCGCGCAAGAAATTGACTTAGAAAAATGCTGGAGAAGCGCCGCGCGTGGCGATGCAAAAGTCCGGCAAAAAGACTGGAAAAAGTATGTGTCCTAACGTGAAATTCCGCGCCAAACCGCGCTTTGACGCGCGCAATTCAACCCCGTAAACTTGACCTATGCCGACTTCTTTCGGAGCCCGCCGTTACAATTTCGATTGGCGCGGCTTCATCACCCCCGGCGTGAAACTCCTGGTGCTCGTCTGCACCGGCGTCTTTCTTCTTCAGACGGTGATCGCGCTGTTGTTCGATCCGGGTTATACGGCATGGATCATCCATTATTTCGGACTCGTCGCCCTCGGCCCCATCCCCGGCCTGCGCATCTGGCAGCCCTTCACTTACATTTTTCTCCACGGCGGCATCTGGCATTTGCTGATCAACATGCTGTTTCTCTGGATGTTCGGCCGCGAGCTGGAACTGGTATGGGGCAAAAAACGATTTCTGAATTTTTTTATCCTGTGCGGCGTCGGCGCCGGCTTGATCGAAATTATCGTGAAAGTCATTCCTATGACGTGGGGCCACACTCCGTCGGACGTGCCCACGGTTGGAGCTTCCGGCGCAATTTTCGGAATCCTGATGGCCAACGCGATTTTGTTTCCGGACAGAAAAATCTGGTTGTTTCCGCTGCCGGTGACGATTCCGATGCGGCCCTATGTGGCGGTAATGGGCGCGATCGAATTTTTCATGACGCTAGGCTCCGGCGGCGACAACGTCGCGCATTTCTGCCATCTTGGCGGCATGCTGGTGGGCTATCTATATCTGCGGCGAGGCTCGTTTCTCTATAGCGTGCGCAACAGCGTTTCGGATTGGCAATACAAGCGCAACCGCAAACGCTTCGACGTTTATGTTAATAAGCACAAAGACGAACCGCCATCCCGCCCCGACCGCTGGGTCAACTGACACTTCGCGAAATCCGCCAGGTCAATCGCCGCTTCGCGAAAATGTCACGGCGCGACTTCTAAAACTCCACAAATTTTTGAGCCCGCCGCGCGTTTTCAGGCGGGTTCGCCGATGACGTGAAATTTCATGAAGTTCGTCGTTCCACGAATTCCCATCGGCGTGCCGGCGACAATTCCGATGACATCTCCTTTGCGAACGAGATGCTCTTCCAGCAGGCGTGATTCCGCGATGGCGGCGAGACCGTCAATCTTGCGGACGTTTGCAATCGTGCGCGGAATGACGCCCCAGATGAGCGCCATGCGGCGGCGCGTGTCGGTCTCGGGTGTGAACGCAATAATCGGGACGGCGGGCCGGTAACAGGAAATAAGCCGCGCGGTGAAACCGCTGTGCGTGAAAACGGCGATGAGTTTCATTTGCAATTCGCGCGAAGCGTGACAGACCAGCTCCGCGATGGTTTCGGCGACTTTCAGTTTTTCTTCCGGCACGCGCGGCGTTGACTGCAACGCGCTAGCTTCGGCCCGTTCAATGATGCGAGCCATCATGCCGACGGATTCCGCGGGATATTTTCCAGTTGCCGTTTCGGCGGAAAGCATGACGGCATCGGAGCCATCGAAAATCGCATTCGCGACGTCGGAAGCTTCCGCGCGAGTGGGGCGCGGATTTTCGGTCATGGATTCGAGCATCTGCGTTGCAGTGATGACCGGGCGGCGAAAATGGCGCGCGCGTGCGATGACTTGCTTTTGCACGACGGGAACACATTCCGGACTCATTTCAACGCCGAGATCGCCGCGAGCCACCATGACGCCATCGGCTACGGCAAGTATGGAATCAAGGTTGGCGATGGCTTCGGGTTTTTCGAGCTTGGCGATGACAGGGACGCGCTTGCCGGCGCGGCGTATCAGGGATTTCGCGAGCAGCACGTCTTTGGCGGTTCGAATGAAGCTCACGGCGATGTAGTTCGCGCCGTGTTTTAGAGCAAAGGCAAGATCCTCGCGATCTTTTGCGGTGAGCGCCGGAACGCGCAAGCGGATGCCGGGCAGGTTGATGCCCTTGTGTTCGCCGAGGGCGCCGCCGTTGACGACCTCGCAGACAACTTCGTGGCCCTGAACTTTCGCAACATGAAGTTCGATCAAGCCGTCGGAAAGAAGAATGCGGTCTCCGCGATGGACCTCGCGCGGAAGCTGGCGAAACGTGGTGCAAACGCGATTCGAATCGCCTTGGATTTTTTCCGTGGTGATCACGAAGCGCTGCCCGGCGCGCAATTGGACGGGCCCGCCACCGGCGAGCGGCCCGGTGCGAATTTTTGGGCCTTGCAAATCCGCAAGAATGGCGATGGGCTTTTCATTTTGGATGGAGGCCGCGCGCAAGGCGCTGATATTTTGCGCGTGCTCGGCATGCGTGCCGTGCGAAAAATTGAGCCGGGCCACATCCATGCCTGCGTTCAACAAACGCGCGAGCATGCGGGGCGAGCGGCTGGCAGGTCCGATGGTGCAGACGATTTTGGAATGTCGGAAGGGCATGGGCATTTCCGGAGGCAGACGGCCGCGCGATTCATGAGGAGATCGCGCGGTTCGAATGCACGGCTCCGGTCATTTGGCCGCGGCAAATTCGGCGACCACACGGGAAATAAAATCCACGCCCTTATCGAACGAGGCGAGCGGAATGCGCTCGTCATCGGCGTGCATGCGACGGGTGTCCTCATCGGCCATCGGAAACGGCGAAAGGCCATAGGCCTGCACGTTATGTAGCCGCAATTGCGCGGAATCCGTGGCGCCGGCGGACATAAACGGCAGGACGGGAGCGCCGGAAAACTCTTCCGAGGCGGCCTTGGAGATGGCGGTATAAAAATCCGTCTCAAGCGAGGAAGGAGGGGCAGCAAGGCCGGCATCCGGCTGAACTTCAAAACGGACTTGAGGGTCGTTCACCTGCTTGGCAAGTTCGGCAATGACGACGTCAATGGTGTCTCCGGGAAGCAGGCGGATATTGAGAGTGGCGCGAGCTTCCGAGGGGATGACGTTGCTGCGGATTCCGGCAGAAAGAATTGTGGGCGCGATGGTATCTCGCAGCATGGCATTCCAGAGAGGATTGGCTTCGGAGACGACGCGCTGGGCGTGCTCGCCGCGATCGGAAGTATCCAGCGAGCGAATCCATTTGCCGATTTCGTCGTCTTCGAGCGGGGCAATCTGTTCAAAATAGCGGCGCACGATGGTGGTGAAGTGAACGGGCGGAGTGTACGCACCGATTTTGGCGATGGCGTTCGCGAGGTGCAGGACTGCGTTCTGGCTTGTGGGCACGGAGGCATGGCCCGAAGGACCGGTGGCGATGACAGTGACATTTACGGGAACCTTCTCAGCAGCTTGAACGGCAACGTAGTGGACTTTGCCATTCTGGAGGAGGACGCGGCCCCCTTCGTTGATGGCGTACCCGGCAGCGAACTTCTCCCAGTATTTGGCGATGAGCATTTTGATGCTGGCGTCGCCGCCTTGCTCTTCATCATCGGTGGCAAGAAAGATGACGTCGCGATTCAGGCGGAGGTTGGAACGCTTGAGAGCGATGAAGGCGGCAAGGTTGGCGGCGAGCATCCCCTTATCGTCAATCGAGCCGCGGCCGTACATGTAACCGTCCTTGATGATGGCTCCGAAGGGATCGACGGTCCATTTGGACTTGTCCACCCCGACGACGTCCATGTGAGCAACCAGAAGCAGAGCGCGGGAAGGATCCGGCACCGCCGAACTGCGAAGGCGGGCGACGAGAGCGCTGCGATTGGGGGCAAGCTCGAGCAGTTCGGAGGCAATTCCTTCCTTGGTGAGGATTCCCGCGAGATATTCAGCGGCCGCTTTTTCATTGCCGGGAGGGTTTGTCGTGTTGATACGCACCAGGTTTGCAAGCCAGCCTTCCGCCTCTTTCGCCAGGGCTGTTGTGTCTCCAACTGGAGATCGGTTCACCTCGACTGATGGCATAGAAGTCGAGGGCACCTGAGCGTCGAGAGGCGCGCCCGGAGCAAAGAGCAGGAGCGACAAAGCCAGGGCAGGCGCGACAGCACGCAAATTCCAATTTCCGTTCACACAAACTCCTTCCGTCTTCGATGCGGCCTTGGCTTGGGCGAGAGGCGCAGCAAACGTTTTGTAGTTAACGCGCTTCATACTAACATGCAGACAGGGGGCAGGTCCGGAGGGTTGGCTGCTCGTTGCGCAAATTCCAATGATGCACCCTTTTCCGGTTGCCAAACAGGAAGAGCCAAATTTTTGGGGATGAACTCCGACGTGAATCGAGGGTTTCATGAAGAAGATCATTTCGATAATTTTGATGGGATTTTTGCCGGCGGCGATGCTTCTGATTTGTTCGCCACAGCCGGCGCTGGCGCAGGCACCAACGGGCCCCCAATCGAGCGCTCCGCCCCCTAAGGCAGCGGCCCCGCAGAATCCGGCGACTCCGGCGCAGCAAGCGCCGCAATCGGGAGTGAGCATCGCGGTGGAAGTGCCGGTGGTGACGCTGAATGTGGTGGCGACGACGCAGAGGGGCGACATCCTGACGGGGCTGAGAAAAGAAAATTTCCGGCTCTCGGATAACGGAGTTCAGCAGACGATCACGAACTTCGGGCCGACAGACGCGCCGATCACGATGGTGTTGCTGCTGGAAAACAGCAGCCGCGGGTGGGGAGGGCTCTTCTCTCTCTATGCGAAATACTGGTCGCAATATTTATTTCCGCAGCTCAAACAGCAGGATTGGGTGGCGCTCGAAACCTTCGACATGAAGACGCGGATCGAAGTGGATTTCACGCAAAACAAAATGGAAGTGATGGACGGAATCCGGCGGCTGTATTTCCCGGGATTCAGCGAATCGAATGTCTTCGACGCGCTGCTGGAGACCGTGGACAAAATGAAGGATGTGCAGGGGAAAAAGGCGATCGTGCTGCTGGCCAGCGGGGTGGACACTTTCTCGAAGCACAATCTGGATCAGACGATTAAATCGCTGCGGCAGAGCGACGTGACGATTTTCTGCATCGGGCTGGGGCAAGTGTTTCAAAACCTGGTTGATCCGGGAGGGCAGAGTTCGATGCTGCAACTGAATCTTCTGCAGGCGCAAAATCAATTGAAAACGTTTGCGCGGGAAACGGGCGGGCAATCGTGGTTTCCCCAGTTCGAAGGCGAGATGCCGGGAGTGTTTCAGGACGTGACAGCGTTTTTGAGGCATCAATACAGCGTTTCCTACACGCCGACGGGCGGTGCGAAGGACGGAAAATTTCACAAAGTGAAAATCGAGCTGGTGCAGCCGGATGGGAGCCCGCTGGTGATTACGGACCAGAAAGGGAAGAAACAGAAATATGTGGTGTACGCGAGGGAAGGCTACCAGGCGCAGAAGGTGGGAGAGGGAGACTGAGCCCACGGCGGGACGGGGCGCAGAGCGACACCCGGGAATTAATAGCCGCGAGCGAAGTCAATTCGATTAAAAAGGTCGCGGCCTGAAAACCAGCAATCCAGCAAATCCACCAAGAGATTGGTTTCGCGCAGCCAGAGGCGGTCGCTGACGGCACTGGTGTGCGGCGTGATGAAAAGGTTGGGAACTTTCCAGAGAGGGTTTTCGGAGGGAAGCGGCTCTGCGGAAACGACATCGAGAGCAGCGGCAGCGAGCGCGCCGGATTCGAGAGCCTGGATCAAGGCAGCCTCATCGAGGAGCGAGCCGCGGCCGACGTTGATGAGGCGGGCGCCGCGCTTCATGCGGGCGATTTGTTCCGCGCCAAACATGCGGCGCGTTTGGAAAGTTTCCGGAGCGGCGATGACGACGTAGTCGGCGTGGGGAAGGGCCTCGAGAAGCTGTGTGGAGGGAAAGATTTTTTCGGCAAGCGAGTGGTCGCCCTGGCCGGAGCGAGTAACACCCCAAACGCGCATATCGAAAGCGCGAGCGCGAAGAGCAAGTTCACGGCCGATGGAGCCGAAGCCGACGATCAATAAGGTTTGACCGTTCAGTTCGGTCAGGCGCTCCGGCTTGTTCCACAAATCCTGCTGCCCCCAATGCGAATGCTCCTGATGGCGGAGAGAATCGGGAAAATTGCGAGCGAGGGCGATGAGCAAGCCCATGGTGTGCTCCGCCATGGGAACGGAGAAAACACCGCTCGGGTTGGTGACGAGGATGCCGGAATCGCGCAATTCCGGATACATCAACTGAGCGACACCAGCCGCGGTGGAGTGAATCCATTTCAATTTGCGGGCGTGCTGGAGTTGTTCGGCGCGAAGCGAGTAGCCGACGAAGATGTCCGCGTCCGGGAGTTCGGCGGGCAGCTCGTCATAATCCGGCAAGTGAACGACATTCATTTCCGGCCAGCGCTTGCGGAGAGTTTCGGCCATGAGGGGTTGGGGGCGCCAAAAAGAAAAGGGATGCCAGACGCAAATGACGAGCTTGGTTTCAGCGGGAGTGGTGCGCGCGGAGTTCATTCGCCAGAGGAGCGATGCTTCCAATAAAGAATCAGGCCAAGGATCAGGCCCAGGCCACCGGTGCCGAGAATGAAGGGGTGGGAAAGCGGAAGAGCAAACCAGCAAATCACTACGAGGCCCGCGGAGACAATGGCGCCAACAGGAGTGCCGGGAATGTTGACCGTGCCGAAGCCGCCTCGCCGAGTTGAGCCCGATGGCGGGAGCTTGGGCTTCGCCGGATCGTAAGTGAGAGTCATGTTAACGCCTCGCGAGGCTGCGCAAATCGTGGCCGGTCATGTCCGGCGGCTCGGGCTGGCCGAGAGCGGCAAGCATGGTGGGTGCGATGTCGCGAAGAGAGCCGCCGGGTTTTAATTGTGTGGAGTCGCCATCACTGACGAGGATGAGAGGGACGGGATTCGTGGTGTGGTAAGTGTGCGGCCCGTTCGTTGAGGGGTCGATCATGGTTTCGGCGTTGCCGTGATCGGCGGTGATGAGCCAGACGCCGCCGCGCGGCTTAAGAGCCTGATAGATGGTGCCGAGACCGGCGTCCACGGCTTCGACGGCTTTGATCGTGGCTTCCAGATTTCCGGAGTGGCCGACCATATCGGCATTCGCATAGTTCATGATGACGGCGTCAAACTCACCTTTTTCGATGGCTTTGACAACCGTGTCAGTGATGCCAGCAGCGGACATTTCTGGTTTAAGGTCGTAGGTGGCGACTTTCGGCGACGGAACCAGGATGCGCTCCTCGCCGCCAAATGGTTTTTCGACGCCGCCGTTGAAGAAATAGGTGACGTGAGCGTATTTCTCGGTTTCGGCGCAGCGGAGATTCTTGAACTGAAGTTCCTCGAAAACTTGCGCGAGGATGTGCTCGAGCTTTTCGGGAGAGATAACGTGGCGGAGCCAGGGCCAGTTCTTGTCGTACTGCGTCATGGCAACGTAGAAAAGATTCTTGGGCCGCCTGGGATCGTTGATTTTGTCGAAGCCGGGTTCGACGAGGGCGCGTGTCATTTGACGGGCGCGGTCGGCGCGGAAATTGTAGAAGATGACCGCGTCGTCATCGTGGACGGTCGCGACGGGAGCAGCGGACGCGCCCTCGCCCCGCGTGATGACGACAGGCTTCACGAATTCGTCGGTCACACCTTGTTCATAGCTTTTCTGAATGGCGGCGACGGGATCGTTCGAACGCGTTTCCGACTCGCCATGGGCAAGCGCGCGATACGCGAGCTCGATGCGCTCCCAGCGATTGTCGCGGTCCATGGCGTAGTAGCGGCCGCAGAGTGTGGCGATTTCGCCGACGCCGAGCTCGCGACACTTTTGCTGCAACTGACGGATGTAGTCGCGGCCACTGTTGGGAGGAGTGTCGCGGCCGTCCATAAAGCAATGGATGAAAACGCGATCGACTTTCTGTTGCTTGGCCATTTCGAGCAAAGCGAAGAGATGTTGGATGTGAGAGTGGACGCCGCCATCGCTGAGCAAACCGAGAAGGTGGAGTTGTTTTTGGCGGCCGCGTTCCATGGCCTGCTGAAATAACGGGACATTTTGAAACTGCTTATTGGCGATCAGAAGATCAATGCGGGTGATGTCCATGTGAACGACGCGACCCGCGCCGATGTTCATGTGTCCAACTTCGCTGTTGCCCATCTGGCCTTCGGGAAGGCCGACGTAGGGGCCGGAAGTCTGGATGAGCGTGTTGGGAAATGTTTTGAGAAGCTGGTCGTAGTTCGGTTTGCGCGCAAGGGCAATGGCGTTGCCTTTGGTTTCGGCGCGATAGCCCCAGCCATCTAGAACAGTCAGAACAATCGGTTTGGGTCGTTTTGCCATGGGATTTGGGTGACGATTAGCGGGATGCGAGCTCCTTGAGAGATGAAAGCAGGCGAGCGACTTCGTCCACCGTGTTGTAATGCACAAGGCCGATGCGAAGCAGGCCGCCGGAAGATTCGACGCCGAGGCGCTCAGTGAGGTTTAGGGCGTAATAGTTGCCGTCCCAAGTGAAGATGCCGCGCTCGCCGAGGAATTTGGCGGCTTCGGCCGGGGTGAGGTTGCCGACGCGAATGGAGACGGTGGAGCAGCGCTCGCGGAAACGCGCAGGATCGGTGATGCCGAAGATTTTGACGCCGTTGGCCGAGCGCAGGCCTTCGAGCAGAGAAGCGAAGATTTCCATTTCGTGGTGGCGAGTGGCGCGATAGGCGGAAAGAAGGGCAGCGCGACGATCGGTGGCTGCAGGATCGCAGCGCCGGCCGAGCTCCGCGAGATAATCCACGGCCGCAGCAACGCCCGCGATGAGTTCGTGAAGCTGCGTGCCCGTTTCCCAGCGATCAGGAAGGGAATCGGGCGCGGGGCGAACTTTGTAAGGCCGAAAGCGAGTGAGAAGTTCGCGCTTGCCAAATATGACGCCCATGTGCGGGCCAAAAAATTTGTAAGGAGAGCAGACTAGAAAGTCGGCGTCGAGAGCGCGAACGTCAATGGAGCCGTGGGGCGCGTAGTGAACGGCGTCAATGAAGATGAGCGCGCCGGCGGCGTGAGCGAGCTGCGCGATTTCCGCGACGGGATTGATGGTGCCGACGGCATTCGAAGCGTAACCGACGGCGACGAGTTTGGTCTTGCCGGGAGTGAGCTTGCGCTGGAGGTCGGCGAGGTCGAGCGTGCAATCCGCTTCGCGAATAGCCACCTGGCGAATGACGATGCCTTTTTCCTCGAGTGCGCGCCAGGGAGCGACGTTGGCGTCGTGGTCGAGGGTGGTGACGATGATTTCGTCGCCGGGCTGAAGATCGCGAGAGATGGCGCGGGCCAGTGCGAAGGTAATCGTGGTCATGTTCTGGCCGAAGGCGACTTCATCAGGAGCGCAGTGGAAGAAGTCAGCCATTGCGGAGCGGGCCGAGGCGATGATGGCGTCGGAGTCGCGGCTAGTTGCAAATGCGCCGCAGGTGTTGGCGTTGGAATGGAGGTAGTAGTTTTCGACGGCGCGAATGACTTGAAGAGGAACTTGCGTGCCGGCGGGGCCATCGAGAAAAGCGGCGGCGTGGCCGTTGACTTTTAGCTGAAGCGAAGGGAATTGAGCGCGGACCCAAGCGAGATCAAGAACGGGATGTTTGGAGCTCCGTTGCGCGGGCGTGCTCATGGGCAAGATGAACCTCTCGCGGGATAGTTTCTCACAGGCAGGTGGAATGCGCGAAACCGCGAGCCAAATTGGAAGAAAGTTTTTTGTGGCGCGAATAAGTTGCCTTTGGTGTTGCAAGAACGCGCGGCGGGACGCGTGGTAGCATCGAGTGAGCAGGGAAAGATCACGCCACGTTGTCCACGAGGTGCAGGGTGTTCGAACCGATTACGCAGACGGAGCGCACGCGGGTTGTACGTGAGCCGCAGCGAGGGGTTTACGACCGCGAGACGATTTACGCGATCCTTGATGAAGCGAAAGTGTGTCACGTGGGATTCGTGGTGGACGGGCAGCCGTTTGTGATTCCGACGTTGTACGCGCGCGTGGGCGACGCGATATATTTTCATGGGTCGGCGGCGAGCCGGATGTTGCGGGCGCTTGGCGAAGGGATGCGCGTTTGCGTGACGGTGACGTTGATGGACGGATTTGTGCTGGCGCGCTCGGTGTTCAATCACTCGATCAATTACCGGTCGGTGGTGGCTTTAGGGACGGCGGCGATCGTGGAAGAGCCACAAGAAAAGTTGCAAGCGCTGCGGGCGTTCACGGGGAAATTGCTTCCAGGCCGCTGGGAGGATGCCCGAAAGCCAAATGAAAAAGAATTGAAGGCAACGAGCATTTTGCGGCTGCCGCTGACGGAGATTTCGGCCAAAGTGAGGACGGGCCCGCCGCACGATGATGAAGAAGATTATGAGCTCCGCGTGTGGGCTGGAGTGATTCCGGTGCGAACCGTAACGGGGGCGCCGATTCGTGATGAACGCTGCGATCTGGGCATCGCTCTGCCGCGGTATGCGACGGAATATTTGCGGGCGAGCGAGGACTCCGCGGAGAAGAAATGAATTTTCAGCGCACTGCGCGCAGGAAATCCGCCAACAAGCCGTAACCGGTGGCTTCGACACCGGGATTGTGCTCGACGATAGTCAAACCGAATACATCCAGATCAAAGCGGATCGCGGAACTGCTGCCTTCGAGAGTGGCCAGAGGATCGGAGGCAAGCAGGAGTTCGGGACGGACGCTGCATTCGGCGCTGTCGCCGCGGCGCTCGGCACGGCAAACGAGTTTGTAACGCATGCCTGCGCCCCGAACCGAGCGTATTTTTTCTTCACTTAGTTCGCGAATGCCGGTCCGCTGCACTTGTTCAAGGCGGATATTCGCGCCCAGAAGGACGATAGCAAGAGAAACCACTTTGACGGCAGAATCCCAGCCGTCCAAATCCGCGCTCGGATCGGTTTCGGCAATGCCCATGGCTTGCGCGCGCCGCACGGCTTCTTCCATCGAGCGCCCCTTCTCGATTTCGGTCAGTACCACGTTGGTGGTGGAATTGAGCACGCCGGTGAAGCCGCGAATATCGGTAGCAGGAAGGCCGTCGGGGAACATGGAGAATATGGGAACACCGTCCATGACGGTGGATTCGAAGTAGAATTTGCGTTTTCGTTGAGCGGCCAAGGCGGTCAACTCCTGAAACGCATGGACGATGGGCCCCTTGTTGGCGGTGATGGCGTGCGCGCCAAGTTCCAAAGCGGCTTTCAGATGTTCGATGGCAGGCTGGCCGGTTTGCACATTGAGAGAGCTGGTCTCGAAAAACACGTCGGCGCGCGTTTTCTCGAGCCACTCATGGACATTATGAGGAGATGCGGCGCCAGGGCGATTTGAGGGCGTGTGGCCATTCAAGACCGCCAGGGGATTCAGTCCGTCTGGATCGGCGATCCATCCGGTGCGACGGGTCGCGACGCCGGTAAGGCGCCATCGAATGTCATATCTGCGCTTTAGGTCGGTTTCCTTTGAAATGAGAAGGCGGAGCAACGCGCGGGCGACATTGCCCATGCCCACGATAGCGAGATTGTATGAAGGCACGAGCCTAACCTCCGGAATGACCGGAGCAGCAGCGGCTGCCCTGAATGTTGCAGGCGCCATCCGTCCTGCGGACGACGCCCTGGGAGCAGATGATTGCTAATGAGCCGCGGAAAGATCCGCCGCAGCTTGATCAATCAACTTCGCTTCATCCTGCAGGCATTGCGCGACGACGACAACGCCTTCGTCGGCCTGCTTCCAGTCTTTCTGCTCCATAGCCTCACGGATGTAGGGCATGGTTTTTGCAGCATATCCGGTGTAGAAGCCGGGAGCATAAAGCTGGTGACGGTACCAACCGCGATTGGGCAGGCCGTCCTTGGTGAGGAATTTGCGTTCGCTCTGCATGAGCAATTGATTGACATTGTCGAGCGACGCAGCAGCGAGGGCGGCTCCGCCATTGGCCTGGGCGTGCTCGAGAGCCTTGTGATAAGCCTCCGCGCTGCGGCTGACGGCGGCGACGGCGTTCTCGAGTGGCGCGAAGTTCTGGAATTGCGGGACTTCCTCTTTTTTCGGAGGGACGTAAGTCTTCTTGGGATCCGCGGTTGCGGTAAAAACGCCCTCATCGATCTCTTTGTTTTGTTCGCGAACCTGATCCTGCATGTGTTTGGACAAGTCCTTCAACTCGCGCACGTAGGTTTGCATGGTCTCCGCAAAGTCGCTGAAATCGAAAGGCAGCAACTCGGCGTCGGCAAGGCGCATCATGATCGTCCCGCCGGCTTGCGAAAGCGCGCGGCCATAAACGAAAGTTGTATCGGCGAAATGTGTGTACCAGTAAAAGTCATCGTAAATCGAATGGTAGATTCCGCCGCCGTCCTCGCCGCCGAAACCGATATTGGTGGAGGCGATTCCCAGATGCTGAAGGAACGGGGTGTAGTCCGAGCCGGAGCCGAGCGCGGCGAGCGGCAAATCCTGCCGCTGGCGAACTTCCTGTTTCTTATCAAGCGGCGCACGCTCAATCGCACGAAGCTCGTCCCGTTTCCAAGCGGTGAGCTTGGTTTCCGGATCCTGGATATCGCGCGCGACATCATTCAGGAATTTTTCCATGGTATGCGAACCGGAAAGTCCGAAATACCCGCGGCCATTGCCGTCCGAATTGATATAAGCCACCGCGTTCTTGGAGAGTTCGTCGGCATGCGTTTCCGCCCATTCGGTGGAACCAAGCAAGCCGGGCTCTTCTCCATCCCACGAACAATAAATGATCGTCCGCTTGGGCTTCCATCCTTGCTTCACAAGCTCGCCGAGCGCACGCGCTTCTTCGAGCATCGCGGACTGACCGGAAAGAGGATCTTCCGCGCCATTCACCCAGCCGTCGTGGTGGTTCCCGCGAATTACCCACTCATCGGGATATTCCGAGCCGGGAATCTTTGCGATCACGTCGTAGATCGGCTTCAACGGCATCCAGTTTGATTTCACGATGAGGTGAACTTTTCCAGGTCCAGGCCCGATGTGATAGCTGAGGCCCAAGGCGCCGCGCCATGCTTCGGGAGCCATCGGGCCTTTCAGAGAAGCGAGCAAGGGCCTCGCATCGGCGTAAGAAATGGGCAGGACGGGAATCTTGGTAAGCGTCTTGGCGTCCTTCAAGTCCAGACGCTTGGCATCTTTTGTCGCGCCAACGCCCGGCGTGAGCGGATCACCCGAATAGAGAGGCATGTCCGCGACACTGCCACGCTGCACACCATCCTCCGGGCGGTACGGTCCTTCCGGAAACACGTCGCCCTGGAAATAGCCATCCTCGTGCGGATCGGAAAAGATAATGCAGCCGATCGCGCCGTGCTCGGCGGCGACTTTCGGCTTAATTCCGCGCCACGAGCCATAGTAGCGAGCGATGACGATGGCGCCTTTGACAGAGACGCCCATGCGCTCGAGTTGCTCATAATCGGCGGGCACGCCGTAATTCACGTAAACAAGCGGTGCGGTCACGTCGCCATCGGCCGAATACGCGTTGTAGGTAGGAAGCTGCTCAGAGGTTTGATCGGAAGTGGGATCCACTTTTACAGGAGGCTCCTGAAGCTTGGCCTTGAACCTCGGCCCGCCCTCCACCAATTCGACCAGACGCTCCTTCGGAGTCGGGAAGAGTACGTCGAATGTTTCAATGTGCGCGTCGAGTCCGAATTCCTTGTACTTCGCGAGAATCCACTCGGCGTTTTCCTTGTCGTAAGGCGAACCCACGGCGTGCGGCCGTGCGGCCAGATGCTCCATGTAGCCGCGGATATTTTCCGGATTGGGAATGGCGCGCATCTTCTCTTCCCACTGGCGCTCTGTCTGCGAAGATTGCGCCGAATAGCCCGCCAGCGGTTTCTCATCCGCCGCAACGTGGGCTCCGAGTGGCGCCAATGAAACGGTTCCAAAGACGATTGCTGAGATCCATGCTCTGCGGTTCATACTCCCCCCTGAAATGCGCCCGTATTTTGCCTGAACCGGAGAGGGATTGGAAACGGTTGTTGCAAAATTATCCGCAGCTTCTGCTTTGCAGCCGTCTTTCCCGATTTTCTGGTGGATGGACCGGAGAAGCGCAGCAGCCGCTGCAACACACACAATTAGAATTCAGTAAGCGGCCGGGGGTGTGAGCCCCCCAGCCACTTAGCTTATCTGCTGACCAAATCGCGGAAAGTTTCGGGAGTTATTCGACCGCGCCGTTTTGTTCGGCGGCCACGGGAGTTAGTGTCCCGAAAAGGCCGTGGGTTTCTCCGTCGGTGCCGGCAGAGAAGAATAGCGTTGTGGCTGGACCAGCGGTCCCGCCGTTGCCGAACGTAAGCGACCACAATCCATCGATGGAAAGAATCGAGTCATCGGGATTCTTCACGAAGCCGATAAATTGTTTTGTGAATCCATTGAACGCGGCAATCTTCCCGCTGCCGAAATTGCCCACGAGTATGGAATTGCTGAATGTGCCGAAGTCGCGCGGCGTCCAGACGACGCCCCAGGGGGAATTGAGCCAAGGCCCGCGTTGCAGGTGGCCGACATGCCTGCCAGTGGGCTCGTAAAGCTCGACGAAGCCGTTTCCGTCGCCGGCAACGTCGTCGTGTTTGGCTGCATTCTGTTTCGCATAAGTGACAAAAAGTGTTCCGCCAATGTTTTGAATGTTGAATGGTGCATAACCGTGCGGGATCTCCTCGTCATCGAACATCTCTTCGGAGAGGCGCACCCTTTGGAACGTGCTGTCGTACACTTCCACTCTGCCCGAGCGGAAGTTGGTCACGTAAAGAAAAACCTTTCCATTCACAAGTGCGGTCGTCGCGCCTTTATAGACCGCGCCATTCGGGGAGCCGTTATCCGAATTGTCCACTTCAAGAACCGCTGACGCGCCGCCGCTCCATCCGGAGATGGTTCCATCTTCGGTGACGAAAATGAAATGAGCTGGCGCTTTGGGTCCTACAAGGAAATCGGTTGGGCTGCCGTTGAAGACGATGCCAGTTGGAGTCGCCAGAGTGCCCACGGGAGAGCCCTTTGGCGGAGGAATTGTTACCGTACCGGTGCCGTTGATGGGAATAATGGATCCGGCGCCGGTATAGAGGGTGGAAAAGCCGGAGTTGTTGTCAGATACCCACCAAGGACTGGACGCACTGCGAGTTAGACCCCAGGGATTTACCAAGTTGGGATCAGTGACTGTGGCCTTGCCCGTCTGGTCGGAAACCAGATTCGTTTGAGTGTAATGTTGCGCCTTTGTTACAGCAGGAAGGATAAGAACACCAACAGCAAATAGTGCGATGAACTTACACGAGCTAAACACCAGTTTCATGATTCTCTCCCAGAGCGAGATTTACGACCGAAAGACCATCCACGGGATACGGACGGAGTCCAAGCAGAGTGGGCAAAGAGCATAGAGATGCAAATTAAGTTCCAATGTAATGTGCCATTCGGTAGATAAAATCCAGACTGAGAATAGGGAGTTTAGGTGCGCCGAGTTAAGAGAACGCGAAGAGGTAATCCGGAATCCCATAGACAGACATTGTTGTACTTACAGAAGTCGGAAGTGGGAGAGATCGGGCAATCCTGAAAGAGTTAATTTGAGCGATGCGATTGGAAAGAATGACGTTAGGCGCGGCGAAGCGTGATGAGCGAGATTTCCGGCGGCACGCCCAGCCGTACTGGAGCGCCGACTGTGCCAAGCCCGCGATTTACATAGATCGCGGCCAGAGCATCAGAGCGATTCGGGAATAGAGATCCGTGGCCTCTATCAAACGCCGAGCCGGGCCCCGAGGCGCGCTCATTTGGGGCGGGTGCAAACATCGGCCGTTGGTAGAGCCCGGCGACATAGTCGGTGATGAACCGAGCGGGACTCAGGCGGTGATCGAGAATCTCCACCTGGATTTGGCCGCCATGCGTGTGCCCCGCCAAGCTAAGCTCGATTCCCAACTCGGCGGCGCGGTTAAACGAATTCGGATTGTGCGAAAGCAAAATGTTAGGCATGTCCCGGCGCACCAGGCCCTCGAAGTTCGAGAGCATCTGGAGGCGCCGCCCCCGTGGAGTACGCTCGCGCTGGTAATCCACGCCAATCAGGTTTAGAGATGCGCCCTTGAACTCAACTTGTGCGTTTTGCGAGCGCAACAGCCTCATCCCAGCCTGGGCGAAGAGAATCTGTGCTTTTTCCTCTGCTCGGGCGTAAATCTCGTGGTTCCCATTGCAGCCCCAGACACCCAGCGGAGCTCGCAGGCGCCGCACTTCGTCAATGCAATCGGCGATGGGGTCGCTGGCTGCCGTGATGAAATCTCCAGTCGCCAGCGCGATGTCGGCCCCCAAATCATTGGCCATTTCTACAGCGCGACGCACCTGCAGCCGGGGCATATAGTTGCTCAAATGAATGTCACTGATTTGCACGAGTTTCATGCCTTCCAAACCCGTCGGCAGATTCGGAATGGGAATTTCGATTTTTCGGACCTGGTAGTCCAGACGCTCGGCGGCAAAGCCATAAACTGCAGTGAGGAAGGGACCAGCGCCAGCAAGCGCCGTGGCGGTCTTGAAGAAGTAGCGGCGCGAGGGGTTCGAAACGAGCTCGGACTCGACATCCGCAAGGGACTGAGCAGCACCGGCCTGCGAAGCTCCTGCCGCGGCAGATCGTGCCGCGTGCAATTTCCTAAGCCGATAGGCCGACTGGACCCAGGCCCAGAGCTTGTCAATCAGGCGGACGCCTTTCACTGCAATGTAGGCGAAGAGGGCGCTAAAGAACCACAAGCCGGCAATAACCCCAACAAGCGACCCCCGGGGGATGATGTGCCCTTGGTCGCTCATGCGAAAGCTCTCGGCCGTCGAAACGATGATGAGCAGCAAAACAGCTACATAGATCACCCGAATCGCAACACGCAGGCCCTGGCTGCCCCAATGGGAGGTAACACGCCAGATTGCGCGGTACCAGAACCGCTGCGAAAGGTAGAGGAGGCTCAATAAGCCTAGACCAACCGCGATGCGCACCAATAACCAGGTCCAATTCACCAGAAACGTCCCCCCAGACGTGAATCTTTAGTTTATCACGCATGGGCCAAGGGGTTCTGGCAGCAAAGACGCACCTTCCAGCCTAAGAACAACCGTCCCTAGGGTCAGGTGGGGAGCACCTACCAAGGAAACGTTGGCCAGTGAGGGCCGTCAGAGAAGGAGTGCCTGCCGGGGGATGGATGACCAGAATTTCGAGCAGGCTCAGCTCAAGTTCATTAATAGGAGAGGAAACATGAAGATGCACAATAGGTGGAGGGCCCTGCTGTTTGTTCTAGCGCTCGCGGCCACGTCGGCTGTGGCGCAGGAGGCGAAGAAGGCGGAGAAGCCTAAAGCGGCTTTGAGCCCGTCGCAGGCGGTTCTCGAGTCCTGGAACGACATTGGACGAAAGCTGATTGCCATCGCGGAGGACTTGCCGGAAGACAAGTATGACTTCAAGCCGCAGGCGGATTCTCGGACCTTTGTCGCGCAGCTTCTGCATGTCTCGGCTGCGATGTATTACTTCACGGATCCTGCTCTAGGCAAGAAACCGCGCTACTCGGATGACCCGAAACGGGACGAACTCCAAACCAAAGAACAAATTGTGGCCTTCGTCAAGAAATGCGTGCAGGACGGCGCGGAGGCGATCAAGGCCAAGGGCGACAAGGGAATGAATGAGAGCGTGGCAGCCGGCGGGCCGAGGCTTACCAGGATCGAAGATCTGGCGTACGGCTTAATCGAGCACTCCGGCGAGCACTACGGGCAGCTCGTTGTGTATTACCGAGCCAATGGAATCGTGCCGCCGGAATCGCGGCCCAAGAAATAAGAGCGCAAAGTTAGAAAGCAGCGGCTCCCATTTTGCCGTCCTGGAGCCAGACGGCGAGCTGCGCGGGATCGCTTGTGGGGGGAAGGCACGTTTGCCCCATGCAGACGACGGCTAGGGCTTTGCCGGCCGGCAAGTGAGGCAGTGTTTCCTTGAGAGCGCCAGCGAGCTGAAGCTGCGCGGTATCTGGAGTCACGCGCAGGACAGACTTTCCAAAACGGTACACGCGGTGTGCGGCGTCTTCCAGCGCAGTGGCTGCGGGATCGTTTGCGACACCGGTAATGACGATTTGCATCGGATGATGAGCGAATAGCGTGGCGGCCAAACCGTAAGTGGCCGCGAAAAGCCCGTATTGCGGCGCGATGCCGGCGAACGCTTCGAGTGTCTTGCGTGCGAAATCGTAATAGCGCGCGTCGCCGGAAAAGGAATGCAAACGAATCAGCGCAATTGCGGCGACGGAGTTTGCTCCTGGCGTCGGCGAATCCTGAAACGGTTTGCGCCGGACGTCGAGCCCTTCCAGAGGCGGGGCATCGGCGGGGCGGTCGAAGAAGCCGCCAGATTCGTGATCGCCATAGCGAGCTATCGCGAGGTCCATGGTCTTTTGCGCGGCAGCGAAATAGCGTGGCTCGAGCGTGGCTTCGTAAGCGTCCAGCAAAGCGATTACGCCGAAGACCTGATCGTCCAGGGAACCTTCGAGAGCCGGCCCGCCGATGCGATGCGAAAAGCCGCGCGTTTCGCTCCACGCTTCGGCGAGCATGCGGTCGAGAGTTTTAAGCGCAAAATTTCTGCACTCATAGTGCCCGCGATCACTTAGAACTTTAGAAACCTCAAGGTACGCCGAAACAAACATTGCATTCCAGGCCGCGTACATCGTCTTGTCCACGAACGGAGTGGGGCGTGCCGCGCGTGCGTCCAGCAGCTTGCGTTTGGCGAGTGCCAGCGTCCTGGCTACTGTCTCCGGATCGGTTTGAGCGGTTTGGGCGATTTCCGGAACGTCCTGCGCGATCCACAAAACATTCTTGGCAGGATTGTGGTGCATTTCGCCGTGCGGTTCTATGTCGTAGTGCAGCTCGATGATGCGTGATTCCTCCGGCGTAAGTACGGCTCGAACTTCGTCAAGTGTCCAGGTGAAGTAATCGCCGTCATCCTCGAGTGAATAGTCCGCGTCCTGGCTCGCGTAAAAGCCGCCGTTCTGTTGGTCAGATAGAGTCAAGTTCACCCAAGCGACAATCCCTTCCACGGTTTTGCGCAGACTCGGTTGATCGCTGAGCAGAGATGCGTTCGCGTAATTCTTAAGCAATTCGGAATTGTCGTAAGACATCTTCTCGAAATGCGGGACGAGCCAACGCTCGTCCACCGAATAGCGGTGAAAACCGCCCGCCAGTTGATCGTAGACGCCTCCACGCGCCATTTTTTCAAGAGTTGTTTCCGCCATCGCAAGCAAATGCTTCTCTCTACTCTGCTGGTAGCGCTCGAGAAGGAGATCAATCGCGGAGGCGTGCGCAAATTTCGGCGCGTTTCCAAAGCCGCCGTTCTTTATGTCGAAATGTCCGGTGATGGAGCGAATTTGCTCTTCCACGACGCCAAGATCGAATTCACCGTGCGCGCCAGTAAACATTTCGGCCTGGGCGACGGCGTCAGCAAGCTGATTCGCCGCTCGCTCCAAATCGACGCGCTTGTTGCGAAAGGAATCGGCCACGGCAAGCAAAATTCGGCGAAACCCGGGGCGTCCCATCGCGTCGTCGGGTGGGAAATATGTTCCGCCGAAAAAAGGTTTGCCGTTGGGCAGCAAAAATCCGGTAAGTGGCCAGCCGCCCTGGCCGGAAATTGCACTGATCGCGGACTGGTAACGCGAATCCACGTCGGGCCTTTCATCGCGATCCACTTTCACGGCGACGAAATGCTCGCTGATAATTTTCGCGATCTCGGCGTTCTCGTAACTCTCGCGATCGATTACATGGCACCAGTGGCACCACACAGCCCCAATATCAAGAAGGATCGGCTTGTCTTCCGATTGCGCGCGCGCAAATGCTGGATCGCCCCATTCATGCCAGTCGATCGGCTGATGCGAAGCAGAGCGCAGGTAAGGGCTGGCGGAATGCTCAAGACGGTTCTTGGGGTGTGCAGTCAACTAGCATCCTTTCGAAGCCATGTGGAACGTCGCCATCGCGCCAGCTGCGAGTGCAAATGGAGATACGCGATGAAAGCGGGTGGCTGCCGCGATTATTGGACGGTGTCTCCGGAACCCTTGTCACGCGGGTCAATTGGTTTGCGTCCGGCAAATCCTTCGTCCTGGCGATGATAAAAGCGGATGCGATCCTCGCCGAGCTTCCAGCAGAGATAGACGTCTTCATTGTCAATGACCGCAGGGAAGTCCAGGAGGCCCACGTCCAGATCTTTGATCAAGCAGCCAGTCTGGAGAATGCGATCGAGCGCCGACTTCAAGGATTGCGCAAGTAGCTGGTGTTCCGCGCGCAGGGCCGCCAGTTTTTCATACGGGACGACCACGCCTCCCATCATCATGATGCGGGCAGCCACCCCGGAAAGATCGCGCTCCAGGCCATTCAGCTTTTTTCGGCAGTCCATCGCTTCGACGAGGATCGGCTCAACTTCCTGCCGGGCGCGTTCGGCCTCGGTCAGGGTGAACATCCGTGGTTCCGGCTCTGGTTCGTCGTCCTGGCCGCCGTCGTCCTGATCTTCCTCGTTGTCTTCTTCGTCTGCCATAGTTCTGCTTTCTTGCCGGGCCTTCTTAAGTCGCCGCTGGATCAACGCTATCCTGGACTCGAAGAAACGCGAATGGTTTCGCGCCAATCCACTAGCATTGTTCTAGCCGCCGATAAAAACCATGGTACGCGACGGCGGCACGAAATCGGGAGCATTGATTCGGTGCCCTTCCTCTTTCTCGTTCACCACCGACTTGATATACGCAACAAGGTCATCGTCGCTCGCACCTTCGCGCAGAAGGCCGCGCAGATCATGATCCTCCTTGCTGAAGAGACAGGTGCGCAGTTTTCCATCGGCCGTCAGCCGGATGCGGGAGCAATGCCCGCAGAACGGTTGGGTGACTGGCGCGATGAGGCCAATCTCACCCGGGGCGCCATCGGCAAACCGGTATTTGCGCGCCGTCTCGCTACGCTCGTGTGGGATTTGAACTAGCGGCCACCGCGCGTGAATTCTCTCTTGGATCTCCGAAGCGGGAACAACGAGCCCGCGCGTCCAGGTACGATCTGCATCGAGCGGCATGAATTCAATAAAGCGCATAATCACGCCGCACTCCCGCGCGAATTCCGCGAATGCCTCGACTTCGTCGTCGTTGATTCCGCGCACCAAAACGGCATTCACCTTGGCCGGAGCCAATCGCGATTTCTGGGCGGCCTCAATTCCTTCCATAACCGTAGCGAAGGATTTCGTTCTGGTGATTCGTTCAAATTTGGCCCGGTCGAGCGAATCCAGGCTGATATTGATTCGGCGTAATCCGGCGCGGATCAATCGCTCGCAACGCTCCGCCAGGAGATGGCCGTTCGTGGTCATCGAAAGATCTTCGACGCCCAGCGCGTGCAGCTTAGCGATATATTCCTCAACGCCCGCTCGGACTAAAGGTTCGCCGCCGGTGATGCGAATTTTGCGTATCCCCAAACCCAAAAACACTCGCGCCAGACGGTCAAGTTCCGGCCAGGAAAGGATTTCGTCGTGGTCGCGGTAATTTTCTGGATCGGCAGAACGGCAGTAGACGCAACGGAAGTTGCATCGATCCGTCACCGAAATCCGGAGATCGGTGATCTGGCGTCCGAATTTATCGAAAAGAGACATTGCACCTGGTTCAGCGGGAGCAAGATTTTACAGAACTAGCTCCTGCGCCCTGCATAAAATCAAATCGCCCGATCCAGTCGCTTGGATTCGGGCGCACGGCGGAAATATGTCTTTTTCCGTCGAATCGCTCCTTTCCAAGCACGGGAGGCCACGGCGTTTCCACCCTGACCCTTCGCCTCTCGAATTTCGAAAAACCATCGCAGAGGCATCGTCCCATGGCCCTAGGTTGTTTCTCCCTTAGGCCGAGGGGATCGGAGTACGTCCTTAGTCTACGCTCCCCGAATACGCTCCGCAATTCAGGGAAATGCTTGGCCGGCCATGAGTCTGCCAGTTGGAATATGGTAGAGTTTTCCCCACGCCATGAGGATCTTCCTGCTCGGAGCCGGCGCTACCGGTTCACTTCTGGCAGAACTGCTGGAGCGTCAAGGACATACGGTTTGGTGCGGCGACCGGGATCCGGATCGCGCGCGGCGGTTTCTCGGCAGAAAAAGCACCATCCCCATCACGGAGGTAAATGCCCGAAACATGCACGGCATTGTGAGAGCTGCGCGCGGCTGCCAGTTGATCGTGAATGCTTCCGCCAGCGTCTTCAACCAAATTGTCCTGCGTGCCGCGTTACGCCTTCGCTCGCATTATCTGGACTTGAGCTCCCACCTTACGCGCAATCCATTTAAGCCGGAACAATATTCCTTTGCCAAACGCTTTGAAGAAAAGAACCGCACGGCGCTCATCAACGCCGGCGCGGCGCCCGGCTTGACCAATTTGCTGGTAAAGCGCTCAGCAGAGATGCTCGATGAAGTTCATTCCGTCCACATCCGGTTGTACGAAAGCTCCGAAAGCGACGACCCCATCTCGCAGTGGTCTCCGGAAGTTTCTTTCGACGAGGCTATTTCACATCCACGAGTTTATCGCGACGGAAAATTCCGCATGGCGAAACGATTCGCGGAGTTAGAAAACTTTCGCTTTCCCGACCCAATCGGGCGCGCCAACGTGGTTCTTGCCGCACAGGACGAAGTTGCCACGCTGCCCCACGCGGTCCCCATGCGCAACCTGGACGTCAAGATCGGCGGCAATGAATTTGACCGCCTTCGCCGCTGGTACAAGCAGGGAAAACTCTCCAAATCGCGTGGCATCGTCCGCCACCGATTTCCGGAGACGTCTTCCCCTCGCAGGATTGCCAAGCTGATTCGCCGAGGAATTCTTCAGAATGCACGTCTCGCCGCTTCCGTCCTCGTTACTGGAGTGAATCACGGGGCAAGAGAGGACGAACATGTTCTAATTCGCACGGACGCCATGTTTCCGACGCTCTATCAGATTCGCATGCAGGGCCGTTATACGACCCCCATCGCCTACGCTACCGCCCATGCCGCGGCACTCTTCATAAAGTTCTTTCCCCGCGAACAAACGGGTGTGCTCGCGCCGGAATCTCTTTCTTCTGACGCGCGCAAGGCGCTGATTGCGGGAATCCGAGGGCATGGCGTGAGAATCACGCACAAAATCACGCCTCTTAAACACGACGGTGAAGACGAAGAAGAGTTGTGATTTACAGCTGAGCGGACTCCTACGGCCGAGCTTCAAAGACCAGGTTGAACGGCGTTTGTGTTGCGCGGCGGAACCGGGTAAACCCTCCGCTTGTTACGACTTCACGCAGTCGCTTCTCGCCGGCCTGCGCTCCCAGGGCCAGCCCAACTTCCTGGGAAAGTGAAGCCGGGGTGCAAAGCAGGGTGGACGCCCCGTAGAACGCTCGCCCAATGGGATTGAGATTTTCTTCCAACTTGTCGCCGGCAAACGGTTCCACAATCATCCAAGTCCCATCTTTCTTCAATCGGCTGTGCACGTGAGCGGAAGCGCCGGACGGATCGCCCATGTCGTGCAAGCAATCGAAGAAGGTCACGAAGTCGTAGTCCTTTCCAGGGAAGGACTTGGCGCTTGCAACTTCGAACTGGATGCGGTCTCCCACGCCGGCGTCCTTCGCGCGTTGTCTGGCTGTCTCGATCGATTTGTCGTGGTAATCGAATCCCGCAAATTGCGACTTCGGAAAAGACTGCGCCATCAGAATCGTCGAGGCACCCAACCCGCAACCCACATCCGCCACCCGTGCGCCATTCTTCAGTTTTTCCTGCACGCCATCGAGCGCGGGAATCCACCCTGCAACCAGATTCGCTGCATAACCGGGCCGGAAGAAACGCTCGGTCCCGACAAATAATTCGGTATGGTGTTCGTGCCAGCCCAGGCCCTCGCCAGTCTGGAACCGCTCTGTCAGGGCTTCCTCCGCTTTCACAGCTGCCAGCGCCACTTGAAACGCTCCCGGCAGAAATACTGGGCTCGCCTCATCGGCCATGGCAAAAGCCTGCTCGTCGCTTAGGTGGAATTTCCCAGTTTTGGGGTCATACGTTACGTATCCGCCCGCAGCTTGCGCGCTTAGCCACTCGCGAACGTACCTTTCCGCTGTTTTGGTGCGTTTCGCGAGCTCGGCTGCTGTTTGTGGCCCGCCAGCGACAAGCCCCTTGTAAAGGCCCAACTTGTCTCCGATTCGAATGAGGGCTGCATTAAATGTTGCTCCGAAATCTACTATCGCGTTCACGAGAAACTCGTGAAGCTTCTCCTGATCAATAGCCATTGGTTCCTCCATGAAAAGGTAAGAAGGGAAAAAATTGAGTGAGATTCTAATACTGGTCGATTGCAAGCAGCAAGAACTTGCTCCGCAAATTGCCGGAGCTTGATTCAACAGCAGCGATTCGGGCGCGAGTAACGGCGCTGAATCTGTTCCAGGTAAAATTCCTGGCGTGTGAGCGCAGTGAATTCTTCTCGCCGCCGCCCTTCTGCAAACAGGTAGCGTTCGTACGCGGCGTCGCCGCACCATTCACGCAGCCCGCGCCAAAAGAGACGCACAGCACGGTTTGTAAGCGCAGTAAGCCGCAGCATCAATCTTCTCCGCGAGATACTCCGGAAAAATCCGGAGCCCATTGCGTGGTTACGTAAGGAGATTCCTGGATCGCGTAACTCCGCCCATGCCGCAAAATTCTGTACCACTGCGCCACCGCTTCCACCAGCAGCACGAGGATCATAATCGCCAGCGCCGCGGTCACCACTGCATCGAGGCGCTGATTGAAGATCAGGCGGTGCGTTTCCGCAAGCTTTGCCAACGGAACCTGGCCCGCGGCAATCTGCGCGGTCAGCGAAGCTGCTTTCGAAAGGAATCCCAAATTGGGATCCGGATCGAAAATCTTTTGGTAGCTCGCGGTCATCGTGATTGCCACGAGCCACGCCGTGGGGGCCAATGTCACCCAGATCCACCGGGCACGCTTCATCTTGAGCAAGATGGAAGTCGCGACAACGAGCGCCACCGTGGCCAGCAACTGATTCGCGATTCCGAAGAGTGGCCACAAAGAATTAATTCCTCCCAGCGGGTCCACCACGCCCTGGTAAAGAAAATAGCCCCACATCCCGACGATGAGCGCGCTCGAAATTACGATTCCCGGCATCCAGCCCGGACGGCCAAGCGGTTTCCACGCTCGCCCAACCAGCTCCTGCACCATAAATCGCCCCACGCGCGTCCCAGCGTCCAGTACCGTCAAAATAAAAAGAGCTTCGAACATAATCGCGAAGTGATACCAGATGCTGAGCAGCCGCTCGCCTCCAATTGTGTTGGAAAAAATTTGCGCCATGCCAACCGCAAGCGAAGGTGCGCCGCCCGCGCGATTCAACAAGGTCTGCTCACCCACGAGATGCGCCAACCGCGTCATCGTGGCCCCATCGAGAGCGTAGCCCCAGGAACTGATCGTTGCAGCTGCCGCATCCGTCGTTTTGCCGACAATGCTTGCGGGGCTGTTGATGGCGAAATAGACGCCGGGCGGCATGGCGCACGCAGCGACCATGGCCATCACGCCGACGAACGATTCCAGGAGCATCGCGCCATAGCCGATGAATCTTGCGTGCGACTCTCGCAAAATCATCTTTGGTGTCGTGCCGGAAGAAATGAGCGAATGAAAGCCGCTGACGGCTCCGCAGGCAATGGTGATAAAGCAAAACGGGAATATCTTGCCGGCGAAGACGGGTCCGGTTCCGTCAATGAAACGTGTGAGGGGAGGCATCAGGATATGCGGACGGACCACCAGGATTCCCGCGGCCAGCAAGAAGATTGCTCCGAGTTTGATGAACGCGCTCAGGTAATCCCGAGGAGCAAGCAGCAACCAGACTGGAACAACGGAGGCGGCGAATCCATAAGCAATAATGATGAATGCCAGAGAAACGCCGCTAAACGTGAAGGCGCGAGACCAAGCCGGCGCCGCCGCGACCCATTGGCCCGCCACCACAGCGAGCACAACTAGCACCACGCCTCCGAGCGACGCTTCCAGAACCCGCCCCGGCCTGATGTAGCGCAAGTACAAACCCAGGAGCAGGGCGATCGGAATGCTCATTGCCAAAGTGAAGGTCGCCCATGGAGAAGATTTGAGCGCGTTGACGACTACCAACGCCACGACCGCCAGCAGGATCACCATGATGGCCATCACGGCCAGTTGGGCGATCAATCCGCCGCGCGAACTTACCTCCTCGCGCGCCATTTGCCCCAGCGATTTTCCGTCACGGCGGATCGAACAAAAAAGAATGATGAAGTCCTGTACGCATCCTGCGAGCGCCGCGCCGGTAATCAACCAGAGCGTTCCGGGCAAATATCCGAACTGGGCTGCCAGCGTTGGCCCAATCAAAGGTCCGGGCCCGGCGATTGCGGCAAAATGGTGTCCGAAGAGAACCCACTTGTTGGTGGGAACAAAGTCGCGTCCGTCATCGTGAACTTCCGCTGGCGTCGCGCGAGCATCGTCCAGCGCCAGAAGACGCGCCGCGATGAACGACGAATAAAGGCGGTATGCCACCAGAAAGCAACCCGCGGCGGCGATTACAAACCACGTGGCATTCAGAGGTTCGCCGCGGTGCAGCGCAATCGCGCCAAGTGCTCCGGCTCCCGCGATAGCCACGCAAATCCATGCAAACGCTCTAATCAGGCGTTTCATCTTCGAGGCTTCTGCTTCTGATCTCCGTCCATCCGGCCAAGGCGGGCCGCCGATCTGCGGCATCCTATGCGACCGGCAGGCGAGCGTCAATTGGCTGCCGTTTCCGCCGGAGCTTCGTGACTGATTGCAGGTGGAGTTTCGATTTTCGCCGCGTCGCGGCTTTCGCGTTGTAGAATGCGGCCACTTAACCGAAACATTCTTCCTAAGGAGTTCCTATGCTCCGAATTCGCCCGGTCCGCCGGATTTGGTTTTCGGTTGTTGCACTTACTCTGCTGCCCCTGCTGGGCGCTGCGCAGCAGACCGCAGAGCTTCCGCACCCGCAGACACTCGAACAGTTGCAGACGGCGATGAAAAATGTTCTCGATAAGGCTCACATGCCCGGCGCCGGGGTCGCGCTGATATCGAACGGCCAACTGCTTTGGTGCGGCGGCATCGGCAAGGCGGACATCGCTTCGGGCCGCGACGTTACGTGCGACAGCGAATTTCGCGTCGGCTCCATCAGCAAATCGTTTGTAGCGTTAGCGCTGCTGAAACTTCAGGAAGAGGGCAAGATCAATCTGGAAGCGCGCCTGGAGGATGTCGCTCCGGAAATTCCCGTGCAAAACCGGTGGGATTCCACGAATCCTGTGCGCATCGTCAACCTGCTGGAACATACGGCAGGTTTCGACGACATGGAAGCTGCGGAGGTCTATAACTTCAAGGACTCTTACGATTATCCGCTTCTGGAAGTTTTTCAGCGCTTTCGCGAACCGGAGATTGTCCGATGGCCGCCTGGCACGCGCATGTCCTATTCCAATCCAGGCTATGGAGTGGCGGGCTACCTCATCGAGAAAATCACTGGCGAGCCATTCGATCGCTATATTCGCGAAACTATTCTTCGCCCGCTCGGAATGGATGTTGCCGATTTCCCGTTCACGGCCGCAAATAAAGCCTTGCTCGCGACCGGCTATGAAGGCTATCCGCCGAAGGTGGTCGGCGATCCTTACATTTATCTGCGTTCCGCTGGGGACTTGAAAGCGTCGCCGGGCGAACTCGCCAGGTTGGTGCAATTCTTGTTGCGCCGCGGAAAAATTGGCGATGCGCAATTGTTAAAGCCAGAATCGATCATGCGCATGGAAACCGTTGAGACCACGTTAGCGGCGAAAAACGGTCTTCGCCTCGGCTACGGCATCGCGAATTACACCGAAGTCACCGGAGGAGTGGTCACGCACGGCCACGACGGCGGCATTGACGGCTTCATCTCCACCTACCGTTACATGCCCGAGCAAAATTGGGGTTACGTAATCATTTTGAACAGCACCAACTCCTATCAGGCCTTGCTCGATTTGAATCAGTTGGCCATTGATTTTCTCTCGAAGGGCTTTCCGAAAACGCAACAATCCGCGGCGAAAATACCTCCCGTACAGCTGGAGAACTTCTCCGGCTATTACGCACCTCGCGCGCCTCGCGATCAACTTTTGGCTTTCACCGGAGATTTATTTGGTGGCCTTCGCATTCGCGTCATCAACGGCCGGCTCACGCGCTCCACCCTGTTTGGCAAGCCGGAGGCCCTGGTTCCTCTCGGCAAAAATCTTTTCCGCGGCGAAAAGGAACCCGAAGCCACTTCTATTTTCATGACCGATTCGTCGGGCAACATGGTGTTCTCAAGCCAGGGAACGGAAGGTTTTTCTTATGGCGAACGGTCCAGCATCCTTTGGCCGTTCGCACGGATCGCCCTGCTCGCGTTGTGCCTCGCATTGATGGCTAGCTCGCTGCTCTTCGCGGTGATCTGGGTATTGCGAAAGCTGTTCGGCGGAATGAAAGGCGTCCAGCATCTCAACGTACGCGTGGTTCCGCTTCTCGCTTCGATCAGCCTGCTTGTTCTGTTTTTCTGCTTCACGCGCCTCGATGGCGTTGACGTGGGGCGGCTTACTGTTTGGACCTTCAGCGTGTTCGCACTCAGTATTCTCTTTCCTCTACTCTCGCTCTACGCCCTGCTTTTGGCCGGTCGCGTTCCGGGTAACGAGATACACAAAGCCGTGCGCATCCATTCGCTTTTCGTCGCGCTCTCCTGCTGTGTACTCGCGCTCTTCCTCGCTTCCTGGCACCTCATCGCCCTTCGTCTCTGGGCGGCGTCCTGATTGAACCAGACTTCCTCGGCACTGTCTGCTGGCCTAGCTAGTCGTCATGCTCGCTACTCCACGCAGCCGTAAAACCGGTTCGCCGCATCCAGAATTCGCGCCAGCCCGTCGTGCTGGTGCTGCTCCTTCGACGGCAGAATGTCCCATCCCGTGAACACTACCACCATGTCGTACTCCGGAATCACGATCAATTGCTGGCCGCCGAATCCCCGCGCCGTCCACGCCACATCTTGCGGAGCTGTTCCGAACGATTGCAGCCACCAGAGGTATCCGTATTTCCAGTTTCCTCCGGGAACGGGAATATTCGGCGCCATCGATTCCTTGATCCAGAAGGATGAGAGCACTTGTTGCCCGCCCCACATTCCGCCCTTCAAATAAAGCTGCCCAATCTTCGCCAGATCGTGCGCCGATAAATACAGCCCGCCTTCCGTGTCCGGCACTCCCGTCGGCGAATGCTTCCAGAAATAATTCATTCCCAACGGTTTGAAGAGATGGTCGTCCGCGTAACTGTCAATCTCCTTCCCGGTCACCTTCTTGAAGACGTGTGCCAGCAATTCCGCAGCTCCGCTGTTGTAGACGAACGTCTTTCCCGGTTGATCCGCCATCGGCTGGTCGATCGCGTACTGCACCCAATCGTGGCTCGCTTCCATCAAGTCCGCGGAATTTTTCGGGTCATCGTACGGCAAATCCTCATGCCACTCGAAACCTGCGGTCATCGTCAAGAGATCGCGAATGGTGATGGCCTTCTTGCGCCCGTCCATGTTCGGAATCCTTTTGGCATCGAAATATTTCACGATTGGCGTATCGAGGCTGGCCGTAAAGTCGTCCCTCGTTCGCGCCACGCCGATCGTCGCGGACGTCACCGTCTTCGTGATGGACTGCATCGTGTGCAGGTCCCCGCCCTGGTAGAAGGGGTGATAATTCGTGTTGAAATAGTTGTACGGTCCTTGCGGATCGTGATTCAGCGGCCCTTCCTGCTTCGCGCGCTCGCCATAAATCTGTCCGTAATCGTGTTTGTAAGATTTATCATAAACTGCCGTACCGCAGCGCAGCACCAGCATGCTGTCCACGAGTCCGTATTTTCCAGCCGCAATGTCCGCGTCAAACGCCCCGAGTTTCGCCGCATCGATACCAAAGTCCTTCGGCGTGCCCGTCGGCCAATCCTTCTGTCCGCTCTTTTCCTGCGCTGCCGCGCTCGCGCTTCCGCTGATCTGCAAAAGCAGCAGCAACGCTCCCGCCGTCACCATATTTCGTGCAAGCCTGGCCTTGCCGGTCGAACGCATGGTGCACATTTTCATCGCAACTCCCTCCCCATCTGCACTTCAATCGTCAAGAGAAGTAAACCGCAGCAGCGGGTATAGCTCCCGGAATATCTTCACGACATCTCGCGGAAAGCTCGCGCGGAGTGCATCCGCGGGCTTCAGCTTTTTCCTCACAATCCATCCTTGCAACCGCTTCCAATCTTCTTCGCCCTTTGGCCAGCCCTTTTGCTGCGTCCATTCTTTCTTTTCAAGTGCATACCAGTAGCTCTCGTACTTTCGCCCCAGTCTCTTCTGCTGCTCTGCGGGCCATTTGGGTCGCGAAAGCACGCGCGGCTCGGCCAGCGCTCCCAGCGCCGACGTCTTCCGTTTCGCTCCGCAGTAAATGCGAAATCCGGCCGTCACCGTCTCCGCGGAAACGCCCAGGTACAGTTGTCCAGTTTCCTCTCCACCAGGAAATGGCGCGGACACTTTCAGGTACATCTGCGCGCGGTAAGGAGTCTTGTCTTTCGCGAAGCGGATGTCCCGGTTGATGCGCGAAAAATTTGCCCCCGTTCGGCCGGTTGTGTCGAACCGCGAATCTAGTTCCAAAATCGCGGGACTCAATTCTTCCAGCAGCCTCCGGAATGGCCGCACCACAAAATTCTGATAACGCTCCCGGTTCGCATCCATCCACACCTTTCGATTGTTCCGCGCCAAATCGCGAAAGAATTGAAACGTGTCGCGCGTGAATACCGGCTCGCTCTTCACCACAGGCCCCTCTGCTTTGTTTTGTGGGGACAAGAGTACACGATTCCCAATCCGCGTCAATTGGACTATTCTGTGCGCCTTGCGACGCGAGGTGACGGTCGGGCCTGAATCGTCTTCAGGCGGAAATGAGGGTGGGATGAAACGCCGGGAATGGCTTGTGGCTAGTATTTTTGCGGCGGCGCTCTTCGCGCTGGCTGGATTCTCGTGGCGCTCCTCCGTTGTGCGCGCGGACGACGAATCGCACTCCGCCAAAACTTCGCCCTGGAAGCCCGAAGACATCATCTTCCAGGAGATTGTTTCCCAGATGGAAATCTCTCCGGACGCGAAATGGCTCGTCTGGGTCAAATCCACCGGCGACAAGGAAAAGGACTCCCGCGTCTCCAATCTTTTTCTTTCGAGCCTCACGGACAACACCGAAATTCAGCTCACTCGCGGCAATGACCGCAACATGAATCCGCGTTGGTCGCCGGATGGCCGCCTGATCGCTTTCCTCAGCTCTCGCGCGCGTCCCGGCGCAAAGCCCGATGCTGCTCCCGTCCAAATCTGGTTGATGAATCCTCATGGCGGCGAACCTTGGGCGCTCTCCGAGCTCGCCCGCTCTCCGCGCCGCATTGAGTGGCTGGACAAAGACACGATCATCTACAGCGCTGAGGAAGATCCGACTCTTTATGAGGCGGAGCTCAAGAAAAAGAAAGACACCTCCGAAGTCATTGACGACGCGGCCCACACCTCTCCCGTGCGCCTTTTCAAGATCTCCGTCAAAGATAAGAAAGTCACCCGCCTAACCATGAACACGGATTGGATCGGCAATTGGAGCGTCTCGAAAGACGGAAAATTTGCTGTCGCTTCTCATCAGCGAAGCCTCCACTATTCCTTCGACCAGAAAGTTCCTCCTGTCGTTTTTCTTCACAATCTAAGTGACGGAACGGAAAAGGAAATTTTCACGGAAGGCCGCATCCGTCCCTATTTCTTCGAGTGGAACGCGGACAGCTCCGGCTTTTACGCTGTCGCGCCCTATTCCACCGATCCCCGCTTCCTCACTGCGACTATTCTCAAGCTTTACTTCTATGATTTGGCTTCCGCCACTTCCGTAGAAGTACCTCTCGACTGGGAAAATGGCCTCGGCTTCGGTCTGCAGCGCACGCCCGACGGTTTCCTCGTCCAGCTTGCCGCCGGCGTTCATTTTGAAACTTCGCGATACCGCGCGGAGAAAACTGCTTCCGGCTGGACCTGGCATCGTGAGGCCTTAACCGGCGAACATGTGAAAAACATCAGCGCCTTCGCCCTCAGCGAGGATGGAAAGACTCTCGTTTACGAATATTCCAACGCCAGCCGCATGCCGCAAATCTTTCGCGCCCAGCTCGATGGCGTTCAAGTCCAATCTCCGCTTCAAGTCTCGAAACTCAACGAAGGCCTGGTTCACGGCCGCGCGTTTTCCAAATCCGAAGTCATCCACTGGAAAGGTTCGCTTGGCGATGAAGTCGAAGGCCTTCTCTACTATCCCGATAATTACGATCCGGGGAAAAAATATCCGCTCATCACCGCGATTCATGGCGGCCCCGCGGGCGCCGATCATGACCTCTGGAGCGAGAGCTGGGCTTATCCCATCAGCTTGCTCACGCAACGCGGCGCGTTTGTCCTTCGTCCGAATTATCACGGCAGCTCGGACTACGGTTTGAAGTGGGTGGAATCCATCTGCTGCGGCAAGTATTACGAGCTTGAAACTCCGGACATCAATATGGGCGTGGACTATTTGATTTCGAAGGGCCTGGTGGACCCCGATAAGATTGCCACTCTCGGCTGGTCCAACGGCTCGATTCTTTCCACCAGCTTGATCACTACGTATCCCGATCGCTACAAGGTAGCGAGCGTTGGCGCTGGAGACGTGGAATGGCTCAGCGATTGGGGCAACGTGGATTTTGGGCAATCCTTCGACGCCTACTATTTCGGCAAGTCGCCGTTCGAGGATCCGCAGCTCTACGTCAGCAAATCGCCGTTCCTTAAGATGGATAAGGTGCGCGCGGCCGTTTTGATTTTTCATGGCACCGCGGACCGCAACGTTCCTCCCGCGCAGAGCTGGTCCTATTTCCGCGCGCTGCAGTTTTTCGGCAAAGTCCCCGTGAAATTCGTCGTGTTTCCCGGCGAACCTCACGGTCCGCAAAAACTCACTCACCAGCTCCGCAAAGTGGATGAGGAGATGGCGTGGTTTGACAAATATTTCTTCAAATCCGCCAAACCAGAAAACGAAGCTTTTAAAGAAGATTCCCCGCTTGGCAGCGCGATTGCCAAGTCTCATGCGAAATCCGTTCTTGGCATGTACGGCGAGCGGCATGGCAAGGGAAATAGCCGCGCCGAGGAAGGCTCTTTCCCAATTCCTGAAGTTGTCAAACGCGGAGACCTCGAGATTGGACGCTTTGAAGTCACTCGGGCGCAATTCGCGGAATTCAAGAAGCAGCCTCGCCCGGAAGGCGACGCGGCAAATCTCCCCGCCGCAAACATCTCCCTGAAAGATGCTCTCGGTTACGCGGAGTGGCTTAGCAAATTGACCGGAGAGACCTGGCGAGTTCCTTACGAAGACGAAGTCAAGTCCTTCTACGAAAACCGCTCTGGCGAAAACACTCTCGATTATTGGGCCGGCTACAGCCCCAATCCAGATGACACTTCCTTGCTGCGGGAAAAGGCAAAAGAAATCGGCGGAGTGGCGCCTCTCTTGAAGGAAGTCGGCAGCTTCCCCGGACAGGGCAAAGAAGGCGAAGAGCCGATCTACGATCTCGGCGGCAACGTCGCTGAGTGGGTACTGACCCGCGATGGCAAGGGCAAAGTCATCGGAGGCAGTGCTGATTGTCCGTCAAATCCGGAATCGAGTTGCACGGCAGAGCCGGAATACACTGGATTTCGTCTCGTTCGTGGTGCTGCAAAGCCGGCCCCCGCCGCAAAATAATTTCGACTGGGTCGGAAGCGTGCATCTGGATTTAGTATGAACATTCCGCCATCGAGTATCGTTAACTGATGGCTTTGTTCGTCTTGAATAGTCCAGACAGCCAGATTGGCGCTTGCGGCTTCGTTGCTTCGGCGCTAGCCTCGCCGGATGAGCGAAAATCATTCAACGGACGCATCCTCCAGCTTTACGCCAACGGCCAAAACCCGCGTCACGCGCAAGCCCGATCGCGGGCGCTACGAACGCCAGACCGTCTATGAAATTCTCGATCAGGCCTTCGTCTGCCATGTCGCCTTCATCGTGGATGGCTTGCCTTTTGTCGTTCCGACAAATTACGTTCGCGTAGGCGACAGGCTTTTTCTTCACGGCTCGACCGCCAGCCGCCTGATGAAAACTCTTTCGAGCGGCGCGCCCTTCTGTCTCAGTGTCACGTTGCTCGACGGCATCGTTTTTTCGCCGACCGCCACCGGCCACTCCGTTAATTACCGCTCCGTCGTCGTCATGGGCAAAGCCGAGATTGTGGAAGGGCTCGAAGCCAAGCGCGACGCGATGCGCGATTTCGTCGAATACGTTCTGCGCGGCCGTTGGGCCACGGTTCGCCCTCCGAGTGACCAGGAACTCAAGGGCACCATGGTGCTCGCCGTCCCGCTCGTGGAAGCCTCCGCCAAAATTCGCACCGGTTTTGCCGTGGATAATTCCGAGGAGTACTCCAGCGGCGCTTGGACTGGCGTTCTGCCATTCAAGTGGACTCCCGGCGAGCCGATTCGCGATCCCCGCGGCAACGCCTCCGTGCCAGTCCCGGAAAACATTCAAAATTATTCCCGGCCGCAATAAGAACGAAAAACTCTTTAGTCCACCTGCTAATCAGTCTGCGGTGAGAAGAATCGGCTCGTGCTTTGTGATGACGATCGTATGTTCGTAATGCGCGGAAAGGCTGCGGTCGGCGGTTCGCACGGTCCACCCGTCCTGGTCCAGCGAAATGCGCCCCGTACCGGCCGCAATGATCGGCTCGATCGTGATAACCAGGCCTTCTGTCAGCAGATGGTTCGCGGAGGGATCCGCGAAGTTGGGAACGCTCGGCGCCTCGTGAATCGTGCGCCCGACTCCATGGCCGCCCAGTTCGCGAACGACGTGAAAGCCGCGGCGGCGGACTTCGCGTTCGACAGCGCGCCCGATGTCCTTCGTTCGATTTCCCGCGCGCGCGGAGCCGAGTGCCTGCCGGAATGCACGCTCCGCGCAATGTGCCAGAGCGCCAGAAGTCTCCTGCACAGGAGAAACCTGCACACTCACCGCGGAATCCGTGTGGTAGCCGTCTTTCACAGCGGTGAGATCGAGCTTCACCAAATCGCCCGGCTGAATGACGCGCGGCCCGGGAATACCGTGCACTACTTCATCGTTGATAGAAATGCACACGTCGCCGGGAAACTTGTAAACAAGCGGCGGTGAAGATTGCGCGCCATTTTCTTTCAGGGTTTTCGAAGCGATCGCGCTGAGCTCGGCGGTGGTTATTCCCGGGCACACCGCAGCCGCCATCGTCCGCAACGCCTTCGCGACGATTCGCCCGCACGCCCTCAATTTCTCAAGTTCATCCGGCGAGTTTATGGACATAGAGTTTCAATGATTGAACGAAAGTGCATAAGACGCGGCCGAGCAACGCAGAGCTCACGGCGTCCGCAGCTAGTGACAGCCGCAGGAGCCGCCGCAACAGCCGCCCCCGCCAGAGCCTGAAAAGTTGGACGAAGGACCGGAGGAGCCATTCGAGTTCGTCGTGGCAAAAACGGAAAGTTGGAGCTTGGCTTTCTTGCTCGCGCACTTCGGGCAGGAAATCTCCTGCTGCTTGTTGATCACAATTTTTTCAAATTGCGTGTTGCAGTTTTCGCAGATGTATTCGTAGATAGGCATGCACGGTCTCCGCTACTCTTCTGAAAGTATAGCAAGCCCCAGGGTTAGACGCCGAACTGCCGGCGCTCCTTCAGCTCGGATACATGCCTCCATTCGGATTGATGGTCTGCCCGGTGATGAAATCGCTTTGGGCGAGCAGGACGGCGAGACGGCCCACTTCTTCCGGCGCGCCCATTTTCCCCACGGGGATATGTTTTACAATTTCTCGCGGCAAAGCGGCCACCATATCGGATTCGACCAGAGCCGGAGCAAGCGCGTTCACCAAGATTCCTTCCCCCGCGTACTGCGAAGCGTAACAGCGCGTGAGCCCCAGGATGCCTGCTTTCGTGGCGGAATAGTGCGGGCCGATGACGCCGCCATACTGCGCGGCGATGGATGAAAGATTGATGATGCGGCCCCACTTTGCGGCGCGCATGCCGGGCAAGACGCGCTGCGTGACGAGAAAAACCGAAGTGAGATTGACGCGAAGATATTCCTCCCAGATTTCTTCGGTCACTTTTTCGGAAGGAATTATTCTGCCGATCCCGGCGTTGTTCACGAGAATCGCGGCTGGCCCAAGTTCCTTTTCCGTGGCGGATACCAGGCGCTCCACATCCGCGGAGCGCGAAACATCCGCCTGAATTGCGGCGGCCTTTCTGCCCATCGCCCGAATGGACTGGCACACCCCCATGGCGGCATCAGCTTGGACGCGATAATTGACGGCGACGTCCGCGCCAGCCTCGGCGAGAGCGAGCGCCATGGCTTTGCCTAGGCCGCGGCTCGCACCGGTGACGAGGGCGACGCGCCCGGATAGGGAATTCATCGAGGGAGGTCCTTTCGATCAATTTAGAGCGAGCAGGAGGGTACCATGACGGCGAAGCCAGGAGCAGTTGTAAAAAAGGGCCCCCGTCGAATTTTGTAAGTGTTGCAGATAAAGGAGTTAGCGATTTTGTAAGTCTTTTAGAATCAACACTTACAGGGCATCCTGTAAGTGTTGCTGATAAAGGACTTAAGTTCACTGTGTGGTCGCGCAATTGGCGGAGCACGCAGGCACTTCGTTTTACCGGGGTCCAAAACAAAACAGGCTCCCCGGAGGGGAGCCTGTCTGAGCCTAACGCTATTGCCGAGCTGGGTGCGGAGTTCTGCGCCTCCGCGCCGTGACGGAATCAGTCGCCAGCGACGGCGGCTTCCGCGGATTCGGTCTTGGCTGCGGCGCCGTTGCCGTTGGAGTGGCCGTTGCCATTGTCGTTGGCCGGAGCGATGCTGACCGGCTTGTTGGCGTTGGCAAAGTTCGCCGGGGTAGCCTTGGCGATATCCGTGAGGCTGCCGATTTGAACTACGGAGGTCTGAGGCTTCTTTAGCACCAGCTCTTCGTAGATGGCGCGAACCTTGGCCTGCTCCTCGTAAGCCTTTTTGCGGCGAGCGCGCTCTTCTTCGGCCGCGGTCAGAGGAACGTCATGCTCAAGGTGGCGGACACGAGCGGCATCTTCGGCGTCAATTTTGAGCGAGTGCTCATAGCTCTGAAGGTTAACGCTTTTCCCCTTGGCGTAAATCTCGTGCTTGCCGTGGGTTTTGTACCATTCGGCGACAGTCGCGTTCTTGTGCATATTCTCGATGATCTGGCGCCAGCCGATGCCGGTGTTGTAGGCGCAAAAGGAGATTTCGCCCTGCTGCGTGGCGTACGGAATGATGCACATCTCCGTGCGGCGGAAGTCGTAATTGAAAAGATCCTGGAACCACATGCCGGCGATGAAGAGGAAATTCCACGGGTCGCTCTTACGGCGCTTCATGGCGTCGTCATAATTGCGATCCGGGGAAGTGCGGCCATACTTCGTGGTGGAACGCTTGGTAAGCGCCCAGGTCTTGTCAAATTTCTTGAAGAGATCGAGAAGCGTGAGGCCCTTCGGTCCTTGGAACGGATGGTAATTCTTAAGCAGGGACAGAGCCATCATGAAATTGGAGAAGCCCTTGCCGCGGGCAGCATCAGTGATCGCGGTGACGTCCTTGGTCAATTGGGTGGCGTTGAGGAAGCGAGGAACGGGAGCCCATTCCTTCGTCTCCTTGTTAATCATGAGGGCAGTGCCCACGCCGCAATTCGGGTGGCAGCCGCAGGAAAGCGAGCCCCACTGGGACTCGTTGCCCTTGACCATGTCCGCGAAGCCGGCAAATGTGCTGATAAAGGAGATAGGGAACCAATCGCGTGTTGGCTCGACCTTGCCGACCTGATTGCTGACGTCTTTGGCGAGGTGCGACAGCGTATAACGCTGGCGGAGGCGGCGTTCCGGAGTAATGTCTTCATCGCGGCCAGTGAAAGATACAGGCTGGAAGCTGACGAAGGCGATTTTCTTGGGGTTTTCCATCGCGAATTTCACGACGGTGCCAACCTGATCGTTGTTCACATTGTTGACGATGGTGACGACGAGCACGATTTCGATGCCGGCTTCGTGCATATTTTCGATGGCGCGAAGCTTGACGTCAAACAAGTTGCCGATCTGGCGGTGGCTGTTCGCGTCATTGCCGATGCCGTCGAACTGCAAGTAGGCATAGCGCATGCCGGCCTCGAAGGCCTTTTTGGAGAATTCCTTGCTCTTGGCGAATTCGATGCCGTTGGTGGCCGCCTGAACGGAGTTATAGCCAATCTTGCGGGCGTAGGCAACGGCGTCGAGGAAAAGCGGGCTCATGGTGGGCTCGCCGCCGGAGAATTGCACGGACATCTGACGGCGCGGCTTGATCTTGAGCGCGTTGTCCAGGATTTCCTTTACTTCGTCCCAGCCGAGTTCGTGGACGTAGCCAACCTGATTAGCGTCCATGAAGCAGGGATCGCACATCATGTTGCAGCGGTTGGTGAGGTCCACGGTCAAAACGGAGCCGCGGCCGTAGCGGACGGTGGAAGAGCCGTGCTTGTGAAGATCCTCGTCATTGTGGGCGGGAATATCGCGGCCGGGGAATTGCGATTCGATCCAGCTGAGGAAGCTGGAGTCCACAGCCATCATGTCCTCATAGTGGCCGTGAAGAGGGCAATCCTTAATCATCCAGATCTGGCCATCGCGCTCGATGATTTGTGCTTTGATTTCGCCGACCTTTTCGTGCATCAGGTCGCGCCAGTCTTTTTTGCCATCAATAATGGCCTGGCGCGCCTCTTTGACGCAGGCCGGGCAGAGGGAATCTGTCTGGCGAGGGAAGCCAAGCGTGGGCTTGGTCTTTTCCCAGGACTTGAGCAGCGGCTTCTCGGACCACTGCGGAGTAACGGAGGGATTCGGATTGAATTTGTTAAAGTACTGAATGGTGTTAAATGTAGCCGCTGCGGTTTTGCAAACGGCCCAGTCGATCGTTCTCAGGAGCTGCGTCCCCACACGATTCGGCATGAAACTGTAGCCTCGCTTTCAAAAATGATGAAGCCAGAACCCATACTTAGTTGGATGTAAATCGAGCCTAGAATGGCCCCCCAAGCTCAAAATACCGTATCACGAAAGGCGGATACGTCCAATAAGTCTTTGTGCTTGTATAGTTTGAGGGTTACCAGGGAGGAAGGCTAGCAACTTACAGCGAACGGTCGTTTTTGGGGGGTGAACGGTCGTTTGGTGCAGCGAACGGTCATTTGGGGGGTACCGATGGGGGGTTACTCCTAGGGCGAAAGTGCCAGGGCTTGCCTGATTTGGGCGGCGGAATGTTGCGGGGGGAAGCGTCCGGGCCAGCAAGAACGGACTCGGAGGCTATTCGTTCAGCGTAGGCCTGAGGACGGAAATGACATAGTGGGCGAAATAGGAAGCGTCTTCATCGAGTTGGAGCCAGCGAGCCACACAGTGATCGGTGAGGTATTTTGTGACGCGAGATTCCGGAATTCCGAGATGGTCGGCAAGTTTTGGCTTAAGAGAATCAGGGCCGCGGCGGTTGGAGCCGGTGCGAAGAAGATTCCCGACGGCGATCCGAAGTGTCTGGCAAGCTTCCACGTAATAGTAGCTGGTGAGATCGGAATCGCTAAGCACGAAGACGCCAGGGCCAGCGGGAGCATGATCCGCTTCATTGAGCCGGGCGGGAGCACAGCTCAAGAGTCTGCGAAGCTGCATTTCGAGTTGGGAAAGCCGAGATGAGAGCCCCGGATCTCCGGAGCGGCCGCGGACACTTCCGACTGAGTACTCTGAAAGAGATTCTGGCGCTGCAGAACGCGCTGAACGAGAGCCTTCCGAACGTGTTTCTGATGGCTCGGCAATTTCCTCCGTTGTTGTACTCCTCGCGGGGGCGGGAGGATGGGCGGGGGTAGAAGACGCGCGCCCAGAAGAAGAGCTTCTTTGAACGTCGGGCTTGCGGTGGTTGCGGCCACCGCGACGGCCACGCCGGCGACGCTTCTGGTCTTGCGTGGAGGGCGAGGGGCCAGAGTCAGGAGCGGCGGTCTCCTCACTGGAAAATTCCGATTGAGGCGCGGAAGGCTCGCTGGAAGAAACTTCCTGTTGAACAACTGGCAGGGAATCCGACTCCGACTGCGGAACTGCAGGAGCTTCCGAGGAAATTCCGGCTTCATCGCTAGAGGGAATTTCCGCACCGAGGCGGACAGCGGCGTCCTGAGCCTTGGTTTTCCAATCGGCACGGCGGAAGCGAGTCGCCGCAGCGAGATACCATTTCGCGGCTTCAGGAGTCTGTCCCGAGGATTCAAAATAACGGGCCAGCTCAAAGGCAACCATGGCATCGCGGGTTTTTTCGTAAAGATTGGAAAGCTGCCCGATGGGATCCTTCCCGGTTCGGGCCCGGCGAATGCGGGCGGTGATTTGTTTCCAGTCAGCCATATCTTGAATGGCATTGTAGCAGCGGAATCGAGCTACGGCCAGAGGAGCAGCGAGGAAGTAGCGAGGTGTTTATTTGAAGGTTGAAGACAAAACTATATTGACGCGCCAAAATGAGGTGAGTATTCTTCGAGTAGCCCTCTTGGAGGCCGCGATGGCGCGTACGCGCGAATTTTTTGCTGGCGTCTTGACACTTTGCGTTATGACCGCACCCGCCTGGGGTGCAACCGCGGGAGCGCTGGGGACAGTGGTGGCTTCCGAGCACGCCAATATCAGCGGCACAGGCGCAGCCGTCGGAACAACAATTTTTGCGGGCGATAGTCTAACGACGGAAGATGCGGGCAGCGTGCAATTGCGCACGGGCGCAGCGCGATTCCAACTCTCGGCGGCTTCCGCGGCGACTTTGAGCGAGGATGGCGCGATGCCGCGCGCCACGCTACTGCGGGGAACAGGAACTTTTTCCGCGGCGAATTCGCAAGCTTTTGCGCTTCTGGCGGAAACCGCGGTGATCCGGCCAAAGTCGGATCAGCCGACGATTGGGCAAGTGTCCATTCTCGGCGCAAAACAGATCCTGGTGAAATGCTTGAAAGGAACGCTCACGATCACGGTGGGCAACGATTCGCAAGAGGTCCCGGAAGGAAAAGCGTACAAGGTTATGTTGGATAGCGCTGCGGACGAAGCACAGAGCCAGCCTCCCGCAATGGGGTCCGGATCGAAGGGTTCGGGCAGGGCGCCAATCGCGGCGGCGAAAAGCAGATTTGTCTATTGGGTGGGGGGCGGTGTAACCCTGCTGACGATCTTCGCCGTGCAAGAAGCATTGGAAAGCCCGGACCGCCCGTAAGACGTTTTTCTTCCACTCGGTTCAGTTCCTCTCAAAGCATCGCGATCAATTCGATTTCCACCAGCATGTCCTTGGGGAGGCGTGCGACTTCCACCGTGGAGCGCGCGGGCGGAGTGGTCGGAAAATAGCGGGCGTATACTTCATTCATCGCAGCAAAATCGTTCATATTTTTCAGAAAGACCGTGGTTTTGACCGCGTGGCTGAGCTTGGTCCCAGCGGCCTCGACGATTCCTTTCAAATTCTCGAGTGTCCGCTCCGTTTGCTGGCGAACGTCTCCGCCAACGAATTCATTGGTTTTGGGGTCTAGCGCACCTTGCCCGGAAACGAAGAGCAATCCATTCACCTTGATGGCCTGCGAATACGGGCCGATTGGTTTTGGACCGCGGTCACTCAGAACGATTTCTCTCATGGAACAGTCTCCTTAAATGTGAAGAGATTTGAAGCCGATGCGTTTTCGTAGCGCAAACGAAAATCCTGCGGCACTCCCGGGCGTTTCATCCACTGCCGTTCGAACTCCGCGACATTCTGGTGAGTCTCCTGCTCGAACGCGGCGATCAAGTCCGCAAGATCGAAGCCTCGTCCGCGCCGCGCCGTGAGCATGTGATTAATCGCCCGGCGAAAAACATCCTGGCCGAAGCGGTCCTCGAGTGCAAAAAAGAAAAGAAAACTCTTCGCGCGGGTGACGGAAGGATCTTCCGCGCGGGGCGTCGCTGAATTCGTGGGGATCAATTGTAAGGCGCGGCGGATCGTTTCCGTGCGGGAAGCGGGGCCTTCAATCGCCTCGAGGCCCAGCGCAGAAGCAAATGCGGGAAGCGCGGAGAGCGGAGGCTGCTGTTCGTAAAAAGCGGGATTCTGGCCGTAACCGAGCCAAGTGGCGGCCAGCGCCGGCGCGGCGGCAGCAAGCTTAAGCGGGCCGCCGCCGACGTCCATTATCAGAGTGTCCGCCGAAGCGAGTTCGGATGTTACCTGACTGGAGGAAGCGCCCAAGAATTCGGCGTAGGAAGATGCGGTCACGCTAAAACAGCCGGGAACAGCGGGGCATTCCACAATCCAGAGTTGCTGCGTACTTCGAGCAGGCGGGCCAAAAGTTGCCGTGTACGCGCGACTGGCCTTGACCATCGCTTCCGCCGCCGAGTTCATATTGGCCGGTGTTTCGCCGCCGCGCGTCCACAAAAAAACTTTTCCCCCTTCGGCCTCGGCAACGACTTGCTTATAGCGGCCAGCGACAACAAAAGGATAGCGGTCTTGCGGCCCCTGGACTGATTGCAAGATCGTCTCGGATCCGTGCCGCGAATTTCTTTTGAGGCGGCCGCTCATATGAACGAGAAAACCGTCGTGGACAGTTACCTGAAGAAGCCAGGTGGCGGGAGGAATGCCGCCCTCAGGGAAAAGGCCGTGCGGTGGAAGTAGTTCGGGCGCCCAGCCTTCCGAAGGAAGGAAGAATGCATCCGGCGCAAAGCGCGAGCCGGGTTCGTTCGCTGGCGGATTCACGATTTCGGAGTCCAAACGAAGAGTGTGGCGCTCACCCACGCGCCAGGGCTGAGGAAGTGAAAGCACGGTGTTTCGAGGAACGGAAGAATCGGTTTGCAAAGGGAGAGCGGAGCCGTCCCAGAGAGCTTGCGATTGAACGAGATGAAACAAACGGCGGCCAGCGAGGCGAACTTCGAGGGCATCGAGAGGCTGGTTGCCCGTGTTTCGCAAACGGTAGTCTGCCTGCACGCGAATGGCGAGATTTGGCTGAGATTCAAATTGAACGGAGATTTCCTGCTTTTCGATGTCATAGCGCGGGCCGATCGCGGTCGCGCAAGAGGAAAGCCAAAGAGCCGCCGCGAGGACCGGAAAGAAAGAGCACCGCCGGAGATAAGCCCGCGCATGCAAAGCGAAATGATTGTAGCGAGGGAGAAGGGAAGAAGCAAAAGAGGGAAGAAAATCCGGGAATGGGTTGCGATGTTAACGAGCTTTGCGGCCGCGTACGCGGACAAAGCCGGTGTTGGCATGATCGCGAGCGCGCTCGCGCGCCTCGATTTCGCGCTTGGCTTGCGCATCGGTCTCGCCGGAATTGATGCGATCGAGAATCTGGCGTTCCGAAAGTCCGGTGTTCTTCAGCTGGGAAATTTCGGCGCTGGCCATAATCGGCTTGCCTTCCAGATGCATGCGAAGGATGAGCTGGACGGTCGAATCCGAAAGGCCGATCAGCTTGAGAGTCACCGCATCCACGCTGATGGAATCAAGTTGGCCCGCGTGCGCGATATCGAGGATCTGCTTTTCCGAAAAGCGGGCGCCGGCAAGCTCGGAGGCGGAATCCGCGCTGGTGAAAAGAACCTTACGGTCATGCGCGGCCTTGACCAGAGCGACGCAAGTGTCGTCGCTGATGCCGGCGTGCTTGAGCTTGACGACCTGGGAGACTTCGAGGTCCGAGAGATTGAGAGTTTTAAGCTGTTCGATATCGCTGGACCACATGCCGGCCTCATCGAGCGGGCGGTAGTCCGTCAAGGGATGCTCGTGGCAGCCCACCAAAAGGAGGACACATGCACCGAGAAGCAGTCGCTGGCACCACATGGAGCCATTGTAGGGGAAGCGGCAAGAGAGCGGACGGAGGTGTGCCCGGCTGATACCCGGCTGAAAGTACAGGTGGGATGGGGAGCGCGAAGCAGCCGTTTCTACACGCGGTTAAACCTGGTAGACGCGCTCGACGCCAAATACACCGGAAATTTTGCGGATGTTTGCGAGGATGGTTTCGAGCTGGCGGCGGTCCACGATTTCGAGGCTGGCCTCGATCCGAGCGTTCTGGCGATCCGGGCGGCTTTCCAGGCTTTGGATGTTGGAGCCGGCGCCACTGATGACCGCGGTGATTTCGGCGAGCAGGCCGGCGCGATCTTTTCCGCGTATGGAAAGACGAACCGGAAAAGTCGCGGCCGTGCCGCTGCCCCATTCAACGGCAATGCGCCGCTCGGATTGGTAAAGGAGATTCTGAACGTTGGGGCAGGCGCGCGTGTGAACGGCGACGCCTCGGCCGCGGGTGATGTAGCCGACGATGTCGTCGCCGGGAATCGGATTGCAGCACTTGGCGCGGTAGACGAGCAGGTCGTCGTGGCCTTTGACGATCAGAGGCGCTTCGCCGAAGCCGAGCATGCGCTTAACGGTTTTGACCAGAGTTGGCTTGGAGTCCGCCTCCTCCGGCACCGAGGGCTTACCCGGCTCGCCCAGCAAGCGGGAAAGAACCTGGCGAGCCGAATACTTGCCGAAGCCGACGGCAGCGTAGACGTCCTCGACTTTGGAGAGGCCGTAATCGGCGATGAGCTTGCTCCAATCGGCTTCGGGGATTTTTTTCAAGCCGCGCGCAAAATGCCGCGATTCTTTTTCGAGGAGCTTCTTGCCCATCTCGGTGGCTTCCTCGCGCTCGTGAAAATTTAGCCACTGGCGGATTTTGCTGCGCGCATGGGAGGATTTGACGAAGCTGAGCCAGTCGTGGCTGGGCGTATGATTTTTTTGCGTGAGGATTTCCACCACGTCGCCGCTGACGATTTCGTGGCGGAGCGAAACCATTTGGCCGTTCACCTTGGCGCCGACGCATTGATGGCCGACTTCAGTGTGAACGGCGTAGGCGAAGTCCACCGGCGTGGCGCCGCGCGGCATTTCGAGGACGCGGCCTTTGGGAGTGAAAGCGTAGACCTCGACGGGCGCGAGATCCACCTTGAGCGTGGACAAGAATTCGCCGGGCTCCTGAATCTCTTGAGACCACTCGATCAGTTGACGCATCCAGGTGATGCGCCGGTCATCCTCGCCCGAGGCGGGCTGGCCGCCTTTGTATTTCCAATGAGCAGCAACGCCTTCCTCGGCGATGCGGTGCATGTCCTGGGTACGGATTTGGACTTCAAAAGCCTGGCCGCCATGAAGGACCGTAGTGTGGAGCGATTGGTAGAGATTCGGGCGCGGCATGGCGATGTAATCCTTGAAGCGGCCGGGAACGGGGCGCCAGATATGGTGGACGACGCCGAGAGCAGCGTAGCAATTCCGTTCGGAATCGGTGATGACGCGGACGGCGAGCAGATCGTAGACCTGTTCGAGCGTGCTCTGCTGGCGCAAGATTTTGCGGTGCAGCGAGTAGAGGCCCTTTACGCGTGCCTCCAACTCCGCGGGGATACTGCTCTCAACGAGCTTCGAGCGGATGGTACCCTGCACTTCCTCTAGAAAGCGCTGATGGACGGGGCTCTTTTCGCTGACTTCTTTTTGCAGAGAGAGATACGCATCGGGATCCAGGTAGCGGAACGCGAGGTCCTCGAGTTCGCCGCGCATCACGCCCATGCCGAGGCGATGCGCGATGGGAGCGTAAATGTCCAAAGTCTCGCGGGCAATGCGCTGCTGCTTTTCCTGGGAGAGAAATTCGAGCGTGCGCATGTTATGAAGGCGATCAGCCAGCTTCACCATGACGACTCGAACGTCATTGACCATCGCCAACAGCATCTTGCGGACGTTTTCCGCCTGCCGGGTTTCCGGAGCGCTCATGTTGAGTCGGCTGATTTTCGTGACGCCTTCAACGAGATGGGCGACGTCCGGGCCGAAGCGTTCCTCGATACGGGCCACGGGATATTCGGTATCTTCGATCGCGTCGTGCAGCAGGGCGGCCGTCAGCGTGGTGGCATCCAGGCGCATATCCGCGAGGATGTGCGCAACTTCGAGGAGATGCGAGACATAGAGTTCGCCGGAAGCTCGGAACTGGTCGCGGTGGCGTTCGGAAGCGATTTCATATGCGCGGCGGACGACCCAGGGATCCTCAGAGGGACGATTTTTGCGGAGTTTTTCGAGGAGCTGTTCAAAAGAGACTTCGAGCTGGCGGACGGCGCGGTCGCGCTGAAAGCTAAGAGGAACGTTACTGGGCGACGGCATGTCCTAGTTTATCGCGAAAAGGAAAAGCGCGCGAGAGGAGCAAAGAAGAGGAGCAAAGAAGAGTTGGGAGCCTCGAAAATAAGAAAGGACGCCGCGAAGAGCGTCCTTTGAAAAACATACGATGACCCGCAGCGAGGCGGGATGGTTTAGGAAGCCTGCTGGCTCTGCTCCAGGCGCTTCTGCTTGATCTCCTTAATTTTGTCGAGCAAGTCGTCGGCCTGCTTTTCGAGCGAGGTGCGTTCGTCGGCGCTCTCGACCATGTCCGCTTTGCGGCGATAGAGCAGGCTGAGGTAGGCCATGGCGTCGTCATAATCCGGGCGGAGGGAAATTGCTTTTTGCAGATCAGTCACGCCTTCGTCAACTAGTGAGCTGTACTTCGAAGCATACTCCGTGCGGAGCGAGGCAGGCAGCGGGTCCGAATCCTTGACCTGCTTGCGGATATTGCTCTTGTTGTAGTCGAGCCGCATCTCGCCATTGCCGCGGTACGCCAAAGTCCAATCAATCACTCCGATCCAGTAGTATGGCTCCGGATCGTCCGGCTTAATTTGGATGTGGCGCTCGTGGTAAGTCTTGGAATCTTCAAAGCCCTTTTCATTGACGGGAGGAGTGCCAGCCATCTGGAAGAGGAGCGAGCCGATGCCGTCAATCGCGCTCAAGTTGTTGGCGTCAATCTTCAGAATGTCCTGATACTCGGCGATAGCTTGGTCACCGTGCGCCTTGTTTTCAGCGGAAGGAGCGCCAGGAATATAGAGGCTGGCGTAGGCGGTAGCGAGATAAAGACGCGCCGTCATCAAGTTGGGGTCCAGTTCCGAGGCGCGCTTGAAGTCTTCAATGGCGGCGTCCGACTGGCCGGCCTTGAAGGCTGTGACACCCTTGTTGAGGAGGTCGCGGGCCTTGAGCTTGTTGCAACCCGAAACGGCAACGACGAGACACAACAACGCCGCGAAACAGATTGTCCGGCGAGCACTGCGAACCGATGCTTCAGTCATCGAAGGATCCATCCCTGCTAGGATTCACGTCCGCCCTGTGAGGGGCCAATCTACACTATTTAGCGCGCGTTTGCGAGTTCCGGAGTCATCAACCCCACAGTTTCTATTCCCGAAGCCCGCATGACATCAATGGCCCTGGCGATGACTCCAAACTCGAGCGCGCCATCGCCGCGGACAAAAGCGACTCGGGATTCACGCGGCCTAAAAATTTCCACGAGCCTGGATTGAAGATCCTGCCAACTCACAGGATCCCGATTGATGCGCAAAGTTCCGTCTTCGAAAACCTGCACAACAATCACGGTGCCGGGCGTTTTAGTTCCGTCGCTGATTTGCTGAGGCAGGTCCACCGGGAGGCCGAACTGCGTGGCTGGCCGAATTACCATGAAAATGACCAGGAGCACCAGCAGAATATCAATCAACGGCACCACGTTTACTTCGGCAATCGCGCCGGACTTTGCCCCACCAAGCGAAATTCCCATGAGCCACCTCGCATGAAGGAAATCTACCCGCGAGGAGGACTCTCACACCCTGCGCCGACCGGCACCACCACAACCGGCCGGACTGAACAACCTTTACTGACCGGCCTCGAGCTTGGCCGTAATCAAACCGACTTTATCAATGCCAGAGCCCCGCATGATATCAATGGCGCGAGCCACTTGTTCGAACAGGACGTCGTTATCGCCCTTAACGAAAGCGATTTTTTCGGCACGATCCTTGAAGATCTGTTCAAGGCGAGGGCCGAGTCCGTCCCAATTTGTATCTTCCTGGTTGATTTTCAGCTTGTCGCCATTGAGCACTTGTACGACGACGGTCTTATTCTCCAAATCCTGATTCTCCTGCTTGTTCGGATTGGGCTGAGGAACGAGAGCATCCAAGCCGTGGGGAGTCAGCGGAGTGATCACCATGAAGATAATGAGCAGCACGAGCAAGATGTCAATGAGAGGAACGACGTTCATCTCCGACATCGCACCGCCCTTATTGTCACCAACCTGCATTCCCATGGAACATCTCCTATCAAGCTGCGTCTTGCGAGCCTTGCCGGCTTTATCGGGCCGCGCCGGGTGGGAGCCGGCGCGGTCGATGGAAGCCTGCAACGAATGGTAGAAAACAGCCGCGGGCAACCGCCCCGCCTCTTCCGCCGGCGTTAATCAGCCGCGGGAGCAGAGGCAGGAGGCGGAGCCGGCGTCGTTCTGTGCTCCTGATTCACTTGAGTCAGGAGGCCGAGCTGGTCCACGCCCGCGGAACGAATTTCGTCCACGACCGAAACCACGTCTCCGTACTTGGCCCTGGCGTCACTCTTCACGTAGACCGTCTTATCGAGACGGTTGGCGATGAGATCCTTGATCTGCCCAGTGATGTCGTCCTTGCTGATCCGGGCGTTTTTCAAGTAGATCGTTCCATCGCGAGTGACGGCCACAATGATGGCATCATCCTTGTCCGCATCCTGCATTTCGCGGGCATTATTCACGGTCGCCATGTCCACGGGCAGAGTTTTCTGCAACATGGGAGTGACGACCATGAAGATGATGAGCAGGACGAGCATGATGTCCGCCATGGGGATAACGTTCGGCGTAGACATCTGGCTTCCCGCCTGGGGTTTGTAACGCCCGCCGCTAGTTTTGATTCCAGCCGACATGGCGCGCCTACTTCTTTCCCCCGCCGCGACGAAGGATGAAGTAGTTGATCAACTCCATCGAGGAGTTGTCCATCTCGACGTCGAAAGCCTCAACCTTGTTGGTGAAGTAGTTGTAGGCCCACACGGCAGGAACGGCGACGAGGAGGCCCAAAGCCGTGGTAACGAGGGCTTCAGCGATACCGCCGGCGACGGCGGACAAGCCGGTCGCGTGGCTGGTCTCGATGCCTTTGAAAGCGTTCAAGATGCCGACGACCGTGCCGAAGAGGCCGACGAAAGGAGCGGTCGAGCCGATGGTGGCGAGGGCGGAAAGCCCGCGCTTCATTTCGGCGTGAACGATGGCGACGGAGCGCTCAAGACCGCGCTTGGCGGCTTCGATGACGTCAGCATCGGTTACTTGCTGGGAAGCGGACTGGAATTCGGAGAGGCCAGTCGCCACGACTTTGGCGATGTGGCTCTTCTTGTTCCGCTCAGCAATGGCGATCGCTTCATCCAGCTTGCCTTCCTTCAAAGCACCGGCAACCTGCTGCACGAAGACGCGAGATTGCTTGCGAGCCGCGCTGTACATCAGCGCCCGGTCAATCATGACGCCGAAGGAATAAATGGAAAGAATGAAAAGGACTCCAACCACAATCCTCGGAAGGGTGCTCATAGAGGCCCACATGCTCCGGATGTCCCAAGACGTTGCCTGAGACTGCAGGAACAGGGTCGCATTCACAAACAGAGTTGCTACCATTCGTTTTGCTCCTTAGTTCTGATGGCAACCGGTTTTCCGGAGCCAACGCGAGAGTTTGCCAAGCCAAAAGACCCGGACCGGCGCGCCCTTCCCACGACGGGCACGCCAGACCGTTTACTGGTTCAGAGAGAAAATAACGTCGATCGTGGTATCGACTTCAACCGGCTCGCCGTTGAGGAGAGTCGGCCGATAGCGCCACTGCCGGACTGCATCCAAAGCGGCTTGTACCAGCAGTGGATGCCCGGAAATGACTTCGAGTTGCTGCACTGTGCCGGTCTTGCTGATGATGGCGTGCAGGCGCACAGTCCCTGAAATGCGCGTCTGGCGAGCCAACGGCGGATAGACCGGCTGAACACGGTTGATCAACATGGCGGCAGTGACGTTACCGCCCTGACGGATGCGAGTGACGGTGGGCTTGGGGGGCGGAGGCGCCGCGCCCATGCCGCCGATAACGCCGCCAATGACGCCGCCCATCGAACCGCCGGGCACGCCACCGGGAACGCCACCCTCGACACCTGCCATGGAAGGAGCATCTTCCTTGATGATCTTGACTTCTTTTGGAATCTCTTTCGGCTGCAGGAGCTTACCCGCGTCCATCAAGTGCACTTGCGGCCGGACGTGCACAATCGCCTGAGGAGGCGGGGGAGGCGGGGGAGGAGGAGGTGGCGGGGGAGCGGTCAACATCGTCGCCATCATCGTCTTCGGCAGCGCCTCGGTGTAGATCAAAGGAATGAGGATCAAAACGCCGACGATCACAGCCTGAACGACGAGGGAAACTGCGACCGTCCAAGGCTTGTTCGTGCGTTTTGCCTTTCCTGACAGCACCATATCTTCGAACATAGATCCTACCTCCTCCCGACAGGGGCAAGGCGTCCTGGAACGCCTTCACTGCCGCGGGGTTTGTTGCCGGCTGCGGTTCCGGTGCCAACTGCAACGCCACGCCCGCCGCGCCAGTGATTCCAGGCGACTACCAGCGGTGCAGCAATACCAAAACTGGAGTACGTTCCTACCACAATCCCCACCACGAGAGCAAAGGAGAAAGCGCGAAGGACCTGGCCGCCCATGAGGAAAAGTACAAGGACGGTGAGGAAAGTCAGACCGCTCGTGAGGATCGTTCGAGAAAGCGTCTGATTGATAGATGTATTGACAATATCTATGAAGGGCTGGCGGCGCAGCAGACGATTATTCTCGCGGACGCGGTCAAAAATAACGATGGTATCGTTCATCGAATAACCGACCAGGGTAAGCAAAGCCGCGATCACCGTGAGGGATACCTCGAAATGCAGCAGCGAGAAAAAGCCCAGCGTGATCAAGACGTCGTGAAACACGGCGAGGACAGCGGCTGCTCCGTAAACCAGCTCGAATCGGAAGGCAATATATACCAGCATACCGCCTAAAGCATAGAGGGTAACGTAGATCGCCTGGCGTCGAAGCTCGCCGCCGACTTTGGGCCCGACGACTTCCACCCCGCGAATGGCGAAGGAGCCGAGCGCGTAAGAATTTTTGAGCGCGGAGACGACCGGCGCGGTTACACCCGGGACGCTCGCGAGCTCATCGAAGTTCGAAATAATTCCTTGAGCCGTGGTGTCGCGGTAATTGAGGATTGTCTTGGCAAGTTGCTCATAGCGATCGCCGGCATTCGTGGAGAGAAGAAGAGGGTCACGCTGCGTCAAGATGGTGGCGAGGGAGGCGGGAGTGGCGGCATTGAAATCCGGCTTGGTAGCACCGGACACTCCGTAGATGGCGTTCAGTGCGTTGATGATGCGCCCCTTACTCGTTTCGCCGGCTTCTTCCGCCTCGCCTTTTTGCTCGACGAAAATAAGCACTTCGTTGGCGTGGGACGTGGCGATGTCGCTGATCGTTTGAATCTCGCTGTTGCCGATGCCTTGGGCGGAAAGGGCGCTGCGAAGTTTGTCAATGTTAGGAGGCTGCGCGAAACGGACATCCACGTCCGTACCGCCCTTGAAATCGATGCTATAGGGGATGCCGCCGCCCGCGGGCCCGCCCTTTATGAAGATGGAAGCCCAACCGACGATCAGCAAGAGACCGCTAAGGACATAGAAATACTTGGCTTTGCCCATCCAATCGATGTTGGGCGTTTTGAATAACTCGATCATGCGGGTTGTGCTTCCCTTTCTTAGACTCCAACGTCCCCAGGATTGTTCCCACGGCCTCCCAGGCAAATAGTCTGGGAGACGCCGCTGGAAAACGCTATGACTCAGTCGTTCCGAAACAGGAAATCTTTAGCCCTATAAGTTCTAGTACAGTCTAAATGCTTAGCTCTGCCTGGCGGTCCATCTTGGCCAGGTGGTACTGGAAAATCGCCTTGGAAACGTAAATCGCGGTGAAGATGTTGGCAATCAAACCAATCGTCAAGCTGACCGCGAAGCCGCGAATCGGGCCACTGCCGAAAATGAACAGGAAGAAGGCCGAAACGACGGTGGTCACGTGGGTGTCAATAATGGTCAGGAAGGCTTTCTCAAAGCCCGCGTCCACGGAAGAAGCGGCAGATTTGCCCGCACGCAATTCTTCACGGATGCGTTCGAATACCAGGACGTTGGAGTCAACGCCCATGCCGATCGTCAGAATCACGCCGGCGATGCCAGGCAGGGTAAGTACGGCGCCAAAAAGCGCCAAAACAGCGAGCAGGATGACCAAGTTGAGGATGAGGGCCAAAACTGCGTTGGCTCCCGCGAGCCGGTAGTAAATCAACATGAAAATCATGACGACCAGCAAGCTGAGAACCGAGGCTTCGACACCGTGGCGGATCGAGTCGGCGCCCAGGGATGGGCCGACGGTCCTCTCCTCGAGATATTTGATGGAGGCCGGAAGCGCGCCGGCGCGGAGAACGATAGCGAGGTCGTGCGCGGATTGCTGGCTGAAGTTACCTTCAATCATTCCCGAGTCATCAATGCGGCCATTGATTACAGGCGCGGTATAAACGTGATGATCCAGCACGACGGCCATCTGATGGCCGATATTCTGTTGTGTGAATGGCCCAAAGCGGGTGGCAGCGTCAGCGGAGAGTGTAAAATCCACGATCCATTGGCCCGGATTGGTAGTGCTGCGGTTCTCCTGTGCGCTGCGAAGGTCGCGACCCGTAACGATGGGAGCCCGGGTGAGGATGTACCAGCCCTCGCCTTGGGGAGTGGAGCCCGGGGTCGAACTCGATTCGACCCGCCCAGGGACAAGCGCTGTTCCTGGGGGGAGCACGCCGCCATGCCGGCTAAGCGCTTCGGCTTCAGAGGAATAGACGGTGGGATCCTCGACCAGATTCAGTTCCAACTGGCCGCCCTGCTTAATGATTGCCTCCACGCGCCCGGGATCGCCCTCGCCGGGGAGTTGCACGAGGATTTCGTTGCTATTCGTGCCGCCGCGGAGCTGGATGATGGGTTCAGTCAAGCCTAAAGCGTTGATGCGGCGATCAATCGTTTCGAGCGACTGGTTCATCGTGGTTTCTTTAAGTTGCGCGATGGCGCCAGTCAGCATCGTCAAAGTGTAAGAGTTGGGGTCACCTGCGGTGGGCGACATGTCCCAGACATTGCCGTATTGCTGCGAGATGAAGTCGCGAAACTCGCCGATGTGATCCGGAGAGACGTTGCGAACAACGACGTGGGTGTCGTCCACACGGCGAACTTCGTCGTAGCTATAATTCTTGCCGCGGAGCCAGGTGGTGATGCGCTCGACCATCTGGTCAGTTTCCTGGGCGATGGCTTCTTCAACCTGGACTTGGATGACGAGGTGAGTGCCGCCCTGAAGGTCGAGGCCGAGCTTGATCTGGTGCTTGAAATTTTCCCCGAAAGTCGAGAGGGACGTCGGAAAGGTGGGGAATCCGATCAGGCTATAGATACAGATGAGAATCGCAACAACGATGAAGATTGCTTTCCACTTCAAGTTTGGGTTCATGGTCAGAGAGTTAGGCGCGCAATCCGGATTCGGGCGGGTTTATTTCGCATCTTCCGATGCCTCCACCTGAGAGATCGCCGAGCGCGCGATACGAATTTTTACCTGGTCGGCGACCTTGAGAATGACCGTTTCGCCGTCAAGCCCGTTGATAGTTCCATAGATGCCGCTATTGGTGATGACTTTGTCTCCGTTTTTCAAGGCGGCGATCATGGCTTGCATTTTTTTACGCTGGCGCTGCTGCGGCAGAATGAGCATGACGTAAAAGATGGCCATGACCACTATCATCATGACTAGCGGATTGCCGAGAATACTGGCCGCGCCGGATGCTTGAAAAAAGAATGCCGCCAAAAGACTCAAGAATCGCTCCAATCAACTCGTTGTAAAAGCGCCTGGCCCGAGCCCCGGGAGATGGAATCAGCCGGACGGGTTTCGGTTGCCCGCTCACAGCCCGCCGGATTCTCTGCTCGTAATCCCGCGCAGGTCAGCCTCGGCAGAGCCGAAGCTGCTCGTGAAGAATCTCGGACGCTATTCCAGCCCAGACTTCAGGCCGGATCTACAGCATAGCGCGCGTGCATCTCAGAAGTGAATTTCGCCAGGTTCCCAAACCCGATAGCCTCGCGGATTTGCCTCATTAAGTCAAGGTAAAAGTGGACATTGTGGTGGGTTGCCAGGATGGCGGCGGTGAGCTCTCCAGCAGAGAAAAGATGGCGAAGATAGGCGCGCGTATAACGGCGGCAAACGGAACAAGTGCAATGCGGGTCTGGCGGCCGCTGATCGGCGGAATAGCGCGCATTCTTGATGAGGACGCGGCCTTCGGAGGTGTAGAGACAAGCATGGCGGGCGGCGCGTGTGGGGAGCACGCAATCCATCATGTCAATGCCGAGAGAGACGTAGTCCGCAATTTGCTCGGGTTTGCCGACGCCCATCAAATAGCGAGGACGATCCCTGGGCAAAAGAGCGGTGACTTCGCCAGTCATTTCGCAAGTGAATGAGTGCGGTTCGCCAACGGCAAGGCCGCCGACGGCATAGCCGGGGAAGTCAAGTTCGAGAAGCTGGCGGGCGCTCTTACGGCGCAGATCGGAGAAGGTCGCGCCTTGAACGATGCCGAACTGCCACTGCACGAGATTGTCAGTGCGGCTGGCTTGCTCGACGAAGTAGGAGCGGGCGCGCCTTGCCCAAGCTGTCGTGCGGTTTACGGCTGCTTCCGCTGTATCGCGAGCGGCCGGCGTTTCGATGCATTCATCCAAAACCATCGCAATATCCGAGCCCAGCGCGAGCTGTATCTCCGCGGCTTTTTCGGGAGTGAGCAAGTGTTCGGAGCCGTCGAGATGCGAACGGAACCGCACGCCTTCTTCAGTGACTTTGCGGAGTTCGGAGAGGCTGAAGACCTGGAAGCCGCCGGAGTCGGTGAGAATCGCGCGCTGCCAGGACATGAACTTGTGGAGCCCGCCAAGCTTGCGGATGGCTTCATGTCCTGGGCGGAGATAGAGGTGATAGGTGTTGGCGAGGATAATTTCGGCGCCGAGCTCTTCGAGCGCTTCGTTGCGCAAGGCTTTTACCGTCGCCGCCGTGCCGACGGGCATGAAGAACGGCGTCTGGAGTGCGCCGTGCGGCGTGTGCAATACGCCGCAGCGCGCGCCGGTGGGGTCGGTGGTTGTTACTTCAAACGAGAAACTCACTTCCCGAGTGTATCAGGAGAAGATAAACGCCCACCCGACGCGACAAACCACAAACGCTGCCCAAATTCCGAAGGCGATGGCGTAGGTCTTACCGCCCTTCAGCTTCTTCGGATTTACCGCCGCGAAGCCAATGGCGAGGAGGATAAGGGTCCAAATCGTGAAGATATCCAGCGATTTGCAGAAGGCGACCAGCCATTTTGCCGCATCGTCCGGGAGCAACGCGGCGACGTTGCTGGCCACCGGATTGTCCATATCGATTGTTCCTGGGGCTTTCAGAAATATGATCAATAAAAAGAGCGGGCTACTGACCAATCCGGTCATAAACGCGTGCGAGGTAATACCGAACGCCGTGCTGAAGTTCGTGCTGATGCCGCCCAGCAGGCTGTATACGCCCCACATGATCAGTCCGATAATCAACGCAAACAGAATAGGACCTGCGGTGCCGAACACATAGGTGGAGATCGGGGCGAACTTCGCGCCGGCATCAATGCGCTGCTGCCTTTGTTCAGGAGTGAGGTTCGCCGCCTGAGGGCTCTTATCTATCTGCTGGCCGATGAAATCGCGCCAATTAACGCGCTGATTCAGGCCCACGCTCACAGCAATACTAAGGATGGTCAAGACCACAATGGGGGCGAGCCAACTCGGTTTCCTGACGATATCTTCGAACGTCTTTTGCGGCGAAAACAAAACGCCAACGAGACGGCTGATGGCACTCATTTGCGGTTGAGCTTCCGGCGCAGCCGGGGGAACGGCGGTTGTCGTAGCCATAGAGAGATCCTCCACCACGAGGTTGGAAAGTGCCTGCTATCCCAGCACTACGCAGGGCAAGTCCGAAAAGTTACCGTGCGCGGATTCTAGCTTAGTTTGCAAAGGATTGTCAGCGAGAGAATGGAGGCGGCCGCGGAGAGGGATTGAGAGCGTGGCAAAACCAAGGAGCCGAACTTTCGGCATCCAGCGCGCCGGTAGTGCTGGAGCGGCGCCGAGGAATTAGAGTCAGTCCAAGAACTTAAAGTTGTTGTCCCACAAACCCAGTCTTAGCCGGAAAGGAAAAGCCTCGAACGCGAAACTCAATCGGTGTGCTTCGAGAACCGATGAGGGAATGACTAGCGCTTATCGAGCGGCAGAACGAATTTCAGCGCGGTATGCGTCGCGGAAAAGCCAACGACCTTCACATCTTTCAACCCGCCCTTGCGTCCTGCGGTGAGCACGTCGTTTTCAGTGATGTCCTTGCGGCCTTTGGGGTACACGACCCAAAGCGAGGCGGCACCCTTCAACGAGTTTGCGAGCTTTGCGAGTCGAGAGAGTTCCGCGCGGGATTCTGCCTCCAGAAAAATCGCCGACACGCCCGTAAGAGAGTTGCCCTTGGCCGCGAAAGCTCCCAGCGCTTTGATTTCGTCAAAAAATTGCTTTTCAAGACCGCCAACCAGAGCGACGGTTTCTCCCGGCTTGACGCCGAGTTTTTCGATTCGCGTTTTGGGATGCAGGATTTTCTCGCGCCATTTTTCCGCCAACGACCCCAACTCGAAGACAGCCAAGCCATTTGCCGTCAGCAGATGAAGTTCACCGTCGGCGGCCTTCGCCGATTTAATCGATGCAAATGGAATTTTGAGCCGGAAATCGCCGCGAAACAAAATCTCATTTGTTTCGAGAAGCGCCTTGCCTTTCGACGCTTCCTTGCCGAAACGCACTCTGCATTCGATTTCGTTGCCCATAAGGCCGCTCCCTGCGCGCACCGGAAGAGGATGTTTGCAACTATGAACGGGCCGCCTCGCCGTCCGGAGCACCGTGCCCCTACGATAGTAATCTAGACTGCTCGATGGCAACTGCAACGGCACACCCTGTGGATTGGAAGCTGATCTGGGCACAGCGCGGCTTCCGCTTCTTTTTTGTGGCCATGTTCGTTTCGCTGTTCGGCAGCGGGATGAACTTCGTCGGCGTGAGTTGGTACATCATGGCGGCCACGCATTCGACGGTGAAGGTCAGTTTGCAGGTTATCGTTGTCACTTTGCCGGGTCTATTTATCCCATTTTTGGGTGGCGTGCTGATTGACCGCTTCGACCGGCGCTATCTGGGGCTCTCTCTCGATCTGATCCGCGGCTTTTTTGTCCTGCTCACTTCTTATGTCGCCTGGAGCGGCCATCTCGAGCTTTGGCATTTGTATGCCATGACTCTGATAACCGGCACCGGCTCCGCGATGTACTGGTCCACAGTGAATGCGTTGGTGCAGGAAGTGATCCCCGAGAGCCAGTTCACCGGGGCTAATGCGGCTGTGCTCATCGGCGTACAAAGCGGAATGCTTCTCGCCGGCGCGTTCGTTGGCTTCATTTACGACCGCGCGAACATTGCGGGCATCTTATGTATTGACGGCCTCACTTACTTCGTTTCCGCCTACTGCCTCTATTGCATTCGCTCCGGCTACGTCTCGCCGCGCAGCCACCTGAAATACCCGCGACAATACACTGAGGCAACCGAAGCCACGGCCGAGGCTCTCGAAACGGGAGAAAATCCGGAAGTCGCCGAAGCCGGGCTATCTCTGGCCGTCTATTCCGACTTGAAAGAAGGTTTCGCATACCTCAAGCGGCAACCGCTGGTGCGTTCCCTCGGGATCACGCACTCCATCATGATGGCCGGCGTTGTGAGCGCGAACGTCGTTCTCGTAGCCCTGGTCAACGACGTGCTTCATTCCGGTGCGCGCGGTCTGGGCTATCTCGAAGCGGGATGGGCGCTCGGCGCAATCACTGGCGGTTTGGTCATCAGCCAGCTCCGCACTTCGCAACGCATGCCGCTCTACGTAGCGGCTTGCGCCGTGCTTGCTCTGGGCCACATCGCCACGCCGTTTGTTTCGTTCCTTGTGGGGGCGGTGACTTTGCAGGTCATTTTTGGGCTTTGCCGAGCAGTAGGAGGCGTGACCGCCCAATCCGGGCTTATGTCCATCGTGCCGCGTCATTTCATGGGCCGCACGCAATCGGCGATGGCCATTTTCACGACTTGCGTTCAGTTGGCGATGAGTTTTGCGTTGGGCGTCGTTGCGGAAAGCGCGGGTATTGTTGCTGGCTATGCGCTGCTCGCTCTGCTCTACGCCGGCGCCACTCTTTCCGCGAGCCGTGCCCGGCAGCTTTCGCGCGAGCTGGGTTAAGCCGTACCGGCGGGCTGCTGCGCAACGATATGACCCTGGCCTAGCAGATCCACCGCCGTTTCATTCAGCTTCGCCCGCATCTGATAGCGTTCGCTCGCGCGCGTGATATATCGCACCGCGATTTCGACTCCGCCCACGACGGGCTTCACATTAATGGCCGGTGCGGCGGTCAGGCTGGGCGTCCCTCCTCTTGGACGCGCCAAACTTTGCCATTCCTTTTCCGCCTGCTTCGCGCTTTCCGCGGTCGCTTCCAGCACTTTTTTCTGAAATGCGTCCACGATCGGATAAGGATCTTTGCCTTGCGGAATCACAAGCTGGAGCTCGTCCCAAAGCCACTGGCCGGATGTCGAGAAATTGAAGTAATGGCCTTCAATGGCGTAGCTGTTGGTGAATGTCACGCGTCGGCCGGTGGGATGGCCGGAATCGGTCCAGTTCCCCGTCTCCAGCAGCACGGTATGAAACATTCCGAGCTCCACGACTTCGCCCGTCACTCCGTTGATCTCCACCCAATCGCCGAGGCGGATGCCGTTCTTGCCCATCAGCACCAGCCAGCCGATGAACCCCACGATGAAATCCTTCAGCGCTACGGTCAGCCCCGCGCCGGCGAGTCCAAGAATCGTCCCCAGCTGATTCGGCGGTCCGAAAATCACGAGCAGGATAAAAAGCACTCCAAGAACTTGCAGGGAGACCCGCGTCGCCCCCCGCAGCGTCTCGACTTGCCTGCGATCCAGCGAAGTTTTTTCGAGCACCCTCTCCAGCCAACCATCGAAGAACAGGCCGAGCAGTACGATGACAAGGATCAACATCACGCCGGTCAAGATTCGATGCACCACGGCGCGCTGCTTATTTGCCAGAACCACAATCCAATTGGCGTAATTTCCAGCAAGCTGCTTTTGATCGTCAATGCGCTTGTCGTAGCCCGTCAGCTTTTTGCTGCTCTCGGAACGCGCCTTGGCAGTGTTCACTAGGGCGGCAGTTTCATCCGCGTTCAAATCCGTTGTGGTCGTGGGAGCGGAATTAGTCCCCGCTGCCGCACCGGATGACTGACTGTTACCAACTTTGGCTCCGTTCAGTTTCGCTTCCAGGGCATTGTGCTTGGCCGAAAAGGAGGCCGCAGCCGAATCGGCTTCCTGCTTCGCATTCCAAAGAGCCAGCTGCTTCTGGTGAAGCGCGGACCACTGCCCGAATCTATGAATCAGGCCGCGTTCGTTTGCGTCCGGCGCAATCGTGAGTTTGAAATTGTCAACGGTGTCCGAAGAAGCCTTGTGCTCCGCCATCATCGCCTGGATGCGGCTCTCTGCGTCGCCGCCGGCCCGCAGGAGATCTTCCTTGGCATCGTCCACTTCGTCCTGATGTTCATCCTGGTGAGCCTTTGCCACGACGAGCTGGCTGTCCAAAGCGTCCTTCTTCGGCCCGGCTGCCTTGGCGGCGTCCGCGGTTAAGCGCGCCACCAGCGCATTGTCGGCTTCTAGCGCATTTTCCGCGGCAGTCAGCCGGGCCTGGATTTGCTTTGCTTCCGGGGTGGGTTGCGGCGGGTGATTTTCCAAATCGCGCTCAGCCGCAGCGTAAGCAAGGTCCATGTCGTGATCGCTGATGTTCAACGCGTTTTCGACGAACGGCTGCTCCGCCTCGCTGGTTGTCATTTGCGCCAGGCGCTGTGCCGTAGTCAAAGGCGTCTGATCCACCAGCGTCTTGGCGCTTGCAGAGGTGTTGGCACCGTTCTCGAGAACAGCGTACGGTTGGTTGGTCCGGTAAAAGCCATAAATCGAGGCAGCCAGCAGCGCCCCAACCACAATTCCAGCGATTTTTTGAGTTTGGCTCATTGTTCCACTTTGGGGCCGGTATTCTATAATACGCGCAAGCGGCTAGTAGAACGCGCAACCTCGGATTCACGCCGTCTGCCCCGGCACATTCATCTGCCTCATCCTGACTGATTCAAAACTCCGCCCTCGCGTACTATTGGCGCCGAATCCTTTGCTCGGTTACGCTCCATTAGAGCAAAGGAGCCCCGCCTTGGAAACGCGCACTCCCAAAATTGTGTTCCTGGCCATCGCGCTTGTTGCGGGGATCTACTTTTGGTCTAACTACGCCCAATTGCCCCAAGTGGTGGCTTCTCACTTCGATGCTCACGGCCATCCGAATGGCTGGCAGACGAAGCAGATGTTCTTCGCCTTCTTCTTGGGGGCCGTGGCGATTGCCTGGCTCGTGGGATTCGTGATCCCTTCGCTCATCGCGCGAATGCCCGCCCAAATGATCAATCTGCCCAATAAACAATATTGGCTGGCTCCGGAGCGGAAGGGGGAAACTTTGGCGGAGTTGCAGCGCATGTTCGGCTGGTTTGGCTGCGCTCTGCTGCTCGTAGTGACCACCGCGGTCAACTACGCCATCGGGCAAAACCTGCCTCCCGCTTCGACGGGAGTTCCTGTGCTGCTAGTAACCGTACTCGTGGGTTTCGCCGTTTTTACAACGGCCTGGTCACTCCGGTTGATCAAACGGTTTGCGCAAGTTCCCCCGCACAATCTTTCTCCACGCTAACGAAGAATTATCCAAGGCTCAGCATCTAGCGCAATGAACAGGTTTGGTTGCGTGGCGAGGCGCCTCTTGAACTTTTTTCAGTCCTCAAGGCACCTCGCACGCCATCGGACTAGAAGCTGAAACGGGCGCCAAGCGTGAGGACCCGTGCAGCAAGGGCGCCTGTAATGGTGCCGAAATTCGAACTGCCGATGTTGTTCGAAATTTGGTTCGGATTGAGATTCAGGTTGTTGAATAAATTGTACGCGTCAATTCGCAGCTCGATCTTGGCATTCTCCCCGAGCACGGGCATCTGCGGCAGGCCGAAAGCTTTGGAGAGTGATAGATCTACGTCCCTGTAGCCGGGTAGATTGAGCGAATTGCGGTGGACGCCGGGCGGCGGCGGAAGCGTGGTGCCCATGAACGGGGCATAAGTTGAAGGGGAAAAGTACGTACTGCCGCCGTTAGGAAAGTTCGAGTTGCCGACGGTCTTGAACGCACTTGTGCTGGTGCTGTGTCCAGCGCCGCCGAGATAGGCGGCGGGGAAAAGTGACCCGTACCCGCAGTTTGCGCAGTACGTGTTTCCTCCGTTGACGTTCACCATGGGCGTCCAGGGAAAGCCCGAGTGCAGATTGAAGATACCGCTGAGCGACCATCCCCCCGCAATCCTTTCCAGCCAGGCGTTGCTGCCGTGGAAGAACACCGGTTGCCAGACAGCGAACACCTTGAACGCGTTCTGCACGTTGTAATCACAGCGCCCGTAATCGAGGCCGGTGTTGTATGGATACGGCTGCTCTGAGTACGGCGCTGAGCTTGTATCCATGCACTTCGACCAGGTGAACTGGCCGTCAGCAGAAAACTGGTTTGAGAAACGATGATTTAATTCCGCCAGCATGGCGTTGTAGTTGCCATGGCCGCTCACGCCCCACAAGTCCCCGCCGCCAATCTGCGGGTTGAAGGCATAGCCCAATGTAGCTGGAACCGCGAGCGGGTTCTCGTGGAAGAACGTGTTCTGCGAGTGGCTGCCCTGGTAACCCAACGTCGCCACGGTGTTGTAACCGAGATCGTACGCGGCATCCACCGAGTAGTGATGGACGCGCATGGTCGGCAGGGTCGTGGGGAAGATGCTCAGAAATACCAGGCCGGTGGTTGGGAGTCCATTCGCGCCAAAAGATGCAATCGCGTTCGGGTTCGCCGGATATCCGCTAAGGTTGTGCGGATCGGACGAGAGCGCATACACAATGCCGCAGTTCGGAAGCGGCTGCGCGCAACTCGAGGGAGTGTTGTAGCTGAACACGGGGGACACTGCCAGTCCCGGATTTCCTGAGATGTTGGCTGAAATGGCGATCTGTTCGCCGCTATAACTCAGGCCGTAGCCGCCGCGAAATACGAGCCGGCTGTTGAACTCATGTCCGAACAATGCCGTGGGACTCCAGGCAAAGCCGATTTGGGGTCCGAAGTTGTTCTTCTGCGCGTTCCAGGAATCGCCCTTTTGTACGGTCAGTCCCGTCAGGTAATTCGACCCGGAGCCGGGGATCGCGCGGAACATGTTGCTCTGTTTCGAGTACAAGGGCCCGAAATAAGACCAGCGGAGGCCGAGATTGATCGTAAGGTTGGGGCGAAGTTTAAAGTCGTCCTGGACAAAGAAGCCCAGGATGTTTTCGCGCTGGTCTTGACGAATCGTCGTCGGAGCTCCGGTATTGGGATTGAAGCTTTGCCCGCTGCCCCCCTCGCTCTGCGGCGCATCATTCAGGAAATCCCACAAGTTGAAAAAGTTGTATCTCGGCACGCCGCAGGAAGCACAGTCTTGCAAGTAAAAGAGACGCGTCCCTTCGCCGCCAAACTTTATCGTATGCCGTCCATAAATCTTGGTGGCCACATCTTTAAAAGTGTAGGTCCACTGGTTCAGAATGCTGGGAAAGCCTGGGCCAAAAGCGTTGAGCGAAATGCTGCCGATCGTTCCAAAACTGTCGGCGGGAAAGCCGACCGGAGTCTGTGGGTTGGAGGTGACTTCATTCCAGCGCCACCCGGCCGCATTGGCGCGCAACTCATTCAGGAAACTGGGAGAGATGGTGTGGTCCCAGATCGCGGAGAAAGCGTCGTTGATTTGTGAGTGATGGAAAACGTCATATGCGCGGTCACCATTGAAGTTATCCCGCGTTAAGGGAACCCAATAAATCGCAAACCCGACCCGATCCTTTTCCGTAACGTTCGCATCCAGGCGGCCGTTGTACTGCACCGCCGTGAACCTGGTTGGGTTGATCGTGGTGTAATTCGCGATATCGGCCACGGTCCCCAACGGGCTCCCAGCGGTTCCGCAGCCTGTTCCAGCCCCTCCGCAACCCGGATTCTGCGCACTCGTCCAGCCGAGGTCCTGAGTCCCCAGGCCCGTCGTCAGCGGGGTGCCGAGATTCAAGCCTTGGCCCGGAATCGTTCTGCAATTTAAGCCTTCCGTCAGTCCAGCGGTTGCGCAAGTGGCGCTGGGATTAAGGGTTCCCACGGGAGCGTTTCCCGGAAAGGAAAGATATTTTCCAGCGATGCTTCCGGAAGGCGCCAGGGCGTCGAACGCAGACGTATCGAACCAGCCGTTGCCTTGAATGTTGGAGAATGGTTCACGAACGGTCTCATAGTTGAAAAAGAAGAAGACTTTATCCTTCCAGATCGGGCCTCCAACGCTCCCGCCAAATTGTTCGAATTTGTTGTTGTCACGCGTTACAGGCAGACCGGCCCCGTTGAATCGCTGGTAAGCATTCAGGTTGGGCTGGTGACTCGTTAAAAACAAACTGCCGTGGAAATGGTTCGTACCGCTTTTGGAGGTAATTTGAATTTGTGTCCCGGAGAATCGCCCATCTTCCGCATCATAGCTGTTGGACACGACCTTCACGTTATCCACGGAATCTTCCGAAGGCGTGATCACTGTTGCGCCACCCCAGACCGCGCTCGTCGTGCTTATGCCGTCAATGGAAATGCCGTTGTTCTCCGATTGCTGTCCATTGGCAATCACCTGAGCGCCATTCTCTGTCTTGAAGATGCCGTCAGCTCCGCCGGATTGTCCACCGCCGCTCTGCGTGCCCGGAAGGTTGTAACCGCTCCCCCCTCCGCCGCCCTGCGAGCTATCGGCAAACGATCCCGGCGCGAGTTGTGCGAGCTTCAGCACGTCGCGCCCGAAGGAAGGGAGCTGCTGAATCTGGGTTGCGGAAATGGTCCCATTGATCGAGGCGGTCTCCGTATCAATCAGGGGTGTCGAGTTCCCATTCACCGTGACGCTTTGCGTGATCTCCCCGACCTCCAGCTGAATGTTCAATGCGTTCGCTTGTTCCGGGATGACGCTCACATTTGACAGTAATTTCTTCTTGAAGCCGGCCTTCTCCACCGTGACTGAATACGTGCTCGGCGGAAGCGCGTTGAAATTGTAAATTCCGTTTTCGTTGGTGGTCGAAACTTGCGTTTGGTTAGTCTGAAGGTTTGTCAGCGTGACAGTAGCGCCCTGAACGGCCGCCCCCTGAGGGTCGGTCACGACGCCTTGGATGGAAGCGCGGTACTGGGCGTTTGCGGTGCTCAACAGGAATGTCGCGGCGCACAACAACACAAAACCACGAAGGGCCAGCTTGAACGGTCTCATGGCAGTTCCTCCCCTTGAAAGAATCGCCGATACGCCGACCACTCAAAGCTAAATCGGTTAAGTACTGATTTAGCGCGAGTATAGCTATCTCGAGTTGCAGTGTCAACGATTCCTGGACTCGCCGGCCGTACCCCTGGCTTCGGCCGCGAGTTTCGCAGGTTGGATGCTTGAAAAAAGGAAGAGTTCCTGTTTTTTTAAAGAAAAACGCTCCGGCGCCGCCGGAGCGTTTCAAGAATTAACTCGTCGGATTGAGCCGGGGTCTACAGGTAATCCCGCGAAGGACCTTCCAAGAACGCGCGCAATTTCCTCGAGCGCGATGGATGCCTCAGCTTTCGCAGCGCTTTTGCTTCAATCTGCCGGATCCGTTCGCGCGTCACGGCAAAAGACTGCCCGACTTCCTCGAGCGTGTGTTCGCTGCCGTCGTCCAACCCAAACCGCATCTTGATGACCTTCTCCTCGCGCGGCGTGAGCGTCTTCAAAACGGAAGATGTCTGTTCCTTCAAATTCAAATTGATGACCGCGTCCGACGGCGAAACCACGGCCTTGTCTTCGATGAAATCGCCGAGATGCGAATCTTCTTCTTCTCCGATGGGAGTTTCGAGAGAGATGGGTTCCTGCGCGATTTTCAGAATCTTGCGAACCTTGGACACCGGAATGTCCATGCGCTTGGCGATTTCTTCGCTGGTAGGTTCGCGGCCGAGTTCCTGCACAAGTTGGCGGCTGGTGCGCACA
>DATEHE010000016.1:0-604967 GCA_035279745.1 Candidatus Acidiferrum sp. | reverse complement strand
CCAAAAACTCTTACAGGAAAGAAAGGAACCAAGACGCCCCCGCGACCCCTGCTTCCGGCCCTGCAACGCAGGACCTGCAAGACCAGAAAGTGTCAGGAATGTGCCCGGTCTAAAATGTCAGCCATGCCCCCGTCCGCTCAGATGGGGGAGAAAAAAAGAGCGCGGGAGGTGATCCCGCGCTCTTTGAGCTCTGTGCGATACAGGCCTAAGGGGCCTCAGCACCCGGATTGGTTCGCTCCCAAAATACTTACTGGAGAGGAGCCAAACCAGAAGTGCCGCAAGCAGCCACCGCACCCGCCGCACCCGTGGGGTCGCGACGAATCACGCCGGAGTCATCGGAGCAGAAATCGCTCTGTCCGCTCTGGCCAGCTGCCACCGGAATCGCGCTGGAGTTGAAGTTGAGGTACGGGCTAGCCGGCGTTCCCGCGCCGTTGGACGGCGTGGAAGCGAACTTGTAGCCGCTCTTGGTGCCGCCACCGAGGTTGCTGTCAATCAAGCAAGCCGCGGTAACGATCGCGCCCGCGCAGCCAGCCACAGGCGTGCTGAGCGCAGCCAAGCTGCCGTAGCCAACGCCGTAGGTCGAGTTAAAGGTGACCTGAGCGGTGTTGATCGTACGGAGAGAACCCACGGCCGAAGCCTCGTTAGCTGCCATACGGGAGCGGAGGAGGTTCGGGATGGCGATGGCCGCGATGATCAGAATGATCGCCACGACGATCAGCAATTCGATAAGAGAGAAACCCTTTTGCTTCTTCATGTTTTCTTACATTCTCCTTAGGAGTGAACCTCGATGACCTGGGTCCACAAGCTAGGCTGAAAAGGAGCACGACAAGAACCAAACGAAAAGCGAGCAGGATAGCGGGTCATGGCCACTAAGGCATTCAGAATCTGCAATTTACGGACCGTGATAGGGATCACAAGGGAACAGTACCACCCAGTCGGCCAAAATGGGACCTTTTACGGCAGCGAGAAGCGCCGAAATTTGGCCATAAGCAAGCATCCTGACAGAAGAGGGCGGGAAAGCGAACGAGAGCCGGTTCGGGAGGCTGCTTCCGGAAGTAACAGATGCGGCACAAACGCGGAAACAAAAGAGCGCGGGAAGGGATCCCGCGCTCTTTAAGTTTTCTTGGCGATTCAGGCCAATATGACCCGAACCACCGCCAGCGGTTCCTTCCAGCTTACTGGAGAGGAGCCAAACCGGAGGTGCTGCAAGCAGCCACCGCACCCGCCGCACCCGTGGGGTCGCGACGAATCACGCCGGAGTCATCGGAGCAGAAATCGCTCTGTCCGCTCTGGCCAGCTGCCACCGGAATCGCGCTGGAGTTGAAGTTGAGGTACGGGCTAGCCGCCGTTCCCGCGCCGTTAGACGGAGTGGAAGCGAACGTATAGCCGCTCTTGGTGCCGCCACCGAGGTTGCTGTCAATCAAGCAAGCCGCGGTAACGATCGCGCCCGCGCAGCCAGCCACGGGCGTGCTGAGCGCAGCCAAGCTGCCGTAGCCAACGCCGTAGGTCGAGTTAAAGGTGACCTGGGCGGTGTTGATCGTACGGAGAGAACCCACCGCCGAAGCCTCGTTAGCCGCCATGCGGGAGCGGAGGAGGTTCGGAATGGCGATGGCCGCGATGATCAGAATGATCGCCACGACGATCAGCAGCTCGATAAGAGAGAAACCCTTCTGTTTCTTCATGCTATCTCCTTGGGAGTCTAATTCAATCTGGTGCCAGAGCACGGTGCTGAGATGGGCAAGCTGAATGCCAGAATGGGAAGTCGAGGAAGAATCGCTGCTAACAGTGCAAAACACATGAAATCACTGGGATAGAAGCACAGAAAAGTACTAGTGCTGGGTCGAATGGTACTTTTTGGCAAGGTGTGGCAAGGGGGATTTGACGTTTTTGGTCGGAATGCAAAGGCGCAAAAGGGCAACCAGGAGCGAAGCGAGCTGGGTCGAACTCTGGGCCGAGAGGGGGACGCGGGGGGCTGAATGATGCAGGTTGGAAAAGAGAAGAGCACGGGAGGGTTAGTCCCGTGCTCGTTGGAAGGCTGGGCACTAAGGAAATTTGTAAGAGACGAACGTCAACGACTTACCCGGGTTACTGAACCGGGTTCAGACCGGAAGTCTGGCAGGCGGCAACCGCGCCTGCTGCACCCGAAGGATCGCGGCGAATGACGCCGGATTCGTCCGAGCAGAAATCGCTTTGCCCACTGTGGCCGGGAACCACCGGAACGGCAGTGGAGTTGAAACTAACATACGGGCTGGCTGCAGTCCCCGCGCCCACAGCAGGGACAACGGTGAAGGTATAGCCGGCCTTTGTACCTGCAGCCAGATCGCTCTCGACCAGGCAGGCTGCAGCGGTTGTAGCAGCGGGACAGCCAGCGACTGGGATAGCCAAATTTAAGAGCGCAGTGTACCCGAGGCCATAAGTTGAGCTGTAGGTGACCTCCGCAGTGTTGATGGTGCGAAGCGAGTTCATGGCTGACGCTTCATTGGCGGCCATACGGGAACGAAGCAAGTTCGGAATTGCGATGGCGGCAATGATGAGGATGATTGCCACGACGATCAACAACTCGATAAGGGAAAACCCCTTCTGGTTTTTCATACCATGCCCTTTGGGAAAAGCCATATAGAATTCTCTCGAGGCTCTTGAACAGGCACGCCAGCTACCAACCACGCATCCGAGACGACTCTGGCTGCTCCATCCCGTAAGTTATTATAAATACGCAACTTATAATCACAAACTTGCGGGGGCTTTCCATGCTTTCCTTTTGAGCCTCCCGAATATTGAGGAGCTTCGGCTGTTTTTGTCCACGGGAACGACAGATTTCGTCACCCCGAAGACCCGGTCACGCCCCTCATCTGTCTCGTCGAAAACAGGCTCAAATCATTGGGAATATGCGATGAAACAAAACGAATTCGAGAATTGAGGATCTGCAACACCTAGTCCTTAACTCGCGAAATCGCTCTCCTGGAATGTCCCCTCGCCCGGTCGATTCAGGCGAATTCAACTCTGCAAAGGAACCCGAGACTACATCCAACCAGGGAGCATTTCAGGCTCCATTTCTTGAGGATTCCGCGCGTGAACGGGACCAAATGAATCGGCAATTGGCGGTGACTAACGAGCACCAGAAGCAGCCGGACCCTAGGGAAACTCTTCAGCCAGTTAGCGCTCTAAGTCCAATACCATCAATCGAAAGCACGCGAGTACGACTTACGGCCCTAGCTTCCAGTCGGCGGATGGAGCTCGCATGCTATCGTCACAACCGGCATTCTGAAGTAGAACAAGCTCAGAGAAGACTCAGGGATGCGGTTCCAGAGGGTTTCTGGCTTCCAGAATGATGCCAATGAATGTAAGCAACTTCTCTCATTTGGGAACTCTCGTCGCCTCTAGGCTAATATACGATCTTCTGCTACCGGGCAGCTGTCCGTCTGAACCGCTAAATTAATTCCCAAGAAGGAACTGAGGATCGCCGCGCTCAATCGCGAGGACGTCCTGCAAATCCAGAGTCAAGTCCAATCCAGCCTGTGAGTTTGTGTCAGACGTTGTGCTTTTTGGCGTAGTGGCGGAAGGAGCGGTAGGTGATCTTCAGAAGATCGGCTGCGCGCGTTCGAACGCCGTCGCTTTTCTCAAGCGCCGCAATAAGATAGCGCCGCTCTGCGTCCGCAATCTCCTTTTCAAAATCCAGCCCCTCGGCCGGAAAAGTGAATGCTCCCCCGGGGCCGGACGCCGCAGCGGACGAGTAGCCGGCGATGCGATCCGGCAAGACTCGCAATGAGATCTCGCCACCCGTTTCGAGCGCGACAGCTCGTTCCATAGTATTTTCCAATTCGCGCACATTGCCTGGCCAATCGTAGGATTCCAAACGGCGCATCGCTTCGGGGGACAATCCTTCGATGGGCTTTTCCATGGATTTGCGGAATCGTTCGAGGAAATGCCTGGCCAACAGAGGAATGTCCTCACGTCTTTCGCGCAAGGGTGGGAGTTGGATGGGAATAACGCTCAAGCGATAGTACAAATCCTCGCGAAAGCGGCCCTCGGCTATCTCTTTCTCAAAGTCTTTGTTGGTGGCGGCGATGATGCGGACATCCACGTCCGTTTCCTCCGTGCTGCCGACAGGGCGAACTTTGCCCTCCTGCAGGACACGATAGAGCTTCACTTGCATAGTCAGACTCATATTGCCGATTTCGTCCATGAAGAGGGTGCCGCCATGAGCCGCCTGAAAAAGTCCCTGACGATTTTCGTTGGCCCCGGTGAAAGCGCCTTTCATGTAGCCAAACAATTCAGACTCGAGAAGAGTTTCGGGAAACGCGCCGCAATTGATCGTGATGAAAGGAGCTTGGGAACGTTGGCTATTCTCGTGAATCGCGCGGGCAACAAGTTCTTTTCCGGTCCCGCTTTCGCCGGTGATTAGGACGCGGCTGGACTGCGGAGCAATCGTTTGAATCAAGTCGAAGATGGCGCGCATCTTGGGACTTTGACCAATGATGTTGTCCAGCCCCGTCAAGCGGCGGAGTTCGCGCCTCAGGTAACCCGCTTCCTTCTTCCATTTCAAACTCTCAGAGACTTCAGCGACCGCGCGCCTCAATTGGTCCACAAGTTCGTGGTCCTTAATGACGTAACGGTCGGCGCCGGAGTTGATCGCCGCAATCGCGGTTTCCACCGTGGGCACGCCGGTAATCAGCAGGAAAAACGAATTTGGGGAAATCTCCTTCGCGAATTTCAGGAGATCCACTCCGGTGGCTCCGGGCATGCGAACATCGGAAATAATGATGTCGAAGATCTGAGATTCCAGTTTTCGCTTAGCAGCCTCGACACTGTGCGCAACTTCGACGCGATGCCCTTCCTTGCGAAAGGTGATCTCAAGCAGTTCGCAAATGGAGCGCTCGTCGTCCACGACGAGAATGTGGATCAGTTCGTTGTGCGCTTCCTTTACCGCGGTTTTTGTTCCTTGCATAAAACCTCACGCCGTCCTTGGCAGCTCGACTATGAATTCCGCGCCGCGGTCCTTCTCTGAGACCACGGTGATTTTCCCGCTGTGCGCCTGAACAATTTGGTAGACGATCGCCAGACCAAGTCCCGTGCCTCCCTCAAAACCGGATTGCAGGGGCTCAAAAATCTTGGCGCGCTGACGCGGATCCAGCCCGATTCCCGTGTCGCGGAAAGCAATCCGCAGCCAAAACGGCAGACGTTCCACCCCGACGGTCAAAGTGCCGCCACTGGGCATGGCGCGAATGGCATTGTCGCAGAGGTTCCAGAAAACCTGCTTCATCTTGTTCACATCCACGCGCGCGCGCATTTCGCTTCCGTTAAACGTGCGGAGAATCCGGTACTTGTTCTCGACTTCGGGCTTCCTTTCGAGCAAGGTGAGAGTCTCATCGAGGAGCCCGCGGACATCCGCGTCCTGGAATTCATAAGATTTCTCGCGGGAATAGTTCAGAAAGTCCGTGATGATGTGATTCAAGCGTTCGGATTCCCGGCTGACAATATTTACGAGATGTTTTTCATCATCTTCGAGCGGCACCAGACGGGCCAACTCCTTCACCGCTCCGGCCATGGCCGTCAGTGGCTGGCGGATCTCGTGGGCGATCGCTGCGGAGAGACGGCCGAGTGCGGCCATGCGCTCCTTGGTGGCGACTTCCTGTTCCAGGCGGCGCAACTCGGTGAGGTCTTGAAAATTGAAAACGTAGCCGCTGAGGGCGGAACTGCGAGTCCGAAGCGGCGAAACGGAAATGCCCAGATAACGGACGAGGCCTTCGGGAGTGCGGTAGTCAATTTCCGTACGGACCATGGGCTTGTCGCCCGAAACTTCCACTCCGGGAAGCCAAAAATTCGGCTCGATCTCGGCCAACTTACGGCCACGCAAGTCCACAAAACGCGCGCCCAGAATTTCCTCACCGGTGCGGTTCAGGAGGACGATTTTCCCTTCCAAGTCCGTGGTGATCAAACCGCCGCGCATGGAATGGATGATGTCCTTTGTGAAGTCCTGAAGTTCCAGAAGCTCTTCGCTCTTTTTTTCGAGTTCGATGCCCTTGCTGCGCAAGGATTGCGCGAGGAGGCTCGCGAGATACGCGACGGCAAGAAATCCAAAGAGATTGCTCAGGAACCAAACTCGCAGCCCTTCAGGGCTGGGCGTGACCTGAAACGTGCGAGGAAGCCGGCCGATGAAGCCCAGAATGCTCATCCCACCCAGAACGGCCAAACAGACACCCGCGGTGATGAAGGCGGCGCGGCGCGAAAAGAGGATGCTGGCAACAATGATGACCAGCAGGTAGAGGGAAATAAAATAGCTCTCTTGCAGCCCAGTGGTGTAGACCAACGCCGAGATGACAAGGATGTCTGTGGCGACTTGCAGCACGCCTTGCCACGCGGCCGAGGAAAACCAGCGAACTAACCCGATAAACAAAACGGCAAGAGCGACCCATGCGACGAGGATGGGAAGAAACGCCCGGTTGGTGCTCGATGCGGGGACGTACTGGGGCCAGAACAAATCCACGATCAGGATCAAGAGAATGGTGAGCAGGCGAACGCGCGTCAGCCATCCCAGCCACTCTCTGGTTGTCGTGTTTTGAGCCATCGGTCGCCCGCGATCCAGACCCCTCTTAAGCCGGGCTTCCCCTAGTTTAGACAGAAACGGCGAAGAGCTGGGAATTCCTTCCCCGCCCTTCGCCAAATGGATATTGCTCGCTGCGCGAGCCCGAGACTAGTGAACCTCGCTGAGTTTGCCGATCAACGAGAACAACGGCATGTACATGGAGATAACCACGCCGCCGACGACTACACCCAAGAAAACGATCATGACGGGCTCCAAAGCAGTCAAAAGGTCTTTGACCGCGGCGTCCACTTCTTCTTCGTAGAAGTCCGCGATTTTTTGGAGCATGGCGTCCATGGCGCCGGTCTGTTCACCGACGCTGATCATTTGCGTGACCATGCCAGGGAAGACGTTGGAGTCCTTCAAGGGGTCTGTCAGCGATTTTCCTTCTTCAAGAGCCTTGCGGACCTGTTGCAATGCCTTTTCGACGACCGCGTTTCCGGCGGTCTTGGCGGTGATGTCCAAACCTTCGAGGATGGGAACGCCGCTCGAGATCAGTGTTCCGAGAGTCCGCGTGAAACGCGCCACGGCAATCTTGCGCATCAAAATGCCCAAGACCGGCAAGCGCAGAACGACGGAATCGAGCGCGTAACGACCTTGAGGAGTGCCGTACCAAACCTTGAGGCCAAAAATCCCGGCGACGATGGCTACTAGAAAGAGCAAGCCGAAGATGCTGCCGATCAGGTGGCTCAAACCGATAACAATCTTGGTAGGCAAGGGCAAATCCACGCCCAAGCCGGCGAACAAGGTGGCGAAAATCGGAACGACCTTCCAAAGGAGGAGGATGATAACGCCCGCCGCCACCGACAAAACGCCGACGGGGTAAACCAGGGCGGACTTGACGGCGCGCTGAAGTTTGACGTTCTTCTCAATGTAAGAGGAAAGGCGCTGGAGAATGGTGTCGAGAATACCGCCCGTTTCGCCTGCTTCCACCATGTTTACATAGAGAGCGTCGAAGACTTTGGGGAACTGGCGCATGGCCGCGGAAAGAGTCGCGCCGCCTTCGACGGATCCGCGCGTACCCGTCAACACCTTCTGAAAAGTCTTGTTCTCCTGCTGGCTGGCGAGAATCTCGAGACACTGCACGAGTGGCAGACCGGCGTCGATCATGACGGAGAATTGCCGCGTGAAAATGGCCAGCTCCTTGGAGTTGACGCCAGCGCCAAAGGTGGGGAGATTAAACTCCTTGCCCTTCTGCGACATCTTCGTCGGCGTAATCTGCTGGCGGCGGAGAATATTCTGAAGCTCCGCCTTGCTGTTCGCGGTCATCTCACCGCTGACGCTCGCGCCGGAACGGTTCGTTCCACGATATGTAAAGACCGGCATTTTCTTTCCTCCTAATCCTACTCAAAAACCATTGCCGAGCACGGGACCTTAGCGAAATCCACTACCGTTTGCCTGCCACCGGGGCTTTGCCGCCGCCACCCGCAGGTGCAGATACTCCTCGATTGATCATGTCCTGCAATTCATCGGGATTCGAGGAGCGGGAGAGCGCCAAGTCCAGTGTGACCAGTTTCGCAAAATATGCGTTCGCGAGCGACTGATTGAACGTCTGCATGCCCGTCTGCCCAGTACCCGTCTGCATGGCGGAATAAATCTGGTGAATCTTGTCTTCGCGAATCAGATTGCGAATGGCAGGCGTGGGAATTAGCACTTCCATGACCATCAAGCGGCCACGGCTATCGGCACGTGGAAGCAGGGCTTGGCAAAGGATGCCTTCGAGCACCATGGAGAGCTGGGCGCGAATCTGAGGCTGCTGGTGAGAGGGGAAGACGTCAATAATACGGTTGATGGTGGAAGCAGCCGAGTTGGTATGCAGGGTCGCAAACGTCAAGTGGCCGGTTTCTGCGATACGCAGGGCCGATTCGATGGTTTCAAGGTCGCGCATTTCGCCAATGAGCACGACGTCCGGATCTTCGCGCAACGCCGCGCGCAGAGAGTTTGCGAACGAGTGCGTGTCCGCGTGGACTTCGCGCTGATTCACGAGGCACTTCTTGTGGTTATGCAAAAATTCGATCGGGTCCTCGATCGTGATCATGTGCTCTTCGCGCTCGCTATTGATCTTGTCGAGCATGGCGGCGAGAGTTGTGGACTTGCCCGAACCGGTCGGGCCGGTAACGAGCACAAGGCCGCGGGGCTTGTCGCAGAGGCTGCGGACTACCGTCGGCAAACCCAGCGCGTCGAAACCCTTGATCTCCCAGGGAATGGTACGAAAAACCGCGCCAACCGCGCCGCGCTGGTTGAATACGTTGCCGCGGAAGCGAGCGAGATTCTTCAGGCCGAAGGAAAAGTCGAGCTCGAGGTTCTCCTCGAATCGGTGCTTCTGTGCATCGGTCAAGACGCTGTAGGCCAGAGATTTTGTATCGGCGGCGGTAAGCGGCGGCATGTCCAGAGCACGGAGATGTCCGTGAACGCGGACACGGGGAGCGCTGTTCGTGGTGATGTGGAGGTCGCTGCCTCCCATCTCGATCATTTTCTTGAGCAGTTCGCTCAGAGTAATTCCGGCCATCGCTTCACCTTTTTCCTATAAGACCGTTTCGCGCAAAACTTCTTCCATGGTGGTCATTCCGGCCGCGACCTTGATCAAGCCGCTGCGGCGGAGTGTAATCATGCCTTGCTCGATCGCCTTCTTTTTTAATTCGAGAGCCGAGGCACCCACCAGGATGAGTTCTCGCAGTTCGTCATTAATTTCCATGACTTCGTACAAACCCGTGCGGCCTTTATATCCACCCTTGTTGCAGGTCGTGCAGCCTTTGCCGTGGTAAATCTTAGTCGTCTTCACTTCGTCGGGGGAATATCCGGCATCAATAAGCGCCTGCTCAGGAAGCTCGAGTTCTTCCTTGCAATTCGAACAGATGCGCCTCACCAAGCGCTGCGCGCAGATGAGGTTGACGGAAGTGGCCACAAGGAAAGGCTCAATACCCATGTTCATGAGCCGGCTGATGGTCGATGGCGCGTCGTTGGTGTGAAGCGTGGAAAGCACCAAGTGGCCGGTGAGCGCCGCTTTGACCGCGATTTCGGCTGTTTCAAAGTCGCGAATCTCGCCAACGAGAATGATGTTCGGGTCTTGCCGCAGGAAGGCGCGCAGGGCGGCGGCGAAGTTCAAGCCGATCTGCTCTTTCATCTGCACCTGGTTGATGCCGGAGAGCTGGAACTCGACGGGGTCCTCGGCGGTCATGATATTGGTGTCAACTGTATTGAGACGCGCGACCGAGGAATACAACGTGTTGGTCTTGCCCGAGCCGGTCGGACCAGTGACAAGCACCATGCCGTAGGGCTTCAAGATGTTGCGCTCGAATTTCTTTAGCGACTCGGACTCGAAGCCGAGCTTGGTCATATCCAGGCGCAGGTTTTCCTTGTCGAGCAAGCGGAGAACGATCTTTTCACCGTAAAGCGTTGGGACGGTGGAAACGCGGAAGTCGAGTTCTTTCCTTTTGCCATCGGCCTTGTACTTGATCATGATGCGGCCGTCTTGCGGAAGTCGCTTTTCGGCGATGTCCAGCTTGGCCATGATTTTCAGGCGGCTGGTGATCGCGTCTTTCAAGCGTAATGGAGGAGACATGACGGTTTGCAATTGGCCGTCAACGCGGAACCGGACGCGCATTTCGAGTTCGTAGGGCTCGATGTGAATGTCGCTGGCCCCGCGCTTCACGGAGTCCGTCAGAATCAGGTTGACGAGCTTGATGATGGGCGCTTCTTCGGCGGCCTTCTCGAGGGTCGCCGTGTCCATCTCGGCTTCTTCGGCGGCCAACTCGAGTTCCTGGTCTTCATCCACCAGGTCTTTCATCATCTTGCTGAGCTCTTCGGCGTTCGCATCCGAGCCGCCGTAGAAGCGGGAGATGGCTTCGCCGATAGCGGACTCGGAAGCCACCACGGGCTCGACGTTAAAGCCGGTCATGAACTTGATGTCGTCCATCGCGAAAACGTTGGTGGGGTCGGTCATCGCAATGGTCAGGACGGAGCCGACACGCGAAAGCGGGATTACCTGATAACGAAGCGCCGTATCCTGAGGGATCAGCTTAATGACGTTGGGGTCTATCTCGTAATACTTCAAATTTATGGAGGGAACACCATACTGCCGGGAAAGGACACCGGTGATATCGTCATCGGTGATGAAGCCCATCTTGGTCAGGCAGCTTCCCAGCTTGCCGCCATTTGTGCGCTGGAATTCGAGCGCCTTCTGGAGCTGGTCCTGAGTGATCAGGCTTTCCTTAATTAATATCTCGCCCAAACGGACGGACATCCGCAGCACTCCCTGACGTTTTGCACCCACGGTCAACATAGCAAATGAAGGCTGCGAAGGTGCGCGGAAATTCGACGGTAGTTCTGAAATGGCTAATACCTGTACACAGGGGCAGGTTTTTTGAACGTAGGACAGGCGGCGTTCTTGACTTGCAGAAAAACGCTGGATATCGTGCAAAAGAGCGGTTCGAATGGGCTATTCCAAGGCTGGGACATGCGAGCTTTGAGTTATAGAGCAGAAATGATGCAAGGGGCAGAAATCGTCACTTAAGAGGTGACTTTGAGGTTTGGCAGGGCCGTGAACTGGTGAGTCTCGCGAAATGAGCCATCTCAATTCCAAACAACGGTGGAGTATGGCCATCGGCGGCGTCCTGATGACGCTGCTGCTCGCCGCCGTGTTTACGTTCGGTTCGCTCGACGTTCCCTTCGAGCCCAAAGCCTGGCGCGGCGTCATGCCGCTCTTTGCAGTCAATATTTTCGTCACGGCTGCATTTCTTGTTTTTCTGCTGATTCTTGGACGCAGCATCGTCCGGCTGTGGGTCGAGCGGAGCCGGGAGAAGCTTGGCGGCCGCTTCAAGACCAAAATGCTGGTCGGCGCCATGGCGATTTCCCTGCTTCCGATTATCTTCATGTTCATCGTCAGCTATTCGCTGATTAACCGCACCTTACAGCGCTGGTTCCCTCGCCCTCTGGAGATTGCCTCCCAAAAAACGCAAGAACTCATGAACGATCTCGGCCATTCGCAGATTCCCAGGCTTGCCAGCCTGGCGCGCACTGTGGAGACGGACACTTCACCGACAATCTCCGCTCGAGTGCAGCACGCCCTACAAAAAGGCGCCGACGCAATTTGGATCCTTGACGCGCAAGGCAAAGCTACAGAAGGAGGAGTGGCCTGCGACCACCAATCCGAAAATCGCCAGGGGGAAATCTGCGCTCGCATGGGCGTCTTAGGGAGGCCGGTTCGCACGATGCCTTCCGGCATGGAAATTTGGGAGGCTGACGGCCAGGACTACTTCGCCGTGCGCGTGCCCAACCCATCGGGCATCCAGCCTGCGGGATCCACCGTGGCGGCGTATCGCACCAGCCCTAACTTTCTCGCACGAATCACCGAGATCCAAGCCGATACGCTTCAATACAGCCAGGAAAAACAAGGCCTGCGCCTCCTGAAACGGCAAATGCTCCTTGTCCTGCTCTTGTTCACCGTACTTTTGTTCTCCTCAGTCACCTGGGTCGCGCTTTTTCTCGCTAAGCAAGTGACCGTCCCTATCCAGGCTCTGGCGGAGGGCACGCGGGAAATCTCGGCGGGGAATTTCGATTACCAGGTTGCCGAGCAAGCTCAGGACGAACTTGGCGTTCTCGTGCGATCCTTCAACGCGATGAGCGCGCAGTTGCGCGACAGCCGCTCGCAGATTGATCAGTTCACCCGCAACCTTCAGCAAGCAGTCCAAGAATTGGAGCGCCGCCGTCAGTTGATGGAAGCCGTGCTCGAAAACATTCCGACCGGAGTTATTTCTCTGGATGCTAATGGAGCGATTCTCCGGGCGAACACCGCCGTAATGCGAATCTTTGGCGCGGAAGCCCGCGAGGCGAATACGCTCGAGCAACTTCTGGGCCCCGAGGCTACGCGCATTCTTCAATTGCTTATGCGCCGCTCGCTGCGCATGGGAGTCGTTTCCCGCGAAATAGAGACGGTCGTTTCCGGACGCGTCCTGCATCTGGCCGTAACCGCCAGTTCCCTGGGTCCTCGCCGCGCTAACTCCGGTTACGTGCTCGTCCTGGATGACTTGACGGAAGTGCTTCGCGCGCAAAAGTCAGCCGCCTGGCAGGAAGTTGCACGCCGCATCGCGCACGAAATCAAGAATCCTCTTACCCCCATTCAGCTCTCTTCGCAAAGACTTTCGAGATTCCTGGAGCGCCGGGGCTCTGCTGAATCGGATATCGCGGGTGACCCTGAACTGACTGCCTTGGCCCAGGAATGCTCCCGGCTCATCGAGCGCGAAGTCTCGACTCTGGCCTCTCTCGTGAACGAGTTCTCTCAGTTTGTGCGGTTCCCGATCGCCAAACTCGCCCCCACCAATGCCAACACGATCGTGCATGAAGCGGTCGAAGTGTTTTCCGGCCGCCTCGATGGCATCACTTTGCGCACTTCCCTATCCTCAACCCTGCCGGTCGTTCGCGCGGACGGTGGCCTGCTTCGCAGCGTAGTCGTGAACTTGATTGACAACGCCGCGGAAGCTCTTGAAAACTCTACCTACCGCGAAATCATCGTTTCCACTTGTTCGCATCCGGACGCCGAAACCGTACAGATCTGCGTCTCCGATACAGGCCACGGAATTTCCCCGCAGGATAAGGACAGGCTTTTCCTGCCTCATTTCTCCACAAAAAATCGCGGTACTGGTCTTGGACTGGCTATTGCCGCGCGCATCGTTGCCGAACACGGCGGCAGCATTCACGTTGAAGACAATCAGCCGATTGGGTCGCGGTTTCTCGTCGAGTTGCCCGCAGCGGAACTTACCGCGGCCGGCGCGCTGGACTCCAACAGTTCCGAAACCGCACCATGATGCCCAAACCGCACATTCTGATCGTGGACGACGAAGCTGGAATTCGCGAGTCCCTCGCCCTCATTTTGAAAGACGAGGGCTATCAGGTGGAAACAGTGGGTTCGGCCGAGGAAGCGTTGCAGCGCGCCGCCGCCGGAGATCTCGAAGTAATCCTGCTGGACGTCTGGCTCACGGGGATGGACGGCCTCGAAGCGTTGAGCCGGTTGCAAGCCACGCCCCGTCCCCCCGCGGTCATCATGATTTCCGGCCACGGCACAATCGAAACCGCCGTGCGCGCCACAAAATTGGGAGCGTTCGATTTCATCGAGAAGCCGCTCTCGCTCGAAAAGATTATCGTGCTTGTGCGCAACGCCGTGCAGCAGCGCCGACTCGAAGAAGAAAACGTGCTTCTCCGCAGCCAACTGACCCATCGCTATCAGGTGATCGGCGATAGCGTGCCAATGAAAGCGCTTCGCCAGCAAATTGCCGTCACCGCGCCCACCAACGGCCGGGTACTCATTTATGGGGAGAGCGGCACGGGCAAAGAACTCGTCGCCCACGCCCTGCACGCCGCCAGCTTGCGCAGCAAAGGCCCATTCGTGGAAGTCAATTGCGCCGCTATTCCCGAGGAGCTGATCGAATCCGAGCTTTTTGGCCACATCAAGGGCAGCTTCACCGGAGCATCCGAGGATAAAGTTGGCAAATTCCAGAAAGCCGATGGCGGCACGCTCTTTTTGGATGAGGTTGGCGACATGAGCCTTCGGACGCAGTCCAAGGTCTTACGCGTCCTCGAAGAGCAGCGCTTCGAACCGGTCGGTTCGAGCCAAACCAAGACAGTGGACGTACGGGTTATCGCCGCAACGAACAAAAATCTGGAGCAGGAAATTTCTCGAGGCGCATTTCGGCAGGATCTCTTCTATCGCCTAAATGTAATTCCCTTCTTCGTTCCGCCGCTCCGCGAACGCAAGGAAGACATACCCACTTTGACGCGATATTTTCTGGATGAATTCAGCGCCGCCTATGGCAAGAAGCCCCGTGAGCTGAGCGCCACAGCTTTGGATATCCTCATTCGCTATCCTTGGCCGGGCAATGTTCGAGAACTGCGCAATCTCGTTGAACGCCTCGTGATCGTCTGCCCGCAGGCGCGCATAGAGTCTCACCACCTTCCGCCGGAACTCTTCCGGGGCGTGGCCGAAAGCCCCCAGCAGCCGTACTCGACGTTGCACGAAGCCCGCAGCGCTTACGAGCGCGAGTTTATTTTGCGAAAGCTACAGGAAAATCGCTGGAATATGACGCAGACCGCCACGGCACTGGGGCTAGAACGAAGTCATCTTTACCGCAAAATGAAATCCCTCGGCATCGCTGCCCCAGACTAGATGACTTTCCGGATCTTAGTCGGTTGAATTTTAGCTACTGTGAGAGCTGGGCTCTTCAGTGTCATTTTCATCCGCCGCTAGCGATTCGAGCTGCGCGTGCCAATCCAACTCCCTGACGAGCCGCGGATTCTCCCGCCAGTTCTCTTCCACCTTCACGAATAATCCCAGAAACACCTTCGTCCCCAGCAACTTCTCCAACTCTTTGCGCGCTTCCGTCCCAATTTTCTTGAGCATCGAGCCCTTTTGCCCGATCAAAATCTTTTTCTGCGTGGCCCGCTCGACGTTTACCATCGCCTCGATGCGCGTCAGCTTCGGAAGTTCCTCGTACTTTTCCACTCTCACTGCCACGGCGTACGGAAGCTCGTGATGCATCGCCTGGATCGCTTTTTCGCGCACAATCTCCGCCGCCAAAAAGCGCTCCGGCTGGTCCGTTATCTGATCCTCGGGAAAATACGGCTCGCCATTCGGCAATGATCGCAGCACCTCTTTGACGAGTTCGCCGCAGCCGCTTCCCTTCAACGCCGAGATCGGCACGATCGCCTTAAAGGGAAACAGTTTTTCAAACTCTGCGATCAGCGGCAGAAGCTTCGGCTTTTCGAGGCGATCCACCTTGTTTAAGACGAGAATAGTTTTTCCAGGGAATCGCTTTGCCTGTTCCAGCAGCATTTCATCTTTTTCTGGCTGGCCCCGGCTGGCGTCCACCATCAAGAGCATCACGTCAATTCCTTCCACCGCCGCCGTCACTTCCCGCATCATCTGGCGGCCCAACGCCGAATCCGGCGTGTGCAAACCCGGTGTATCAATAAAAATGATTTGCCCTTCGGGGCGCGTAACGATCCCTTGAATCCGATTGCGCGTCGTCTGCGGCTTTGACGTAACGATGGCGACTTTCTGCCCAACCAGGCGATTTAAAAGCGTGGACTTTCCCGCGTTTGGCCGGCCTACAATCGCCGCAAACCCAGACTTATAATTGCGCTTCTCGGCTTTTTCGTTTTTCACTGCTCCGCTTCGCACCAGAATGACTCCGCTTCGTTCCCGTTTCCGCCGCGTTTGCGAGCTTCCGATTCGTTGACTCGCCACGATGAAATCGCAAGATGATGGTATCGCGAGGAGGGCGGTGAATCCTAGGCGAGGGGCAAGATCCAGCGCTGAGCACCGCGGCGGCTAGAAAACGGTTTTCGCTGGCCCTGCTACCACTTTCTTTCGAATCCTCAAACGCAGCACTTTGCGTTGGTTGGCTTCCAACACTTCGAATCGGTAGCCTTCCAGATCAACTTTGTCGCCCGGCGCCGGAACCTTGCCGGAGACTTGGCTCAATAGTCCGGCGATCGTCGTCACTGTTTCTTCGCCCCTCTCGCTGAAGCTCACCCCTAACATTTCTTCCACGTCTCCAATCCCCGTGCTCCCGCGCAAAATCAGCCCGCCATCTGTCTCTCGGGCAACGTCCGGTGCTGGCGGCTTGCCTCCATTCCATTGTTCGCCAACGATTTCCTCGACTAGATCTTCGACGGTTGCGATGCCCGCCACCGAACCGTGCTCGTCAATAATCACTGCGAGCCCCTGGCCCTTCTGTCGCATTTCCCGCAACAACTCCGAACCAGGCTTCGTTTCAGGAATGAATAACACCGGCCGCGCCAGTTCGCGCACCTTCCGCTTTGGCAAATCCTGATCCGCAATGTGCAGCAAATCTTGTGCGTTCACGACTCCAAATGTGTCGTCCAGCGATTTTTCAAAGACTGGAATCTTCGAGAATGTGGTTTCCACGACCTTCGCGTGCAGCTCTTCCAGCGTGGCTTCCGCGGCGATGGCAACGATGTCCGGCCGCGGCGTCATCACTTCCCTCACTCGTTTGTCGCTGAACTCCACCACTTGCTCGATCAGGTCCGCTTGCTCCGCCGCGATAATTCCTTCCTCCTCTGCCGCTTCGACCAGCGCTTCGATGCGTTCTTCCGTCCGCTGCTCCTGCGATTTTTCCGGCTCATGCTCCGAGATTCGCGCCAGCGATTCCGCTCCTTCCAAGAACACTCGCACGGGCCACACCAGCCACATCGCCGCGCGTATCAATGGCAAAAATGGCAGCAGCCAACGCCCTGTCGTCCGGTACAGCAGCATATCTGGGATGAAGTGCATGGCGATGACGACTTCCAGCGATAGAAAAACGATGAATTCCACCGCCGATTCCCACGTCCCAGGCACGAAGTACACCACGCCCCGCGTCGTCTCCAACACCAGGAACGCCAGCCAGAAATGCCCCAGAATGCGGAAGGTCCTGCCGCCGCTTCGCCTCTTGATTCTCAGCTTCGGCTCGATTTCCGCTTCGAAAATTTCCAGGTGTTCGTGAACACGCCCGGTATTCATCCGGCCGAGCTCGCGGTAGATCAGCGTCAGGTAGGAAAATATGGGCAGGCACAGCGCGAGCAGGATTACGCCCAGCACATAAACCCATGTGTACGTGTTCATGAGAGTCCGAGTCTTCGCCGCAATTTCTGCTCGATGCGGTCCATCTCGCCGTGATCGGATTCGTGGTCGTAGCCCAAGAGGTGCAGCACGCCGTGCAGGATGAGAACTCTCAGCTCGCTCTCCAGGCTCCGGCCGTTCTTCCTCGCGTAACGCCGCGCTGTATCTGGCGCAATCGCAATGTCTCCCAAATAAAATCGCCCTTGCGGCTGGCTATTTTCCGCGTGCACTTTTCTCGCGCGCATCAAGCGCCGCGCCGCCAATCCGCCTCTATCGGCCTTGGAACCGTTCACTTCTCCCGGAAACGACAGCACGTCCGTCGAGCCTTGCTTTTTCCGATAGCGCTTGTTCATTTGCGCCATCTCGGCGTCCCGGACGAAGCACACCGTCACTTCCGCATCGCCCTGCCCCGTTTCTCTTAACGCTTCCCCCAGGAACTCTTCGAGCTTTCCCGTCGCCACGCGCACCTTACGCTGGCGATTCACCATCATGCTTGCGTATTTTCTCGCTTCGGCTCTTTCGCCGTATCCTCGTTCCTTACCACGGCCTTCCCATTACCGCCGCTTCCTGCGCCGGCCCCGCGCGCTGGTTGCGCAATGTCGTATTCTTCATAAGCGCGGATAATTTGCTGCACCAGGTTGTGCCGCACCACGTCCTTCTCTCCGAACTGCACCACGCCAATTCCCTCGATCTTTCCGCAGACTTCCAGCGCCTCAATCAGCCCCGACTTTTTCCCCATCGGCAAATCAATCTGCGTCGTATCTCCGGTAATTACGGCCTTCGAATTGAACCCCAGCCGCGTCAGGAACATTTTCATCTGCTCGCTCGTCGTATTCTGCGCTTCATCCAGAATCACGAACGAGTCGTTCAGCGTCCGCCCGCGCATAAACGCCAGCGGCGCCACTTCAATAATTCCCTTCTCCAAAAATTTTTCCAGCCGGTCCGCGTCCAGCATGTCATACAACGCGTCGTACAGCGGCCGCATGTACGGGTCAATCTTCTGTTGCAACGTCCCCGGCAAAAATCCCAGCCGCTCCCCCGCTTCCACCGCTGGCCTCGCCAGAATGATCCGGTTCACTTGCTTCGTCAGCAGCGCGCTCACCGCCATCGCCACCGCAATGTACGTCTTCCCCGTTCCCCCCGGCCCAATGCCGAACATCATGTCGTGCGTTTCAATCTCTTCCATATACCGCCGCTGGCTCGCGTTCTTCGGCGTCACTTGCTTCTTTCCAAACGACCGCGTCCGCGCCGGCTCGAACATCCCCCTCGGCGATTCGTGCGGCTCTTCCGTTGCCACGCGCATCAACGACTTCACTTCGGCGCTCGAAAGCACTCGCCCATGCCGCGTTAAATGGTTGTACTCTTCGACGATCTTCACCGCCTGATCCACGCTGTCCTGTTCGCCTTCGATCGTTAGCCGCGTGTCGTGCAAGTGCGTCCGCACGTGCAGCGAATCCTCCAGCGTCCGCACGTTTTCATCCAGCGTGCCGAAGAACGGTTCAATTTTTCCGGTGATGTGAACTGTACGTCTCATCCAAGTGGTGGGTTTTGCTGCCAACGATGCCGGATGGCCGATGGGATTCCTCCTCGCGCTCGCTGACCTTCTCGGCCAGCCCAGGAAGAAACTTCTTCCACCCTAACGCACGCTCGCCCAGCGGTCAAGTTACGGCCCTGTAAAAGCTATCCGCATCTTCACCCCTGCCGTCCCGCCTCCTCTACCCCCTTCTCCCTCCCTCGTCTAACTCTCTCAATTTGCTTGACTTGCCGCTGTCACACATCCCGCCCGTAACCTGTCCTCTGGTACTTACGCGCTATGGACCGGTACTTCCGGTTTCCCCAGCATAGTCCTTGTCACGATTCATACTGCGTCACTGACTTTCGTAGCGATTTCTCATCGCTGAGGGGTGAGCAACATCATGAGTCGCAAACTTTGGGTCGCCAGCGCGCTTTCCGCAGGGGCTCTTCTCTTACCCGCAGGGCTTGCCGCCGCCAACGGAGCCGAACATTCCGGAGTCGCCATCGCACCGCCATCCGCCCTGCGCTCCACAATCATTTGCCGCGGCGTTTCCAACGTCCCGCTCACCGCCGACGCCGAGCAAGCCCTCCCTCTTGACTTGGTCGCCAGCCTCTCCTGCGGCCAGGAGGTCTCGGTCGTATCCGACGCCGAAGGCTACACCGTCGAAGTTCGCACGCCGGACGGCAAGTCCGGCTATGTCGCACGCCTTTATCTCGGTGCCGCCTTGCCGGCAAGAACTGCTTCCGATGCTCCTCCGATTGAAGCGCCCGTCACCGATACCGGCATCGCTCGCTGGCAGTTTGGCGCCCCCGGCACCGACCGCTTCTATTACGACGGCGCAATGGTCGAGTCGCTCACTGCCAACGGCGTCACCGTCCAGGTTTCGCTTCAGGATACTGGCTGGAAACTTCGCGCTAACGTCGCCATCGCCAACGCCGGAACTTCACCGGTCCACTTCAATCCCGCTAGCTTCACCCTGGATGAACTGACGCCCCGCCTTCGCACCCTTCGCTACCAGAATCCCAATGACCTCGGCAGGTCTCGCACTCACCAGGCCTATTCTTCCGGAGCCAGCGCCATCGCCCCGGCCTCCGCTGTTTACATCAACAGAAATCCCCAGGGGCGCACCGTCATCTTTTCAGCTCCCAATTTTCTCTACGACATGAACCAGCCGGACCAATCTTCCGTTCTCTATGAAGCCGTCCTCAATCCCCACGAGAAAGCTTCCGGCTCCGTCTGGTTCGAACGCGACAAGAATTCGCAGCAGCTCAACCTGCGCGTCTTCGTGGATAATTTGATCTTCGAATTCCCGCTCTCCTTCCCAGCTCAACGCTAAGAGGACCGCGCACAGCCAGCCCCACCGTTCGGCCCCTCGTGAGCACCCCGAATCATCGCGCCTTCGCGAGAACACACACCCGGCGCCTGTTTGACAAAGCCACATCCCTCGTTTAACGTTAGAAGTTTGAGTGCTACGAAAAAGGAGCATTAGATGCCGCAGGGGCAGGCTACCAAGGTCAAAAAGAAGAAAAAGTCGGTTTTAAAGCGCGCCGCGCAAGCTCGCCAGCGTGCCGATGTGAATCGCGCCAACCGTACGCGCGTCCGCACTCTCATGCGCCGGCTCCGCACCGCGATTACCGCCGGTGACGCCACCGCCGCAGGCAATCTGCTGAATCCCACCATGTCCGCGATTGATCAGGCCATTACCAAGGGCGTCCTGCACGAAAATACTGGCAACCGCTACAAGTCGCGCCTCACCGTGGCTTTCAACGGCGTAAAAGCCAAAGCCGCCAAGTAGCGCTCTACTGACACCTGGAAATTTACGTTCTTAGCGATTGGCCCTCTTGGCCAGCGGCTGCGCGGTAAGCTCCGTCACGAGAAATTCCAGCACGACCCGCGGCTCTTCCGCGCCGCCTTTCAGCCTGTCATCGGCTTTTTGAAGTGCTCGCAACCCACTCAACAAGTTTTGCTTGGGAATTTTGCGAGACGCTTGCAGCGCCAATTCGGCTTGCTCCGGCCGCATCCCCAGCGCCCGCGCCGCCTGCCAGCCGTTCGCCACTCCTTTGACCTCACTCGCTTCGATCAGTTTGCGGTACATCCACGCCATCGCGCCCACCATCGGCAGCGGCTCTTCCCCATTCCTCAGCAATCGGTCCAGGAATTCCAGCGCCTTCGCTGGCTTGCGCGCCGCCAACAAATCCGCCAACTCCCAGACGGTTGCTGTCCGCTCCGATATGACCATCGCCGCCACATCCTGCCGGCTGATCCGCTTTTTTTCGCCCGCATAGGTCGCCAGCTTTTCGATCTCCGTCTGCAGCCGCAATAAATCCGCGGCCACGCATTCCGCCAGTTCCTCCGCCGCGCCGGCTTCCAATTCCAGGCCGCGTTCCAGCGCCATGGTTCTTGCCAGGGCCGCCGCCGCGGCCTGCCGCTGCTCCGGATTTTCCCCCAGCCCGACCGCGACAACCAGCGTCTTCTCTGCCAGCAATTTCGCTAGCTTCATTCGCTGATCCAGCCCGGAAGCTTCCAGCACCAGAACGCTGAACGGCGCGGAATTCTCGAAATAACTTTCCAGTTGTGCCACCGCCGCATCGCGGTTTTTCTCGCCAAGCTTCTCGATTGCTTCTACTTCTTCTAGGAAAACCACCTGCTTCGGCGAGAGCATCGGAAGTGTTTGCGCCTGTTCCAGCGCCGCCTGTGTTTCACCCCGGTCGGCGGAGTACCTGGAAACCGCCCAGTCGCGCGCGGCTTCCGGCACGAATGTATCAATGAACCGCGCCCGGCACGCATCGCGCAGATACGGCTCGTCGCCCAGCAAAAGCACCGTGGGAATCGTCTTCCCTTTTTCCAGCCGCGCCAGCAACTCTTCTGTCGAAACTTGCGCCATTCGCTCTTCCTGCTCAACGCCAAGCCGCGTTAGTAATTTTCGATAATCGCCGCCACCAAATGCTGCGCGAAATCCTGCGCAAGCCGGTCCACCGCCGGATCCTGCTCTTCGAAAAAACTCTTGAGATTCGCCGGGTCATTCGGAGCCGCCGAAATCTCGTACTGGTTTCGAAACACAAAATTGTCCGTGTGGTAGAGCACTTTCCCGGTCGCGCGCTCCGTGAACGTCACTTCGCACTTCACCGTAACCAGCATCGTTGTCGCGCGTCCCGTCGTCGTGTCAAAGAGCAGCGGCACTGCTTCGAGGCTCACCACTTTCCCGCGCAGCACCGCGTCGCCGTTTTCCGGATTTGACACGATTTTGTACGGCGTCTTTGCCAGAAACTCGTGAATCGTCGCCGTCGTCAGCTTCTCCTCCAGCCGGTAACTCGTCGTCTTGTTTTCCAGCGCGGGAACCGCAATGACGTGAATATCTCTCGGAAGCGCGCTCGACCGGCCCGCAACGTGATACCCGCAACCCGCCAGCGCAGCCGCTAACGTAAAGCTCAGCACAATAAATCTCGGCGGTTTCACGAGAACATCTCCGCAAGCCTCACCGCATTTGCAGCGGGCAATCGGATATTATCCGCCGCTCCCCAAAACCACCACGTTCCCGCTCGCGATGCATCTTTTTCCGGTTTGGCCAGATGCGCGATTTTTTCTCCTGCCACGCTCACGTTGCTCGGTCCCGTCGCTGCACTGGAATCGATAGCGAAGCCGGCATTCTCGCATGCCTCAATAACCTGCGCGAGCGACGTCTCCGGTGCGATCTCCGCCCACGCCGCAAACGCCGTGCCATAAAAAACCGGAGCCTGGATGATTTGCAGCGCCGGAAAAATCGAATTTCCTCCAACACAACCTTTCACTTCCGCCGCGAGCCGCTCCCGAATCGCGGAAAGCCGATGCTTGCTCTCAGGCCCATACCGGTCCAGCAAATTGAACGCAACCTGTGTATCAAACACGGGCTGTCCCACGCCTTGGAATGACAGCAACTGGCCCGTCTGGCTTTCCAATTCCTCGATTCCCGCCTTGCCAACATCCGATACCGGCTGAAAACAAAACACCACCATCCGCGAGACGCCAACCTTGTGCAAGCCGAGCGACAACGCTGAGGCCATCATCCCGCCCGCGGATGGCACCGCATAGCTTCCCGCGCCCCCTGGAAATTCCCTGTCGAGCAACGCGTCGAGCTTTGGAAACCAGCTCACCGTGCCATCCTGCGCCGCCGTCGCTCCAGACAGGTCCATAACTTTCGCGCTCGTCTTTCGCGCCGCCCTGAGATTCGCAATCGTGAATTCCGGCGATCCCGCAAAAAATATTTTCGATGCCCGTTCGAAAGTTTCCGCTTCCACCGGCTGAATCACTGCCGGTTCTCCTCCGGCTTCCGTGAGCACACCCGCCGCAATCTCCTCATCCACCAGCCGGAAATCCGCGCCCGCAAATCGGCTTTCTTCCAGCAAAGAGCGCAGCTCCGCTCCTAAAAGAGACGAAGCCCCTGCGATCACGATTCGGCCAGATTCCCGTTCGAAGGAGGGCATGAATCACACGGTCCGGGAGACTAAGCGGTGGCGAAAAAACCGCACGAGATGCAGCGTAACGCCCACAATCGCGTACGTGCACGCGATGATCAAAAGCGCGTACTCGGAATACCTCCAGATCACTCCCACCAGCAGACAAAGCAGCACGATCGCGAACGACGGCTGCTTTCTCGTCCACGGAATATCCTTGAAGCTGTAGAAGCGGATCGTACTCGTCATCAGCGCACCCAGTGCCGCGGGCAGCAGAAACCATCCCACCGCCCACCACCCATCCTGAATTGGCCCGATCGGCATGGGGCCGCCCAAATGGAATGCGTGAACCAGCGATGCAATCACGCCCGCGGCCGCCGGCGTCGGCATTCCCACAAAATACTTCGAACTCCCCGGCGCCATTCCTTGCACGTTGAACCGCGCCAGCCTCCATGCGCAGCAGATCAGGAACGCGAGGCAGCACACCCACGCAAATTCGCCGAGTTGGTGCAGCGCCTCGCCCCCCATGCTCGTGACGCTTCGAAAACCCCACGCGTATGCCAGAATCGCCGGCGCAATTCCAAAGCTCACCACGTCCGCCAGCGAATCGAACTGCACGCCGAAATCCGTATTGGTGCCGGTCAGCCGGGCCAGCCGTCCATCGAGCGAATCGAAAAGAATCGCCAGCCCGATCGCCTTCGCCGCGCGGTCCAGATCATCCGGCCCGCCAATCATGGATGCGACCACGGCGTAATATCCGCACAAAAGGTTCGCCGAGGTCATCATCGCCGGTAGCAGAAAAATCCCGCGACGCCTCCGTGGATTGCGTCCCCGTTTGCCCTCGAAAGGAATTTCGTGCTGTTCGAAATCGTTCATGATCTAGTTGTTCTTCCCTGAAGCTGAAATGGCGGAGTAAGACTCGGCGCCCGCTGCTTGCCCAGAATCGAGCACTCGCGCTCCGCGCGGCCAGTTCGCCAGCACGCTCGAGCCGCCTTTCACGTTTTCCCCGATCTTCACGAGGATTTCCGCATCCTCCGGAACCCACACATCCGCGCGCGACCCGAAGCGTACCAATCCGATTCTCTCTCCTCTGGCCACTCGGTCTCCGGTTTTTTTCCAACTTACCACGCGCCGTGCAATCAATCCCGCAATCTGTTTGAACACGATTTCGCCCGCTTCGGTGGCCAGCGTGAACACGTTCTGCTCATTCTCAAGCGACGCGCGTTCCCTCATCGCCGCTAGAAATTTCCCCGGTTTGTACTCGATGCTCGAGATCGTGCCCGTTGCCGGAGAGCGGTTGACGTGCACGTTCCACACGGCGAGAAAAATACTGATCCGCTTTCCCCGACGCCCCTGATACTCCTCGTCCGTCACCACCACCACTCGCCCGTCTGCGGGAGAAACGATTGCCCCGGTCTCGCTCGGAATTTGTCGCTCCGGATCGCGAAAAAAGGAAAACACGAAGACCGCAAGCAGCAGCAAAATCACCGCGGCCGCCGTCCCCAGCGTCAGATACGCGATCGCGCCCAGCACCAGCAGCGGCACGCCGAAGTAATAGCCTTCTTTGACCATGCTCCTGAGAATATACCTCAAGGCGCTCGCGCGGTCTTCAATCCGCGCGCCGAAGCAGGGCCATTCTACGACACATTTTCCGGGTTAGCGGGCGCTACTGGGTGTATTGCGCCCGCGATCGTTGGATACGCAGCGCAATCCGTTCCATCTTATCCTTGCAGTGCAGCTTCATCTTCTTTAGTTTGATTTCTTCGAGGAGGTCTTCCGAACTGAGGTAGGGAGCGTTGGAGATCCGGTGTAGTTCTTCGTCGTATTTCGAGTGCTGCTCGGCCAGACGCTGATACTCGGCGTCTGCATCGAGGAGTATGTCCCGAGGTGCCCGCTGGGGTGTTGCCATGCGTCCTCCCGATGACTGCGCGAATTGAATTGTGAACACTACATGAACGCACGATAGCACTCTGGCGTACGGCGTCAAGAGGCAACCGGTAGTATTTCGGTCCTAGCCTGTGAGTTTCCGGGTGAGCACCAGCGCCGCCTCATCCGGGTCCCGGTAATAACCTTCCCGCCGCCCCGCGTTCAGGAACCCATTCTTTTCGTAGAACCCAATGGCGCCCGTATTTGATTCTCGGACTTCGAGATACACGCTTGTGGCGGAGCTAAGGCGAAACCATTCGAGCGCCTGAGCCAGCAAGGACGAAGCCGCTCCTCGCCGCCGGTAGCTCTCACCTACGGCAAGATTGAGGATCTCTCCCTGGTCGGCCGTTAACCTGCCCGTCAGAAAACCTACGACCGCGCCTTCCGCTTCCGCAACGAAGCAAACCGCTGTCGGCTCCTCCAGAATCCTCTGGTAGCTTTCTTCGGACCACTGCGCAGCCTGCGGGGAAGATCGAGCTACTGCAAGCACCGCGGCCGCATCCTCCGCGCAAAATTCACGCGTTCGAATCGCCCGCCCGGCGGCTCGCGTCTCAGCTTCCCCCACTCTGTGCTCTTCCCTTCCAGAAGATTTCGGCATCCGATCTGCGAACGTACTCCGCATCCAGCGCCAGCGCATCCGTGAAACGATTCTGCAAAGCGCGGCGGTGCGCTAGCTTGCCGATTGTCGGCGCCAACATCCGCGGTGAATCCTGAATCTTCGGCCTCACTCTCGACCGGTTTCGCCACCCGTCCAGCGCGCTGACGATATCCGGATCCATCGAAACCCAGGTCACCGTGCCTCCCGACGTGTGATCGTCCACCCAACGCAAAAAACCGTCCGGCGCGATCACCATTTCCTGCTCCACGAGTTTTAGGCCATCCTGCTCGCGGCCGTATAATCCGCCGAACACCTGCCCCCGCTGCGCATCAAAAAATACGGCCACAAAGCCTTGCTCCTCTCCGCGCTCCACCGGAGCTTCCGATGCCATCGCCTCGAGCCGCGAAACCGCCACAATCGGTTTCGAATAAGCTTCGCTCCACGCCTTAATTGTCGTTAGCCCCACACGCACACCTGTAAACGAACCAGGCCCGGAAGCAGCCGAAAGAACGTCAAGATCCGCCATCGCAAGCCCGCATTCGCGCAATATGGACCGGGCCGCAGGCAAAATCCACGAGGAATAGTCGGAATTTCCGTCGTGATTCACGGAAATAAGCACTTTTTCGTCGCGGAGAATCGCAAGACTTCCGCGTCCGTCGCAAGTATCCAGCGCAAGCAGGTCCACGCAACAATTCTACCGCAGTCCGGCCAAACTCATTCGAATGCTCCAGACAAACGCATTCGAACGCTCAAAAGGAATCGCTATAAAACCGGCCTGCAAAGATAAAACCGCTCTGCAACAATTGTTTCAGAATCCCTCGCGCGCAAAAACCAGCCCAATTCTTGTGCGAGCCTGGCGCCTACCCTAGGGTTTAAACCCTAGAGCAATTGGACTGCCAAAAACTGATATAGTTTTCCCTAACCTTTTGATTCCATGGCATATATCTTGACTGTTCGAACACAGCTGTTTACACTTAAATGGCATCTCAGGGGGCTTGTGAATCCATGGACTACAAAATTGGTGACAAAGTCGTCTATCCAAATCACGGCGTCGGCGTCGTTGAGCAGATGAACTATGGCGTGTTGAACGGTAGAACCGAACGTTACTATATGATTCGAATCGTTTCGAGCGGTTTGCGCGTCATGGTCCCGCAGTCTAACGCGGATGTGGTTGGCCTGCGCTCCGTGATTCGCTCGACGGAATCCAGCAAAGTCCTTGGATTTCTCGAAAAGGGCAAACTGAATTCGCATCATGATTGGAAGCACCGCTTCAAGGAAAATTCGGAGCGCATGCGCACCGGGTCTCTCCTCGAAGTTGCAGTCGTCCTCAAGAGTCTCGTTTCCCTCAGCCGCACCAAACCACTTTCCTTCCGAGAAAAGAAAATGCTGGAACGGGCAAAGTACCTCCTGGTGAGCGAAATGGCCACGGCGCGGAACACTTCGGCGGAAAGCGCTGAAGGCATGGTGGTCAAATCGCTGGCGAAAGCGAAGTTGCAGTTTCCAGCGATGACGGAAAAATTTGAATAGTTTGCGCGCCGAGGTTGGGCGCATTTTTTATTGAGTTTGGCGGCGGGCTACGCAAAGTTGCCCGCCGTTCTTATTTGTATCGCGCGCGGCGAAAGTTTGCATTCAGCGCGCTACAATCTCCGCAATTCCACTCCGGCATTTTTCAAGGCAAGAGAAACCGCTGCGGCAATCTGCACGGCGCCGGGCGTGTCACCATGAATGCAGATGGTCTGCGCATGAAGAGAAACTTCGCTGCCATCGCGCGCAATCACTGTGCGCTTCTCGACCATCCGCAGGGCCTGCTGCGCGGCCGTCGCCGGATCGCGGATCAAGGCATCTTCAAATTTGCGGGAACGCAGCGTGCCATCGGGCTCGTATCGACGATCGGCAAACGCTTCGGCGGCGACAAAGAAACCGGCTTCGCGAAAAACTTCTAGCATCGGCGAGCCAGCCAGTCCAACCAGGAAAATATCCTTGCGCCAGCGCGCAACCCCATCGGCGATCGCTTTCGCGAGCTCGCGATTTTTCACCGCCTGGTTATAGAGAGCACCATGCGGCTTTACGTGAACAACCGGAGCGCCGTAGCTTTCCGCGATTGCCGCCAGCGCCTGGACTTGTTCGAACACGGAGTTCGCGACTTCGTCTGGAGACTGCTTCAACTCGAGCCGGCCGAAATTTTCGCGGTCCGCGTAGCCGGGATGGGCGCCGATGGCGACGTTGTGTTTCATCGCCTGCTCGATGGTTTGGCGCATGGTCGCGGAATCGCCGGCGTGGCCGCCGCAAGCGATGTTTGCCGAAGTGATCGAACGCAAAAGCGCTTCTTGCGTGCCGTCGGCAATGGCTTCGGGCAATTCGCCCATATCGCAGTTCAGATCAATGGAGTTCATCGCAGGAGCCACAATATCGCTGCGGCATGCTGCGTAGCAAGCGCGCGGATCGATAGCTCGGTGCGCTTGTTGACCGGACGGCTGCTCTGGCCGACTCGACCACGCGAACGGGCAACAGCCTCAAAGGTTCGCTCGTCGCTCCCAACAGTCCTTGGCGGTACTGTCGCCGCCAAGCAAACACCTGGTTCGGGTTGACATCATGTGCCCGCGCTACCTGCGCCACAGACGCACCGCGCTAAAGTGTTTCTGCTTCGCTCCGCCGCTTCCGTTCGAAGTCGAGGGAGCGTTTCTTCTTCGCTCCCCGGCCACTGCGGTGAGCTGCCACTTCCCAAGTGTCTACGGTCAGGTCCCCGTGGAGGCTGCCACCGATCAGCTTGTTTGCATTTGAGCTAGTCTCATTAACTAGAACTGATCTATCAACGCTGCCCATGCGGGACGCTTAGGGGCCATAACCCAAACTAAGGGATGGGGCAGGGGCCAGTTCAGGTACAGCCGCTCCGATTTGGAACAGTCGAAGAAGCAGCACTTCCCGGTGACTTAAAGCGACCTACGTAAACCTTGCATTCTGAGTGGGATGGCTCAGCCCGCGTCTGGCTGTTTGGACGCTAGTGTGCGAACCACAACAGTCGAGGCAAGTGCATTCGTGCGGGCGATGACACAAATGGGGACGACGGTGAGCAATTGTTCAAAGACGAAGAAAACCGAGCGGAAGAGTCACAATGCCTCGAGCCGTAAGCGCTCGAGGCAAGGCGCAGGCAGGTCGAAAAACCGTCTGCTGGGACGGCTGGTATTCTGCCTCATGTTCCTCGCGAGTGCGGCAGCAGCGGCAAAGGGACAAGAACCGAGGGATCTCGGCGGGATGAACCTGGAAGACCTCGCGAAGATCAAGGTCGAATCGGTTTACGGCGCGTCCAAATTTTTGCAGAAGGCTGCTGATGCGCCGACACTCATCACCGTAGTCACGGCTGAGCAAATCCAAGAACACGCATATCGTACTCTTGCGGATGTATTACGAACCGTACCTGGATTTTATGTAATTAACGACCGAAACTACAGCTATGTGGGCGTTCGAGGACTGTTGTCACCCGGCGATTATAATGCCCGAATCCTTTTTTTAGTGGACGGGCACCGGCTCAATGACAACATATTCGACGGCGCGTATGTGGGCACGTCCTTCCCAGTAGACATCGACCTTATCGATCGCATCGAGGTCATTCGCGGACCGAATTCTTCCGTATACGGAACGGGAGCATTTGCGGCAGTCATCAATGTCATTACCAAGCGCGGGCGAGACCTAAGTGCCGTCGAAGTCTCGGGGGAGGCAGGAAGCCGGAACTCGTACAAAGAACGCGCAAGCTATGGCAATCGTTATGACAACGGGCTTGAGGCGTTCTTATCTGGATCCTTTTACAATAGCCAGGGTCACGAAAGGCTCTTTTTTCCGGAATTCGACAGCCCCTCAACAAACAATGGAATCGCCGAGAATGCAGATGGAGACCGGGCCGCTGGCATTTTCGCGGACATAATTTACAGGGATCTGGACGTTCACGTTGTGGAAGGCTCGCGGACCAAACACATCCCAACCGCTTCCTTTGGCACCGTGTTCAACGATCCACGAACGCGAACGACCGACACGCGCGGTTATGTTGATCTTCAATATCATCACGTATTCAGGGGTTGGGAAACGCTCGGGCGCCTCTCCTACGATTGGTATGATTACCATGGGATTTATGTCTACGACTATTCGGGAAACGGAATTCCCCCCTACACGCAGAACTACGACGCCGCAAGCGGTACTTGGTGGGATTTTCAAGGAGACGCGTCGAGGGTGCTCTTCAAGCGTCACCGAGTCACACTGGGGACTGAATTCCGCCAGGATCTTCAGCAACAACAGACAAATTACGACTTACAACCCTACTTTTTGTTCCTGAATGATCACCGATCCGCCTGGATAGCGGCCGCCTATTTTCAGGATGAATATTCGATCCGCAAGAATCTGGCATTCGTCGCGGGAGTGCGAAGCGATTGGCACAAGAGGTTCGGCAACACACTGAGTCCGCGCGCAGGACTGCTCTTTAATCCAACACGCAACACAAGCCTCAAAGCGAGTTACAGCTGGGCATTCCGAGCGCCCAACAGCTATGAGAGTTTTTACGGCGTGGCCGAGTCAAACACCGCAAACCCCGGACTGATGCCGGAACGTATTCGCAGCTGGGAGCTGGACGTTGAGCATCGGTTTGGAACGGTCTATTCCATCTCGGGCGAAGGCTTCCTTAACCGCATCGACGATCTGATTGTTGCGCAGACAGACCCGGTCACAGGCAATCCAGTCTATTTGAATTCAAGCCCCGTCCAGACCAAAGGAATCGGATTGGAGTTAGGGGCAACGTGGGCGAACGGGTGGGAAGGCTCCGTTTCGCATACGCTGCAGGACTCCCGGAATCTGGTTACAAAAGATGTGCTGACAAACTCACCGAAGCAATTGTCGCTGATGAGTCTCAGCGCTCCGCTGGTAAAGAGGAAACTGTTCGCCAGCCTGGATGCACGATATGTAAGCAGGAGAAGAACGGTTGCGCAGACGGAGTTGGGAGGATACTTCCTCATGAACGCGACGCTCTTCACGCGCAAGCTCACAGACGAGTTGGAGCTATCCGGCGGTATTTACAACCTGCTCGACAAACACTACGCGGAGTCAGGCGGCCTCGAACACCGGGAAACCTCCATTGCTCAAGACGGAAGAAGCTTCCGGATCAAACTGACTTTCCGGCAGCGTTTAGGCGCGCGATAGAAAGGAAACGGAGACGAAGCAGGCGGCGGTCATGACGCAGCAAGAATGCCACGAAGCGCACGGACAAGGTGGACGAAGACACGGATCCATCGCCGGTTGGATTCCCGGCGTGCATCGCAGGACCATGATCTTGTGTCTGATCGCCGCCCACGCGCTCGTTCCTAAAATCGCGGTAGCACAAACCAACTCGGCGGGCGAGTACGAATTGAAAGCGGCCATGCTGTACAACCTGACGCGGTTTGTAGAATGGCCGTCTACCGCGGATGCCGTTCCGCAAAGGCCCCTTGTTCTGTGCATTCTTGGGCGGGACCCGTTCGAGGACTCCCTGAATTCCGTGGCTGCGGCGGCAAGCGCTCGGGGGAACCCGGTGGAAATCCGCCACTTCCAAGACGAGAAGGGGATTCGAGCTTGTCACGTTCTCTATATCGGCTCTTCGGAGAAGAAAAACCTAACTCATATTATTTCCGCACTTCAGGGATCGAATGTGCTCACTGTGGGAGAGATGGGTCAGTTTGCCGCGCACGGAGGGATGATCCAGTTTTCATTAATTGATCAGCAGGTACGATTTGAAATCAACCTGCGAGCTGCTTCCGAAGCGGGACTGAAGATCAGCTCGAGGTTGTTGGTCCTGGCACGAATTGTAGGCGACAAAGACACGCTTCCCCGGGGCAGCAATTGGAGCCCAAGCTCGAGGGCATTCGAATTCGCAAGTTTGGTGCCGGGGGTTGAATTGCGGCAGCGAACTTCATAGAACTTCAGCCCGGCCGTTTGACGATCCGCCAGGCAATCAGGGCCAGTCTGGAAACTTTTCCGCGAAGGCGGGTCGCTAGTCCTGCGGCGTGCTGCGTAGCAAGCGCTCTGAAGGATAGCTCGCGGCGCTTCGCGGCAGCATGCTCTCCCTGAACTAATCAGTCCGACAGGAACACGAAGTGCTGGACCAACCCAGCTCTCCGCAACTTGTGGGTACGTGAAAGCACACCCAGACGCCGGCGGCGAGCCTCTCCGCGCAGTTCGATTACGTCTCGGCGGGGGCTACGGCGAGGAGGCGTGCCCACCGGCGGGTTTTGGTTGTGCATCCGCGGCTGGCAACGTGAAATGAAACGTCGTTCCGACGCCGGACTTGGCGTTTGCCCAAATGCGGCCTCCGTGTGACTCAACAATCGAACGACTGATCGCCAGTCCCATGCCGGTGCCTTCCGCTTTAGTCGTAAAAAATGCTTCGAAAATCTGGTCGATCTTGCCGGCGGGCAGTCCGATACCTGTATCGGTGACTGAGATCAACACCCGGCGGTCTTCCGCCAGTTGCGCCTTGATCGTAAGCACTCCGCCTGCCTTCTCCATCGCTTGAATGCCGTTGAGCATGAGGTTCATGAGCACCTGCTGCAATTGCACACGATCTGCCAGAACTGCGGGGAGCCTGTCGGCGACCTCGAAGTGGATTGTTACGGAACGCCTGTTGGCCTCGCTGTGAACGATCACTAGCATCTCCCTGAAAACTTCACTGACATCAACGATCTCCACGTGTGAGGAGCCCTTACGGTAGAGGGAGCGAATGTGGTCGATGATGTCCGCTGCGCGCCGGGCGTCTTTAGCCATTTCCACCGCAGCCACGCGGGCCTCCAGGAGATCCGGCTGATCACAGTCGAGCAATCGTCTGCACGCTTCCGCATTTGTAACCGCCGCGCCAATCGGCTGCTTGATTTCATGCGCCAGCGACGCGGTCAGTTCTTCCATGGAGCTCACGCGGTTCATGTGCGCCAACTCCGACTGGAGTTGTTCGACACGCTTGCGATCCTCTATATCCGTCGCCACGGCGCACCACTTCACAATCTTGCCGCGCGGATCACGGAGAGGCTGCGCCCGCGTCTGGAACCACCGGTAAACCCCATCGCAGCCACACCGAATTCTGGCTTCATACGCCAGCGGTTGACCGGCCGTCTGCGCGGCGCTCCATTCCTGGGTGACGCGGCTGAGATCATCCGGGTGAACTGTCTTCTCCCATCCTGACGCTGACGCTTCCTCGGGGCTCAAGCCTGTGTATTCGAGCCAACCGCTGTTCATAAAAGTGCGATTGCCGTTGAGATCGGCGATGAAGGCCAGGGCGGGCATGGTTTCCACCGCGTCCCGGAATTTCTTCTCCTGCTCCTGCAACTGGAGAACACGCATCCGATAAACAGCCCACAAGAGCGCGATGAAAAGCAGAATGCATAGCGCTCGAAACCAAATCGTTTGGTACCAGGCGGGTACAATGTTGAATTCCAAGTCCGCTGCTTCTTCACTCCAGATTCCGTCGTTGTTGGTCGCGGTGACGCGAAACACATATCGGCCTGGCGAAAGGTTCGTGTAGTACGCCTGGCGGCGAGTCCCCGCGTTCACCCATTGCGCATCCGAACCTTCCAGCTTGTATCGAAATCGATCGCGCTCCGGAATTGCGAGACTCAAAGCTGTGTAATCGATCGTCAGGTCTCGCGTCCCGGAGGGCAAATGCAAACCGGCCCGAGGTTCATACTGGGTCTCGTTTGCAGTAATCGAGCGGATGACAATCGGCGGCGGAAGCAGATTTTTTGATACGTGGGCAGCATCGATCCAAGCCACGCCTGCGGAGGTTGAAAACCAAATGCGCCCATCCGTTCCCTGCACCGCGGTTGGAAACGGCGGCGTCTCTTGAATTGCTCCCGGCAATCCATCGTGTTCATCGAATATCTGATAGCGAACCCGGGCGGAAGGATCCTTGAAAACATTCGAAATCTCCGTAGCGGGAATGAACACCACGCCACGCTGTTCGCTCAGAAGCAGATCGCCGCTTGCGTCTTCCTGAACTCCTGATACGCCTTGAAACGCATCGCGATCCGCCGGAAGCACGGATCGAACCCGCGCTCCATCCCAAACAGCCAATCCCGAATCTCCACCAATCCATACATGGCCTTCACGGCCTGTGATTGCCATGACAGACCCGACATCCAAACCATCTTTCGACGAAATCGTCTGAACATCTGTGCCCTCAATGACCAGGATGGTGTCGTTCGCAAAGCCAAACCAAATCCGGCCTTTCCCGTCGGTGAAGGTCACGCGTGCAGGCTGCCCAGCCACAGCCGGCGGCGTTTCAAAGCGATCCCAATCTCCATTTTTCAAAAAGAAAAGGCTACGCGGCCCATTTCCCAGCCAGAGCGTTCCGGAGCGATCCTCCGCTAACACCGTGCTCACCCACAAATCGTGAATGCCGGCGGCTGTCCTCGGAAATAAAGTCAATTTTCCGTGCTTAAGCTGATAGATGCGAAGAACCGGGATGCCGCTGGGACTCCTGACACTCTCCAACAGCCAAATCGTGCCGCGCGAATCTCGCAAACCGGAGACAACGGTCGTCTGCGCTGAAATTCCCTTCCACGAATCTCCCTCAATCCGGCCAAGGCCATCGCTGACAGAGCCGACCCAGATGCTGCCGTCGTCTCCCGGTATCAGTGCCTTCAGAGCGAATTTCGCGGGCAGAAGGACCGGAACCAAAGCACCCTTGCGGAATCGGTCGAGGCCGGCAGATGTACCCACCCAAATGCTGCCCTCCCGATCTTTCAAAATGGAAGTTTCATAGTCACTGGACAGACCATCTTTGCTGGTGAAGCTCTCGATGGCCTTACTAAACTCGGGAATTTTCTGGCCATCGAGGCGGTCTGGATAAGGAACACGCCGCAATCCATCGCCGATGGTCGTGATCCAGAGGCTGCCATCGTCATCAGACAGGATTCCGACCGAGCCAACTTGAATCTCGGGCTCAACTCCGTGGTTGTTTGCCGGAAGCAAGATGGGGCGAACCGATCTCGTCGTTTCCGCCATCCACAACTTGCCACCCGGTGATTCGACAATCTGGTACGTTTGCCCGATCGTGATTCCGGTCGTTTGAAACTTCCTGGATCCGCGTGGCAAAAAGAGCAGCTCGTGGTCCGAGGCAACCCAGAGAGTTCCACGGCGGTCAACGAAAAGCGCCGCTGCCTTGCCGCGTGGATAATTCCAATCGCCTCCGACTCGTTGCCATTGACCGTGGTCGAAGCGGGCGAGACCACTTTCGGTTCCAGCCCAGATCGTTCCGTCCAGGTCCTGAGCCAGCTTCGCCACCCTTCCCGAAGGGACGCCGTCCGAATTCGTGTAGTTGGTATTCTTCTCGTCGTGTAACCGGCTCACGCCGCCATCGCGAAAGCCAATCCACAGGTCTCCGTTAGGAAGCGCCAGGAGCGAAGTGACGAACGGGGAAGGAAAAGGTGGTCCGGATCGCGGCTTATACCGTTCGAAAGTGATGCCATCAAACCTGTAGAGGCCTTGCATCGTTCCGAGCCACAGAAATCCGTCAGTCGTTTGCGCGAGAGCAAACACATTCCCCGGCGCACCGTCTTTCGCCGCCCACGCGGTATGGACGTACTGGCTGATCGTGCGATCGCTCGTCTGGGCGAGAGACGACGCGGAGCCAGCGCAAACCAGCAGGAGCAGGCAAAGCACTCGCAACCCGAAGCTCGGCGTGCCCGGCACCTTTTTCGGTAACGCAGCCGGTAGCGGATTGAACTCTGGGAGAGATTTTGCTGGAGGGAACCCCACGAGAGAGAGGATACCACTGCAGTACTCGGCAGTGCCGTGATTAGAGGATGGGGACCGTCAGGGAAAAGATGCGGAACAAAGACACATCTTTTCTAATTTCGAAAACGAGAGAGTTGGGCAGTCCCTAGGGCGACCGCTTGAGGAGAGAATACTGATAATTCTCAAGCTTCAAGACCTGAAGCCTGTCGCATATGGCAATCAGTCAGCGAATGCTGAGCCGCTCCTTGAGCGCGTCTGGAACCTTTAACAGACGCAAGCCATCACCCCGATGGCTGATGTCGCTGGTCTCGACGAGGACATTTTCACCGGCCATCACAACATCCGAGGCATAGCCGTCGTCTCGTTTTCCCCATAGCGCGATCACTTCGCCCGACGACGCGTCACGCCACTCCAGGTCGAAATGCCCGTTGCGCGTCAGGGCCACTCGACCGAAGATTTTGAAAAATGCAAAGCTCGTGAACTCGTCGGTGGCCCACAGCCGCCTCCCGGTTGCGACTTTGAAGGCCAATGCGCGGCCCTGTGCCAAAACGTAGACGTTCTCGCCGTCCTGCTGAAGACCGTTATATGCGCCCAACTCACTTGGCAGATCGGCGCGCCATAGCTCGCGAAGTGTCGCTTGTTCCAGGCATTGGAGCTGGTACATGCGGCCAAAGCTCACGACGCAGACCGTGTCGCCGAAAGCGGAAAGCGCGGCGGTCTTGAGTCCGGTGTTCACGCGAGTTGGTGGTTGAGTCGGGTCGTCAAATACCAGAAGTGGACCGTTGTGAATGGCCGATAACACCCGCCGCCGACCCTGCATGATACTCCGAGACACGTACTCGCCCATCGGATACGCCTGAACCTGACCATCGGGCGTTACAACGTACACGGACTTGTCGTCTGGCACGAACAGCCGGCCCGATGACGCAACGATCGACGGCCCCGTCGTTCCCAGGTCGGGATTCGAGGTCAACGGCTTCGCCCACACGGGCTCGCCTCTGACTGAAATGCAATGAACCACGCGATCGTCGGAGACGAAGTATAAGCGGTCTCCAATCCGAACCGCATTTGACCGCACGGCATCTGTCATCGGATATGTCCAAATTATCTTGTGCGACACGAGGTCGAAGCCGGCGACTCGAGTCTTGTCGACAATTCCGTATCCAATGCCGAGGACGACAGTGTGATCGTCGAGAACGTTGAGAACGTGAACTCCCGCGTCCGCCAGTGGGACGTCCCAGACCGTCTCCGCGGCGATTACTGGCAGAGTCGAACGAAGTGCCTCGTTCAGTGCGCGGAGTGCGTTCTCAGCAACGTCTATATCGGTGTCCTTCGTGAGGTCGCGAAGAACGTCCAGACGACCGGTGCCATCAACTCTTTCAAGAGCTGCCACTGTCGCTCTTCTTTCGGCACTTTCTTTTGAGACGCTCAATACTTTCGCTAGTCGTACGACGGTGTCCGAAGGGACTGCTCGCAGGATTCGTAGTGCGTTTATTTGCAGATATCGCGGCTGATACTTGGGATCCGAAGCTCGGATCAACGCCGTGACGAACGCGTCGTCCGGAGGATCGGAGACGGGGAATCCGTGTTCGACGAACCCATCTTTGATCCATTGCCCTTGCATCTTGTTTTTATTCTTTTCGTACCACGGCCGCCAGTCTTCGGGGTTACGGCCGGCATCGTGATTGGTGATTGATTGGAGGGCGTCCAGCACGTGAAAACGAGTGCAGATCGCGCTGTACTGTCCTTCGCGCGGCACCGTTCCCAGTTTCGCCAGTGCTTCGATCAAGAATGGAACCGACGTGGCATCTCCGATTTGGCCGAGCTCCAGAATTACGTCGTGAGGATCGCCGGACGATTCGAGGGCCTTATGAAGCTGCGCGAGACGTTCAGCAGTTGAGAGCTGCCGGTCCGGGACCTTCTGGACGTCGTGCGGCTTAATTGTGGTGACTTGTTGCGCCGCGACCGCCGCAAGGCCCGAGTGTCCAGCGCCCCCTACAACCAGAAGCGCGCTCAGGGTCACTGCTACCGTCAGCAATCTGCCGGAGCCCATGGTCGTTTCGTTCGGTGCGGTTTCTTGCATAGTGCGGTGGGATAGCCGTGCAGGTGAGCCTCGCCTGCTCTATCTCTTTTGACTCCAGCGAATGACTAAAGTTCCGGCCGCGATTATCTCTTTGCCCCATGGGTAAAGGTTAGAATTTCCCTGACCGATGTCGAATCGGACTCGATCGATTCTCAGGTTCCGACCTTTCAAGCCCGGGCCTGCTTCCCTCGGAGCCGCTCCTAACTCACTATAAATCTCTCCTCCCTCCTCTATCCCATTGATTCTCCTCTGGTTATCAGAAATAATGCAATATGCTTGACAAATTATGTTAGTATGATATACTAAGCTTCAGTTGCAGCCCGGAATCTTGCTGGCATCTCCCTCGCTATCCCGGCCCGCAGAGCGGACGGGGGAATACCCCCTCCCCGCCGTGTTTTTCGAAAAGATGTGATTCTAAAGGGGTTACAAGGTGGGGTCTGCAAAAGATGTGATTCTAAAGAACTTACAGGAGGGCCAGCCGCTAGACAAACAGGTATTCCGCTGACAGCAATCCCTCCTGTTCTCGCAACAGGGCTAACGCCGTGTCGGGCTCGACACGCTCGAAGCGGATTTCGTCACGCGGGCGAAGCTGGCCGAGGCTGCGGAAGTCCGCCGAAATGACATTGGCGATTTTTGGATAGCCGCCGGTGGTTTGCTGCTCGACAAAAAGAATGATGGGAAGGCCACCCGCGGGAATTTGAACCGCGCCGAGGGAGACACCTTCCGAGCGCATGGCGCCGCCGGAGGGCGCCGGAATTTTCGAGCCTTCGAGGCGGATGCCCATACGATTGGACTCCTCCGCGACGCGAAACGTGCCTTCGTAAAAAGCGGATTGCGCTTCCGCGGAAAACCAATCGGCCTGGGGACCCGGCGTGACGCGGAGAGTTTTTCTGACGGCCAATTTTTCGAGTGCCCGGCGGGAAACGCGGCGACGGCGAAACGTGCGAAAGCTGCCGGGGCCAGCCGCGATTTTGAGGACGTCACCTTTGCGGAGCGGCCGGCCTTCGAAGCCGCCGAGGCCGCTGAGCAGATGAGTGGAAGCGCTGCCGAGAAAAGATTTCACAGCAATGCCGCCTTGCACGCACAAATAGCAGCGCGCGCCGGAGCGTGTCGGACCAAAGCGAAGCGTTTCGCCGGCCTGAACTTCCAGGGATTGCCAAGGTTCGATGGGGCGATGATCGAGAGTCGCGGCAAAATCGGCGCCAGCGAGAGCAATGATTGTGCGCTGCGGAAAAACAAATTCACCGCCGAGGAGCGTCATCTCGAGAGCGGCGGCGCCCTCCGGATTATTGAGGAGGCGGTTTCCGATTCGGAGCGAGACGGGATCGGCGGCGCCGGAAGCGGAAACTCCGAGCGGCCCGAAACCTTCGCGGCCCAAATCCTGAACGGTGGTGAGAAGGCCGGGAGCAAGAACTTCGATGAGGCTCATGCCTTCTCCATGGAAGAAAATTTTTGGGGCGTGATGGGCACGAAGCGAACGCGATCGCCGATTTCGAGCAGACTCATTTTTTCGCGCTGCGGCTGGAAAATCGAAAGCGGCGTGCGGCCAATCAACCGCCAACCGCCGGGCGTGGAAACGGGATAAATGCCAGTTTGATTTGCGGCGATGCCGAGGCTGCCGGCGGGGACGCTTTTTCTGGGAGAAGGAAGGCGCGGAGTGGCGATGGCGTCGGGCAGATCGCCGAGATAGGCGAAGCCGGGGACGAAGCCGAGAAAGTAGACGAGGTATGTTTGAGCCGAATGGATTTCCATGACTTGCTTTGGAGAGAGCGAATGGAGGCGAGCAACTTCTTCGAGGTCGGGACCAAATGCAGCCCCGTAGCAAACAGGAATTTCGACGAGGCGCGGCTCGGGCAGGATGAGTTTTTCCATGCAAACGAGACAGTCTCGAAGAGCGGCTTCCAATTCTTCGTGTTGAATCTGGAGAGGATTGAATCTCAGGAGAATGGAACCGTAAGCAGGATGCAAATTGAGGACGCCGGGAATCGGCTCGAGATCGAGAAGACGAAGGAGTCTGCGAACATGTTCGTGCCCGTGTTCTGTGAGTTGGCGGCGAGGAGCGGCAGAAGTAGGAGTGTCGCCGGAATCGAAATACACGAGCAGGGATTGATCGCTGGCGTAGCGAAATTGTGCGGCAGGACTCGGCGAGGCGGGCATTGGGGCAAGAGTATAGCGTAGGCGTTGCGGGAAGGGAGTGCGGCGAAAGGGAGAGCCGGCTAAGCGAGGGCCAAGCTGGGGTCGGCGTTGAGAGAGGCGTCGGCAAAAATTCCGGCACGGAAGCGTTCGTAAGCCGCAGCGGCGATCATCGCGGCGTTGTCGGTGGAGAGAGCGCGGCTTGGAAAAAAGACATCGACACCTTTGGATTTGGCGCGCTCTTCGAACGTCGCGCGGAGCTGGCTGTTCGCGGCAACGCCGCCGGAGACGAGAACGCTTTCGACGGAAAGTTCCTCGGCGGCGAGCATGGTGCGGTCCACAAGATCGCGAACCACGGCGTTTTGAAATTCGCGGACAAGGCCGAGCGTTTGCGGAGAACAGAGCGGCAAGAGCTGTTCGAATTTCCGTTCGCCACGCTCGAGCGCCTCTTCCCTTCTCTGAATTTCCGGCGCGTATTCCGCTTTTTCGCGGACGTGATAGAGAACGGCGGTTTTGAGTCCGCTAAAACTGAAGTCGAGTGGATTGCCGCGCGTTTTCACGGGGCCGAACTTGATCGGAGCGGGAGCGATTTTTGCAGCGGCGGCTAGGCGGTCCAAGATTGGGCCGCCGGGATAACCGAGGCCAAGCAGCTTGGCGACTTTGTCGTAGGCTTCGCCGGCGGCGTCGTCGCGCGTTTGGCCAATTTTGCGATAGCGGAACAAACCGGCTTCAGCCGATTCGTTTTCGCGGCCGCGGGATATTTCGTAAAGAACGGTGTGGCCGCCGGAAACGATGAGACAGACCGCAGGTAAACGCGGTTCGCGCGCGGTTTTAAACGCTTCGAGGAAAACTGCGTGGACATGCCCGGCGAGATGATTGACGGGGACGAGAGGTTTTCCGAGCGCGTCCGCCAGCGTTTTTGCGTACGTGATTCCGACCAGGAGAGCGCCGACGAGGCCGGGACCTTGGGTAACGCCGACGGCGTCCACATCGTGCAATTGCAAACCGGCTTGCAAAAGGGCTTCGCGCACCACCGGAACAATCTGGCGCAAATGTTCGCGAGAAGCGAGCTCGGGAACGACGCCACCGTATTTTCTGTGAATATCAATTTGCGAGGCGACAACACTGGAGAGAATCGCGCGGCCATCGGCGACAACAGCGGCGGCGGTTTCGTCGCAGGAAGATTCGATGCCGAGGATTCGAGTCATGGCCGTGTTCGAATGAAGAGATTCGCGCTGATGCTTACAGTTTAAGACCTTTCAAGTAGTCGCGGAAAGGCGCGCCGAGCTCTTTATTTTGAAGGGCAATTTCCACGGTGGCTTTGAGGAAGCCGAGCTTGTCTCCCGCGTCGTAAGAGACGCCGTCATAGATGTAGGCCCAGAGGCCGTCTTCCTGGGCAAGAATGCGGAGAGCATCGGTCAACTGAATTTCGTTGCCAGCGCCGGGTTTGGTGCGTTTGAGGCAATCGAAAATTTGAGGAGGCAAAACGTATCTGCCGGTAATGGCGAGGTTCGAAGGAGCCTTTTCCGGTTTTGGTTTTTCGACAAGGTCGCGAATGCGGAGGAGGCGAGCGCCAAACGGGGGCTGAGGCGCGGGCTCGCCGTCAACGATTCCATAGAGATTCGTTTTCTCGCGCGGAACCTCTTCGACAGCGATGGCGCCAACGCCGGTTGCGGAGTAAACGTCAATAAGCTGCTTGGTGGCGGGATTTTCGCCGGGGATCAAAACGTCGCCGAGCAGAACGGCGAAGGGCTCGTCGCCAACAAGGTCTTCGGCAACCAAAACGGCGTGACCGAGTCCGAGCGGTTCCTTCTGGCGAGTGTAACTGACGCGAACCATATCGCTGATTCGCCGGACCATTTCGGCCTGGTCCTTTTTGCCTTTTTCTTCGAGAAAACGCTCGAGAGTCGGCGCGTAATCGAAATGATCTTCGATCGAATTTTTGCCTTTGCCTGTGACGACGATGATGTGCTCGATGCCGGAGACCACGCATTCTTCCACGACGTACTGAATCTGCGGCTTGTCCACAACGGTGAGCATTTCCTTTGGCTGGGCCTTGGTAGCGGGAAGGAAGCGGGTGCCGAGTCCGGCGGCGGGAAGGACAGCTTTTCGGACTTTGCGGCTGGGCGCTGGAGATTGAGGATTGTTCATCGGGAACTCGCTTAAGAGCTATCTCTTTTTTGCCGGCTTCGTATCTTTCGAACCGCTCACTTTTGACGAACTATCTTTTGAATCGGACGATTTTTCAGATGCACTTTTGGAGTCGGATTTGGAAGCAGAATCCTTGCCGCCAGATCCCTTGGCGCCAGCGTCCTTCGAGTCCGCGGCCGAAACGTCTTTGCTCGTCCCGTCGGGAGATTTCCCGGCATAGTCGGTGACGTACCAGCCGGAGCCTTTGAACTGAATCGCCGGCGCAGTGATGACAGATTCGACTTTTCCGCTGCAATGCGGACATTTCTTCAAGTGAGGCCCGTTGACGGATTCAATTTTTTCCGTGTGACGTCCGCACTTCAGACATTTGTATTCATAGAGTGGCACAGCCGCTCCTCCAAGCTAGCTCCAAACAAAAAAGTATAGCACGCGCGCCGGATTGCCCTCGCGCCGCGTGCTAGACTCAATTACATGAAAGACGCCTCTCCAACCGCGGTAAACACGGCGCTGGGCTGCTTGTACCTTGTCGGCACCCCAATTGGCAACCTCGAAGATATAACGCTGCGCGCATTGCGGATTTTGAAAGAAGTGGACCAGATTGCGTGCGAAGACACGCGGCACACACAAATATTGTTGCAGCACTACGAAATCCGGAAGCCACTGGTCAGCTATCACGAACACAACGAGCTGACGCGGGCTCCGGAGCTGCTGATTTCGCTGGAGCAGGGCGCGAAGATCGCGCTGGTGAGCGACGCAGGGATGCCGCTCGTTTCCGATCCGGGGCACCGACTGGTGAGCCTGTGCCTGCGGCACCATGTCCCTGTGATACCCGTGCCCGGGCCTTCGGCGCTGCTCGCCGCGCTGGCGGCAAGCGGATTGCCGACGGAGGAATTTTTGTTTGTGGGATTTGTGCCTGCACGGAGCGGAGAACGCAGGCGGACGTTTGAACGGCTGCGAATCGAAGAACGAACGATCATTTTTTACGAAGCACCGCACCGGATCGAGGAGTGCATTGCGGACGCGAGGGAAATTCTGGGAGACCGGAGCGCGTGCATCGCCCGAGAAGTCACAAAACTGCATGAGGAATTCCGCCGAGGCAAACTTTCGGACCTTGCAACGTCTCTAGGCGAGCGGCCCGCCAAAGGCGAGATTACGCTGCTGATTGGCCCCGAAGACCCGGCAGCGGCCAGGACAACGAGCGATTCGATGCAATCACTCGCCGATCGCGTGGAAGAATTGATCCACCAAGCAAAGCTGGACCGAAAAGATGCCTTGAAGCTGGCGGCGAAAGAGCGCGGCCTAAGCAGACGAGAGGCGTATGACAAGATTGTGGGCTCGCGAAACACAGAGGAGAGCAGCGCCTGAGGGACTTGCCGCAGTTTTGAATTGCCCGAGGAATTCCAACGGGCGGATGCTACTGGATTTATTTTGTAACGACGGAAGGGCGAAACGCAGCGCCATCGAGCAGGGGCTGAAGTGACTGGAGTGTTTGGGAAAAGTCAGCGGCCAAAGTTGTGATGGTTAAGACGCCGACAGATTCTCCGCTACGAACGAAAATTCTTCGGTAGATGAGCTCCCTGCCATCTTTTGTGGAATGACGAACATCCACGGCCATGGCTTCGTCCGCACCTTCGACGCGGGGCGGAATGGCAGGCTCGATACGCGGCTCGCGAAGATAGCTACGGAGCGTGCTGAGCTGCGATTCGACAAAATCCCGCAGAGAGATTCCGCCAAGAAATTCTTCGGAAGCGGAGAGGCTGCTGGGAAATTCTTCCTCAGCGGTTCGCTGCAAGCCGAAACCTTCCTGCAACTGCCAACCCTGAGGCGCCGAGGGAAACGCCCAGCCTGCAACGGAAATCGCAAAATTCGCGATGCTTCTGGGACTCTGCTCAGGCTCGCGCTCGAGCGGCTTGGGCACGGATTTTATTTTGGGAGGCGCAGGCGCAGGACCGCCGGGTTTCGCGTCGCTACGCGGAGGTTTCTGGACCGGCTCAGGAGAAATTGCTCGAGCGGAGGGGGCTGGAGCGAGATCGGCCGGAGGCAAATCAGACTTCGGATCCTGAGTTTGCGCGGGAAGCTTGTTTACTTGTTGCGGGAGCTGAGAAGACACTTGCGGTTTTTGAGCAGCGGGAGCGATGGGTGCGGGCATCAAGGAGGCAATTGGCGAAACATCGGCGGGAGCGCGATCCGATTTCGCAGGAAGCTCGTTTGGAGCGGAGGCCGGCGCCGGTTGCGGAGCCGGCGGCGCAGGAGCTGGAAGTTTGGAGTCCGCGACAATCTTGACGTGAAAAACGGTTTGACCGGCTTTGATTTCGTCCCCATTGGCGAGCATGGCGTCCGAGATGCGCGCGCCATTGAGAAATGTGCCGTTACTGCTTTTTTTGTCAACGACGCGGCAGCCGGAAGCGCTAACTTCGACGGCGAAATGCAAACCGGACAAGAAGGTATCTTGAGGAAGAGCAAATTGGGATTTCGCGGAGGCACGGCCAATCGAAACACTTTCGCCAGTGCGAAGAAGGATTTGCTTCCCCGCGAAGGGTCCGGCGTGAATTTCAAGTATGAGTCCCAAGTGCTGCCACGCTCCTCAATTCATTTTCGATGAAGCAATCTTTATTTCCTGGCGTGGAGCCAAGCGGCCAACTCACGAGCCCTTTCGGAATCCACTTGAAGCACGGCGCCACGGAGCCGTTCGCGCTCCCGTTCATCCGAGAAGATCGATTCGGAATGGAACGCGGGTTTGTCATCCTCAAAAGCCAGTCCGTAAATTTCGACGTCCACGAGCCGCTCGTGCAGGGGCTCGGCGTCTTTTTGCAACAGCACGGAAAAAAGAGTCTTCAAAACGCGTTGCGTCAATTGAGGATCGGGCTGGAGATCCACAGTGCCATCGTACACGTCAGAAATCAGACCGGAACGGAATTCCATCGAGCCCGATGGTTCGGCGATGAGTTGGAGGGTCTGTGAAACCACCTGAGGCTGCTTGCGCTGGAATGCGGGCGAAACGCGCGCCCAGAGGTAACGTTCGAAGAGGTCCTTAGCTTCGGAACGCTTCTCCGAGCCGAAATGGAGAAGCGCGAGCGCAGGGTCTTCTTCCGTTTCAGCGTGAGAACCCGCGCGGGACGCCCTGCGGAACGCAACTTCGGCCTCGATCGCCAGATGAACGTCGGGAACGTATTCCGGACCGAGGAGCGTTTGGCATGCGCCTTCCTGCATCAGAGCCGCGGGAGAGTTCGAACTGGCGTCGGCGAAAACCAGATATTTAGTACCGACACCGGGGGAAAGGTTAGACCACAGTCCGTGATCATCCGAAGTGACGTATTCGCTTTCGCGGTGCTGCTGGACCTCCAACGGAAAGGGAGAGCCAGTGGCGACCTGGAGAGTTCCTTTGAAGATTTCGAGCAGACGGAGATGCATGCGAAGCCGGCGGCTCTCGAGGCCGCCCGCGCCACGACCCCACGGCTGTTCGGCGAGATCGAGGATTTCGACGAGAAAGATGTGAGGGGCGGAAAGCAATTCAGAGCTGGAATTTGATTCAACGGGCAGATGCAGCTCAGAGCCTCCGCGTGAATTGTCCGTTTTGGCTTGCGTGGTCATATGGTCTCCGTGCGCCGAAACAAGAATGAAGAAAATGGGCCAAGCGGCAAGCGTCATGAGCTTCCATCCCAGACGGCGATCAGAATGCCGGAAGGACCGCGAACTTCGACGGTGTTGTCTTGAGCTCTGCCGAGAGGAGAGATCGTCCTGCGGCTTGGGACGGTAATTTTGTGACGATTGACGACTCTCAGAGTTCGTGCCGGCGGAACTCCGGCCATCACGACATTCCAATCGCCGAGGATCTCCCAGTGATCAATGCGGAGAACGGAATAGAGGCGGTCGGCGGGATCGCCCGTGGCGCCACGGTCCACGGTGATATTAGTCCAGAAACAAAAACACGCGATGAATTCGTAGTGGTAGTGGATTTGCGAAAGCTGAGCGTCCGTGTTGGCCGGATGTTTTACAGGGAAGCTGATTTTCGGCGAGTCCACACACTGAATGGTCCAACGCTGGCCAACGGAACGATCCACGGACGCGTGGGCGGCGCTTCTGGACATCGTGGCAGTCAGGCCGCCGGTCCCGGCCGAGGGGCGGCCGCTATCGAGCAAAGGAAGCTGATAAAGTGCGGGAGCGGGATCGCCGGGCTGGAAAAAATTGCTTCCGGCAGCGCCGCCCGTGGCGGCCGCAGCATTCGAAGCTGCGATGAACTTCCAATGCTGAGTAGTGGGTGGCGCGACAGTATTATCGGTGTAGGTGCCAATCACATCGCGATTTTGAACCATGTTGACGAGGCCCGAGAATACTTTATCAAGGCCGAGACGACCATCCGCTCCGCCGCCGGTAACATCCGCAATGATTTTCATCCCCATGCCAGCTTGCCTGAGATGGGCAGCGGTGAGCGCCCCCCCGCCAGTGGGCCACAGACCGTTTACGACGGTGATGTAATGATTTCCTATGTTGGTAGACAGATTTCCGGACCTGCCACCAGAATTCGCCGCGCTGTTGTCCTTCACCAGGCGGGCATCGGCGAGGACCAGATTCAGCGGGATCGAGGGTTCGCAATCGATGAGGTCTTCATATTTACCGGTGTCGTTGCAATCGATGTAAGCGCGAACCCGGAACGAACCTTTGGCGGAAGCATTGAGCGTGGCTTTCTTGACGTCGTGCGCATCCGGAGTGACCGTGGGAACGTCGCCGGCTTTGCCGAGCGAACCGCTGTCGGCTTCGTTCCGGATGGCCTGCCAGAGGATGGGCAAGCGAGGCGGAACGCAAGTGACTTTGAGTTCGATGTCAGGCTGCGCGTTGCGCATCAAGACGAGGGGAGTGTTGACAGTAAAATTCCTAGAAATACTTGCGCATTGGAACGTGTGCGTGCCGGGAGCGGCGAGGCCAGCGGAGACGGCATTCGCGGGGCTATTTTGCGGAGTCGGCTTGATCGTGGCGGTCATATCGGAAAACTGAACGACGGTGACATTGACGAAGTCCCCTTCGGCGCCGACGCCATCCACTCCGAGCAAGAATCCTGTATCGCGAAGAACAGCGCTGACGCTGACACCTTCGGCCCAAAACTTCAGGCCCTTGGAAGGAATCTCGCCATTTGGCTTTGAAATGTTGGCGAGGGCGGTCTGGCCGCGAGCGGGCGGATCATCGGCGGCGGCAAAGATGCGAACGCGCGCGTCCTTGGGAGCCAGGACGAGATTGCCCGCAAAACTTTTTGGCACGGCTTTGCGAACGATGAGCATGGCGCGGCCAGAATTGATTACGGCGTCCTGCACCTGCAGGAAACGGCCGGGATTCTGTTTGTCGCCGGTGGAGAACGGTTCGGGGTCGGAGCCGCGCTTCTTACGGCTTTTGCAGATATCGAGAGTGACCTCAACGCAGGTGAGCTTCGCCTTGGCGGGCGGCTTGACGCGAGTGGTGGGACCGGGAGTCAGAGCAAGCTGAAGAGTCACGTCGTTCAGGTTGGAGCTGGCCTTCACGGCTTCGACAAAGATCGGTATGCCGGCCGAGAGCCGCGCGCCGGGAAATTTGTCGCCAGACCGAATCTCGACGCCGCCGTTATGGAAGCGGAAGATTTTGACGCGATCACTGCCTTTCGTCACGGTGAATGTGCCGGTGCCGTCGAAGGCCTGATCCACGCGGAGAATCATCATTCGTCTTGACAACTTGCGAGCGTAAGGTTTTTTTACGAGCACAACATCGCAGCGCGTGGTGATTTGAGGAGCCACGAGAGTCGTGGGCGCGGGAGCAGGCCTGGGCGGCGGAGGATTGCCGCAAGGACGGGCGGGGTTGTTGACGCGGCTTGCAGGAAAATTCTGGCGCGCGTTCGCGGCGGCGGGCCGCAATCCGGGAGGAGGAGGGTAGCGGTTAGGCATCTTCGTCCTCAACGGCGGGATTCAGCGCCGCCGCTGCCTGCTGAAGTTCGAAAACTTTGGCGGAAGGTCCGGGAATTTCCGGATCATTGAGGACCGCGGAAGCCCAGGGAAGATCAGGGTCGCGGTCAAAGTCGCGGCCGAAGGCGATCATGAAATCTATGTATTGGCAAACATCGGGCTGCTCGACAATTTCGTAAGAAGCGGCGCGCTGAATGCCGTAGCGGATCAGGTCGCGCATACCCGGCTCGCCGAGTTGCTGCGCTTGCTCGGGAAAAAATTGTCGGAGGTGAACGAGCATTTGCGATTCGAAATCCTCGACCGCTTTCTTCTGAAAAATCGCGAATTGTTCCTTGCGAATCGTAAACATGGGGCCTCTAGCAAATTGGCGAGCGCGAGGCGAAACGCGGCCGGCGCCGGCGGAAATTCCGATGGCGGTCAGGAATGAGCAAGGAGCAGCTCCTTGTGTGCGGCACCTTTGGGTCCGCGCGTGAAATGCAGAGCGACCTTCGAGTCTTCCGCTTCCATAAGGAACTGCTTGACGGGGCCAAAGAACTGGCTTACTTCTTCAGGCAAGCATGTGGGCAGGAAGAGGCGCAGCACGCGGGGATCGTAATAGCGGAAATAAACTTGTGTGCCATCGGGAAGCTTGACGTTGAGGAAATGACGGAAATGCGCGCGGAGATCTTTCAAAGGCAAATCGGAGGTAAGAAAAATTCCCCAACTTTTCGACCACGCCTGCTGGGCGAGCGTGGGAATTAGCGCCGAATTTGCCGGGATGCGAATCAGATAAGGAGCGAAATGGGCGAGTTGGGCGCCCTGGGCGCCTTCGTAGAGGGATTGATATTCCTCCTTTGATTCGTAAATGACCTTCAAGACGGAAGGCTCGCGCGACGCGTCGAGAAGCGCGAAGAGAGGCTGAAGCTCCTTGCGAAGGAGGTCCTCGAGACGCGGCAATGCGGGAGCGGATGCGACAGGTCTGGGGGACGCGGAGGGCTCGAAGGCGCCGGGAGGCGGCGCATAGACGGGAAACGATGGCAACTCGCCGGGCTTGAGCTGAAGAGACACTGGAGCTGGCGCTGCCACAGGAGCTGGGGGCCGCGCGGCATGCAAATCGTCACGCAAAAAACGAATGACGAAAGTGGTTGTGCCGGCGCGAATTTCATCGCCGTCGGCAAGAGCGGCATCGTTGACGCGAGTGCCGTTGAGGAAGGTGCCATTGCTGGAGTTGTGGTCGAGGAGGCGGCAGCCTTTTTCGGTGTATTCGATAGCGAAGTGCAAGCCGGACATTTGCTTGTCATCGGGGAAGGAGTGATCGGCATCGGCGCGGCGGCCGATGCGCATAGGACAGTCCTGTTTCAACGGGAGTCTGGATCCCGAGGTAGCACCAGAGCGAATTTCGAGGAAGATTTTCATTTTGTTCGGACGGCGAAAATTGATTTTGCAAGCTTGTTGACGACGTTGCAAGTCAGCATCGAGCAGCCTCTCACGAGTTCAATGGCAGCAATGGCTGCGTGAACGGCGCCGTAGAATCAATCCAGCGATTGAACGCGGCCCGCGCGGAAGCGCCAAAGCGCGCGCTCTTCACTGAAATATGATCCAAAAACCAATCCGGGGCGTTTCCCGAATTGTCGCGCTGCACAGTAATGGACTGCAACGACCCCAAGTCCGAAGTCTGCAGAGTTACGAAATTCAAATCGCCAGTCTCCATGCGTTTAGGGAGGCTCGAGTCCACCGTCACGCTAGCGGATCCTTGGGAACCGGTTAAGGTGAATGTAATTTTGGCATCCGTGCCTGCGTGAGAAAGATTGCCGGTTTGCACTTCCAAGCCGTAGGCGCAAGCAGCGGGGCGGTATGGATCATCCTGGCGCGTCGCGAGACGAACGAGCTTCTGAAACTCGGACTCCATTAGGATTCCGCGCAATTTTTGGGGAGAGTCCGTGATGATTCCATCAACGCCGATACGGATGTATTCTCTCTCGAGATTCTGGGCATTGACCGTCCAAACATAGATAAAACGCAGGTTCGCAGTGGCGGCGCGGTATTCGCAAGCTCGCTCCATGGAGGGCCTCACGTGAGGTCCAAGCAAGACATTCAAGAAAGAAATGCCGTTTCCGAAACCCTGATGACGAACGCCCTTGCTCGAGAAAAAATCGGACACCTGAACGGGATCGTTTTCCTCGTCAATCATGCAGCCTTCGCGGGGGCCGATTTGGGAGGCAATACGGTCAAACATGGCCTTGCCGTCAAGACTCGATGTCGAGATGATGAAATTCAAATTGGTACCAGGAATCAAGTGCTGTCGAATCGCCGCGAGCAGCGTTGCGCCGTGCTCCGGCGTCGCGACTTTTGGCTTGCAATCAAACACGACCATGGAGAGCGCGGGCCTTTGAAGGGCGATTTTGCGAACGTCGTCCAGGAAATCGGTCAAGCGCGGGGCCAGTTTGTCACCTTCTCCATGGCTTACGCAAAGCTGCGACTCGTCGTGCGAATAGACGTTTATGTCCGGTTCGATCGCGTTCGCGCCAGCGTCAAGCGCTACCAAGACGTCCTTAATCGTGTTTGGGTTGTGACCAACGACGTAGAAAGGCCGTGGGCCAAGGCAGGGATTTGGCGCAGGTTGGTTGCAAGGTGAATTGATGGAGAGACGCTGGTAGAAGCGGCAAGCGAAAGTGTCTTTCGTTTCCTCGAACTTGCGTGCTGCACCGGAGTTGTGCGTCGAGCGCCGGGCGTCACCATTCGAGAAAAAACGCTTCTTGCACCCCTCCGACTTTTCCTTGTATGTGGGGCACGGCCATTTGTCGGGCAGGATTTGACTGCCTTTGCGGAAAATCAAAATCATCACGCGGCGGTTTGGTGCGTTGGCCGAATTGCGGGCTTGCAGGAGACCCTTGTTCTGTTTTTGAGCTGCCCCCTTGAATTGAGCTTCCTCTTCTCCAGAAAAAAGAAGGACCGGGTTGAACCGGCTGCAGCCCTGAACGTCACCTTTTTGATCTGTGCCGGAGCCTCGCGCGAGAAAATCCTTGGACTTATCGAGTTTGAGAGCTCCGCAAATCAGGTTCATATACTTCAGGAATAATTGCTGCCGCTGGCCGGAATCGTGAGCGATGTCTCGGACTAAGGAATTCTTGGCCGAGTCTGAGGAATTTTGACTGGAGGTGCCGCGCGGGGAATTCCCGCGGGACTGGCGACTGGAGGGGTCGGACTGGTCAACAGCCGCGAGCATAGTGCGGATGGCCTCTTCGCCCCAGACGTCCCCGCCAAAATGGTTCGAATAGAGATTCTCCCACAAGCCAGGTTCGCGAATGAGCAGCGCGTAAATCGCGATAGCGCGGCGGCCGCTCAGAGTCTTGTTATAGTCGTCACCAGAAGCGGCGGTCGCAGAACCCGGTTCGAAATTGCCCTGATAAGCGGGATCCGCGTGGCCGAAGATCGAAACGGGTGCGTCCATCACTCGAGAATCCTGTTTGCGCAGGTCGAGAAATGCATCCATCTCTGCCTTCACATCGGGAAGCACGAAGGATGAATCAAATTTGAAGCGAACATCGTCAATGCGGAAACAAGCGATAGGAATGAGGCGCAGCCGAGCTGTATTGAATTCGTTTGAAGTTGTTGGAGCTACAAGGAATTCAAACGAATCCGGCGCAGCATGCTTCCCAATGACGCCGCCCTCCGAGCCAGAGTGCACCGAACCGCTGGAGTCGTCAGCCATGGAAGAGAAGCCGAATTGGTACGGGCAGAACGTTATTTCCAATACTCGGGTTCAAGGCTAGCATCCATGCACCTGCTGAAGTTTTGCCTGAGTTTGCGAATCGCAATCGCCGCTCACCGTAAGCCCGTGGTCGCATTGGAACTCCTCGATAGCGGATTCCAGGGCATCCGAGTCCGAACCGTCCAATGCTCCCGCAAAGTACCCCAGATTGTTCAGCCGAGCCACTTGTCCGCTTGGAGAATCTATCGGATCGAGATGGCCGATCTTGATCGCAATCGTTTCGCCCGCGAGCGGCGTCTGATCTCCGCGGATTGTCAGCCACGCTGCTTTTGCATCCAGACGGATCTCCTGTTCCAGCCCGCCATTCCCATCCGTTGTTACTTGAAATGGCTGGCCATCCACGAGGAGTGCGCATTGCGCTCCCGCGATTGGTTTTTCATAGGCGTCCTCAAGAACCAGCTTCAGCTTCAGAGGCTTTTTGTCGACCACGAAGGTGTGCCTGTGATTTGTGGCGCCCGATTCTTCTTTCATCTCCATGTCGGGAATGTAGATCTGATCTCCGGGGAGCAGAACATTGGGATTCTTGCGCAGTTTCTTGAGCTCGGCGTTTTGCGGGTGGTCCCAGATGACGCTGTAATTTGTAAAGCCATTTTCCTTTGCGATTTTTGATAGATGATCGCCCTGTTGAACGACGTAGTTATCAGGCATGACGCCAGCCTCTCAAGTAGGCCGCTAGACGAGCCATTTTAAATTCGCAAGGCCCAATCATTTTTTGCGCCATGACTTTTTATCAATATTTGGAAACGAAATCTTGCAATTCCCAGGATCGATGCTATCAATGCGGGCCCTTCCCTGCGAGTCGAGATTCCCTTCCGTCGCCGAGCCGTCCGGGAGCTCAATCTGATAGGGTTCTCCAGCCATCCCCTTGCCGGCTTGATCTACCAGCTCAACTTCCACCCAGTGGCCGGTTTTTTCTTGGGCGGCAGGACCTGCCGCGTTCTTCAAAGCCTCTCAACCCGGGCATGGATGAATGAACGGATTGCCGCTCTGTGCGGCTTCCGCCAGTGCCTGGCCCGCGCTGGAAACTCCAGAACTGCCCGATGACGAAGAAGGGCCCGTCGTGCCGCTGCCGCTCATGGCTTGCGCAAGCAAGACCAGCGGCGGCACTGGCGGCGCCACCATTGGAGTCCCATAGCCGACTTCGCCAATCATCACGGTCGGCTCGCCCATCAAGATCGGATTCACCGGGCCGAGCGCAAGGCCAGGAATCTCCGTTACGATATCGCCCATCCGGCAGGCCATCATTCCATTTATCAAGACTGTCGGGCTACCCAACATCACCATGCCATCGCCATCCGCACCGGATACACTGACCATCGGGCAGGCGTGTTGATCCATCATGGCGCGCCAGGCCGGAAGGTCTCCGATAAGGACATCCTCACTGCCCGGGCCGGGCGCAAGCGGTGTCCCATGAGTCGTCATATCGGTAATTCGCGCGGCTGGTGGCATAGTCAGGATTAAATCCTACTGGTTGAGCTTTCCGCCTTTCGTTCCATCGTCGGCGGTGTCTGGATCATTCGGATCTGCTGGCTGGTCAGGATTGTCTGGCTGCTGCGGATTGGCAGGCGTTGCGGTACCTGGACTTCCACCGCTATTGATCATGACCATGGTGCCCATGATCGCTACACCGGCAGGAGAGATCGTAATGAAACCTCCGGGGCCGACCAGCGAAAGCTCCATCCCAGCCTGAATGACTACGTTCATTGCGCCGCTGATATAAACCGATTGGCCCGCGGTAAGGGCATCGTTCCCGGAAATCATCACGTCCCTGTTTCCGCCGGCGGTCAGAGAGACGTTCATACCGACTTCTTCCTTGCGATTCGTGCCGACGGTGACCGACTCATTGTTTGTGACTTGCTCCTTGCGGTCGCCGCCGACGGTGATGGATAAGTCGGAACCGATCAGTTCCATACGCTTGTTGCCGTTATGGATCGAAGTGTCGCCGGAAATCTTTTCGATGAACTTGCCGGCGACTTGCGACTGTTTATCGCCGCCCACTTTCTCAAACTGGCTCGACTGCACCATCATGTGGCGATTTGCGCCTATGAACTCGCGCGACTCTTTTTCAACGCGCCAGTCCATATCTTTTTCCGCGTTCATGAAAATCTGTTCGTCGCCCTTTTTATCTTCGAAGCGCAGCTCGTTGTAATTGCTGGAGCCGCCCCCTTTGGTGCTGCGAGTCATGAACGTGGTGCGCGTCTGATTGGCCGCGAGTGCGTAGGGCGGCATCTGCTCGTCGTTGTAGACGCGACCGGTGATCAGCGGCCGGTCCGGGTCGCCCTCGAGGAAATCCACGATGACTTCCTGGCCGATGCGGGGAATGTTTATGGAGCCCCAATTCTTTCCGGCCCACGGCTGAGAGACACGTACCCAACACGAACTGTTTTCGTTCTTCTTGCCTTCCCGGTCCCAGAAGAATTGTACTTTGACGCGGCCGTACTTGTCCGTCCAGATTTCTTCGCCCGCCTTGCCAACGACCACCGCGGTTTGAGGCCCCTGCACAAAGGGGCGCCGGGTGTTTCGCAGCGGCCGGTAGGGAACGGAGTAAGGTATGCAATGGAAGTGATTCGAATAGTGTTCGCCGGTATCCCCGCCCGCCGAACCCATGTAGCTGGTGCCGACGGTGGCGGAGTGCTGAACTTCAGTCAGTAGATAGGTTTGGTTCTGATCGTCGCGCGCGTGTCCGGAAAGATCGAAGCGGTAACCTGACGTAAAAGTCCGGCAATTTCCGGAACCGACTCCAATCAGGTGAACCGCTTCTTCTTCCTGCATGCGGATCTGCGTGCGCGATTCTCCTTCCGCTTTCTTGACGTACTCGCCGGGGTAATCGAAGACTTCGTATTTATCGTTGCCTCCGACACTAAACATCGTATTTTCGTTGGCCAGCAGGTTCGTGCTCGGAGTTTCGAAGTTGTAGTCCGTCAAGGCGTACTTTCCCGGGCGGAATTCCTGCTCGAGATTCCAGGCGCCAATAAAGTCTTCTTCTTTCGAATAGACGCCACTCGAAAAATCCACTCGAGCTTTTGACTGGCTGGGGCACGGTTTGTGCACGCTCGGCTTGTTTCCCATCACCAGGGTGTGTTTGTTCTGTTCGTGCTCGAAGAAATAGAAAATCCCGTATTGCTCCATCAAGCGGGAAACAAAATTGAAATCCGTCTCGCGGTATTGCACGCAGTACTCGCGCTGCTCGAAGTCGCCTTGCAATGAGTTTCGAAAATCGCCGAAGCCGCGGTCCTTGAAGACCTTGGCGACGATGTCGGGGATGGTCATATTTTGGAAGATGCGGCAATCTGCTGTTCGCGTCAGAAGCCACAGCCAGGGAACAATTTCGGCGTGGTAGTGCGTGAACCGCTCGTCCATACCCGTTTGTGCGAACCGGCTTACAAATCCATTGAAATAGCGCTTGCTGCCGTCCGCCACTTTCCAGGAAACGGTTACGCGTTGTCCGATGATTTTCGTGAAGTCAACGGAGGCGTTCTCCGAAAGCAAGTCGGCGGAAATGCGGAAAAGCCTGGAGATGCTCTCCTGGGCCGCAAAGCTGTGGAGTAGTAACACGTCTTTTCCCAGCGGTGTGTCAATCGCGATGATCCGGTCGTCCTGCGTGTAGCCCATATTTTCTGGAGGCCCTCTCTCCTCAAGACCTAGCGCGCCAGCATACTTCAGGCATAGGTGAACGCGCCATTCTCTCCCACCGAAACATGAATGGACGAAGGCTTCTGCCGCTCGGCCATCCGGCCAAGGAGGTAGCGCGAGACGTCCGGCAACATCGTATTCGTCAAGATGTTGTCCACATTTCGCGCGCCGGATTCGACTTCCGTGCAGCGTTTGGCAACTTCCGCCACGACTGCCGGATCGTAGGTCAATTCGATCTTGTGATTTTCGCGAATGCGGCGTTGAATTTTGCCCAACTTGAGCGTCACGATTTTCTTCATCGCTTCATCGCGAAGCGGGAAGTACGGAACCGTCACCAAACGCCCCATAAAGGCGGGCTTGAAGATCTTGTTCAATTCTGGCTTAAGCGCCTTAGCCAATCCTTCCGAACTGGGCGTGGTCTCCGGATCAGCCGTCAGTTTCATGAGCAGGTCCGTGCAGGAGTTCGACGTGAGAATAATGATGGTGTTCTTGAAATCAATCTCACGGCCTTCGCCGTCTTCCATATTGCCTTTGTCAAAGACCTGGTAGAAGAGCTCGAGCACATCGGGATGGGCTTTTTCGCATTCGTCGAGCAGCACGACGGAGTACGGCCGTCGCCGGACTGCTTCGGTGAGGACGCCGCCTTCGCCATAGCCGACATAACCTGGAGGCGCGCCCTTGAGGCTGGAAACCGTGTGAGCTTCCTGAAACTCCGACATATTAATGGTGATCAAGTTGCGCTCGCCGCCGTAGAGAAGATCGGCCAAGGCTAGAGCAGTTTCCGTTTTGCCAACGCCGCTTGGTCCCACTAGCATGAACACGCCGACCGGTTTAACCGGATCGTCCATGCCGGCTCGATTTGTCGAAATGCGCTGAGCGATCGCTTCGAGAGCGTGATCCTGCCCGATGACTCTACCAGCCATCAGACTCTTGAGGTTGAGGACGGTGTTGATTTCGTCCTGCTGCATCTTACCGACGGGGATTCCGGTCCACGCCGAAATGACTTCGCCGACGATTTGAGTGTCCACGCAAACGCGCATCAGCGGGGAGTCTCCTTGCAGCGCATCCAACTCGGCGTTTAGTTTTTCGAGTTCAACGCGAAGTGCGGCCGGATCGGCGGCGGGTTGGGCCGCGGTGGCTGCACCAGCCGTGGCAGTAGCCGCGCCACTGGAGGTGGCGGCCGCGGGAGCTGGTGCCGCAGGAGCCGCGCCAGCTTCAAGTTGGGTGCGAATTTCGCGGATGCGCGAGACGAGTGACAATTCCTTGTCGCGCCGCTCCTGAAGAGTTTTCAATCGCGAAGCAACTTCAACTTTCTGCTTGGCAATTTGCACGAGGCGCTCGGAGTGGTCAACACCAACGGCCACTTCGCGCTCGAGAACGCGCTGCTGAACTTCCAAATCATCGGCCTGCCGTACCGCATCCTCGATTAAAGGCGGCGTCGCGTTTTGTCCGAGTGACAACCTTGCGCACGCGGTGTCCATGACACTGACGGCTTTATCGGGCAACTGCCGCCCCGCGAGGTAACGATGAGAGAATTTGGTCGCGGCGTGCACTGCTTCGTCGAGTATGCGCACGCTGTGGTGTTTTTCGAGCGAAGCCACGATGCCGCGCAGCATCACCATGCACTGCTCTTCGCTGGGCTCTTCCACTTTGACGACCTGGAATCGGCGCGCCAGCGCGGGATCCTTTTCAAAATACTTTTTGTACTCCGACCAGGTTGTCGCGGCGATGGTTCGCAATTCGCCGCGGGCCAGGGCGGGCTTGAGTAGGTTGGCCGCGTCGCCCTGCCCGGCAGGTCCGCCGGCACCGATCATGGTGTGCGCTTCGTCAATGAAAAGAATGATTGGAGAAGGCGACGACTTGACCTCTTCGATCAAACCCTTGAGGCGGTTCTCAAATTCGCCCTTGACGCCGGCGCCCGCCTGCAAAAGCGCAAGATCCAGCGAGCGAATCGTAACGTTCTTTAGCGGAGGAGGCACATCCCCGGCAGCCACGCGCAAGGCGAAACCTTCGACGACAGCAGTCTTCCCCACGCCGGCCTCACCGGTGAGGATGGGGTTGTTCTGACGGCGGCGGGTAAGAATGTCAATGATCTGGCGGATCTCAGCGTCGCGGCCGAGCACCGCATCAATTTTCCCGGCCTTGGCGTTTGCGGTGAGGTCAATCGTGAACTGATTGAGATTCTGTTGTTTTCCCGCCGCTGGAATTCCCGCTGCTCCCTGAGGCAATCCTTCGGCGCCCAAAGGAACGGCTTGGGCAGTCTCCAAATCTTCCGGCGATCCGGCAACAATATTCCAAAAATCGTTGTGAAGACCCTCGGCGCTGATTTTCTGGAATTCCCGGGTCACTTCGCGCATCAACCGCGACAAATCTCCGGAGCTCGCGATTGCCAGAATGCAGAATCCTGTCCGCACTTGCGCCGAGCCAAAGTCAAGCGAGCCGACATTCCATGCGCCCGCGAGCATGTCAGTGAGAGACGGGCTGAACGACGGAGTGCGCGCATTTCCAGACTTTAGCTTGTCCAGGCTTCGCGTCAGGTCGCCGGTAAGGCGGGACTTGTCCACTCCGAAGTGCTTGAGGATGCGGGGCAAATCACTGTCCGTCACGTCGAGCAGCTTGAGCAGGAAATGCTCGAGCTCGATGTCATAGTGAGTCCGCGCAAGGCAAAACCCGGCGGCGGCTTCGAGCGTGTTTCGCGTCGTGTCGTTCAGCTTGCCGATCAGACCCTTTAGATTTGTCATGACGACCTCTCTTCTCTACACATTGAAAATCGTTTCTTCCGGATGGTGTTCCATGGGCTTAGATTTCATCCAAGTGACCCAGCCGAGCTGCGGCGCCGCTTCGCCTTCCGCTCCAAGCTGGCAACGTGGGACCTCGTCGCGCTTTAAAATCAGCTGCACTTCAAAATCAATCTCTTCGTTCGTCCAAAGGCGCAGCAGTGCGCGAAGCGGCTCGTAGGCTGAGCCGTTGGGCAGAAACTCGAGATAGTCATCTAGCTCGAGCGGGCCGATTCGAACGCGCGCGCGTGCTTGCTGGTTCCATACTTCGTCGCCGACCACGGCACCCAGACCCAGTTGCTCCGAAGGCGTGGACCGCTCGCCAATGCAACATTCGATGGTCTCGTCCAGACGGAACCAGCCTCCGACTAACTGAATTACCTGAACGGGAACTTCGAAATAGTCGTTCAGAAGTAGTTCGAGCGCGTGCGCCGAATGAGGGCGCTGGCCCAAAATCCCCGCAAAAAAGAGAAAAGCGTCATCCGGGACCGCGAGGCGTTCCTGCAACCCGGCGGTTCCCAAACCGATCATGTCGAGCAAATGGTGTGAAAAGCGGTCTCTCTCTCCGCGCTCGTAGGAAATCGCGAAGCGATATTTCTCCCACGCCTGATAGAAAAACGAAAGCATGCGGTGGTGAAACAAGTCGAGGAAATCGCGCAGTGTGCGATCGCCCGAACGAAGTCGCGCAAGGATCATTGTGGTGTAATGATGTGGCAGCGGCCCTTGTGGTCCCGTGGTACCCATGAAGTTGACCGAAAGCGAGGGAGCCTTGCCTCCCGGCCAATCGATCGCTTGAATCTCGCTTGCGGGGAAAGAAAGCGAAGGATGCGCGCCAAGGCGTGCAACTTCTTCGGAGGGATGCACAAATCGCCCTAGCGGTTTTCGCTCCGGCGCCATCCGTTCCAGCAGGCGAATTGCCTGGAAGAATTCGAAACGATACGGCTCGTTGCGAAGCTGTTCCTCGACTTCCGAAAAATCTACAGGAGGATTACTTCCCCCGCTCTCGGTGGCCATTGGCGCAGGACCTCCTTTCTTTGCTGCGTGCGCACGGACAGCTGGCTGAAGCTGTTCAACGAAGCGTAATTCCCCAGAAAATGTTCGAGCACGCTGGCGAAAAGATAGACTCCACCTCCTACGAATTGTTCTTCATCGAATTCCATTTCTACGCGATGGCCTCTCACGAAGCCGATTCCATTTTCCGAAATGACTCGCGCAAAATGCCGGGAGCTCGACAAGTGCATCAGCCCAGCCACTTGCCTCTCGTTGTAGCCGGACTCGCCGAAAGTGTACAAGCGCAGAATCTCCTGCAGCGACTCCTTCCCTTCCTCGACGATGGAAAGATAATTCAGAGAGAGGTGCGAAATGAGCCGCCACAGCATGCCTTTGCCGGTTGGCGGCCGGATGGAAGCCGAGGGTTTGCGCAACGCTACAATGCGTTTGATGGAGGAAATGCCCTCAAGCTCGAAATCGCCTCGCTCGTTTCCCATCGGCAACCTGTGAGGTAAGTCGCGGTTCGAACTCGTGCAGTGAATCGTCGCGACGTCCGTTTCCGGGTGCAGCGGCCGACCGCTCAAATCCAAAAAAGAAATATAGACGTCGGTGCCTTCGTCATCCCGTTTCGTCGACGCTTGCCGGCGCGTGTGCCAAAAGCCCTTGGGGCGTTCTCGGTGGCGCGAAGTGGCATGGCGGAATCGGTAAAACGGTTCGAATTTCAGCACTTCGTGTGTTTGCGGGTCGTTGGAGATGACTTCTTCAATCGAGAAAATCTCCATCGCGCGACGCCGGCGTACATCCGGAACGATAAGGTATTCCGTGTGCGTCTGATCCAGGCGGATGGGCTCGGCCGTATGTGGAAACAAATTGATGGCCGGCGAACAACCCAGCCTCAGAGTATCTTCCCCAACGTTTAGTTCCAGAGTCTGCTGTCGTTCGCTCCGTTCGTAACGGGAAATTAGCAGAACAATTTCCACATTCGGGCCAAACCCCGAGCTGCGAAGAGCATCGAGGCCGCTCAAATTTACAAAGAAAAATTTCTCTGGAAAGTGGAAATATTCCTGCAAGAGCCTGTAGCCGGCGAATGAACGCCGTGGGTACGGAAGCAACGCCTCCGCGTCCGTGAAGCCCGCGGGTTGAAGCGCGCTTCCTGCAAGCGTGATCGGATGCTTTCGCGTGTTTGGCGTCTTGTCGCGCAGCAGGACTTGCGTGCAATTGTTGCACAGCAATTCATACAGCGAGTGAATGAGGGTGCCTTCTCCGTTGAGATAGAACTGCAGCGCGCTCAATTCCAGCTTCTCAAAAGAAACGTCCGGAAAACATTCAATCTCGATGCGCAGCGCCGCCACTGCGTCTTGTGACTTCACTGCGGGGCGAAGCCGGTCCGGCGTGACCCATTGCGTTGCGGCAATTTTCAGCGGCCACAGCGTCGTGTCATAACACGTCTTGAATTTGCAGGGATATCCGTCCACCGGCTGCGAGTACAGCATCGAGCCGCGCGGTATCGGCAAGCCGGTGCTCAGTTTTCCCTGCTCCGGATCCAGATGAAACTGCACGATTGTCGAGGAGGGTATTGGCCGGATGTAGTGCGGATAGAGCACGCTCAGCAAGGCTTCCGTAATTTCCGGAAACTCATCGTCGATTTTCAAGTGCACCCGCGCGGCAAGAAACGCATACGCCTCGATCAGGCGCTCGACGTGTGGGTCTTCGCAGCGGTTGGGATCCAGCAGCAGCCTCGACGCCACCTTTGGATATTTCTCGGCAAACTCGGCGCCCATCTGCCGCAGATAGGTGAGCTCACGCTCGTAGTATTCGAGCAGCTCGTCACGCACGATCGTCCCCCGACACCTGCACTTCCAGACTCGTCAGCTCAATGGACGCGTCGTACACCACGTGCTCCGGCAAGGGATCAATCCGCAGCATTCCATCAATCACAAATCGAAGAGTTCGCGACGCGCCAGCCACCGGCGTGAGCGAGACGCGCACTCCCGCGAGCCGCGGCTCAAACGTTTTCACAGCCGTTTCAATTGCCTGCACCAGCTTGTTCTGTTCGTACAGAAAATTCGCTGGCATCGAAGTGATATCCGGGAGCCCGTAGTAATAAACCGAACGCAATATCTCCACTGAACCTTCCGGAAGGTAATCCGGCGTGCGCCGTGTGTTCAGCAATGCTTCCAGGTCGCGCCGCACGGCCACCTTGAGCTTTGCCAGCGAAGCGCTCCGCGACATGGGCGCCTCCGATTTGGACTTCGGCTCTTCATCAAGCAGCCTGTCCAACAGGGGCAACCGCATCGGCGCGTTGGCATCATAATCGGGCATTGTTTATCGCAATGAGAGCGCCTGGCCAGGATCCAACCGGCACAGCCGCTGATAAATTTTTTCCTTCTCGGCGTCATCCCGGCCAAGTTTTTCCGCGCACCGGTAAAGCAACGCCAGCGGTTGGGCCACAATCGAAGGCTCTTCCCACTCTGCCAATTTGCGCCGCTCGATCTCCTCCGCAAGTTCCGCGAGAATCGGATAGGCGATCGCCTCGTGCTTCGTCTCCAGGCAAATATTTGCAAGTTGAATGTGCCGCTGGAAACGGCCGCGGCCGGTGCGTTCGTTTCCGATCTCGCGCGTCAACAGTCCCAAAGCCTCCTGGACTCTTCCGGCTCGCGCCGCTTTTCTAGCGATTTCGACTACGTCCGGCGCCGCATCGCCCTTGGCGCTTTCCGCAGGGGCAGGCGCAACCGGCGCCGGCACATACTCCGGCTCAGCCGGCGCGGGCGCTTGTGCCGGCGGAAGAATTGTTTCGCGCAGCCACGTCTGCGTTTCCGGATTCGCCGCCGGCGTGTCATCCATAAGCGAGGCGTTCAGCAGGTCTGGATAATCCGTCAGCAGTGCTTTCAATTCCGCGCGCACGCCAGCAGCAACCGGCTCATACTCCGAGCCCAGCGATTCGCACGCTTTCACGACGTATCTTTGCAAATCCAGCCAACCCCTCCCGCATGGCAGAGCCATAACCTGCTCCGCGTTTTCCAAAACGCCGGCCCAGTCGCCGTCCATGGACATCTTCTTGATCGCCGTGCGCTTTTCCGTCGGCGGCGCTTCCAGCATCGCGGCATTCAGCGATGTTCCCGAGGCACGCAGTTCCCCCCAACGCATCGCGCGCAGCATAAGGTAAGGCACCGGATTGGCCGCGCTCTCCCGGCGCAAGAAGTGCGCCACGGTCGCCAGCCGCTGCATCGCATCATCGTGATCCGCGGGCTCTGCGGAGAGCGCCGCCTTTTTCTTCGCCGGCGCTGCTGCCGTCCCAGCTGTACCCGGAACTTCTGCAGCTGATTCCCTACTCTCGCTCTCGGCAATTTCTCCGCCAGCTTCTGCCGCTTCCGCCGGCTGGTGGTACTGCTTTACGACGTCTTGAAGCTCTTCCAGCGCTCCTCGCAGATTCGCAAAATTGGGCGCATCCCGCCCGAATTTCTCGTCGCTGAACGCTTCGAGCGCCTGCATTGATTCCAGCGTCGCCACCAGGTCTCCAGAAAGCTTTTCGTAGTACGCGTCTCCCGTCGCGCGCACCGCCTCGTCAAACTCTTCCGCCGTGCATTTCTTCTCCGCGATTGCCGCGGCTCTGGCCGCTGCCTTTTCTTCGCTCGCGGCCGCATCCGCTTCGTACCCCACGCGCCGCGATTCCTGGTACTTGAAACAATCGAGTTTGCTCTTCGTAAGCGGCAGCCGCCGGACCATCCCGTCAAGCTTCGATCCAACCCAGCCAATCGGAGCGGCGCGGAACTCCACATCGTCATCTTCGATTTCCGGATAGAGTGTGTCCCAGAACTTTTCCATCATTCCCCGGAGCAGTTCGAGTCCCTCGCGCAATCCCGCCACGTGATCGCGCATCATCGCTGCTTCCGTCAGCCACGCGGCAAGCTGCAAATCCTTGCTCTTGTTCGCAAGGGCTTCCGTCGTCAGCTTGATAACTGTGGGATAATCTGCTTTCTTAACTTCGCGCGACCAATCGCCTTGCGGCAACGCGTCTTCCTCGCGCCGCGCCTCGCGAATTTTGTCGTAGACAGGGTCGTACCGCAGGTTTTTTCCGGACGGATTATCACCAGGTATGGGATTCAGGAGACCTTCGGGGAGAGGCATGGCCATTAAGCGGCCGTCTGGGCGATTGCGATTTGGATGCTGCGCAGCTCCAGAATCGGCCACTCCTCTTCGTCAGAAAGCAAAATCTTCTGTCCTACTGGCACTTCGTCGCCGTCTTCGGTCTCTTCCCAGACGGTCTTGCGTCCGAGTCGAACCTCGGGATCCGAGTGCTTCCCTGCAAACGGCGTCAGCACAGGAAGCAACACTTCGCCCAATTCCCGATCCTGATACTGCTCCGATGTGCGAACCTTCGCGGGGAGCCACAACAAATCCCGCAATCGTTTGGGAGGTTCAATCTCTACGGATGTCAGCAGGCTGAAAGGAATCCACATGTAACTGCCCGCGGCAAATACTTCCAAATTCGATCCAATGCGTGGATCGCCGTCAGTCAAATTCCGGAATGCTTTCCCATTGATGCTGAAGGAGAGCTGCGCCGCTCCCACTGCGTTTTTCGGCAGTGGATATTGTTTCTTGCTGAAAAGGTCGTGCCGGGTGCGCTCCGCATGAAGAGCGGCGTGATAGAGCAGCGCGCCCATCTCCGCGTTCCGGCCTTCGCTCCCCAAAATATCCAACTGTTTTTCCGCGCGGCCGAAATCTCCCGAAAAACACAGCAGCTCGAAAAGGAATGTACGCCGCTTAACGTCAGTTGGATTGTCCCGGACTTCCGCGTTCAAGGCCTGAATGGCGTCGTCGAGCCGTCCCGCCTGAAATAATTGTTGGACAGACATGACACCCTCGTTCCAGCTTCCCGCGCCGGGCACTCAGTGGCCCGCTTCGAGACTGCTTGGGGGCGAAACGCATTCGCGTCTCACCCCCACAGCAGCGCGCAATCATTCTTGTCTAGATCTTCTTATTCTGTTGCAGGTCCCAGCCGGTCTGGGTGTTCGCGCCTTCAGTCCCGTCGGAATTTTGCGCCTTGTAGTTGTACGTGATCTTCGCGAAATTCAGATGGAATTTGTCGATCGGAAGAGTGTCTTTCAGGTTCGCTTCGCCGCCCATTGTCTCATACCCCGAAACCAGCACCTGCTCGAGCTTGATCTTCAGGTATTCTGCCTGCGTGCCGCCTGCTCTCCGGCATGTCAGAGTGACTTCCGGAAAATGCTGGCCGCTCGCGCAAGCCAGCATCAGCTTTGCGGAAGCAGAATCCATGCGCTTTGTAAACTCGAACTCGTGGAACTGCGCCTTTCCCGCACCAGACCCAGCACCCACCGCCGCCGCTGCTCCCGGTTGGCGCACCCCAAACCGGAAAGTGATCAGGTCGATCTCCCCTTTGTGCTTTTCGTCCATCGACTCTCCCTTGATGTCCCCGAGCTTCAGGTAGAAGTCAGAGTGACTTGTCATGGAAGCTAGTCTTGGTTCTGCAACTGTTGCTGGCATTCTCGTTTCCTCCTGTTCAGTGAAAATTCTTCAAAATTCACGTCGAATCCTTCGGACCGTCTCGCTCTGGGCCTCCGCCCTGCTTCGCCCGTGCGCTCAACACGCGCGTGCACGGCAATTACTTTGCCGGAGCGGGAAGCTCTGCTACAAGCCGTAGCGATACTGTAAGTTCATCCAACTGGAAGTGTGGCCGTAGAAATGCAATCGCCCGGTACGCTCCTGGCTTACCCGCAACCTCGCTGACCTCGATTCGAGCCTCGCGAAGCGGAAACTTCGCCTTCGTGGCGGCACTCGCCTGATCGTCGTCCGTTACGTACTGCATGATCCACTGCGTTAGGAAGGTCTGGCATTGCCCTCGGCTCATGAATCCGCCGATCTTGTCGCGCATGATGGACTTCATGTAATGCGCGAACCGCGACACTGCCAGGATGTAGGGAAGCTGCGCCGAAAGCCGTGCGTTGGCATTCGCCGCTGCCTTATCGAATTTCTTCGGCTTATTTGCCGATTGCACACTGAAAAATGCCGCATAATCCGTGCCCTTGCAATGGACGAGAGGAATCAGCCCCTGGTCCGCAAGTTCTTTCTCTCTGCGGTCCGTGATCGCTACCTCGGTCGGGCACTTCAGCGCCACGTCGCCTTCGTCTGTGTGGAAGTTATGAGTCGGGAGTCCTTCCACCAGGCCTCCGCCCTCGACGCCTCGGATGGATGCGCACCAGCCATAGCTTGCGAACGCCTGCGTCAGCCTTGCTCCGAGCGCGTACGCCGCATTGCCCCACAAATACTTCGAGTGGTCGGTGCCGTCCACGCCTTCTTCGTAGTTGAATTCGTCCACCGGCTTCGTTTCTTTTCCGTACGGCAGGCGCATCAGAACTCGCGGCATCGTCAATCCGACGTACCGGGAATCTTCGCTCGCGCGGAAGGACTTCCACTTCGCGTATTCCGTGCTGTCAAAAATCTTTCCGATGTCTCGGGGCTCGCCCAGCTGCGCGTAACTCTCGAGGTTCAGAAGCTCGGGTGAAGCAGCGGTTAGAAACGGCGCGTGCGCTCCTGCCGCCACTTGCGAGACCTTTTCCAGCAGCTCGATGTCCTCCGGCCCCTTGCTGAATTCGTAGTCCCCGATCAGCGCCCCAAATGGCTCGCCGCCGAACACGCCGAATTCATCTTCGTAGACCTTCTTGAACATCACGCTCTGGTCGAACTCTGGCGCCCGCTGCAAATCCCGCAGCAATTCCTTTTTGCTGACATTCAACACGCGAATTTTCAGCATCGCGCTCGTTTCGCTCTGGTCCATCAGGTACTTTATTCCGCGCCAGCTCGCCTCCAACTTTTGGAACGCGGGGTGATGCAGAATCTCGTTCAATTGCAACGAAATCAGATGATCGATTTGCGCGACTCGCGCGTTGATCGTCGCATCGGCATCTCGCGAAAGCTTCATCTCGCCTTCGAGCACCTGCGCCACGAACTCCTTCACCATGTCCCGGCCGCGTTCCCGAGTCGAGCCTTCTTTCCCAAACCTTCCCTGCTCGACGATCTGATCCAGCAGACTCGATTCCGTCGCCTTGGCTCCGGCAGCCTGCGCTCCTGCTTTCTCCGCCTTACTCATCGGAGCCTCCCTTGGCCTTATCCTTGTCCAGCTCTTTCTTCAATTGATCCGCTTTCTGCGTGCTGCCCACGGCCTCCATAAGCAGGTCGTCAAGTTTATCGTTCCCCTGCAGCGCGCCTCGCAGATCTCCCAGCTTTTGCCTGAGGTCCAGCAGCTCCTTCAGAGGCTTCACGTTCTTGGCCACATTCGCGGGATCAAAATCCTCGAGGCTCTTAAAATCCATGTCCACTTTAAGCTTGCCGGCGTCTGCATCCTCGCTCAATTTGTTGTCGACTTCGAGCGACAAGTGCGGCTTGAAGCTTTCAAGCACGCCGTCAAAGTTATCCGGCGTGATCTCCACGAATCGCCTGTCCTTCAGCCGCGGCAGCGCTTCCGTCGGCTGCCCGCTGAGGTCGGCAAGGACCCCCATGACAAAAGGCAGCTCCTTCACCTCAATGGCGTCTCCCACTTCGACGTCGTAAGTTACGTGTACCCGTGGCGGGCGCACCCGTTCGAGTTTCTTATGGACACTTTCTCTAGCCATATGTTCCCCTTAGTTCACCCTCGCGCTACGGGTAGTGTTTTGAGAGCGATAAGCGTTTCTGCAGGGCAGGAAACTAATTGCATCGGCACGATTTATCACGATTCCTTCTGTGCGTCAATTAGTTCTCTAGTCCTAGAACCGTGTCCGCTCGACCAATTTTCATTCTCAAATCGAGAAACTTGGCATTCGTTGAGAGCAAAGTGCACGCCCTAACCAAGTCTGCCTCCCCACCCCTGCTCCTTTGTCTCAAATTGCCTCATCCCTGCCCTAACCCCGCTCCGCATGTCGCCTACTCTCTCTCAATTCAGCGCTCGTCGCAATGCACCCGGGGTGAACTGCAGGCGGACGCCGGGTGAACCCCCGCTAATCCCGCGATTCCATTCCTCCATTCGATTCTCTTTTGACTTCCGCGCACTCCTCCTGTTAGCTTTGCCCAAGCTATGCGCCAGCTTCAACCTGTTGTCTGGTCAAAAGGAACCTTCCTCACCCCGCAGCACTTGCAGACTCGCGACCGCTATGTCGAAAGCTGCGTTCAGTTCCGCCTGGAAGGCCTCAACTTCAAGCCTTGGGGTTTTTTGGACCTCCAGATTAATCAGGAAGCCCTCAGTGAAGGCAACATTGCCATCACCCGCGCTTCGGGATTGTTCGCCGATGGCCTGCCGTTTCAAATTCCCGAATCCGATGAAGCCCCCGCTCCCAAGCCTATCGGACTTTTTTTCGAGCCGGAGCAAACCACTCTGGACGTCTTTCTGGCCATCCCCGAGTACCGTTTTCATGGCCTCAACGTTTCCATCGCGCAGAAAAGCGCCGACGTTCGCTACCTTTCGGAAATCGTCAACTTGAAGGATGAAAATTCCGGCCTCACCGAAAAGCCGGTCCAGATTGCACGTAAGAATCTCCGCTTCCTCGTCGAAGGCGAATCGCGTGAGGGCTGCAATTCCCTTCAAGTCGCCCGCATCCAGCGCACTTCCGCGGGCACTTTCCGCCTCGACCCTCAATACATCCCGCCGCTCCTGGATATCGCTGCCAGTGATTACCTCATGGGCATCGCTCGCCGCCTCATGGAAATTCTCGCCGCAAAAAGCAGCATCCTCGCCGGTGGACGCCGCCAGCGCAGCGCGGGCCTCGCCGATTTTTCCGCCGCGGATATCGCCGGCTTCTGGCTGCTTTACACGGTAAACGGCCACTTCCCCGCCCTCCGCCATATTCACGACGTTCGCCACGGCCATCCCGATGTCCTGTTTCGCCTTCTAACTTCACTTGCCGGCGCGCTCAGCACTTTTTCTCTAAAAATTCAGCCACGCGACTTGCCGCTCTACGATCACGAAAATTTAAGCGCGTGCTTCACCAGCCTCGATGAAAAACTTCGCGAGCTTCTCGAAACCGTCGTTCCCAGCAATTTCGTCGCTTTGCCGCTCAAGCTCGTTAAGCCTTCCATCTACTCCACCAACATCGAGGACGATCGTTATCTCAGCGGCACCAAGTTTTTCCTGGCCGTCAGTTCCACGATGAACCAGGCCGACCTGATCAAGAAAGCTCCGCAGCTCATCAAGGTCTGCTCCGCCGCGCAAATCGAGCAACTCGTCCGGCAGGCCTTGCCCGGCATGCAGCTCACTCACGCCGTCCGCCCGCCGGCCTCCATCCCGGTGAAACTCAATTACCAGTATTTCAGCCTGAATCAATCCGGCGTGGCTTGGGAAACGGTCACGAAAGGTCGCAGCCTCGCCGCATTCGTCCCCGGCGATATCCCCGATCCCCAGCTTGAGCTTCTCATCCTGCTGCCGCAGGCAATCTGAACGCCTCTGTCTGTAAAAACCCGCCGCTAATCAGCGTCGCCAGCAGCCGAGCAAATTCTTCCGCGGGTGTTTCCGGCACGATCCACTCGTTCTGTTTCGCCGCTTCAAAAAGTTCAGCAACGCTTGTCTTCCCGTCGCATTTCGGCAGAAGCATCACCATCCACGGCTGCACTTTGCAATCCGTCGCAAACGGAGCTTCGATGGAAAGTGTAAAATTCTTGGGCGCGATTTCTCCTTCTTCGAGCACGTGCCTCACAAGAATCTCGATCCCCGGCGTCGCGATGGGCCTGGCGCTAAGCAAATTCTGCAGCGCTCCTTCCTCCTGCATTTCTCTTTCCCAGTTCATCGCCCAATCCAGTGTCTTGACCGTCGTCCCGCTCCCAATCGTCCGCCGAAGTGTGAACGCGCGCCGCTTTCGTTCCACTCGCTGAATCACCACGACCCCAATCACCATCTCATTCACCACATTTCTGGTGAACATCTTCTCCCACTGCGCGAACTCTTCTTTTCCTCCGTTGCGGTTTAGCGTCTCTTCCAGCGCGAACTGCCTCGGCTCCAGGTTCTGCAGCACGAACAATCCTACGTCGAACTCTTTTTCCTTTTCCCCAAGCCACCCTCGAATCCGGCTCTCAAAACTCTGCCGCGGACGCTCCGTTCCCAGCGTCCGGCAATAGAGCCGTCCTCCTGGCTTCAACGCTTCAGGCAACCCCTCGATCACTTTTCTCGTGAGATCCTCTCCAACCTCTCCGCCCCCGTAAAAAATCTCCGTCGGCTTCAGCACCGGCACGTACGGAGGGTGCGCTGCAATCCGGTCAAACTTACGCCCTCGAACCGGTTCAAACATATCTCCCAGCCCGAAAGTTACATTTTCGATTCCATTCAACGCCGCGTTGAACTTCGCGAACTCCAGCGACCGCTCCGCAATATCCGTCGCCCAAACTCGTTTCGCCTCTCGCGCCGCAAGCAACGCCGCCGGCGCCGACCCCGCGCACAACTCCAAAAAATCTTCGCACGGTTCGAACGACGTGTAATTCAAGAATTGCTTCGCCGATTTTGTCAGCGCCGGATACACAATGTCCGGAAACATCCCTCCTAGCGAATGATCCGGATTGGACCAGCGGTCGGACGCGATAAATAATTCGCGAATCGGATAAAGCGCAACAGTTGCCGCCCAGAGATTTTCACCCTTCTCGTATCGAGCTACCAACCCCGCCTCTTTGAGCGTTTCCCAGACCCTTTCTGGAACATGAGCCCGCGCATCCCCTTCGCTGATCGGCGCTCCTGCCACAAACAAATGGATGACCGCGTCCAGCCCGTCCGCGATCTGCTTTCTCGCTGGTGGCCGCGACGATAGCCCCGGCAACTCCAACTCGCGCTTCGGATTCACTTCGAGCCGTTCTCGGATCGCCTTTTCATTAAACCCGGTCCGAGCAAAGTGCTCCCTCAACTCCAGGAACTGTTCAGCGCTTACCAGTTTTGGGCTTAGCATCATCCCTTACTCGCTCACAGCGCGGGCATAATACCAGATGCCAACAACTGCAGGTGAATGTCTTGACTTCCAGTGACGCAACGGCCATAGTTAGGCACGATTCGAGCCTTGCGAGGCTTTCCCGGGTCTTTTTTTCCGGTTAGTGATCGATTCGCACCGCCACATTCTCCTATCTCGAACCCTGAACTCCCGGGTTCGCTGAAGGTTGAGGAGTTGGCCGCTGTGCAGCTCGATAGGAGAGCCGGTTTGCGCTGGCTAGAAAACAGCTTGCCGGCGCTGCCTCCGGCACAACCTGCTGAAAAATGAAGCATCTCTCCAAGGTTGTCTGGCATGAAGGGATGTACCTGGGCCCCCATCACTTCCAGGTGCAATCGCAATCTTTTGAAGACCTCGTCCATTTTTCCACCACCAGTCTTTGGTTCGCCCCCTACGGTGTCGCCACTTGCAAGCTGGACCCCGAAGCGCTTCAAAACGGCACTCTCTCACTTGTCCACGCTCGCGGCCTCTTCCCCGATGGCCTGACTTTTCAGATGCCTGACGCCGATCCCCTTCCCGCGCCCCTCGAGATCGGCAATCTTTTCCCTCCCACGCGCGAATCTTTGCTTGTCTGTCTCTGCGTTCCAGAGCGCAAGCCGGACGGCCCCAATTGCGCCTTCGACTCCGACCCCTCCTCGATCGAAGTCCGTTATCACGCCGAACTCCGCAACCTTCCCGATGACAACACCGGCTGCGACGAAAAGCAGATCGAGATTGGTCGCAAGAACATTCGCTTCGCCGTCGAAACTCAGGAGCGACAGGGACTCGTCGCGCTCCCTGTCGCGCGCGTCATTCGCGACGGTTCCGGCCGCTTCATTTTCGATCCCGCCTTTATCCCCCCGTGTCTCCAAATCAGCGCCAGTGATCGCTTGCTTGTCATCGCCCGCACTCTCGTGGACATCCTCGACGAAAAAAGCGCATCTCTCTCCCGTGCTCGCCGCTCCACTGCGCAGGGCCGCGCCGGCTATTCCTCGGAAGAAATTGCCAGCTTCTGGTTCGTTCACACCGTCAACGAAAGCCTTTCTGTCCTTCGCCACCTCGCCGTCTCCGAGCGCGGCCATCCTGAACAGCTCTATCTCGAAATGTCCCGCCTCGCCGGCGCGCTTTGCACCTTTGGTCTGGATTCGCATCCCGAAACTCTGCCCGCCTACAATCACGATGATCTCGAGAAATGCTTCGGCCCATTGAACCAGCACATTCGCGCTCATCTCGAGCTCGTCGTTCCTTCCAACTGCATCCAGATTCCTCTCGTTCTCGCCGGCCGCAATTTCCGCAATGGCGAGATTGTTGACCAGCGCTGCCTCGATCGCTCCCGTTGGGTGCTCGCCGTGCGCGCCGATGCCGGCGAAGCGGAAATCATCGCCAAGACGCCGCGCCTCATCAAAATCTGCTCCAAGGATTTGCTTCCCGAGTTGGTCAAGACCGCGCTTCCCGGCCTCGGCCTTGTCCACCTGCCCATCCCTCCTTCCGCCATCGCCCCCAAAATCGAATTTCAATATTTCGGCATTAGCCGCACGGGCACGAGTTGGGACCACATCGTTCAAACGCGCAAAGTCGGCGTCTACGTCCCCGACGAAATTCCCGGCGCCGAGATCGAGCTTCTGGTTGTGTTGGAATCTTAGGAGGTCAGCGTGGGAGCCACCATGTTTGGGGCTACGAGCATGCAGCCCCGCGAAGGATCAGCGAAGCGCCGCACGGAAAATCTCGCCTACATCTATCAGCAAATCCTCACCGTCATCGTGCGCGTTCGCCAGAATCGCCAGGCCGTTGCCGATGCCAATGCGTTTCGCGCCAACATTCAAGCCGGGCTGCGTTCCGCGGAAAAGGACGCTGTAAAAAAATCCTACGCTCCCGACGATATCCGCAACACTACGCTGGCTGTCGTCGCCTTCCTTGATGAATCCATTCTCAATTCCGGCAATCCTGTTTTCAGCTCCTGGCACAGCATGCCGCTACAGGAAGAAATGTTCGGCCACCACGTCGCCGGCGAAACCTTCTTCGATAATCTCGATAAGCTGCTTTCCCGGCAGGACTCGCATGAAGTCGCTGACGTCGTCGAGGTCTATGCCCTCTGCCTTCTCATGGGCTATCGCGGCCGCTATGGACTTTCCGGCCCCGAATCCACCCGCCCTTTGATTGACGCCTCCCTCGATAAAATTCGCCGCATCCGCGGCCCGCTCGTCGGTCTCTCCCCTAATTGGGCCGTTCCAGAGGGCGGCGTCGTCATCGCGAAGAAGGACCGCTGGGTGATGCCTCTCGCCTTTGGCGCTCTCGGCAGCATCGCACTCGGCATCCTTCTCTTCATTATTTTCAAGTTTCAGTTGTTTTCCGGCGCCTCGACGATCCATTCGATCGCGCCTCTAAACCACCCTTAGGGAGTGGCGATGCGACTTCATTGGGAACATCTCGCTGCTGGTGCGGCTGCAATCATCGTCCTGATGCTGACGTGGTTCGTCGGCCCGATCTTTCACGTCTCTGGCACCAACGCCCTCGTCCTCCGCGGCGGTATTCTCCTTCTCGGCGTCATAGCCATTATCGCTTTGCTGCTTTGGGCTCGCTCGAACCGCCCCGCCATTCCCCTGCCTCAGTCGTTCCAGACTCCTTCGATTCCCACAGCGTCCTCCTCCGCCTCGATGGCCGCTTCGGCGCTCGCAAGCGCTTCGAGTGCATCAGGCGGGGGTGGGGCCGTCGTTCAGGACGTGGACATCCTCGTCCGCGAAGCCTCCACAAAAGTCGCAGCCGCCCGCCTTGCCGCTGGCGCGACACTTTCCGCCCTTCCCGCAGTTTTTCTTTTGGGTGAATCGGGCGCGGGCAAGACCAGCGCGATGGATCAAAGCGGTCTCGACGCCGAACTTCTCGCTGGCCAGGTCTACCAGGAAAGCAGCGTCGTACCCACCCGCGCTGCGAATCTCTGGTTCGCTCGAAAAACCGTCTTCGTCGAGGCTGGCGGCCCGCTCCTCGAAGATCCCGCATCCTGGGTTCGTCTCGTTAAACATTTTGTTCCCGGCAGCATGAGCTCCGTTTTTGGCGGCTCCAGCCAGGCTCCCCGCGCCGCTATCGTCTGCGTGGACTGCGAAAAACTCGTCCGTGAAGCCGCTCTCGATAAAATCGTTGCCCAGGCCCGCAACCTTCGCGCGCGCCTCGAGGAACTCTCCTACCATCTCGGCGTTAGTCTTCCCGTCTACGTCCTCTTCAATCGTTCCGATCGCGTCCCTTACTTCGAGGAATTCGCCGGGACGTTCAGCAACGAGGAAACCTCGCAGGTCCTCGGTACCACGCTTCCCCTCTCGGCTTCCACCGCTTCCGGGGTCTACGCCGAACAGGAAACCCGCCGCCTCACTTCCGCATTTCAGGGAATGTTCTTTGCCCTCGCCGAATGCCGCCCCGGCCTCCTCAGCCGTGAGCGCAATCCTGAACGCCAGGCGGGCGTCTACGAATTTCCCCGCGAGTTCGGCAAACTCAGCAAGCCCCTCGTCCAATTTCTTGTGGACCTCTGCCGCCCCGGCCATCTCCGCACCGGCCCCTTCCTCCGCGGCTTTTACTTTGTCGGCCAGCGTGTCATCTCCGTCTCCGGTTCCTCCGGACAGACGGCCATTGGCCCGCGCGCATCCTTGCAGCGCGCTCCCGGCGCGTTCAATCCTGCCGCCACGAGCCTTCTCAACGCCGAGGATCCTTCTGCCAAAGCCGCCTGGGCCACTGGCACTTCCCTCGAATCCGCCGGCGAATCCCGCAAATCGCTCCAGCGCGTTTTTCTGAGCCATGTTTTCAGCCATATCATCTTGCAGGACCGCGCCGCTCTTGGTGCCAGCGGCAAGAGCACCCGCGGCGATTTTGGCCGTCGCATTCTGTTCGCGTCTCTCGGCTTCCTCGCTCTGCTTTGGATCATCTTCACGTTGATTTCGTTCTCTGGAAACCAAAGCATCGTCTCGAGTATCAAGAGCGCGGGCCAGGATTTGTCCCTCGTCCAGAGCCCCGGCTCCCAGCCTCCTCCTCTCGATTCCCTTCGCCGCCTCGATGCTCTTCGCCAGACTCTCGTCCAGCTTCGTGGCTACGATCAGAACGGCGCTCCTCTTCACCTTCGTTGGGGTCTCTATTCCGGCGATTCCGTCTTCGATGACGCCCGCGCCATCTATTTTCACGCCTTTGATCAACTCCTCTTCCAGCACGCCCGCCGCAACCTCCTGACGGACCTTCACAGTTATCAGGGTGATCCCCAAGCTTCCGCCGATTCCGGCTCCGCTTATGACGCCCTCAAGACCTATCTCCTTACCACTTCGGAATCTCAGCGCAACTCCGGAGAGTTCTTGCAGGATTTCCTGCTCCAGGAATGGAAAAAAGATCTTGGCGATCTCGATCCGGACCGTTCCACCCTCGCCGCTCAGCAATTCGCTTTCTATAGTTCCGAGCTGACTCTGGACAATCCCTTTTCCAAGGAGAACGACGCCAGCCTCGTCCTCCAGGTCCGCACCTATCTCAATAAGCTTGCCGGACCGCAGCGCATCTACCTCAGCATGCTCGCCGACGCTCGCCAAAAAGCCAAAGACTATCGCTTCGCCGCGCAGCATCCTGATAGCCTCGATGTTCTCCGCGCTCCAGTGGACGTTTCCGCCGCCTTCACTTCCGAAGGTTGGAAGGTCATGGACGCCGATATCCAGAACTCCAAACGCTTCCTCCAGGGCGAGCCCTGGGTCCTCGGCAGCACCACCAGCGTGGATCTCTCCGCCGCCGATCTCATGCAGAGCCTTCGCAATCTCTACGACAAGGACTACATCAAGCAGTGGCGCTCCTTCTTGTCCTCCGCTCGCGTCTTGCCCTACGCCACCGATTCCGACGCCGCCACCAAACTTGGAAAACTCTCCGCGAATTTCTCTCCCTTGCTTGCCCTGATTTGCGATGTCTCGGACAACACCAACGTTTCCTCGCCCGCCGTCAAGCTCGCCTTCCAGGCTCCGCAGCAAGTCGTCTCTCCCGGCTGCGGCCTCCAAAAGAAATACGATCAATCTTCCAACGATCAGTACATGAAGGGCCTTCTGAACCTCCAGCAATGCGTTCAGCAGGCCGCTGACGCTCCCCCGGATCAAAAAGAGGCCTCAAAGACCAGTTGCCTGCAGACCGCCACCCAAGCCAGCCTCTCCGCCGCGCAAATTGCGCAAGGCCTCCCGAACGACACGGAAGGCCACGTGGATCAAACCGTGGGAAATTTGCTGGAAGAGCCCATCAAGGATCTGCAGCGTCTCTGGGCTGGCGGAGGAGGCGGTTCTGCCGAAGGGCTATGCAAATCGTTCAGAGCTCTGCAAACCGCTTATCCCTTTAACGGCCGCACCAGCCGCGAAATTTCTTTGCCGGAGTTCAATGCCTTCTTTCAACCCGCCAAAGGCCAGCTCTCGCAATACCTGGCCGGCCAAAAGAGCACTCTCTCTTTGCAAGGTACGACCTGGGTCCGCTCTCTCGACACCACGACTCCTGTCGGCCCTCGCTACCTCCGCTTTATCAACGCGCTTTACGCCATTCAGGTCGCTGTCTATCCGAACGGCGCTTCCGATCCTCGCTTTGAATACTCCGTTTCTGCTCGCCTGCCGGATGCAGGCGGCTTCAAGAGCGAAAAGCTCGCCTTCGATGGGCAGGAGTGGACCATTACTGGAGGCGGCGGCACGAAGCGCTTCACTTGGCCGGGAGCCGTCGTTCAGGGCGCGACCCTCAGCCTCAATAGCGGCGGCGGCGATCTTGAGCTCCAGCGTGCCTCCGGCCTTTGGGCCGTCGCGCACTTCTTCGGCGGCTACAAGTGGCAGCCGTCAGGGAATGGCTACATCATCCAGGGCCCGCTGCACGGTCCGACTGGCCAGCCCATCATGAGCAACAACAAGCCCGTAGAAGTCCGCTTCGACGTGGACCTTAAAGGCGTCCCCTTCTTCCAGGAAGGCTATATGGACGGCCTGAGCTGCCCCGCTAAGATCAATCAATAGAGTCGCTTGCGCCGTCTACGGCTCCCCGGCGGCTCGCTTTCCACTTTTGCGCCCTGCTGCGTCGCATTCCGGTCACGTTCTGGCCTCCATGCAGCTAACGCGTCGCCATGCCGGCCCCGCTTTCCCGGCTTTCGCAACTCCTTGATTTCGCAGAGTTTCCCGCAACATGAATTTACTTCTTGACAAATCTTCGGATTTCTGTACAATGACAATCAGGAAGTATTGCGTGGCGGCTCAGCTGCCGCGCATTTTTTGTCTCTGCCCCATTCTCCGGGGTTCCCGTTCCCTCATCAGACTCCGGTAAACTCTTGGTTCACTGCCGTTCCAGTGCGCTCTTTGCTCCGCTCTGAAAAAGCAACTCCTTTGCTGTCTATCCTTTGCGCACTCTTCAAAAAACAGTCAAAAAGTAACTCCTTCAATGTCAACCGCTTACCCACTCTCTGAAAAAGTGGATACACCTTAACCCCTTAAGTTTATGCGTCTTGCGCACTCTTTGGGTAAAACAGGGGGGTAGGAGTATTGCTACCGCGAGCCGTCATCCCGGGGCTTCCGCCTCCCCTTCGCTCGTTAGTGCTGGAAGGTAATCGTCAGCGGGAACCGCACGCTCACCGCTTTGCCGCCGGATTTCGGCGTCGTCGTGCGCCAGTGTTTCGAGGCATCTTTCACTTTCTTGAAGAACTCTTTGTCCGCGTTTCCTTCTTTGTCCACTTTCACGTTGCCGTTCGCTTCGACAGTGACCAGCACAGTCAGCGTGTACGGCAATTTCCCCGGTTTCTTCGCCTCATCCGGGAAATCCACCATCGGCGTCCCCACCCATTCGAGCGGAGAATTCGCATCCAGTTGTGCGCAGGAAACCGCGCCGCCAACGGAAGGAATCGCTTGCGACGGTCTGCCCGAGCCGCAATTTAGCGCGGGAAGCACAAGCTTTCCTTCGCTCTTGGTCAGTGACTGGATCGTATTCGGAATCGTGGATTTGACGTACAACGCCGCCTGCTCCCGGTAAATGCCGGCTCCATTCGCGATCTTCTGAAATTCCTGGCTCACTCCGTGGCTCAGCTGGCTCACGTCGCCGCGTTGCTTGGCCTGCTCGAAATGCGCCACCGCCGTCTCAAACGCGGATTTGTCGCTCGTTTTTTCGACCGCCGTCGAATAAGCGCTGTTCAAATGTTTATCGAGCTCCCTGCACGCCGCCAGGATTGAAGGTTCTTCCGCGCGCCCTTCAAACCGGTGAATCTCGTCCTGCGCTCGCTGGATTCCTGCGGCGTCGCCCTTGCTCTCGGCGAGTTGCGCGCTGCTGCGAAGCTGCTCGAATTGTTGCTGCTCCGCGGCGTGCAGTTCTTTCGAGAGTTTGTCGTGCGTCTTGCTCCAATGCTGCGCCGAATCCACTTGCGTCTTTGCGTCGCGGAATGCGCCGCCGCGAATCGCGGTTTCCGCCGCCGCAATCGTCTGCAGCGCCTTCTGCACGGTCGGCAATTGCTTCTTCGCGTCGTTGCTCTGTGAACCCTTGCGCTTGATCACTTCCTGGAACTGGTCCTGCGCTTCGCTCCAGTTTTCCGCTTGCACGTCCTGCATTGCCGTGTCAAAAAGCTTCTGCTCGTTGGCGGTCTGCCGGATTCTTCCCAGATAATTTTCCGCCTGCTGCTTGAGCGTTGAACCCGCCACGTTCAGATCCACAATCGCCCGGAATTCCTTGCGCGCTTTTTCGTAGTCCTTCGCTTCAAATAGTTTCACGCCCTGATCGAAATGATCCTGCTCCTGCTTCTGCAAGTCCGAAGCGCCCAGCGAAGCGCTGCTCGCATCCATCTCGCGTGAAGCTTCCGCCGAATGCCAGAGATTCATCTGGATGACGTCCTGAAAGGCCTGCTGCGCGCCCGCGAAATCCTTCTTGTTCTTCAGCAGATCTTCGGCTTGATCGAATTTTGCCTGCTCATCTTTTCGCTTCTGTTCGATCTGCGCCACCTGCGCTTCCGCCTCTTTTTGCAGCGGCCCGCTTTTTGCCGCAATTCCCTGCCAGGCCTGCTCGGATTGATCGAACTGGCGGTTATCCCACAACTGCTGCGCTTCTTGTTTTTGCTGCAAGTCCTTCGCCGATGGCGTTCCGCCGCGGAAGATGTGCGGCCAAACCGCCACCGCAAGGAGAGCAACCACCACAACTCCCGCTCCCGCAAGCACCGCGGGATGCCGCAGTATTGGAAGAATTTGTGCCGCCATTCCCGGAGCTGCTTGGCTGGGGGCCGCATGCGCCGGCGCTGGAGTTGCCGGACGCGAAGCCGGTCCCGCCGCGCTGGGCTTCGCCGCTGGAATGTTCGCGGAAGAAGCCGCCCGTGGAGTCGAAGCGGACGCGGCGATGACGGTCGCGCTCGAACTGTCTGGCTTCACCGGCGGCGTGCCGGGTTGCGGAGGCACTTTCGTTTTTCCGCCCGCTGAGGATGCCGTTGCCTGCCCCGGCCCCATCACTCGAGTCGCGGAAAAATCCGGGACCGGAATGTTCTTCGCCGAGTCGCTGACTTCCGTCTGGCTCCTCGCCGGAACCGCCGGTTTGCTTGCGCCGGGCGAAGCCGTTTTCGCTGTCGCAGGCGGTTTCGCCGCGGCCGTTTTGGAATTGAAGAGTTGCGTCGCTGCTGGATGCTGGCCGCTGGCGAGCGCCAAAATTTTCCCGCGCAGATCCGCGATGCGCGGATCGTTCGGCTGAAAGATTTGCGTCGCCATCACCTGGTTGTAAAGCTGCGTCGCTCCCGCGTGGTCGCCGCGGTCCACCATGGTCTGCAGCGCCGCGACCTTCTGCTCCTGGTCGTCTTTCTGCTTCTTCTTGTCTTCCGCGCTGTGCAGCAGTTGCGTGACGTTGGGATCCGGCCCCATCGCCTCCATTGTTTGCTGCGCCAAATCGATCGCGTCGGTCATTTTTTCCTGGCCGATTTTGCTGTTGATCTCGCGCACTCGCCGCTGCATCTCGTTGCGCGCCTTGTCGCGGTCGTCCTGCTCTTTCTTCAGGGCTTCCGCTTCTTTCGCAAGTTTGCGGAAAGCATCCTGCTTCGGAAACTCGGCCATGGCCTTGCGCGCCGTGTCCAGCGCTTCGGCGTAGCGCTCGCACATCAGGAAACCCTGTATTTGCTTTTCGCGCTCCTCTTCCTTCCGCTTCTGCTCCTGCTGCGATGCTTCGCCGCGCGCGTAATTGATCAGTTCCTTCAGCTCGTATTCCTGCGGAAATTCCTGCAGCAGAGGCTCGCCCTTCGCGACCACTTGCTTGAATTTTCCGGCTCCGAGCAGCCCGCGCATCACGGTAATTTCAGACTCCAGCTTTTTCTGCCGGTTCTGCTCTTGTTCTTCCTGTAGGGCAAGGTTCTGCAAATTTTTGATGGCCGTGTCTTCGGGATGGTCTTTCACCAGGACATCGAGCGTTTTTCGCGCTTCGAGGAAATTTTGCTGCCCCAGCAGCTTGCGGACTTCCGCCATCCGTCTTTGCTTCGATTGCTCGGACACATCTGTGCGCGCCGTTTCCTGGAGCTTCTTCAATTCCGGCTCGTTCGGAAATTCCTGCATGGCCTCGGAGAGCACGGCCAGGCACTCGTCGTAATTTAATTCCGTCCAGAGCGTGCGCGCGCGGTGGAGAATCTCGCTCAGCTTCTTGCGTTTTTCCCTGCGGTTGCGCTCTTCATCGATTTGCCTTTTCAGTTCCTGGGCCTGTGGATTTCCATCATCCATCTCCAGAGCCTGGCCCAGCGCAGCCGCGGCTTCCGTCAGCGCGCCTTCGGCAAGCCGCTGCTTGGTCAATTTCAATCTCTGTTCCAACTGCTGCGCTCTTGCAGCGGCGGCTTCGATCTCTCCCAGAAGTTTTTGCGCGGGCTCGTGCTTGGAGTCCAATCCCAGCGCCGCCTCCGCCTCATGCTTGGCTTCGCGCAATTGCCCCGCTTTCAGCAATTCTTCGCCGCGTCCCAAAAGCTCCTTCAAGCGCGGTTGAATTTCGGAGCGGCGCAGCTCGACCGAAACCTTTTCGAGCATGCTCTTCGCCTGCGAATTGCCGACATCAATGTGAAGCGCCTTGCGTAACAACGCCTGCGCACGCTGCAAATCGTTCGCCTGCACGAGCTCTTTGCAATCCGCCAGAAGCCCGCTGACGGTAGCCTGTTGCGCCGCCTTCCAGATCGGTTCGAGATCGTGCAGCACGTCTTCGAGCGACTGGTAACGGTCCTCGCTCTTTTTTTCCAGCATCTTCTCGACGATCGGCACAAGCCCTTCCGTGCATTCCGGAGAAAGGCTCATCAAATCATCGGGTTTTTCGTAAATGATGTGGAACATCAGCTCGGCTTCGCTGTCGCCGATGAACGGTCTGCGGTACGCAAGCAACTCATACAGCGTCACGCCCACGGCCCAAATATCGGAGCGCGCATCGGCGCGTTCGCCCTTATAAAGCTGCGGCGACATATACGCGCGCGAGCCGATCATCATGTTCGGCTGCGTCATGCTCATGTCCGTCAGGCGCGCGATGCCAAAGTCCACGACCTTCACCACTCCGTCCTTCGTGACCATGACGTTGCCGGGCTTCACGTCGCGATGGATCACGTTGTGCGCGTGGGCGAAAGAGAGCGCCTCGCAAACGCGCACGATGTAGCCGAGCTTCACGGAAAGCGGCAACACCGGTTTTTGCTCGATGATGCGATCGAGACTTTCGCCTTCGAGAAATTCCATCGCGATGAACGGAGTATTTTTCTCGTGGCCGAGTTCATAAATCGTGACGATGTTGGGATGCTGCAGGGCGCCCGCGGAACGTGCTTCCTGATAAAAGCGGTCTAGAAGATTTTTTTGCGCGCTCGGCCCGCCCGTAATGGTCTTCAGCGCGACCAGGCGGTCAATCAGCGGATCGCGCGCCTTGTACACCGCTCCCATGGCGCCGCGCCCAATCTCCGCGATAATCTCGTATTTGCCCAGCTGCTGCATCCACACACCTCTAGCGGCAAGATGGTAACAAACTTAGGGCCAAACTACCCACTTTGTATCCGATAAATCAATCCAACAAACAATAGTGCCAGCCGACGGAATTCGCTTCCTTGGAAGCCCGCCGTCGGTCCGTAAAACACTGAAAATATTCGACTAATCCAAGTCTGGCCGATTATCGAAGAGGCCTGGACCCATCGGCCGCTCGACTGCCGGAAACTCCCGGCGGCATTGCCCCATCGTGCTACCACAGACAAAAAAGGGCAGTTGGGACGTTCGCGCCTCATTCCTTCCGGATTTGTCCCCTTCTTTTCACTCCGTATTTTCCGCCTTCCGGGCGAGAAAATCCGGCGTCTTGCTTCAAAATCAGCATCGCTCCGCGAGTTCGCCCAGCGTTATCCAGCGGTTGTGTTGGCCCTGGCGACGAGCAGAATTGCCAGAAGGTAGAAGAGAAACATAAGAGCAAGAAAAGTTTTTGCTCGCGGCTTTGCACCCTGAAATTCCTTCCACGCAAACACTCCCCACAACGCGGCGACCATCGGCGCCGATTGGCCGATCGCATACGAAATCGCCACACCGGTGAAACTCGCAGCCACCAGATTGAAAACCGTGCCCAATCCCCAAATCGCCCCGCCCAACAATCCAAGAATGTGACCGGACGCGGGGCCGCGAAAGAATTCGCCAAAATTCACCTGCTCTCCAACCAGCGGCTTCTTCATGAAATAAATGTTCCACACAAAGCAGGAGAGCAGCGCGCCAAGCGTGAGAAATACGCCCACACTATACGGCCCCAGCGTTTTTCCGTGGCTCATCGCATGTGCCACGAATGGCGACCACAGCCCCATCAAAATGCCGGAGACAATGCAGACCGTAATGCTCTTCTTCGAGGCGGAGCTGGCGGCTTGCCCCAGACTTCCGTACGCTTTGCCATCCAGAATGACGGCGATCACCGCGCAAGCGACTCCCGCGGCAAGCAATCCAACACTGCCTTCGGGTTGTTGCAGATAACTGGTGATCACGCCAACCACCAGCGCGATGCCGATCGACACGGGAAACGCAATCGCCAGTCCCGCCATGTCAATCGCCGCGACGAGCAAGAGGTTCGCGAGATTGAACACCGCTCCGCCAACCAGCGTGTACACAATGTTGGCGGGATCGGCGCTCCGAACATTATTGAGAAAGCTGCTCGCGTCGCTTCCCGTACTGCCCATGGTGAAAGCGAGCACGACCGAAATAAGGAAAATCCCAACCGCATAATCCCAGTAGAAAAGCTCGAAGCGGTAATTCTTCACGCCCTTGAAGGTGTTCGCCCATGAACCCCAGCAAATCGCGGTGACGATCATCATGATCAGGGCTATGGACAGGCTGTGGGGAGTGAACATGCGTGCGCAGCTCCGGATTCTTGCGAAAAATCGTCGCGAAGAGTTCGACCGTGCTTATAAGCGGCGCAGGACGGCGTGTCAAGCAGTTTTGGGCCGGCCATAGCCTCGCGGGGATTGCCGGTCTCACGCGAAAACTCCATCGCCTGGGAAAATTCCGCTATAATCCGCGCGCGGAGAAAAGCGCGCCTTTATGCCGAAACAGTCCCTCATCGCGGTGGTTGGAAGCTGCAATGTGGATCTCACCACGATTAACGATGTTTTTCCGCGTCCCGGAGAAACCATCTTCGGAAAGAGTTTCGACCTCGGCTTCGGCGGAAAAGGCGCCAATCAAGCTGTCGCCGCAAAGCTCTGCGGCGCATCCGTGGCCATGATTGCCAAAGTGGGCAACGATCTTTTTGGCCCCGCCACCGTCAAGAATTTTGAGGCGCAAGGGATTGACGCAAGCCACGTGCGCATCCAGGAAGGAGTTTCGAGCGGCGTTGCTCCGATTTTTGTCGAGCCGGGCGGACAGAACCGCATCATCGTCGTGAAGGGGGCAAATGACGCGCTGGCGCCCGAAGATGTGGACGCCGCCGCATCGCTGCTCAGCAAAGCGAATGCGATCGTGATGCAATTCGAGATTCCGCTGCGCACTGTCTATCACACGGTGCGCTTCGCCGCGGCAAAAGGGATTCGATGCATCGTCAATCCCGCGCCGGCGCAAAAAGTGGATTTCGCGCAGCTCGGCGGCGCATCTTATTTCATTCCCAACGAAAGCGAAGCTGAACTCATTACTGGCCTTCCAGTGCGTACTCCCGAGGAAGCCGCCATCTGCGCGAAACATCTCTTGCAGCAAGGGCTGAAACGCGTCGTGCTCACCCTCGGCGAGCGCGGGTGCCTGCTGGCCGCTCCAGAGTGCACAGAACTGATTCCACCTTTCAAAGTCAACGCGCTGGATACGACTGGAGCAGGCGATGCCTTCATCGGCAGCTTCGCCGTCTTCCTCGGCGAGGGGCTTCCGGAAACGGAAGCTCTCAGGCGCGCGAACCTCTACGCCGCGCTTTCGACAAAAAATGTTGGCACGCAAAAATCCTTTTTGGATCGCGCTGCATTCGAGCGGGAATGGCAAGTTCAGAGCACTCGCCTGTGAACTTCAAGCCAAAATGATAAGATTTCCTGTCGGGCCAAATTTCATAGCAGGCCGGCAGGCTTTCTCGATCGGCTCCCATGTCCACGACGAACCATGAACTCGGCTCGGGTCATTTGCAAGGTCACACGCTGGACGTCTCTCTTTTCGGAGACACCTCGCTGGCGCAGTTTCGCGGCAAATCGCTGCAACCCAATCGCGGCGTTCCGCTGAACCTCGATTGGATTGAAGACGTGCGGGTGAACACCAGCGCCGTCGAGCGCCGCGCGGCGACGCTCGGGACGCGCCGCACCGTGAAGAAGGAGTGGCAGGCCGCATGGCTGCTCCGCGCGATTTCCTGCATGGATTTGACCACCTTGAGCGGCGACGATACGGACGAGCGCGTGCGCCGCTTGTGCGCCAAGGGCCGCCATCCGTTGCAAGAGGAGCTTGTCGCGAAGCTGGGCATCGCGTCACTGGATCTGAAAGTCGCGGCGATTTGCGTCTACCATCTCTTTGTCGAGACGGCGCGGCGCGCGCTCGAAGGCAGCGGCATTCGCGTTGCCGCTGTTTCCACCGGCTTTCCCGCCGGACTTTCTCCGCTCTCCGAACGCATCGCAGAAATTCGCCGCAGCGTTGAGGCCGGCGCAGACGAGATTGATGTGGTCATCACGCGCGCGCGCGTCTTCGACGCGAAGTGGCAGGAGCTCTACGACGAAATCGCCGCTTTCAAACACGCTTGCGGCCCTGCGCATCTGAAAGTGATTTTGGGAACGGGCGATTTGATGACTCTCCGCAATGTCGCGCGCGCCAGCGTCGTTGCCATGATGGCGGGCGCCGATTTCATCAAGACTTCCACTGGAAAAGAAAGCGTGAACGCCACGCTTCCCGTCGGCCTCGTGATGGTTCGCGCGATCCGCGAATACGCGTTGCAAACGGGATTCGCGGTCGGCTTCAAACCAGCAGGCGGAATTCGCACCGCCAAGCAATCGCTCGAATGGCTTTCCTTGATGAAAGAGGAGCTTGGCGATTCCTGGCTGAAGTCCGAATTGTTCCGTTTTGGCGCCAGCGGAATGCTCGCCGATATCGAACGCCAACTCGAACATCACGCCACCGGCCGCTATTCCGCCGACTACCGGCATCCCATCGCATGAGTCTTTTCGCATGAGCGCTTACACATGAGCATCGTCGAAAAATTCGTGACCATGGACTACGGCCCCGCTCCGGAGGATCCGCGCGAGGCGCTGGCGTGGCTCGATCAATACAAGCGCCGCTTCGGGCACTTCGTCCAAGGCGAGTGGCGTCCGCCGGCCGAAGGAATTTTTTTCGCAACGGATGATCCCTCGACCGGGGAGAAGCTCGCCGACGTCGCACAAGGTTCCGCTGCGGACATTGACGCAGCCGTGAAAGCTGCGCGCGCCGCTCTGCCTGCATGGCAGGCGCTCTCCGGGCACGCGCGGGCCCGTTACCTTTACGCCCTGGCTCGCCAGGTGCAAAAACATTCGCGCAGGCTGGCCGTGCTCGAGACGCTCGACAACGGCAAACCCATCCGCGAGAGTCGCGACATTGATATTCCCCTCGTGGCCCGGCATTTTTACCATCACGCCGGATGGGCGCAACTGGTTGCGCAGGAATTTCTGGGATATTCGCCGTGTGGCGTCGCGGGACAAATCATTCCCTGGAATTTTCCTTTGCTGATGCTGGCGTGGAAAATCGCGCCCGCGCTCGCTACCGGCAATACGGTGGTGCTCAAGCCCGCTGAGTTCACTCCGCTCACGGCGCTGGCCTTCGCGGAAATTTGCCAGGAGATTGATTTGCCGCCGGGCGTCGTGAACATTGTCACAGGCGACGGCAAGACCGGCGAGGCGCTCGTCGCGCACCCCGACGTGGATAAAATCGCGTTCACTGGCTCGACGGAAGTCGGCCGCGCGATTCGCAAAGCCACCGCGCGCAGCCACAAAAAACTTTCGCTCGAACTCGGCGGCAAGTCTCCCTTCCTTATTTTTGAGGATGCCGATCTCGATTCCGCCGTCGAGGGATTGGTGGACGGCATTTGGTTCAACCAGGGCCAGGTTTGCTGCGCGGGCTCGCGCCTTCTGATGCAGGAAAGCATCGCCGAGCCGCTGATCGCCAAAATTTGCGATCGCATGAACACGCTGCGCGTCGGCCCGCCGCTCGATAAGGCGATTGACATCGGCGCGATTGTGGCGCGCGTGCAGCTCGAGCGCATTCAGCGGCTAGTCGAGCAAGGCGTCGCGGAAGGCGCGACCTGCTGGCAGCCGCAAATCACCATGCCATCGCGCGGGCTGTATTTTCCGCCGACGTTGCTAAGCAACGTGCACCCGACTTCGATCGTCGCGCAGCAGGAAATTTTCGGGCCCGTGCTGGCGGCGATGACGTTTCGCACGCCTGCGGAAGCCGTCGAGCTTGCAAACAATACGGCTTACGGACTCGCGGCTTGTGTTTGGTCCGAGAGCATAAACGTTTCGCTCCACGTTGCCGCGCAGCTCAAAGCCGGAGTCGTGTGGGTCAACTGCACAAATCTTTTTGACGCGAGCTGCGGCTTTGGCGGCTATCGCGAAAGCGGCTACGGGCGAGAAGGCGGGCGCGAAGGTTTGCTCGAGTACCTCGAACCGGCATGGTTCAAGGCTGCGCCCCCGCTTCGCGTCGCACCGTTGGCAATGGAACAACCGCCCGAGAAATCATTCCACGAAGTGAGTCTCGGCGATTCGTTGACTCCCTCCATTGACCGCACCGTGAAACTTTTTATTGGCGGCAAACAAGCGCGCCCCGATTCCGGCTACAGCATCGCAGTTCGCGCCGCCGATGGACAAATGCTTGGCGAAGCGCCGCTGGGAAACCGCAAGGACATTCGCAATGCGGTCGAAGCCGCGCGCAAGGCCGCCGCTTGGCCGAAATCCAGCGCACACACTCGCGCGCAGGTCCTCTTCTACCTTGCGGAAAATCTTTCGCAGCGCCGAGCGGAAATCGCCGAGCGGCTCGCCGCGATCATCGGAAAAGAGAGCGCGGACGCTGAAGTGTCGCTCAGCATCGAGCGCATTTTTTCGTACGCGGCGTGGGCGGATAAATTCGATGGCGCCGTGCACAATCCGCCGTTTCGCAACGTCACGCTGGCGATGAACGAGCCGGTGGGCACCATCGGCATTCGCTGCCCAGCGGAAGCGCCGTTGCTCGGCTTCGTTTCCACAGTCATTCCCGCGCTTGCCTTGGGCAATACGATCATTGCCATCCCGAGCGAACGCTATCCGCTGATTACCGGCGATCTCTACGCGCTCTTTGAGACGAGCGATCTTCCGCCTGGCGCGGTGAACATCGTGACTGGGCGCCCGGTTGAGTTGATAAAGACTCTCGCGGAACATGATGATGTGGACGCGATTTGGTGTTTTGCCGACGAAGCCGCCTGCGCGTCTGCGAAGGAAATGTCCATCGGCAATCTGAAACAAGTTTTTACGAATGAGGGTCGCGCGATTGATTGGTTCAACGCCGCGCAAGGCGAAGGGCGCTTTTTTCTGCAGCACGCCACCCAAATCAAAAATGTCTGGGTCCCTTACGGCGAGTAGACGAACCGACGAAACATCCGGAAGCTGAAATTATCCCGTTTGCGGGCACGTCGGCTTGCGCGCGCTTCCACGCAATTCACGCAGAACTGCACGATACAATCAGCGCGTTCTCCTAACGAAGCGAACTGCTTGTCGTCGTTGCAGCGGGAGCAGGCGCGGCCACGGCCCGCTTGATCAGAACCGGCCAGCGAGGAAACGCAAAATTGCCGGAGATATCGTCAACAACATTCACCTGGCAAATATAAAATCCCGGCTTCAATCGCTGCAGCGGCAAGTCCATCTGAAATACCACTGCCTTGCGTCCGGGATCTGTGTATTCTCCCGCGGCAATCTCCTTGGTTTCATAAACGATGCGATTGCCCTGCAGGAATTCGATGTTCGTCAAAACGTGAATTCCGTCGCGCGTTTCCGGAGATGCACTTTGTTTCGGCGCCGAGTCGTTCGTGTTTCGGCTTGGAGATGTTTCCGGCGCGGGCGCTGCAACGAGAACTTTTCCGCGGGCGGGATCATAAACTTCGTATTGCAAATAGAGGTGCTGATCCTGCGTGAACACGTGCGTGATGCTCGGCACAAGTTGCGTCTGGTCCTGAATCAGCGGATCGGAGGATTTTTTCTTCGAGCCGGCGACCGGAACGCGCGAGCTGCTCAGCACCACCGAACTCATGCGCAGCGGCGCCTTACGCAAATCGGGAATCTCCAAGTCCGTCTCGAACGAGCCCATCCGCCCGGTCTGATTTTCGCGCACGACAAATTTCAGGTGATAGCTTCCCGGCGCGAGAACAAATCCCGTGTTGTACTGGACATTTTTGCGGCGAATCTGCTGCGAACTATCCAGCGCCAGTTTCACCGTGTCGCGCAACTGCCCAACGGGCAGCCTGCCTTTGCCGTTCAACAGCACCTCTCCGATCACATCAATCGTGGCGTTCTCTTTGTCCTTGGCTTCCACGAACGGAATCTGCGAGCCGGGCACAACTAAGGACACCACCAGGTAGTAATGCGATTCGTTCACACGGAAAAATGCCGTGCCGGCGTAGAGCGGCACGTCCGTCAGCGGCAAATCGGCCGCGAGATCATCCTGAAGCTGCGCCTCGCGGTCCGCGCGATTCAAATGCTCGAAGTCTCTTCCCGCGTAATATCCCGGGCGATATTCGAGCTTCGCGTCCGGGCGATTCACCGTGACCCGCAGATGCCGGTAATGCCCATCCTTCAAACCGTTCGTGCTGGTGAAGCCAAGAACATAATAGGCGGAAGTATCCCGCTGAACCTGCGTGAACACGCCGCTGAAATCGTTCGTATCGAAAAATGCCTTGCCGCCGGTGTCCGCCGCGAGCGTGGAGAGAGTTTCTTGCGACTCCGCATTGCTCGACAGATCGTTCAGCACGGCGGCACCATTGTAGGCCGATTGCCCGTGCAGGCTGGCGCTCTGCGCTTCCCCGCCGGGAGGAAACGCTTGCAAGCCGCGCACATCCACAGGATAAATGGATACGTTATTTTTCACGGCCGATGCAGTCGCCGCGCGAAGCTCGGATTGATTGTCCGTCCCCGTCTGGCTGATGCCGTTGCTGAAATAGATGAGCGATTTTTTCTGCGTGATTTTTCCAAGAGAATCCATCGTGGATTGCAGCGCTAGGAGCTTCCAGTCCGCGCTGAACGTGTTGTAATCCGTGTCGTCTGCAGTGAAGGAGCCGCCCGTCTCTGTGGCACCCTCGGCGCTCCCCGTGCCTCCCTGTGAAAAGCCCTCGCCGGAACCGGAAGAGTAGCCGTTCAGAGCCGCGAGAATTTTGGATTTATCGCCGGTAAAATCTAGGTCCACTTTCATGCTCGTAGAGAGCGACACCAGCGCAACGATGTCGGCGGGGTGCATCTGCGCGTTGATATATTTCTTGGCCGCGTCCACGCACCGGTCAATCTGATCCGGCTCCATGTCTGAAAAATCGAAGAAAAGAACGATTACGCGGCGGTCGCGGGCGTTGATTGCGGGAGCGTCGCTCTTCTTGAGCAGTCCCGTGGCGGCTTCGGCCCTAGCTGCTTCGCCGGTGACTGTCGTTTCCGCTGAGCCGGCGGTTTCCAAAGCGTCCACATTTTCAAAATCAAATGTCGAGATGTCCTGCTTTTTTCCGTCCTCGTAAATCGAGAAATCTTGCTTCTTCAAGCCGCGAACCAGATTGCCCTGCTTGTCGCGCACGACCACGTTTGCCAGGACAAGTTCCGAGGTAACTCGAATCGGTGTTTGAGCGTTCGTTCCTTGCGGCGCGGATTCGTCCGGCTTTGGCGGAGCTGGCTGCTGCGCGAAGCTTGGCGCGACTCCCTGGAGCAACAAAGCCGTCGCTGCAGCCGCCGCAATTTTCGATCGGATCGATCCCATAAATCGTTTCCTCAAAACCGGAATCGCGCCTGAACGGTTACGCGGCGCATCGTTCCCACACCGGTTACTTGCCCGAACGTTATGGAATTGACGCTCGTTCCGAGCGAAGTGTAGTTCACCATGTTAAAGACGTTGCTCGCGGTGAAGCGCAAATCGAGCGCGCGGAACTCACCCACATCAATGGTCTTGTTGAGCGACATATCGAGAGAAACTTGCCCAGGCCCTTGCAAAATATTCCGTCCCGCATCGCCATAGATGGAATCGGCGGCATTCACGCAAGTTGCGCTTGGATTATTGGCGGTCGTTTGCGGCTGGCAAAACGCGCCAACGTTGAACCACTCCTTTGTGGTGGGATTGGCGATGGAGAACGGCTGCCCCGCAACCAGGTTCGCGCGCAGCGATCCGCTCACTCCGCGCTGAATGTCCGCTGTTCCTCCGAGCACGCGAATTGTAAATGGCAAACCACTCGCCACCGTGAAGTTCCCGCTGTATTGCCAACCTGAAAAAATGTGTGACGCTGCGCCCTTCTGCAAAAACTTGTGGTTTTCGCCGAAAGGAAACTCGTAAATCCAGTTTCCGCTGAACTTATGCCGCTGGTCGAAGCTGGATAATCCGCGATCGGCGGAAATATCGAAGGGATTCTGCGCGACCACCACGCCGCCTCCGCCAATCGAAGAGGCGTCGTCAATCGATTTCGAGTAGATGTAGCTCGCGCTGAATCCAAGACCATCCGCCACCCGCTTGCGGACTCGCACGGAGGCGCCGTGGTACACCGAGCTCCCTTCCGAGGATTCAAAGGTGAACGGTTGCTGTCCCGCGATCAGCAGCGCCCGCTCTGTATCCAACCGCGTGCCTTTCGATCCGTTGTAACCTGCATTCAGCAAGAATCCACCGGGCAGTTCGCGCTGAATATCCACGTTCCACAGCTGAACGTAGGCGAGCCGGTAATCGGGATTGACTGCGAAATTATTGGTCACCGCACCCGGCGTAAGGCTTGGAAAGGCATTCGCCAATGTCAGGAAACTCGCCGTGGTGGCCACATTTGTTGCCGTTTCCGCGAATGGCGGCTGGAAGGCGAAGTTCTGTATCACCGCGTTATATTGCGCAAGATTGTAGTTAACGCCGTATCCCGCGCGTACAACCGTTTTGTTCAGCGGCTTCCAGGCGAGCCCGAGCCGCGGTGCGAAATTGTTGCGATCGGGCCGGATGAGCGATGCAGGAAAAACGCCGTTGAACGGACCCGTTTGTCCCGGCTCGACCGGAGATGCGGCCGCAAAACCAGGTGCCACGTCTAGATTGGCAATCTGATTTTTCGCTTCGGTGAATGGACCCTGGTATTCGTAACGAATGCCCAGCAGCAGCGTCAGATTCGGACGAAACCGCCAGTCATCCTGCGCGAAGAAATCGTACGAGTTCGAGCGGAAATTGTACGCACTTGTACCGAACTGCACGCTGCTTTGCTGTGGCAAGCCGAGCAGAAAATCGGCGAAATCGCTTCCCGTTCCTGTTTGCGCCACTCCATTCGTGTAAAGCGACGTGGCAAACCCGGTGAAAACGAACGCCCCTTCTGCATTTCTCGCCGAGCGGAAACTTTGCAGAATGCGGCGGTAATCTCCGCCGAATCGCATGTTGTGCTTCGCATGATTCCAAATGAGATTGTCCGAAAGCGTATACGTCTGATCGAGTTCGCGGCGCGGCGCCGGATCGCTCAAGCCGGAAAATGAAGTGAAGTTCAGCGCGGGAATTCCCCAATCAAACGGGGCCGTGGAAACGCCGCCAATTTGCGCAAGCGCCGGAACGTTGGTCACGGCCGAATACAAATTCGTCGTGGAAACGTGATTGTGGTTGTAGTTGAAACGGAGAATGTTTGTTGCCCGGCCTCTCCCGTAAACCCAATTGACGTTGGCGCCCAACCCTTGAGAACTCGTGCCGCCATCGAGCGACGGGAAATTTCCGAGCAAATCGCTTTTGCTGCGCGACCAATTCATCCCCATGTTGAGGTTGTTTCGTGGGCCGCGCCGCCCGCCGCGCCCTCCGCCGCCCGGGCCACGTCCGCCAAATGACGGAGCGGCCCCGAAGTTGTGAATCAACCGCAGGCTGACGGCGTCTGAACTGGTATTACCGGAGGTCACAAGATGATAGTTCTGCGTCGCTCCGGAAAGGTTGGGCAACGGAATATAGTTCAGCAGCGCTTGCGCTTGCGGCGTGATCAGCGATGGATCCATCACGTTGGCTTGCCCATTGAAAACGAATTGCTGCCCGGTTGCCGGGTTGTAGATTGGTGTTGTCAGCGCGGAGAAGTTGCCGCCGCGCTCCGCAACCGTTGGGACGGTCGAAAGCGCGTCGAATGGAGTGCTGCCGCGCGAGCCGTTCCAGCCACCGAAGAAGAAAGTTTTTCCTGCGGCATCGTAAATTTTGGGGATATGTAGAGGTCCACCCACGTTTGCGCCGAACCGAGATTGGTTGTAATCCGCCTTGGGTTGTGGAATGCCGCTCAACGAATACGGGCTTGCATCCATCGCGGAGGTGTCATCCGAAAAATAGAGAAAACCGTGCGGCTGATTCACATTGAAGCCGCGGCCGAATCTCCCGAATGTGATGCGTTCGCCGCCTCCGAATCCGCCGCCCCCAAAACCGCCTCCGCCAAATCCGCCCATTTCCCCGTTCTGAGTAGCGCGCTGCCGGAACTCTTCAATCCGCCTTTGCACGACCTCGTCGTTTCCCGATCCGAAATCCTGCGTCCGTCCTTCCGCGCCGCTGATGCTCACGGATTCGGTGGGGCCCTCCGCTCCGGCGCCATTCATGGGAAGTGAGGCGAGATCGCTCGCGCTGGGATTCTGCGCTTCGCCGCTGGAATCAGACTGCCCTCCTCCAATGCCGGAATCGGAAGGCTCCACGGTTAGATTCTGAAAGCCTTTTCCGGCAAGGGCGGCTGCGATGGCCGCGCCTCGATCGGTGGATTGTTCTTGCTGGCGCGAGGCGAGGACCAATTCAAAATCGGCTTTCCCCGCGGGCGACTCGGGATTCAAAACGACTTCCTGTGTCTGCTCGGCAAAACCCATAAAGCTTGTGCGAAGCACGTAGCGCCCGCGAGGCAAAGCGCCTAATAGAAATGAGCCATCCAGAAGCGTCGCAGTGGAATATTTCTTGCCACTCAGCGAATTGGAAGCGGTTACAGTCACGCCCGGCAGCGGCGTTTTCCCGCTGTGCACTTTGCCCGCAATCTGATACGTCACGGCGAGCGGCGCGGCGGGTGTTTGCGAGGCCTGCTGCGCATTCACACTTCCGCCGGGACTAATGACGAGCCCGAGGAAAATTAAAGCGGCTACAAACGATTTCAATTGGGCTGCTCCGGCGGTTTTTGCTGGCCGTTCGGAGGAGCGCCTCCGGGTCCGCCCATTCCCATTTCCTGCATGCGCTTCCATTGCTCCGGGCCGATGACGATAACCGTCCGGGGCTGAAACACATCGTCCTTGGTTTCGCCGCGGACGAAAACATGATCGCCCGGCTGAATGTCCGCCATGGTAATGCTGTCGCGGCCCTTGCGCATCGAAGTGTCTTCCGTCAAAACCACCGTTTGCGTCGCATTGTCCGGCCGCAGGATCGTGAGGTTAGGAGCGTCCACTGCCTTCACTTCGCCGAGTACATAGTCTTTCCCCAGCGTGCCCATGGAGCGCATTATGCCGGGACCGCCGCCGCGTCCGCCCGCTCCCGGGCCGCGCCCGCTGAATCCGCCGCTGCGCTGGCCGATTAATTCCGCGTTCCACGTGTGGTCTGGATTTTCCTGCCCGCGCACGAAAACCAGATCGCCAACCTTGAAGTCGCTCAGCTTGGCGTCATCGCGATCCTTGCGATAGCGCGTGTCGGCGCTGATTTTTACGGTCACGACCTCGCCATCCACATTCGTGATTTCCAGCGACTGATCGTGGATCGCCGTCAACTTGCCGAAAACGCCGGGGCGCCGGAACCCTTCCTGACCACGGGCGCGCGCGCCATCCGGATTCTGTGTCGCACCCGATTGCTGCGCCGGCGGTTGTTCCTGCGCCTGTCGCGGCGCGGACGGAGCCGCCAGTGTCCCGGCAAATAGGAGTACTAGCGAGGACCAGAAAAATCCTGTCTTTAACTTCATGTTTTGCTTCCTTCTTCGATGGCTGGTTCTCTTGAACCTTACAATCTCGCGGGCTGAGTTTCTCTTCCCCATGCCCTTTTCCGTTTGGACGTATCTCCGCGCCTTTGGCGTTACCGCAAACTTGAAAATCGGGCCCCGGCAACCCCGATTTTCCCTAGCAAGCAGGCACACGACCCGTCAGTTTCCAAAGCTAGCCGCCCTCTGCACTAACTTCCCGCCAGCGGGCAGGTTAGTTCCCGCTACGTAGTCTTGATTTCAAGGATGTTACTAGTCCGAGAATGGTGCAGAAATGCGGATGCGGCCAGGGGCGTTTCCCCTGACCGCATCGCACCCGTCTGCGAAGCACGGGAGAATCGGATTATTTCGTCTTGTACGTAAAGGTCAGCTTCGTCGGCTCATCCAAAACCAGTGCCCGCGTAAAGTCGTACGAGTTTCCCGCGCGCGGAACGTCCACACGCACAGGCAGCACTCCGGCCACGCGTCGCTGGAGGTTGAGCACATTGGCGGACGCTGGACCCGCGGTCTCGTTGCGCTCCTTGTCCTTCTTTAGGTCGCGCTCGATGTAACGCGAATCCTGTTCAGCCATCGCGCTACTTTGTATTTCAACCGTTTGAGCAGTAGCGCCAACTTGCAGCGCCATGCTATACGTCATCGGGGAATCAGAGTTGTAGCCGAGATTTTGCACGGTCGTGCGGAATCCATTTGCTGAGACCTTGACCTGCACCGGACCCGTGGAGAGATTCCAGACTACCCACCGGCCAGAGCTGTCCGTCACCGCGTTGCGCGTCACACCCGTAGCAGGTTGCGTCACGCTGACTTGCGCATTCGTAACCACCGCGCCCGAGGGATCCACGACGTAGCCTCCGAGTTGTCCGGGGAGGAGCCGCAACGGCGCAACTCCTGTCGCAGCAACTCCGCCGGCGTACCCTACCAATTGGTCGTAGCGAACGCTGGCAGGAACGCCAGCTTGCAAGACGTAAGACGCAGGCAAGAGATTCGCCGCAAGTGCATCGCCGCCGAAATCCTTCACCTTGAATCGTTCCGGCAGGAAGACTTCCCAATGCAGGACGCCGATCGGTACATCCATTTTCGGCAGCGTCACTTCCGAGCCGCCCTTTTTTGCGAACGGCGTTCCGGAGTCCATGTAAACAAACGAGACTTCATACGATCCAATGGGCCGGAAACCAACGCGCAGAAGCGGAACACGCTGGCCATCCGGCGCTTCCACCGGCTTGACCTTCTCTCCGGAAACTTCCGCCGTCACAATGCTGGCGCCGGACGGCAGCTCGATCTTCAAGAACGGCTGCGCTTGATTTCTCATCGAGAGCCGGACTTCCGTCAGGGAGCGGCCTTCCGTCGTGACCATCGTTGTGACGGTCGCCTGCTCGGCGATCGCGGCAAGGACGCTGCTGTCCGGAAAGCGTGTCCATTCGAGCGCGAGGCTGGGGTTTTCGGCAGGTTGGCGGTGATAACGAAACGCCGCCTGAAGAGGGGACCGCGCCAGCGAACTTAAAGACGCATTTGTTTCCTTGAAGTCCATCCGCTTGAGCCCGCCTCCTTCTGTAGCCGTCAATTCCATTGTGCCCACACCTTCGACGAGGACTTCGCCCGTTTCGCGCTGGGCATTCTTCATGCTGAGGAACGGCACGTCAGCCTTCGTCGAACTGACCTGCTTCTCGAGCGAAATCAGAAACTCGTGAGTCCGTTGCGAGGGCGCATTCACTTTGATAATCAGAACGCCGTTTTGCACGTCGCTCGAGTCCACGCTGGCGCCGGAGGTACCCGTTACTTCATAGCCTGCCGGAATTTGCAGTTCAAATTGCGCCGGTTCTCCCTGCACCACGGTAACGTCGGCGAACACGGCGAGCCTTATGTCCGCCTCGCTGACTGAAACGAGCGTATTTATGCTGGACAAGAACCTCGCCTCGCGCGGAGCCGCGGGCGCGGCCACTTCCCGCGTCGCCCACCAGATATTTGTTGTCTGCCCTGGAACCAGCACAGATTCGATCGTCGTGACTCCGTTGGAGGAACTCTGGTTTGTAATCAAGCCGGAACTCAAACGCACATTGGTGTGCTCTCCGGGAACCTCGAGCGTCAGCGAGACGCTTCCCGCCGCAGGAACCGGCAAGTGCAGCGAAGCTCGGCCGGTTTCGATAAAAATTGGCAGCCCGGCATTCAACGTCACGGAAAAATCCGATGGACCGCCGAGGATTGCCGTTTCCGTCCCGCCGGCTTCCTCGATGGCCAGCGTTTTTCCGTCTTGCTTGGCGTCGAGAATCGTCATTCCGGAAGTCAGCCCAACTTTGCATTCTCCATCCCGGAGGGTCTCACCCAGAATTTCGACGGTGCCGAGAGCGCTGTCATTCGACACACGAAACTTCAGGTTGGCCTGCTTCAGCACGTACGGAAGCGGAGCGGACTCGACGTGTTTCGGAGCGGCGCCCGCCAACTCGAGTAAATGATTGTATTGATCGAGTGGAAGCGTCGCATTGCCCGGATTCGGTACGGGCGGATCCACGCGATCTTGAGCCCATGCCCGCGCGGTCGCCATCAGTGCGATTGCCAGAATAATTTTTTTCATCGCCCACCTGCCTTTTTCTCGTGTTGATAGTTGAATGCAACGTTTGCCCCGTGGTTTTCTGCCGTGAGTTCGGAGACGAGATAGAGTGAAGGACCTAACGCTGGGAATGAGATTTCGATGGGCATGATTCCGGCGGCTTTTCCGCCTTGTAATGCCATCCGGAAATGATTCAATGCGTTTTGCGCTGAAGCCTGTTTTGCATCGGCGGGTGCGATTGACCTCGGCAGGGAAAGAACAGTCGCGCTTGATGAGGGCTGGGGAACGGCCGCGGCTCCAACGCTGTCCGTGCTAATCATCATTGGTGCGGGCGGCGGCGGATTCAGTGCGGCGGAAGCCGGCTGTTCGTAGCTTTCTATCCGAAACGCCCCCGCTTCCGGCGAAACCCGGAAGAACGGAGGATGAAAGATAAGCAGGCCCGTCCGCGAGACCGGCAGGTCCAGCGTGGGGAGCGCCAGCTGAAATTGTCCTTTATCATTCCACGCCGACCCGCGGCTGATATAGACGATTTCCGCCGCGAATTCAGGTGCGTCTTCGCCGGCATGCGATTTTTCAAGCGGCAACAGGATGCCCCCGTCCGGCGATTGCCCCGGCCGTACTGCCCTGCCCTCTAATTCGGCGCTCCACAAGATCGCTCCTGCAGGCAGCGCAACCTTTAGAAAGTTCCGTTCATTATTCCGAATGGCGTAGCGTGCTTCCACCAGCGTCTTTCCGTCGTTCGTAACGAGAACGTTGTAGCGAGCCTCCGCGATGTTCGCCATCAAGACGGCCTCGGGGGTGTAGCGAGCCACGTTCACCGTCAAGGAACGCTGCGACTTCGCGTCTCCGGCGCGAAACCGGAACGCGGCCAGCGAGGTGGATTGCCGGTCGGCGACGATCTCGCCCAGATCCGATGCGTCCGAGTTTTCAAGACCTTCTGTTTTGAACTCCTTGATTTCCCCGGCGCCAAGGACTTCAACGGCTACGCCGCCGGTGTCCCGCTCTGTCCCGAGCAGCCGAAGGATGGGAATCGCAATTTCACCGTCTCGCTGGCTGCGCGATTCCGCCTTCACGATGAACTTCGCGTTATGTTCCACCGGCTCGAGAAAGGTCACCACAAGCTGCCCCGCCTGCATTTCCCAATCCGCGACCGTTGCACCGGCGACTTGATTCACAACCACTTTGTCCGGCAACGAAATGCGCGCCTCCTTCGCCGCACCTTGCACAACTTCCAGATTGGCCTCCGCTACAATCGTATCGGTGTCCTCGCCAAGCCCGGCAAGCTCCGTCAGCGAACCGCGCAGCCGCAGCGGCAACGTGCTGCGATGGTCTTCCGTCTTTCGCGTCCAGGTAAATGTGAGCGGCTCATTGCCTCCTGCGTACGCCAGCCACTTCGTCGCCGTCGCGCTCTCGGATTTGTTAGCAAGAAGGCCGCCGCTCAACTTGAGTTCCACTCCCTGCCGGCCCAACTGAACCGCCGCGCGCGTCACTCCAGATTCTGTTGAGGGCAGAGTGATGCTTTCCTCTCCCGCATTTGCCGTGACGGGCAACGCCACATCCAGCAGCAGCACCGATCTGCCGCTGCGCGAAAGCAGCGCGCTGAGTTGGCTGGTCCCTTTCCCTGAATTTCCTGGCACCAGCGAAACGAGCCTGCCATCCAACTTTGCACCGCGCACCAGTAAGCCGGTTGGCACCGGCACGCGCACCCATCCATCTTTCAGCACGTCCACGGTGATGCTCGCGCGTCCTTCCGCCAGGTCGCCGTTGATTTGCAAATCGTAATCCACGCGCGTCAGTGTCGCGTCCACTGGAGGCGGTTCAGGCTCGCGCGCCGGCGGGTACGCTTTCGCGTGCAGGGCCCGATATTCCGCCACGGGAATCACCACCCAACCTGATTTCGTGGTTGTGTTTTGTGCGAGGGAAGGGGGCACAGCTACCGCCAAGCTCAATGCCACAAACACGCAAAGCAAACAGGCACGGCCGTACTTGTAACGAATGCAATGAGACGCGCTCGAGCTGTTCATCATGGACACCTCCAGCTTTCTGAAATTGCCTCGGCTGATTGGTATTGCAACCCGGGGAAATGGAGAACGTCACAGGAGCAAGTCGTTCCGCGATTCCGCCGCGGAGTTCTTACTCTTGTTTGTTACGTCGTTAGAGTTAGCTTTCAGCACACCGGGTTGCTCGCAGCCGCAAAGTTAGAACGAAATTGCGCTCGGAGCTTGCACGCCAGACGGAAGCCCACTATCGTAGGCGCGCTTGTCAGGCAGTTTTTCCGTTGCTCGTGTACGTTTCCGGAGCGATATAATCCCGGTACGGATAGCAGACGTAGTTCTCATTGAGCGATGGCCACGGCGAAGAATGGCGGCGAGCAGCACTCGGGAGGCAAAATGCGGACCCTGGAAACGCGGATGCAATCTTCGAACACGGGAAAAACCAATACGGCCCCGACAATAGGCCGTCGCTCATTTCTCCGCGTGAGTGCCATTGCGGGCGGCGGAATGTTGCTCGCGGCTCATCTGGATCAGTTTGATGGTGTGCTGGACGCTGCAGCACAACGGCGGGGGGAGCCTAATCTCAACCCCAACGCGTTCATCACAATTAGCCGCGAAGGCATCGCGACAATCCTCGCCAAGAATCCGGAACTTGGCCAAGGCGTCAAGGCCATGCTGCCCATGCTCATCGCCGAGGAGCTCGATATTGACTGGAAGGACGTTCGCATTGAGCAGGCGGATGTGGATTTCGCCAAGTATGGACTGCAAGTAGCCGGCGGAAGCACGGCGACCCCCAACAACTGGCTTCCTCTGCGGCAGGTCGGTGCCGCAGGTCGTCAGCTGTTTGTTACCGCGGCGGCGCAAACCTGGTCGGTGCCCGAATCGGAGTGCACAACCTCGTTAGGCCGAGTTCACCATGCCGGTTCAAAGCGGTCACTCGGCTACGGCGAACTCGCTGCCAAAGCAGCTGCTTTGACTCCTCCGGCGCTCGATTCCGTCAAACTGAAAGATCCGAAGGATTTCAAGATCATCGGCAAGTCCGTCAGCGGGATCGACAACCATTCCATCGTGCGCGGCAAGCGGCTTTATGGAATCGATCTCCGTGTTCCCGGGATGCTTTACGCCACTTTCGAGAAATGCCCTGTTTTTGCCGGGAAAGTTGTGAGCGCGAATTTGGACACCATAAAGGCGATTCCCGGCGTCCGGCATGCCTTCGTCGTTGAAGGTGGAACAGAACTAAGCGGCCTGCTTCCCGGCGTGGCCATCGTGGCAGACAGTTGGTGGATTGCGAATACGGCGCGAAAAAAGCTTGAGGTCAAATGGGACGAGGGCGCCACCGCAAACCAAAGCAGCGAAGGCTTTTCGCAATCTGCCGAGCAGCTTTCCAAGCAAGCTCCCGGCTTCAATTTGCGGACGGACGGCGATCCTTCCGGCTCGCTGCAATCCGCGGCAAAAACCGTCGAGGCTGCCTACTCCTATCCATTCCTCTCGCACGCACAGCTCGAACCGGAGAACTGCACCGCGCTCTTTAAAGACGGCAAGCTCGAGCTCTGGGCGCCCAGCCAGACCCCCCAGCGCGGCCTGCCTATGACCGCGAAAACTCTTGGCATCGCCGAAAGCGACATCACCATCCATCTGCCTCGCATCGGCGGAGGTTTCGGACGCCGCCTGAACAACGATTACATGGTGGAAGGGGCATGGATCGCGAAAGTGTTGGAAGGCACCCCGGTTAAATTACTCTGGTCGCGCGAAGACGACATGCATCACGATTTCTACCGGCCCGCCGGTTTTCACTTTCTCAAGGGAGGAGTGGACGCCTCGGGCAAGCTGGTGGCCTGGCGCGATCATTTCGTAAGTTTTGGAGAAGGTCGGCGTTTCGCTCCCGCGGCGGGTATTTCGCCGGACGAATTCCCCGGCCGCTTCATTCCCAATTACGCTTTGGACGTTTCTCTCATCGCGATGGGAGTTCCAACCGGCGCCATGCGCGCTCCCGGGAGCAACGCCATCGCGTTCGTCATTCAGTCGTTTATTGATGAGCTCGCGGATGCGGCAGGAAAAGATCCCGTTCAATTCCGCTTGGAAATTTTGAAGAATCCGGCGCTCGACCTCGCCAATATTCCTGGATCGCCCCAGACCTCGGCGCCGTTCGTATTTCGCGCCGATCGCATGCGCGGCGTGCTCGAACTTGCCGCCGAAAAATCGGAATGGGGAAAGCGCAAGCTTCCTAAAGACACTGCCCTGGGTGTTGGCTTCCACTTCAGCCATCGCGGTTACTTTGCCGAAGTGGCCGAAGTACATGTAGCCGTGGATCAATCCATCAAAGTTCATAAGGTGTGGGTCGCAGGAGATATCGGAAGCGAAATCATCAACCCCACACACGCCATCAACGAAGCGCAGGGCGCGGTCATCGAGGGCCTCAGCCATGTCATGGCCTTTGAAATTACGATCAAAGGCGGACGAGCCGTTCAGAACAATTTTGATTCCTACCAGCCCGTCCGAATCCAGCAGGCGCCGCCGGATATCGAGGTCCATTTCCTGAAAACCGATAATCCCCCTACTGGCTTGGGTGAACCCGTGCTCCCTCCCGCTCTGCCTGCGGTTTGCAACGCGATTTTTGCGGCTACCGGCAAGCGGATTCGATCACTTCCATTGAAAACACACGGGTACAAGTGGGCGTGAGATTCGCTAGCTCGGATCGATGCGCTTCCTAAGTGGATCGTTGCAGTTGGTTTACGAGATTCTGGACGCTGCGCGCGAGTGAGGCTACTTCCCCTTTGCCTTCGATCTGCAATTCAATCGGACCATTTCCCTGCGCCGCGTGATCCACGGCCTCTTTCAGATTTGCCAGCGGCTCCACGACTTGCTTTGGCAAAGTGAAACTGACCCACACGCTGAACAGCAGCGTCATCGCCGAAACAATGCTGAGCGCCCATTCCGCGTGAAACAGCAGTTTTCGCGCTTCCGCGTGATCGCTCTGCACGCGAGTCCAGTTCTGCCTCTCGAGCTCGGAAAGCAGTTGCAGCACTTCTTCGCTCGAGGCCTGCAGGTCCGAGTTGATCTTCGCCAGCCCGGGATTTCCCGCCTGCACTGTCTCTGAAATCTGCGCATCGAACGAGCCCACCCGGGCGCGCAGTTCATCAATCAGCTCCGAGCGTTTCTTCAGCCGGGCGCCGCGAATTAAGTCGTCCAAGTCTTTCTCATACGCGCGCACTACGTTGCGGATGCGATCCGCATCGGCCTGCCCTGGCTGATTGATGGCGGCCACCGCCGTGCCGAATCTCGTGTCGTAAAGATTCAAGGCGTCCATGGCCTTCTGCGTGGATTGAGAGTCCTCCGGCTCGAGATCCTGGATTTCGCCGACAATTTCCTTGGTCCGGCCGAGCGCGTCGCGATTTGAGGCGAGATAGGTCTTGTCGTGCAGCAAAAAGTAATTTCTTTCCGCACGCCGCGCCTCAAGCATCTCGATGGAAGCCCGTTGTGCTAGCGTGGCGGCGGGAGCGTCCACGTTTACAATCCGGTCCACGATGAACCCCATCTCGAACAGGTAGTACACGGCCAGAAAGATCACCGGGACCAGGATGACGCGCGCAATTGTCAGGCTGTACGCCACCCTCCTTCTCAGCGAGTTTCCCGGCGCGAGGATCTTGAACGTTCTTCGGATTCCGAGTCGCATAGGCTGGCTCCGCACGGAGCAACTGCTCCGTGGCTGCCCGATTGTATGCCAGCCAGCCTGAGCGGCGCGCCCTTTTTACATTGCTAAGCTCCTTTTGTCCCAGCCGCATAGCGTCGGCTGGTGTGCGAAGTGGCGCGCCGCGTTTCACCGCTCTTTCGAGTTTCTGATAACCTGTGCGGTGCACGCATCCAGTGCAGAGGGAGAACACACTTGGCCGTCGTCGCGGGAGTAGATCTGGGGGGAACTGCCGTCAACTATACATTGGTGGACGCGCAGGAAAAGTTTCTCATTGAGGGACTCTGCGAACATCCCGCTCGTGCGAAGGAAGGCCCGGACATTTGTCTCGCTCAAATCGCCGAAGGCCTCAAGCTGGCCGCGGACAAGGCTGGAGTACGAATCAAGGATGTGGTTGCCGTTGGTCTCGACACACCCGGCCCGGCGAGCGCTACGGGACAGTTTAGCACGCGCGGCTCAACCAACTTTGTTCATGAGAATTGGGCGGGATTCAATATTCGCGATGGGTTGGCTCGTAAACTCGGGTTTCCCGTTTCATACCTGAACGATGCCAACGCCGCTGCTCTCTGGGGACATTACGCAATCTTCGGCGCGAATAGCAAAGAGACATCCATTTCTATCATCATCGGTACCGGGAACGGCGGCGGGATCATTCTCGATGGAAATGTCGTTAAGGGAAAAAACGGATTTGGCGGCGAACTTGGCCACGTGCTGATTCCCTACCAGAGCATCGCGGAAACCACGGGCATTCGCCCGGTTTGCAACTGTGGACGAACGGGCGACCTGGAATCGCTGTGTTCTCTGACCGCCATCGAACGTAATATTCTGCCGTACTTCTTGCCCCACTACCCCGGCCACGAATTGAGCAAAATTTCGGCCCATGAGGCCGCAAAACTCGTGCGCGGTTTGGCGGACAAAGGCGATCCGCTCAGCAAGGAAGTTTTTCGAGTGCAAGCCCACGCCCTTGGATTGTTCTTCGATGAAATGGTGAACACGTTCGATCCGGACGCGTTCATCGTCGGCGGAGGCGCGCTCGAGACGAGCAAGGAATTCCAGAGCTGGTTCTTGAAGGAGGTTCGCGCAGGCATGCCTAATCAGCGCGAGGAGCAGGCCGGCATTCCCATCCACGTGATTCCCAATGGCGATACGGCGGGCGCCCGCGGCGCAGCCATCGAAGCGCTCAAGCAGGCGCGGGCCAACGGGCGAATCTAGGCGGGTATCCGAGGCCTGATGTAGTCAGTCAGGCTTGGCAGCGGCTTCGCAGGAAATTATTTTTCAGTGACGCATTTTCATTGTGGATCGGCGTCAGCAAAAAGAATTCAGGTTTGATATGGTTAGGATTGTCGGCCGATCACTCAAGCACACTAGCCATGGAACTGCCGAGGCAGGAGGCAGTTGTTTGGTGTCCGCTCATGGGACGTGGATTCCCATATTCGGCCAAGGACAACCGCATCGAGTTTCGATGGCTCGCTGTAAGTTATTGACAATCCGATAGTTTAGGCCAATTCTCATGGGCAAGAGAGTTGCGCCATATAAAGGCGATAACCACTATGGACATACAAAGACCATCCAACGCAAGGGCCAAGAAAATACGCCGCATCACCTACGCGACCATCGCAGTCGTGCTGCTGGGAGGCGTCACCTATGCGCTCTCGAAGCTCAAGCCCGCTGCGCCCGTGGTAGATAAAGGCACGATCTGGACCGACACGGTGAAGCGCGGGGACATGGTTCGCGAAGTCCGCGGCCTGGGAACACTCGTTCCCGAAGATATTCGCTGGATCGCAGCGCAGACTGACGCGCACGTGGACAAGTGGGTGCTTCGCCCCGGCGCGGTCGTCAAGCCGGACTCCATCATCATGGAATTGAGCGATCCGACGGTTACCAAAGATTCGGTTGACGCGCAATTTCAACTCAAGGGCGCGGAGGCCGATTACGAAAACTTGAAGGTCCAAGTGGACAGCGACCTCATGAGCCAGAAAGCTTCCGAGGCCTCCGTCCGCAGCGACTACGAGCAAGCGAAAATTCAGCATGACGTGGATGCCAAGCTGGTCAAGGACGGTTTGACCTCGCAACTGGTGGAACAGCAATCCCGCGTGAAGGCGGAGCAACTCGCGATCCGCTTACAACTGGAATCCGATCGCACGAAAATTGCCACCGATTCCGCGACAGCCAAACTCGCCGCGCAACAAGCTAAGGTCGAGCAGATGAAGGCGCTCTACGAACTGAAGAAGAGCCAGTTGGAAGCATTGCACGTTCGAGCGGGAATTTTCGGCGTGCTGCAGTTGGTTCCCGTGGATGAAGGGCAGCACGTAACTCCCGGTATGAATCTTGCCCGCGTCGCCGACCCCAAGAAACTGAAGGCCGAAGTAAAGATTGCCGAGACGCAAGCAAAGGACGTCGCCATTGGCCAGAAAGCTTCTATTGACACCCGCAACGGCATTGTTCCCGGCCACGTTTCTCGAATTGATCCTTCCGTCGTCAACGGCACAGTTACGGTGGACGTCTCGTTGGACGGCACACTACCGGCTGGTGCCCGGCCGGACTTGAGCGTGGATGGAACCATCACCATCGAAAATTTGAAGGATGTCCTCTATGTCGGCAGGCCGGTGCATGGTCAATCGGACAGCACCGTCGGTTTGTTCAAATTGGTGGATGACGGATCAGATGCCGTGCGCGTCAATGTTAAGTTGGGCCGCAGCTCCGTTAACACTATCGAAGTTCTGGACGGGCTGAAGGTTGGCGACACCGTGATTTTGTCCGATATGTCCGCGTGGGATGCGTTTGACCGCATCCGGCTGAGATAGTTCGCGGCGGCCGCGGAGAGCGCGAGCTCAGATCAATTTTCGGTTTGCCTTAGTCCGACGCAAAAACTCAATTCTTTTTCTTGCGGAGGTCCGGTGTTCACTCTCTGGCAAGACATTCGCTACGGTTTGCGAATGCTCGGCAAGAATCCCGGCTTTACATTCATCGCCATCGCCACTCTGGCGCTCGGCATCGGCGCTAACACCGCGATCTTTAGCCTGCTGAACGCTGTCATGTTGCAATCCATCCCGGTGCGGAACCCTCAACAGTTGGTGGTTCTGAGATGGATGGCACACGGCCGCCCGCAAGATTCCGGTTCGAGTAGTTTCGGGGACTGCCAGGCCACCCATTGGTCGGAATCCTCTTCCGCCAGTTGTTCGTTTCCCTACCCAGTCTTCAAGCAGATTCGCAGCAGTGATGTAGGTTTTTCCAGCGTCGCGGCGTTTGCTGGTCCCACGCGAGCTGACATGAGCGGCTACGGCGAAGCCAGCATGGTGCAAGTGGAGATGGTCTCTGGCGATTACTTTCAAACTCTGGGAGTCCCGGCTGCGCTCGGACGAACCATTCAACCCGATGACGAACGCGAGGGCGCGGAAGCTGTAGTCGTTCTAAGCCATGCTTACTGGGAGCGCGCATTCGGCAGCGACAAAGGTGTGGTGGGCAAAGCGATAAAGCTGAACGGCGTCCCATTCACGATTGTCGGCGTGGCGGACGCTGGCTTCACACGTTTGACGCCGGGCAAAGAGTACGACATGTGGGTGTCTCTTACCCAGTTTGGACAACTGCGCCTGGAATGGGGCCGCAGGACTCTCGATGCCCGCAACTGGTGGCTTGTGGTCCTGGGCCGCCTCAAGCCAGGCGTGACTCCCCAGCAGGCGCAAGCTGCGGTTAGCCTGATCTTTCGTAACGCAACGCTGGAATACAAGACCTTCAAACCTGAAAACTCGCCACAGGTCGCTCTGCTCCCGGCCCAAAAAGCTCTTTCCGGTATTCGCGGACGACTCGGCCAGCCGCTCACGATTCTCATGATCGTGGTAGCCGTTCTCCTCCTCATTGCTTGCGCCAATGTGGCGGGACTGCTCCTGGCCCGCGCGACGACGCGCGAGCGAGAGATGGCGGTCCGCCTGGCGCTCGGTGCGGGTCGTGGGCGGCTCGTTCGCCAACTGCTTACGGAAAGCTTGATGCTTTCCTTCGCTGGCGCAGCTTTGGGCGTTCTCGTTGCGTATTGGGGTGCTGCTGCGCTGGCGGCATTTGTCTTTGGCAACAGCTATGGCAGCGCGGGAGCCGTGAATACCGAACCCGACGCGACAGTTCTGGCGTTTACAATAGCTGTGGCTGCGCTGACCGGTATCCTGTTCGGGTTGGCTCCAGCATTTCGCAGTTCCCACGTTGACGTTGGTCCCGTCCTTAAAGAAAACGCCGGCAGCATTTCTGGCGCGGGGTTTGGTTCTCGCCGGCGTTTTGGATTGGGCAGCGGGCTGGTAGTCGCTCAAGTCGCGCTTTCGGTCATGGTGCTGGCAGGCGCGGGCCTGGTTGTACGCTCTCTCGCCAACCTGAAGAACATCAATCCGGGTTTTGATACTCACAATGTTCTGCAGTTTGCCATCAACCCTTCTCTCTCCGGCTACTACAAGACGCAACAGATGGACCCCCTCTTTCGCGATCTTCAGCGCCGCCTTTCTGCCCTGCCCGGAGTGCAGTCCGTGACTTACTCGTCCGATACGCTGCTGGACGGAGGCCTCTGGACCGAAGACGTCAAGGTCCAGGGGCGCTTCGAGAAAAGCGTGGTCGAAACGCAGATGCTCGCCGTCGGCAGCGACTTCTTCTCCACCATGAAAATCCCCTTGCTTGCGGGGCGACCACTTTCCGCTCAGGACATGTCCTCAACGCAAAAAGTGGCCGTTGTGAATCGCGCCTTCGTTGAAAAATTCCTCGAGAAACGCCAGCCGCTCGGTCTCGAATTTGGCCCAGACGACTTGAAAGCCACGCCTTATGAAATTGTCGGAGTTGTGGGCGACACCAAATATGCCGGCCTTCGCGACGAAATCGCTCCCACCGCCTACATTCCGCTCAAGGATGGGGAAGCGCGTTTCGCGCTGCGCACCGCCATCAATCCTCTGAGCCTGGTCCCCGCGGTGCGCAAAACGGTCAGCGAACTTGACAGCAACCTTCCCGTGTATGAAGTGCGGACCCAAGCCGAACGCATTGAGCGCCTCCTCTTCAACGAGCGACTGCTCGCGCGTCTGGCTTCCCTCTTTGGCTTGCTGGCCTTGGCCCTCGCTTGCATCGGTCTCTATGGCTTGTTGGCCTATGAAGTGTTCCGCCGAACGAGAGAGATCGGAATTCGTTCGGCGTTGGGCGCACAAAGCCGCGATGTTTTGCGTCTGGTCGGAGTCCAGGGCGTGGCGCTAATTATTTTCGGTGCTGTGCTCGGCATCGCAGGGGCCCTGGGAGTCACCCGGCTGCTTGGCACCTTTTTATATGGAGTGACGCCTCGCGATCCGCTGACATTTCTCGCCGTGTGCGGATTGCTGATCACTGTTGGCATCGCCGCGTGTTATATCCCCGCGCGCAGAGCCTCTCGAGTCGATCCGATGGTTGCGCTGCGCTATGAATAATCTCCAGACTCAGAAGAAGATCGCGGTCGCAGTGTCGTTACAGCGCCAATTCACGGAAACAATCGCCAAATTTTGTCGTCTGAGAGGGTTAGAGGGAACCATTGGGTCCCCTGTTGCGTATCCCCTACTGCGAGTGTCGAGGTTTGAGAGTTGTTGATCGTTCAGAAGATGCCAATTGGACTCGGCTCAACAGGGGATGCTGGCTTGACGCCACTGTCCGCGCAGAATTTAGGACTTGGACTCTGTCAGCGCCAGACATTCGCCCGCCATCAACGTCCAATAAAGGTGGGGCGAGTTGCCGAAGTTAAGTACCAGTACGATTCCGGGGAGTCGCGAGTGAGTTTCGTCGAAAAATCTGAGGCCGCCGTGAAGCCTGCTTCTCGCCTCGCGCTTGCCTGCATAGGGCGGGGCGCCTGATGCGCAACTTCTGGCAGGACGTTCGCTTTGGCTTGCGGATGCTGCTGAAGAATCCCGGCTTTACCTTCATTGCAGTTCTTACTCTCGCATTGGGCATCGGCGCGAACACGGCCATCTTCTCTTTGCTTGACCAGGTCCTCCTCCGCCGCCTGCCCGTCCGCAATCCGGAGCAGCTCGTCATCTTGAAATCGCCCGGACGTCATCACGGCCACACCTGGAGCGATGGCGACGACTCCGAGATCTTTTCCTATCCGGTCTACAAAGGCCTCGCAAAAAACACGAGCGTCTTCGATGGCGTCATCGCCAAGTACGATTTCGAGGCGAGCGTCGCATCTCATGGCCAGACGGATATGGGCTCCGGCGAGCTGGTGACTGGAAATTATTTTGACGTGCTGGGTGTCCGGCCTGCGGTCGGCCGATTGCTGAGTCCCGCCGACGATGACGTGGAAGGCGCACACCCCGTTCTTGTGCTCAGTTACTCCTATTGGATGCAGCATTTCGGCGCTGATCCTTCCGTCCTCAACAAGACGATCCTCGTTAACAACACGGAAATGACCATCGTCGGTGTTTCCCAGGATGGCTTTTTCGGAATTCAAGTCGGACAGACTCCTGATCTTTATGTACCCATGACCATGAAGGGTCAGATGACCCCGATTCGCAATGGTCTGGACGATTGGAACGATTCTTTCCTCGCCCTGCTCGCCCGCTTGAAGCCAGGCGTTTCCAAAGCTCGCGCCGAAGCAGCCATTGACGTCGAGTATCGCCCCCTACTCGAGCAGCAACTTGCCACGCTGCATCTTCGCTCCGGCGGCAAAGATCAACAGCAATTCCTGAACAAGAAAATCTATCTCTATCCCGGCGCTCAGGGCAGGACTGTCACGCAGCGCGATTCCGGACCAGCAATTGAAGCGCTCTTCGCCATGGTCGGCCTAGTTCTTCTCATCGCTTGTACAAACGTCGCCAATCTTTTGCTCGCCAAGGGCGCGGGCCGCCAGCGCGAGTTCGCTATTCGCGCCGCGATGGGCGCCACTCGCCTGCACATGATGCGTCAACTCATGATTGAAAGTTGCATTTACGCACTGTTCGGCGGGCTTCTCGGCTTCTTTCTTGGCGTTTGGTTGATGAACCTTTTGACCCGTCTCGTCGTATCCGAGTCTGGTATGCAAGGTATCTCCGCATCGGTCGATTCACGGCTCCTGCTCTTTGCCGCGGGCGCGACGATTCTCTCGGCGATTCTTTTCGGCCTCCTCCCAGCCTGGCGCGTGGTTCGCACCGGTGTTTCTCAAACGTTGAAAGATCAGGGCTCCACGACTTCCGCTGGGGTTGGCCACGTTCGCTTCCGCAAGTTGCTCGTCGCCGGTCAGGTCGCTTTTACCGTCCTGCTTCTGGTGGGCTCCTCGCTCTTTGTCGAGACTCTCTGGAATTTGCGAAAGCAGAATCTCGGATTGAAAACCGATCACCTGATTACGTTTTCCATCGCCCCGGATTTGGGCGGCTACGATCCTCCTCGCACTGTCACACTCATTGACTCTCTTCGCGAGCGTCTCGCCGCAATTCCCGGCGTCCTGGGCGTAGGCACCTCAGAAATCCCCATCCTGACTGGCACAGATATGGGCACCAATATCACTGTCGAGGGCCGCCCCAATCGCGAAAATGACGACACTGACGTGAAGAACGACGCGGTTAGCCCTAATTACTTTTCCGCATTGGGCGTCCCGCTGCTTTCCGGACGAGAATTTACTGTCGCCGATACCGCCACCAGCCCCAAAGTGGCCATCATCAACGAGGCCATGGCCAAAGCCTTTTTGCCTGGACGCAATCCGATCGGAGTTCATTTCGCCACTAGCTCAGGAAATGGCATCCGTCCAGACATCGAAATTGTGGGAGTCGTTGCCAACGATAAGGAATCCAACGTCCGCACCCCTGATCGCCCGGCGTTTTATCGCCCCTACGCCCAAATTCCGAAGGTGAGAGGCATGAGCTTCTACGTTCGCACCGCTCAAGACCCCTTGCTCATCGGCAATGCTCTTCGCGACGTCGTTCGCCAACAGGACGCGAACCTGCCCGTCTATGCGCTAAAGACCGTGGATCGCGTCGTGGATGAAGACTTGTTTGGCGAGCGGGCCGTGGCGTTCCTCTCGGCTGCCTTCGGCGCCCTTGCCGCAGCACTCGCCGCTATGGGTATTTATGGCGTTTTGGCATACATTGTAGTGCAGCGCACCCGGGAGATTGGTATTCGGCTGGCGCTTGGGGCGGACACCGGCGACGTACGAGGACTGGTCTTCAAAGAGCTTGGCGTCATGGTCATCCTTGGCGCCGTCGCAGGGCTTCCGCTGGCTTATGGACTAGCCCGGCTGAGCGGCTCACTGCTTTTTGGTGTCCAGCCCGGAAACGGATTCGTCTATCTGGCGTCTTTGGTGGTAATTGGACTGGTTGCGGTATTCGCATGCTATTTGCCTTCTCGACGCGCCACGCGCATTGATCCCATCGTGGCCTTGAGGTACGAATGACCGGCGAGCGAGCGCGAGAGAATGACTCCCTGCGGGGAGCTGAGATAAACGAATTTACGGCACGGGTTTCGAGTCAATCGATTTGTTAAGGAGATGAAATGTCAGACACACTCATCAAGATGGAAAGCGTAAAGAAGGTCTTCTATACCGACGAAGTGGAGACTCACGCTCTTTCCGAGATCCACCTCGAGATCAAGAAGGGTCAGTACATCTCGATTGCCGGGCCCTCTGGATGCGGCAAATCGACCCTGCTCTCGATCCTCGGCCTGCTCGATTCGCCCACGGACGGCAGCTACATGCTGAACGGCCAGCCCGTCGCGAAGCTCACGATCAGCGAGCGCACGCGGATTCGCAATCGCGAAATTGGTTTCATCTTCCAGGCGTTCAATCTCATCGGCGACCTTACCGTCTACGAGAATGTTGAGCTTCCGCTCACGTATCGCGGCACGAGTTCCGCGGAGCGCAAACAGAAAGTTCAGAATGCTCTCGAGCGCGTCGGCATGGCTCATCGCCTCCGCCACTACCCGTCACAACTCTCCGGCGGTCAGCAGCAGCGTGTCGCTGTCGCCCGTGCTCTCGTCGGCGATCCGCTCATCCTGATGGCTGACGAGCCCACTGGAAACTTGGACTCGAAAAACGGCGAAGCGGTCATGGAACTTCTCCGCGACCTTCACCGCAACGGCGCCACCGTCTGTATGGTGACCCACGACCAGCGTTACGCTAACTTTGCCGAGCGCACGATTCATCTTTTTGATGGTCGTATCGTCGAAGAGACCAAAGAAGCCGGCGTCAGCGCTTAGAAACGAATTGCGGGAGGGCGCCAAGTACGGGCCCTCCTTTTTTTGTCCACTTTGCATTTACAGAAACGTAGCAATTGTGTTCTTCCACGGTCTTTGGCGTTTGTGAGCCAGGTCATAAATGCTGATTCCAAAGGATTTGCGGTTATTGAATCTTTCCCAGCCTCAGGCTGCGCAATGCCGCTGTTTTTCATCGTCCCCGCTGGAAACGCTGCTGCTCCCTGCCCCGTTTAACAAAATGAGACCCACGCAGGCGCGTCTTTGGTTGTGATAGTCTCGGAAGGAAGGCGTGCCTTGACGTGCTTTTTCGCGCCTAAGGAGCGAGAGTGGAACCACTGATTCAACTTCGCAACATTGAAAAAGTCTACGAGGCAGGTGGCAGCAAGTTCTACGTCCTCAGGCGCGTCTCGCTTGAAATTCAGCCCGGCGAATTTGTCACCTTCATGGGCCCTTCCGGCGCGGGAAAATCCACTCTGCTGAGCATTATCGGCATGCTCGATGGCGCGTGGACAGGCGAATTTTTCTTTAATGGCGAGCCCGTCCATCGCCTCAACGTGAAAAAGCGCAACGAATTGCACAAGGCGAACATCGGCTTTGTGTTTCAGAGCTATCATCTGATCGACAATTTGACGGTTTTTGAGAATTTGGAAATTCCTCTTTCCTACAAGAACGTTCCGCACAAAGAGCGCGTTAGCCTGGTTTGCGATATTCTCGACCGCTTCAATATCGTCGGCAAAAAAGATTTGTTTCCGAGCCAGCTTTCGGGCGGCCAGCAACAATTGGTCGGCGTCGCGCGCGCCGTCGTTCAAAGCCCCAAACTGATTCTCGCGGACGAGCCGACAGGTAATCTCCATTCCGCGCAGGGCGAAGAGATCATGGAACTTTTTCGGAAATTGAACGAGGGCGGCACAAGCATCATCCAGGTAACGCATTCCGAAAAAAATGCCGCTTATGGACACCGCATCATCCAGCTAAAGGATGGCTGGGTGGTCAGCGAGGCCAGCACTGCGGCGCGCGTCGGTTGAAGATGTGGAAAGGATTTTGGAAAGCGATGGGCACGCCTGCGGGATCGCATTTGCCGCGTAATTGCGTCCAGCAACGTGGTGCGTAGGGCTGCCTTAATGGAACGGACTGGAGCGATTAAACTGAGCCGCGACTTTCGCACGCACATGCCGATCGATAACCGACGGCTGCCAAAAAACTTTCTCCAGAGCGAATGAAGAACCCGACCCAACATCCCTACCGCGTCCTTGTTGCCGACGATCAGTCGGATATCCGCGACGCGCTTCGTTTGCTTCTCAAGCGGGAAAATTACGAAACGCAGTCCGCCGCCTCTCCCGCCGAAGCCATGGCCGCTATCGAAGCTCGCGAGTTTGACGCCGTTCTCATGGATCTAAACTACGCCCGCGACACAACCTCCGGGCAAGAAGGCCTTGACCTTCTGACCCACATGCAGGCGGCCGACTCGACCCTGCCGGTGATCGTAATGACGGCGTGGGGCAGCGTGGAAGTTGCCGTTGAAGCCATGCGCCGCGGTGCGCGCGACTTCATTCAAAAGCCGTGGGACAACGCCCGGCTCCTGACCATTTTGCGCACGCAAATTGATCTTCGAAATGCACTGCGCCAGGCATCAAGGCTTGAGGCGGAAAACCGCCTGTTACGCGCGGAATCGCGGCCAACGCTCATCGCGGAATCTGCCGTGATGCAACCGGTGCTCGATTTGGTGAGTCGCGTTGGGCCATCGGATGCGAGCGTGCTCATCACGGGCGAGCACGGAACAGGTAAGGAAGTTGTTGCGCAAACATTGCACGCTCTTTCGCCTCGCGCCGGGAAACCGATGGTCACTGTAAATGCAGGCGGCCTTTCGGAAGGGCTTTTCGAAAGTGAACTCTTCGGGCACGTAAAGGGTGCTTTTACTGATGCTCGGACAGACCGCGTAGGCCGCTTCGAGTTGGCAGAGGGCAGCACACTTTTTCTGGATGAAATCGCCAATGTTCCATTGAACTTGCAGGCCAAGCTGCTTCGAGTACTCGAGACCGGCGAACTGGAACGCGTCGGCTCTTCCACCACGCGCCGCGTGAACGTCCGCGTGCTGGCCGCGACCAACGCGGACGTGAGTTCGGAGGCCGCGGCTGGGCGATTCCGGGAAGATCTGCTATTCCGATTGAATACCATAGAGATTCATCTGCCGCCGTTGCGCGAACGGCGCGAGGACATTGCCTTGCTGGCGCATCATTTTTTGAGAGGATACGCGCAGCGCTATCGCAAAAGCATTTCCGGCTTCGATCCGGGCGCAACGCAACTGTTGCAAGAGCACCCCTGGCCGGGAAACGTCCGTGAACTCGATCATGCCGTCGAGCGCGGCGTGCTCCTCGCGCAGGGTTCGCTCGTTCGCTCGGCGGATTTGGGGTTGCGCACCGGCCCTTCCGGCGGTGCGGTGCGGCTCGAAGAAATGAGCCTCGATGAAGTTGAGCGGCATTTGATCCAGCGCACTCTGACGCGGCACGAAGGAAATGTCAGCCAGGCTGCTAAAGCTCTTGGACTGAGCCGCAGCGCGATGTACCGCCGGCTGCAAAAACACGGTTTGGAATGAACCGTCTTTCCTACGAGCGTCGCATCCAGCTGCTTGCGCTGGCGGCGGGTCTGCCCGGCTCGGTCATAGCGCTAATTCTCTTGTGGAACGGCTCTTATTCTTCACGAGCAGCATGGACGCTTACTTTCTTGATTGTCAGCCTGTGGCTGGGCTTCGCGCTTTCTCTGCGCCAACGCGTTGTCTTTTCCCTGCAAACTCTGTCAAATCTGCTCTCAGCCATGCGCGAGGAGGATTTTTCGTTCCGCGCGCGTGACGCGCGGGCGGACGACGCCCTCGGCGAAGTCATGCTGGAAGTGAATGCGCTGAGCGAAACGCTGCGCTCGCAGCGCCTGGGAGCTCTCGAAGCCACCGGACTTCTGCGCACGGTGATGGAAGAAATTGATGTCGCCATCTTTACGTTTGACAACGCGCGGCAATTGCGGCTCGTGAATCGCGCCGGGGAGCGCCTGCTTTCCCGCACAAGCGAGCGCTTGCTTGGATTCACTGCCGCGGAACTTGGCCTCGAAGCTTGCCTTGAAGGCGAGGCGGCACGCACGATGGAATTGAGTTTTCCGGGAGGTTCGGGCCGGTGGGGAATGCGGCGAGGATCGTTTCGCCAAGGCGGCCTCCCGCATGACCTGATCGTGCTAAGCGACTTGAGCCGCGCGCTGCGAGATGAGGAACGCCAAGCCTGGCAACGCCTGATTCGCGTTCTGGGCCACGAATTGAACAATTCTCTCGCGCCCATTCAGTCCGTCGCACAAAGCCTCGAAAGCGGATTGTCCGGCGCGGTAAACGATCCTGAACTGAGCAGCAGCCCCGCAGCCTCGATGCTCGAAGACATGCGCCACGGCCTCGGGATCATCCGCTCTCGCACCGAAGCGCTGGGAAGATTCATGGCCGCCTACGCAAAACTCGCACGGCTTCCGCAGCCCACTCTTGCGCCGATGAACGTGACCGACTGGATTGCCCGTGTAACCAAGCTCGAGGCGCGCGCGAAAGTGCGGCTGGAGAAGGGACCCCCGCTCGTAATCTCGGCGGATGCGGACCAGCTCGAACAACTTCTGATTAATCTCGTACATAACGCCGCCGACGCCGCGCATGAAACGGGTGGCGGAGTTAAAGTGACCTGGTCGCGGTTCAGCACCTATCTCGAAGTGTCTGTGCTGGACGAAGGCCCGGGAATTTCAAACACAGCAAACTTGTTTGTTCCGTTCTTCACGACAAAACCAGGTGGTTCCGGCATCGGCCTCGTCCTGAGCCGCCAAATCGCCGAAGCGCACGGCGGCACGTTGACGCTGCAAAACCGGCGGGATGCGCGAGGCTGCGAAGCGCGACTTCGGCTGCCGATCTGATAAAAAATCGAGAGCCAGCAATGCGGATCGTTGCAGAGTGCCCGATTTGCATGGCGCATGCGCGATTTTCATTTTAGGAAGCAGGTCTTTCCCGTTCTGGTCCTTTCGAGATTTGTTCGGTTCCTATTTGCCCGCGAAGTGCAACCATGCCTGCAACCCACTAATCACAAATGGCTTAGAGACTCGAGCAAAAATCACTTCTGATTTTCGCCCCAGCTAGAATGGCCCTTGTTTTGCCTTGCAGTTCCAGGAGTTATCCTACACAAGGCTAGACAAATGGCTCTTGGAAGAGCAATCCGGACTATTTCAGCCGCTGTAGCGGCGTTAGGAATTTTGGCAACCCCAGTTCGTGCGGCAACTCCGCAATCCAAAGAAAAACAAACCGCCGAAGCGCCAGCAAACTCCGGCGCGGCAAGCCCAAAGAAAGGCGAAAACGCCAGCCTAAAACCTTCGCAGCAAGCGGCCGCAGATGCGGAGCGCAACACGCAACTGGGCTTGTCGCTTGTCAAAAATCTTGCTCACGATCAGAAAGCGATCTGGACCAGCCCTGCGCACATTCGCCTTGGCGAAGCGACCTGGCTCGTCCCCTTCGCCGGAATAACGGCAGGATTCCTGGTGACAGACCGCGATGCCAGTCTCCATTTGCTCAGCCCTCCGACGCGGCTACGAACCTACACTCGCTTTTCAAACTACGGAATTGCCGGAGTGGCTGGCGCGGGCGCAGGCCTCTATCTTCTGGGGGAAGTCACAGATGACGCGCACAAACGCGAGGCAGGCTTGCTCAGCGGGGAAGCGGCGCTGGATGCGCTGGCAGTGACTACGGCGTTGAAATACGCCACGGGTCGAGAACGGCCCAACGTCGATTCCTACCATGGAAAATTCTGGCAAGGCGGCGATTCTTTTCCTTCTGACCATGCCGCTACGGCCTGGGCCATCGCCAGTGTGCTTAGCCATGAGTACCCGGGCCCTCTGACCAAAATTTTCGCCTACGGCGCGGCCACAGCAATCACGTACGCGCGCGTGCGCGGCCAGCAACACTTCCCTGCGGACGTACTTGTTGGTTCTGGAATCGGATGGCTCACAGGCTGGCAAGTCTATCGCGCACACCACAATGTGGAGCTTGGTGGTGGTGTTCCTGAGGACTTATCGGATATGCCGCTGCTCGAAACAGATCGCACGCCCCGACAAATGGGCTCGCCTTATGTTCCGCTCGATAGCTGGGTTTACCCGCTTTTTGATCGGTTGATTGCCGCGGGCGTGATCAACGACGCCATTCTTGGCATGCGTCCGTGGACCAGGCTCGAATGCGCCAGGCTTGTCTCCGAAGCGGGCGACCAACTGCAAGATGCAAGCGCACAAACTCTCCCAGTGAAAATCTACGATTCCCTGAGGCAAGAATTTCTCCCGGAAATTTCGCTGCTGGCTGGCGGTAGCAATCGCGCGGTACATCTTGAATCCGCTTACTCCCGCATCACGCAGATTTCCGGCCCGCCGCTGACCGACGGCTATCATTTTGGCCAAACACTCTACAACGATTTCGGCCGGCCCTTTCAAGAAGGCTTCAACAGCGTGGCCGGCTTTTCCGGATGGGCCAGCGACGGCCGCTGGGTGGTATACGCGCGCGGAGAATTTCAACACGCGCCCGCGGGTCCGCAATATTCGCCTCAGGTGCAAACCGCGCTGAATGTCGTTGACGACAACCCGGGCCTTCCCGCCGGTCCCCAACCGCAGCGCAATCAAGCGCGGCTGCTTGATGCTTACGTTGGGCTCAACCTCGCGGATTGGCAGCTTTCTTTTGGGCAAGAAAGCCAGTGGTGGGGTCCCGAAGCCAGCGGCCCGCTGCTTTTTTCGGATAACGCCGCTCCGCTGCGGATGTTTCATATCGATCGCGTAACCCCTTTTCGCCTTCCCTGGTTTGGCCGATATCTCGGCCCTATGCGATGGGACGCCTTTTTCGGCAGGCTGCAAGGAAACTTGCTCTCCCCTGCTCCGTATTTCCATGGAGAAAAAATCAGCTTCAAGCCAACGCCGAATCTGGAATTTGGATTTACACGCACCGTGGAAGTGGGCGGAGCGGGCCGGCCGTTCACGCCCTACCGCCTTTTTCTAACTTATTTCAGTGCCACAAGCTACTTCCAAAAGACAGCCCAGAAAGATCCCGGGAAACGCGATGGAGGTTTTGAGTTTAGTTACCGTCTTCCGTACCTGAGAAACTGGCTGACACTCTACAGCGATTCCATTTCCGCGGACGATCCCTCGCCTTTGGCGGCGCCGCGGCGCGCCGGTTTCGTCCCTGGTTTGTATCTGACGCATTTCCCCCGAATTCAGAAACTCGATTTGCGCGTCGAAGCCCCGTTGACCGACACCGTGAGCACCAACTTTCCCGGCCGTTACATCTATTGGGACAACTACTACCATGATCTCTACACCAATCGCCGGTTTCTTATGGGGAATTGGGCGGGCCGCGATGGCGCGGGGATTCAGGCTTGGAGTCGCTACTGGCTCACGCCGAAGAATTCCATTCAATTGGGATACCGCCACTTAAAAGTCGACAACAAGATGATTCCGAACGGCGGCACGGTCAATGACGCTTCAATGCGCGTGGACTATTGGCTTCGGCCAGACATCGGTGTGACCGCATCCGCTCAGTACGAGCAGTGGACTTTCCCGCTGCTTGCTCCCGGCCTGCAAAAAAACTTTTCAACTTCCCTGCAAATCCTCTACTGGCCCGCGCACGGCAGGCACTGAAGCTCAGGGAAGCGTAATCCATACGCGGCCGGCAATTTCACAAAATCCTTAGGTTCGCCTCATCACTTCCTAAGCCAGCGCAAGTAGACTACAGTACAGCGTCGGCAGTATTCCAGAACCATGCGGGCAGCTTTTCCACTAGACGCAGCTATCCGCGCGGTTAAGGTTGCATCGGCCACGGAGCGTACATTGAAAGATTTGATTTATGTTGTTGCTACTGTGATTTTTTTCGTTGCCGCTATCGGCTATCTGCGCGGCTGCGAACGGCTCAAGTGAGGATGGAACTCGAGCATGCTTGAAAATGTCTTTCTCGTTCTGATCAGTTTGTTCCTCTTCGGGTATCTGGTTTACGCCCTGCTCAAGCCGGAGAACTTCTAGAAATGACCGCAAATGGGTGGTTTCAAATTGGGTTGTACCTGCTCATCGTGTTTCTCATCACGAAGCCGGTGGGCGTCTATCTGACGCGCGTGTTCCAGCGCGAGAAAACATTTCTCGACCCCTTGTTGCGGCCGATGGAGCGCCTCATCTACCGGCTCTGCGGCGTGGACGCCACGAAGGAAATGAAGTGGACCGCCTACGGTACGGCGATGCTGGTATTTAGCGGCGTGTCCCTGCTGCTTTCGTATTTCATCGAAAGACTCCAACAGTGGCTCCCCTGGAATCCTCAACACCTGGCGAATGTCGCGCCGGATCTGGCCTGGAACACCGCCGTTTCCTTCACGACAAACACGAACTGGCAGGCCTACACACCCGAAGTGACGATGAGCTATTTCACGCAAATGGCTGGCTTGGCGTACCACAACTTCGCTTCCGCCGGAGTCGGAATCGTCCTGGCCATCGCGGTAATCCGCGGGATCGCACGGCATGAGTCGGACACACTTGGAAATTTCTGGGTGGATATCACGCGCTGTTTTCTCTGGGTGCTGCTGCCGGTTTCCCTGGTTATTTCCATGGTTCTGATTTCGCAAGGCGTGGTGCAGACGCTGAAGCCTTACGAAAACGCCCAACTCCTTCAGCCACAGGTCGTTCAGTCGCAAGGGGCGGATGGCAAGACTACTTCGCATACGGTAACCCGGCAGCAGATTGCACTCGGCCCGGTCGCATCGCAGGAAGTGATTAAGATGTTCGGCACAAACGGGGGCGGATTTTTCTATGCCAACAGTGCGCACCCTTTCGAAAATCCAACTCCCTTGTCCAATTTCCTTGAGATGCTCCTGATCTTTGCCATCCCTTCCGGGCTCACCTATACGCTGGGCTGCATGACCAAATCGCGCGGACATGGCTGGGCGGTCTGGAGTGCGATGGCGGCGCTGTTCTTGGTTGGCGTTTTCGTCGCGTACCATTCGGAAGCGGCAGGAAATCCGCAATTCGCGAAGACTGATCAATCGGCAAGCCTCTCGCAATCCGGCGGCAACATGGAGGGCAAGGAAGTCCGGTTCGGGATTGCCGATTCTTCTCTCTTCGCAACCGTCACCACGGACGCAAGCTGCGGAGCGGTGAACGGTATGCATGACTCCTACACTCCGCTGGGCGGAATGGTTCCGATGGTCAACATCATGCTCGGCGAAATCATTTTCGGCGGCGTTGGCTCGGGGCTTTATGGAATTCTCGTTTTTGTCATTCTGGCAGTGTTCATCGCAGGACTAATGGTCGGCCGGACTCCGGAATATCTGGGCAAGAAGATCGAGGCCTTTGACGTCAAGATGGCCATGCTTGCCGTTCTGATCCTCTGTCTCACAATTCTCGGATTCTCAGCCATCTCCTCCGTCTCGGGGTTCGGCACATCGAGCATCTCAAATCCCGGGCCACACGGTCTGTCGCAAATCTTGTATTCGTATTCGTCAGCAACGGGCAACAACGGTTCTGCATTCGCCGGCTTGAACGCCAACACAACCTGGTACAACAATAGCCTGGCCGTCGCGATGCTTCTCGGCAGATTCTTCGCGGTCATTCCGATCCTCGCAATTGGCGGCAATCTGGCTCGAAAGAAAATTGCTCCAGCTTCTCTGGGCACGTTCCCCGTTACGGGTCCGCTCTTCACAATACTTCTCGTTAGCACAATCTTAATCGTTGGTGCGCTCACCTTTTTCCCAGCGCTCAGCCTCGGACCGATACTCGAGCATCTTCTGATGCTTTCGGGAAAGGCATTTTAGGTTCGCCATGGAGCGCGCATCCCAGGTAAAGACGCAGTCCTTGACCGACATGGGCATTTTGAAGGCGGCAATCCTTGATTCCTTCCGTAAATTGAATCCGCGGAAGATGGTCAAGAATCCAGTGATGTTTGTCGTGGAAGTCGGCGCGCTTCTGACTTCCTTGCAGTTGGTGCTGGACACGTCGCGTCATCGCGGCGCTTTTGCATTCGGGCTGCAAATCACTCTGTGGCTCTGGTTCACCGTGTTATTCGCCAATTTTGCCGAAGCGATGGCGGAAGGCCGGGGCAAAGCGCAAGCAGAAACGCTCCGCAAGGCGCGCGCGGAGACCGATGCGCACCGCATCTGTGCGGACGGCAAGACGGAGATCGTCCCCAGTTCGAAGCTGCGCGCGGGCGACGAGGTTCTTGTCGCGGCAGGCGAGTTCATTCCGGGCGACGGCGAAGTCATCGAGGGCGTCGCTTCCGTGGACGAGTCCGCGATTACGGGAGAGTCCGCGCCGGTCATCCGCGAATCCGGCGGCGACCGCTCCGCGGTGACGGGAGGCACGCGCGTCCTCTCCGACGAAATCCGCGTGCGCATCACCTCCAATCCCGGTGAGACGTTTCTGGACCGGATGATCAGCCTGGTTGAGGGCGCGTCTCGTCAGAAAACGCCGAACGAAATCGCGCTGAACATTCTGCTCGCCGGCCTCACTATCATTTTTCTTCTGGCGGTCGTAACGCTTCAGCCTTTTGCAATCTACTCCGGCGCGCCGCAAACGATTTTTGTCCTGGTTTCGCTGCTGGTCTGTTTGATCCCCACGACAATTGGCGGGCTGCTCTCGGCGATCGGCATTGCCGGCATGGACCGCTTGATTCAGCGAAATGTCATTGCCATGTCCGGGCGCGCCGTGGAAGCGTCCGGCGACGTGGACGTCCTGCTGCTGGATAAGACCGGCACGATTACTCTGGGCAATCGCGAGGCGACTTCTCTTTACGCCTGCCCAAGTATTACGGAGGCCGAACTGGCCAGCGCCGCGCAGCTTGCGTCCTTCGCCGATGAAACCCCTGAGGGCCGCTCGATCGTCGTGCTGGCCAAGGAAAAATACGGGCTTCGAGGCCGCGAACTTGCCCCTCACAATCCCGTGTTCATTCCATTTTCAGCGCAAACCCGCATGTCCGGCGTGGATATGGATGGCCAGGAAATCCGCAAAGGCGCTCCCGAAGCGATTGAAAAATACGTTTCCGAGCGCAGCCAGAGCGTTCCGCCAGAGATCAAGCAAGTCGTCCGCGAAATTGCCAATGGCGGCGGCACTCCCCTGCTCGTAACGCAAAACCGCCACGTACTCGGTGCGATCGCGCTCACCGATATCGTCAAAGGCGGCATGCGCGAACGTTTCGATCATCTCCGTGCGATGGGCATTCGCACCATGATGATTACTGGCGACAATCCCCTAACCGCTGCCGCAATCTCGCGCCAGGCGGGTGTGGATGATTTTCTTGCCGAAGCGAAACCGGAAGACAAGATGGCGCTCATCAAGCGCGAGCAAGCCAAGGGCAAGCTTGTGGCTATGACGGGCGACGGTACCAACGACGCACCCGCGCTCGCCCAGGCCGATGTCGGCGTGGCGATGAATACCGGCACGCAAGCTGCCAAAGAAGCCGGCAACATGATCGATCTCGATTCCAACCCTACAAAGCTCATTGAAATCGTGGAGATCGGTAAGCAATTGCTGATTACGCGCGGCGCGCTGACTACGTTCTCTGTCGCTAATGACGTCGCGAAATATTTCGCCATCATTCCCGCTATGTTTGCCGCCGCGTTTCCTCAGCTGGGCGTACTTAACGTGATGGGCCTGGGCACTCCCGAATCTGCCATCCTCTCGGCTGTTATTTTCAACGCGCTGATCATCATTGTTCTGATTCCGCTCGCTCTTCGCGGAGTCCGCTATCGCCCGTTAGGAGCGGCCGCTTTGCTTCGCCAGAATTTACTTGTCTATGGATTGGGCGGCGTGATCGCCCCGTTTGTCGGAATCAAGCTGATTGATCTGGTGATCACTCACCTTCATCTTGTTTGAGGAATGCAATGAAAGAACACATCCGAACCGCGATTCTCTTCACTCTGGTTACTACCGTGCTCTTGGGCGTCCTCTATCCGCTTGCCGTCACTGGGCTAGGTCAGCTCTTCTTCCCGGCGAAAGCCAATGGCGAGATGATCCTTCGCAATGGCCACGTGATTGGTTCCCGCCTGATTGGCCAGCCTTTTTCCGCGGACTGGTATTTCCACCCCCGCCCTTCCACCGCTGGTGACGGCTACGATCCCGTCGCGGCCGCAGGCGGCGCGTCAAACCTAGGGCCAACAAGCCGTCAGCTCATCGATCGCGTGAAAAATGATGTGGCTGCACTTCAAAAGGAAAACCCCGGTACTCCAATTCCTGTAGACCTCGTCACAACTTCCGGTTCCGGCCTCGACCCCGATATTTCTCCGGCCGCCGCTGAATTCCAGATTCCTCGCGTCGCTCGCGCTCGCCAGATGAGCGAATCTGATCTCCGAGCGCTGGTTGCGAAGCATACTTCGCCGCGCCAATTTGACGTCTTCGGTGAACCCCGCGTGAATGTCCTTGAACTGAATCTCGATCTCGACGCTGCGCACCCTCGCCGCTGACTTCTACCTTCTTCTGGACGCGGGCTTTGCTGCTGCCGTCTTCGGCGCCTGAAAACGGTAGCCTACCCACGGTTCGGTCAATATATATTTTGGCCGCGCGGGATCGCTTTCGATTTTCTTCCGAAGCTGGTTGATCACCACGCGCAAATTCTCCGTCTCCTCGCCATACTCCGGCCCCCATACCGCCTGAAGCAGTCTGCGGTGCGAGAGGGGCTTCCCCACGTTCGCCACCAGCAACTTCAGCACTTCGAATTCTTTCGGCGTCAGGTGAACTTCCTTCCCTCCAGCGGTCAGCACCCGGCTTTCAAAATCAATCGACAAATCTTTTGTATTGAACGCCGGCACTGCGTCTCCTGGCCCATACCTCCGCAAAGCTGCCCGGATTCGCGCCAATAATTCCTCTATCCCAAAGGGCTTGACCACATAATCGTCCGCGCCGGCGTCCAGCGCCGCCACTTTGTCCTTCTCCGCATTGCGCACCGTCAGCATGATGATTGGCGCGTCGCACATCTCACGAATTTCTCGCGCGGCCTCAATCCCTCCGATTCCCGGCATGTTCACGTCGAGCAGAATCAGGTCCGGGCGCTCCTTGCGAACTGCTTCGACCGCCTCTTCTCCCGTCGTTGCTTCCCGCAGCACATATCCGTGCCCGGAAAGCGTAGCTCGCAGCACGCGCCGGATCTGCGCTTCATCGTCCACCACGAGCACGTCCGCCGCGCTCATTGCCCCTCCTTCCCGCGGTAATCAACGGGCAGCGTAAACGAAAAAACCGAGCCGTGCCCAAGCTGGCTCGTCACGGATATCGCTCCTTTGTGCGCCGCAATAATCGCTTTCGCAATCGACAGCCCCATCCCCGTCCCTCTCACCTGGTAACGCTGATCTTTCCCCCGGTAAAATTTGTCGAAAATCATTCCCTGCTCGAAGTCATCAATTCCCGGCCCGCGGTCCGCGACGCTCGTCGTCACGCAGTCTCCCGTCAACTCGCTCGAGATAACGATGGGCTGCTCCTTTGGCGAATAAATATTGGCGTTGTCAATCAGGTGGACCAGCGCTTCTTTCACGCGATTCAGGTCCGCCAGCACCGGAGGCAGCCCCGGGCTTACTTTCACTTCCACGGTTCGCCCCGCCAGCGCCGTGCCGCACTGCGCCAGCGCGGCTCGAATGATGCTCTCGATTGGCGTCGGTGCCAGCTCCAGTTCGAACTCTCCCGCCTCGAGCCGCGACATCTCCGCGGCTTCCTCTACAAGCCGGTTCAGCCGGTCGCACTCCTCATTAATGATCGTCAAAAGCTCGCGCTTCTCCCCCGCCCCTCTGCTCTCGCCGCTCAACAAGCTTGTCGTCGCCGCCTTGATCGAAGTCAGCGGCGTGCGAAAGTCGTGCGCGATCGAATCAAGCAGGGCGGACTTCAGCCGTTCCCCCTGCCGCTCGGCTTCCGTCTCGCCGAGTTTCTCCACCGCGCGCGCCCTCTCGATTGCAATCGCCACGAGACTGCTCACCGCGTCCAGCGTTTGCCGAGACAAGCTCGCTCCCGAAATTCCCAGGCTCCCAATCGGCCTCACTCCCATCCGCACCGGAATGAAATAGAGCCCCTCCTCGGTTTCGTATACGCCCTCATCCCGCAAGAACACGGCTTTCATTTTTTCTTCGTCCAGGTGCGCCGCGCCAAATCCGGAACGATAAAACTTGTCTTTCTGCGGCAAAAAAAGCTCCGCCGCTCCGCATTCGAAACTTTCCACGACGTAGTTCGGAATCGCGTTCATCAATTGGATCACGTTGCCTTCGGCGAGCAATTTTTGACTGAACTTGTAGAGCCGCTCGACTTCCCGACGCCGGAGGTTGGATTCGTCGGCTTCCGTCCGGATTTTCGAGGAAAGCTGGCTTCCTACAATCGAAGTCACCAGGAACGCGAATAGCGCTACCCAGTTCTGCGGATCCGCAATTGTGAATGTTCCTACCGGCGGAAGAAAAAAATAATTGAATGCCAGCACGGCCGTGATGGACATAAAAACCGACACGGCCATTCCCCACACCGCCGAGACCGCCAAAATCGCCAGCAAAAAACTCAGCGCGATCGTGGTCTGGTTCGCGTCCCGCGTATGCCGGTAAAATTCGGTTAGCCCTGCGACGACCGTCAGCGCCACCACAATCCCGATCGCCCGGCCACCCAACATTCGCTGCATGCGTGTATTCTATCGTAGGATAGCCCTTCAAAGTGGAGCACTCGATCCCTTGCCCAAAAATCCCGAAGATTGGCTCAAAGTTGCTTCTCCTCCGCAAAAAGCGCGCGGCATCTTCAAGCTCTTTCTCGGCTATGCCCCCGGCGTCGGCAAAACCTACAGCATGCTCAGCGAAGCGATTCGCCGGAGAACCCGCGGCGAGGACGTTGTCATCGGCGTCGTCGAGAGTCACGGGCGCAAAGGCATTGAGGAGCTTACTTCCCAGCTCGAATCCGTTCCCCGCAAACCAATCGAATATAAGGGCACCGTCTTTGAAGAGATGGATGTGGACGCCGTCCTCGCTCGAAAACCCGAAGTCGTCCTCGTGGATGAGTTGGCCCATACCAACATCCCCGGCAGTCGCCACCGCAAGCGCTACGAAGATGTTCAGGATCTTCTCGCCGCGAATATTGACGTCGTCTCGACCCTAAACATCCAGCACATCGAAAGCATCGCCCCAGTCGTTCGCTCCATCACCGGCATCACCGTCCGCGAAACTGTTCCCGATTGGGTGCCGCTCACGGCCGCTGAAACCGTCATGGTGGACCTCACTCCCGAAGCCCTCCACAACCGCATGAAGCGCGGCGACGTTTACAGCACGGAAAAAGTTGAGCGCTCCCTGAAAAATTTCTTTCGCCGCGGCAATCTCATCGCTCTCCGCGAACTCGCTCTCCGCCAGGTCGCTGAGCAGGTGGACCGCAGCCTCGAAACTTACATGGAAGACGAGGACATCCGCAAAAATTGGGGTGTTCGCGAGCGCATGGCCATTTGTGTCTCTGGAAACCCCGCCGGGCAATACCTCATCGCTCGCGGCGCCCGCATGGCCCGCCGCATGGATGCCGAGCTGTACGTTGTTCATGTCGAGCGGGAAATCGGCCCCAAGGAACAGAATGCCGCCGCGTTGACCGCAAATCTTCGTTTCGCCGAAAGCCTTGGCGCTCAAGTCATCCGCTTGAAAGGACGCAGCGTCGCCGACGCGGTCGCGGATTTCGTCCGTTCAAAGCACATCACTCAAGTGATTTTCGGCCGCGCCCCCATTCACGACTGGCGCAAATATCTCTATCTCTCCGCCGTTCACCGCTTCCTTCGCGAATCTCCGCCTGTGGACGTGCACATCGTCACGCAGGAATCCGAAGACTAATTTGCCTCAGGACAGCGGACCGCGTTCGATCGTCCCCTTCATCTCCAGCTCTATCTCCACCGTTGGATCTGCTTTCAGCAGAAATGTATTCGGGCTTTTCAATCCCCACTGAATGTACGGCACCGTGAATTTTGCCGAACCCTGAAACTGCTTGCCGTTCATTGTCGCGTTCACTGGAACGCTCAGCTCATGCTCTGCGCCATGCAGCAGGAAGGTTCCTTGAATCTCCACCTGGCACGGCCCTTCTGCCGGAACTCTGCCCTGAATTCGTCTCGGCCGGAATATCACTTCCGGGTAGCGCGCGCTCTCCAGGATTTCGCGGTGCATTTTCTTGTCGCGCGAGCCGTTTCCGCTATCGCCGCTTGTAGCGTCCGCCACGATTTCTCCATTCGCGTCGCCGGTATCCGGGTTAAACTGCACCATCCCTTTCTTCAACGCAAAAGTGCCGTGAACTGTGTGCAGCGTGCTTCCCAGCGTCCAATGAATCCGGCTCTGCCCTGCGTCAATCTGCAGCGTTACTTCGTTCCCGGGCGCTGAGCCTGCGGCCATTCCCGAATGCGTCCACGCCAGGGCGGCCAGCAATACAAAAGATCCCACCACACAAATACTCGCAACAATTCTTCGTCGCAATCCGTCGCTCCGCATCCTCTCCCCCGCGGCAATCATGCGGCCGGCGTCCGCGCGTCGAGCCTCGCTTCGCTCAGGTTCGTTCGAATCGGCCTCTTGACGGCCATGTGGTACGCGTGCAGCAATTCGAACACCTTCGGCGTCGCTTGCAACAGCCGGAAGGCCGCTCCGCGAACTCCATCCCATCGGCTCAGCAGTAACAGCAACTGCGCGAGTTGCCGTGGCCTGCGAAACACCTGCTGATGCGCAGCCTGATACTGCTTCAAATCTTCTTGTTCCAGCGCGTCCGCCAGCGCGAGCGCTTGTTGGAAGCTCAAAGCCAGTCCTTGCCCTGCAATCGCATCAATGCTTCCAGAAGCATCTCCTATCAAGGCGACGTTGTTTCTGAACACCTGTTTCAGTTGGAACATGCTCGTGGCATCGCCGCGCTCGCGCCCCGACTGTGCTTGGCCGCTGAGCCGCTCTGCAAGCCACGGATATTCGCGGAGCCCTTCGTCGAACTGCAACCCCGCGCGCTTCGAGATCAGCACAACGCAAACTTCGTTCGGCGCAATCGGCGTCACATACGCTTGCGACGCGCGTCCCCACGATATTTCAATGAAATCGCTCCAGGGCCGCATCGAGTAGTGCCTGCGAATTCCGATCCGGTTGGGCTTCGAACTTGCCGTCTCCAATCCGATCCACCGCCGCACTCGTGAGCGCGCTCCATCCGCCCCAACAATCCATTTCGCTCGCAGCAAATTAGCGTTGGATATGGCTCCCTGTTCTTGGATTCCTGTGATGGGAGTGTTCCAGAGCAGTGAGACTCCGCATTCTTCCGCTCGCTCGATCATTCGCTCGTGCAGTTTCGTCCTCGCAACTCCCAGCCCGTTGGCGTAACCGTAGTCCGCCCGGAACGCAGCGCCTGCATCCGCAAACTGAACTCCGCGGATCGCGTGGCACTCCTCCTCTCGTAGCTTCACGCCCAGCGCCGCAAGCGCCAGCGCCGCCTCCGGCATGAGCCCTTCCCCGCATACCTTATTGATAGCTGGTCCGGCGCCGTCGGCCACAACTACGCGAAAACCCTTTTGGCTTGCGGCTATCGCCGCGGCCAGCCCCGCTGGACCGCCGCCCACAATCAGAACGTCGCCCTCAGTGATCATGCAATCTCCGTCTTGTGGAATGGGAACTTCAAGTGAGCGGTACTGCCTGCATCCTTAGATGTTTGCGCGCAAAGTTGGATGCCTAAGGCAATCTCCGCGCCGGAATGTATGCTTCGTCGGTGGCTATAAACGTGTCTTATTTTGGCAAACAGAACTATTAATTTGACTGATTGAGTTTCCTGCCGACATGCTAGTACCTTCATGGCGGCGAAACCATGCTGACTGCCGCCATTTCGCGCCGGCTTCACTTCCCGGTCGCATCTGCTCGGGGCCCTGTTGCCGGTGTCGTTGTACGAAGCATTTTCAACGTCGTGCGCAGTGCGGCAAACCGGATGATGGCCGCCTAGCGCAGCAGCACCGCCGAGTTTTGGGGCCATCATCCAAGCCGGGGTGATGGCCCCAAGTTTTTTGCAGCAGGAAGCACCGGCAAGACGCCACAATGTCGTTCGAGGAGCAGCGAAACGTGACCGCAACCTTGCAGAAACGCCGAAGCAGCGCACTGATCGAAGGCCCACATCGCGCCGGCGCGCGCGCCATGTTGCGCGCGTGTGGCCTCCGCGACGACGATTTTTCCAAGCCGCTCATCGGCGTCGCCAATACGTGGATTGAAATCGGCCCGTGCAATTACCATCTGCGCGAACTCGCGGCGCACGTCAAGGACGGCATTCGCGCCGCGGGCGGCACGCCTCTCGAATTCAATACCGTCTCGATTTCCGACGGCATCACCATGGGCACAGAGGGCATGCGCGCCTCCTTGATCAGCCGCGAAGTCATCACAGACTCGATCGAACTCGTCACGCGCGGCAATCTTTTTGATGCCCTCGTCGTTCTTGTCGGCTGCGACAAGACGATTCCCGCTGGCGTGATGGCGCTGGCTCGCCTCAACATTCCCGGCCTTGTCCTGTACGGCGGCTCCATCGCACCTGGAAAATTCGAAGGTCACTCCGTCACGATTCAGGACGTATACGAAGCCATCGGCAGCTTCGATCACGGCGGCATGACGCAAGCGCGCTTCAACGCTTTGGAAAGCGCCGCTTGTCCCGGCGCGGGCGCGTGCGGCGGCCAGTTCACGGCGAACACCATGGCTCTTGTCTGTGAGTTTCTCGGCATCGCGCCCATGGGACTCTCGAGCGTTCCCGCTACGGACGCGGGCAAAGCTCACGCCGGCAAGCGCGCGGGCGAACTGGTCATGGATCTTTTCAAGAAGAACATCACCCCATCGCAAATCATCACCAAATCCGCAATCGAGAACGCCATTGCCGGCGTCGCCGCCACCGGCGGCTCGACGAATTCCGTCCTGCATCTTCTCGCCATCGCCAGTGAAGCTCGCGTCCCTCTTACCATCGATGATTTTGACCGCATCAGCGCGCGCGTTCCCATCATCGCCGATCTCAAACCCGGCGGCCGTTTCGTGGCCACCGATCTTTTTGCCGCTGGTGGCACACCGCTCGTTGCCAAGCGTCTCGTGGACGCCAAACTTCTTCGCGCCGATGCGCTCACCGTTACCGGCAAAACAATCGGCGAGGAAGCCGCCACAGCAAAGGAAACTCCAAAGCAGGAAGTCGTCGTGCAAACCGGTTCGCCGCTCAAGTCCACCGGTGGCCTCGTGATTTTGAAAGGCAACATCGCTCCTGACGGCTGCGTGATCAAAGTCGCTGGCCACAACATTCAATCGTTTCGTGGTACGGCTCGTGTCTTTGACAATGAGGAAGCCGCATTCGCCGCCATTGAAAAAAATCAAATCAAGGCGGGCGACGTCGTCGTCATCCGATATGAAGGGCCAAGAGGCGGTCCGGGCATGCGCGAAATGCTCGCCGTCACCGCCGCTCTCGTCGGTGCGGGCTTGAGCGATTCAGTTGCTCTCCTCACGGACGGCCGTTTTTCCGGCGCCACTCACGGGATCATGGCGGGCCACGCCGCTCCCGAAGCCGCTGTCGGCGGGCCCATCGCGGCCGTCGCCGATGGCGACACCATCGTCTTTGACATCTCGAATCGCAAGATCAGCGCCGAGTTGACCGACGCGGAAATCCAGAAGCGCCTCGCTTCCTGGAAGCCTCCCGCGCCGCGCTTCACCCACGGCGTCATGGCGAAATACGCCTTGCTCGTTTCTTCTGCCTCGCTCGGGGCTGTCACTGCCCTGCCCTCATCGTTCGCCTCTCCGGCGACGCAATCTGTTTCTACCGGCGCTTCCCAGACGCAGTCAGGAAGGACTTCATGAAACTCACTGGCGCGGAAATTCTCTGCGAATCTCTTACGCATCTCGGGGTGCGGCATGTTTTCGGATATCCCGGCGGCGCGATTTTGCCCGTTTATGATGCGTTGGGAAAATCCAAACTCCATCACATTCTTGTACGTCACGAACAGGGCGCCACGCACATGGCCGATGGTTACGCGCGCGCGACCGGCGGCGTTGGCGTTGCTATGGCCACCTCCGGCCCCGGCGCAACGAACATGGTCACTGGCATCGCCACCGCCATGCTCGATTCCTCACCGGTCGTCTGCATTACCGGCCAGGTCAGCAGCAAACTGCTCGGCTCGGATGCGTTTCAGGAAATTGATATCACCGGCATCACCATGCCGATTACCAAGCACAACGTGGTCGTCTCCCGAGCCGACGAAATCGCGCGCACCGTCCGCGAAGCGTTCATCATCGCGAATACCGGCAGGCCGGGCCCCGTTTTGATTGACATCACCAAGGACGCCCAGCAGGCTTCCTGCGAATTCGATTGGGATGCTTCCACGCCCAAGCTGCCGCTCAAGCGCATCCGCGACAATCACAATCAGGCTGAATTCGATCGCGCCGTCGAGTTGCTAAACTCCGCCAAGCGTCCTGTTATTCTTGCCGGCCGCGGGATCATTCTTTCCGGCGCGATGCGCGCCTTCGAGCAATTTGTCCGCAAAGGAAACATTCCTGTTGCCATGACTCTGCTCGGCATCGGTTGTCTTCCGGCTTCTGATCCAATGAATCTCGGCATGATGGGCATGCACGGAGAAGCCTGGGTAAACCACGCAATTCAAGAGTCCGACCTGCTCATCGCTGTCGGCATGCGCTTTGATGATCGCGTCACCGGCGACCTTCGTACGTATGCCAAAGGCGCGCGAAAGATTCACATTGAAATTGATCGCGCTGAAATCAATAAGAACGTGAATGTAGATGCTGCGCTCATTGGCGACGCCCGCGAAACTCTCGAGCAATTGACTCCGCACATCGCGAATTCCAATCGCGACGCTTGGCTTTCGCACATCAAGGAGCTCAAGGGCGATTCCGCCGTGCGCGACATCCAAACTTTACCCGACAACGGCCATCTCTACGCCGCGCACGTCATCAACGACCTCTGGAAAGAAACCGGCGGCGAAGCCATCGTGGTCAGCGACGTCGGCCAGCATCAAATGTGGGAAGCGCAGTATTACCACCACAATCAGCCGCGCACGCTCATCACCTCCGGCGGACTCGGCACCATGGGCTTTGCTTTGCCGGCGGCGATCGGCGCGAAATTTGCCAAGACCGATTCCGAAGTATGGGTCATCGTGGGCGACGGCGGGTTCCAAATGACCATGTGCGAGCTCGCGACGATCGTCCAGGAAAAGATCAACATCAAGATCGCGATTATCAACAACGGATATCTCGGCATGGTCCGCCAATGGCAGGAATTTTTCTACGACAAGAGATATGTTGCGACGCCGCTCGTCGCGCCGGATTTTGCCGCCCTCGCCAACGCATTCGGCATTCGCGGCGAGCGCATCACTTCACGCGCTGAAGTTCTGCCCACGATTCGCGCCGCTCGAGAATCCTCCGAAACTGTGCTGATCGATTTTCGCGTCGAGCAGGAGGATTCCGTTTACCCGATGGTTCCCGCGGGCGCTTCGCTTCACGAAATGATTCGCCGCCCCAATAATCCTTTGGTGGAGACGGCGTCCGAGCCGTGATGCCGCCGAAGAAATGAACAGAGAGAACGCCATGCAAACACTTGTCGCTTACGTCGAAAACAAACCGGGCGTGCTGAATCGCGTCGCCTCGCTCGCGCGCCGCCTTGCCATCAATATTGATTCGCTGACCGTCGGCCCAACGGACAATCCGGAAATTGCGCGCATGACGATCGTCGCGCACACCGACGAAAAAGGCGGCCACCGCCTCGAAGCCAGCCTTGAAAAACTGGTGGACGTCCTCCTCGCCGAAAATATTTCCGGTCGCGCTTTGCTGGAACGCGACCTCGCGTTAATCAAAGTGCTTGCCGATCAACAGTCCCGCCCTCACCTAATGGAGTTAATCAAAGTGTTTCGTGCACGTGTAGTGGATGTAGCGCCGGAATCGCTGATCATCGAAATTTCGGGCACGGTGGACAAAATTGACGGTCTGCTCGAAGTGCTGAAGCCGTTTGGCGTTTTGGAAATGGCGCGCAGCGGCCGGATTTCCATGACCCGGGGGAACGATTTGCTACGTCCCCCCCTGGCCTCCAGCCCGCAAGCTTCGGAGCCGGAGGTGGCGGCAAAATGAAGTGAAGTTGTAAAAAGGGCACCCCCCTGTTTCTTGTAAGTGTTGCAGATAAAAGACTTAGAGTTTCTGTAAGTCCTTTAGAATCAACACTTCCATGTCACCTCACAAGTGCTGATTCTAAAAGGGTTAAGTTCACTGTGGGCTGGCACTCGTGCCGAGGCGATCTGAGGGGCCTAACGGTTGGCAATGGTGAAGTGAATTGTACGGGCGAATTTAGTTTCCGGCCGTAACCCGGCCCAAGAGGATACGCATGGCAAAACTCTATTATGACGATTCGGCGGACCTGGCTTTAATCCAATCCAAAAAGGTGGCCATTATCGGCTACGGTTCGCAGGGGCACGCGCACTCGCTCAACTTGCGCGACAGCGGAGTGAGCGTGCGCGTAGGGTTGCCGGAAGGGAGCGCTTCGCGAGCGAAGGCGGAGAAAGAAGGGCTGATCGTCAATACTCCCACACAAGCAGCGGAGTGGGCCGACGTCATCATGATACTGGCGCCGGACACCAAGCAGCCGAAGCTCTATCACGAAGCAATCGAGCCGCACCTCAAGAAGGGCAAGACGCTAATGTTCGCGCACGGATTCAACATCCGCTTCGGCACGATCAAGCCGCCGGCAAGCGTGGACGTTTCCATGATTGCACCGAAAGCACCCGGGCATCGCGTGCGGGAAGTCTTTACAGAAGGCGGAGGAACGCCGGCTCTCCTGGCGGTCGAGCAGGATCCGAGCGGGCAGGCCAGAGCGCTCGCGCTTTCGTACGCGAAAGGGCTTGGCTGCACTCGGGCCGGCGTGCTGGAAACGACGTTTACCGAGGAAACGGAGACGGATCTTTTTGGCGAACAAGCCGTGCTGTGCGGCGGAGTGAGCGCGTTGATCAAAGCAGGCTTCGAAACATTAGTCGCTGCGGGCTATCAACCGGAAGTCGCCTACTTCGAGTGCATGCACGAGCTGAAGTTGATCGTGGACCTGATCTACCGCGGCGGGCTCAGTTATATGCGCTATTCCGTGAGCGACACGGCGGAACACGGCGATTACAGCGCCGGGCCGCGGATCATCACACAACAAACGCGCGACGAGATGAAGAAAATCCTTGCGGAAATTCGCGATGGAAGTTTTGCGAAAAAATGGGTCGCGGAAAATGAAGCGGGCTGCCCAAATTTCCTGGCAACGCGCAAGCGCGAACAAAGCCATCCGGTCGAGCAACTCGGCCCGAAACTACGCGGCATGATGCCGTTCCTGCAGCCGGTCGTTGCGCCCGGGTTGGAAGAAAAAGCGGCCGCGTCGCAGAAGTAAGCGCGACCTTAGTCTGCCGGGCAGGCAGCGAGCAACCTGCTTGCTTCAAGTGAGCACGCATTTGGTCCGCAGTCCTTCGCTTCGCGCGGAACAAACAGAGAAACCGTTCTCGTTATCCGGTTGACACATTACCCGTTTCTGGGCAATTCTCTGGCTCCATGACATCAAAACCGGTTGAACCCCAGGCCGTCCCTTCCCTGCCGGAACGGATTGAAAAGTTGAGTTTCAAACGGCAGGAAATTATCCGGCCGATTCTCGAACACCCGCGCGAATATGTGCTGCTCAGCGTGCGCGCGATGGCCAAGCGCCTTCGCACCGATCCCGCTACCGTAGTGCGCATCGTACGCGGCCTGGGATTTCCGAGCTACCGGGATTTTCAGCGCCATTTGCACGATCTTTCGATCGCGTTCGCCACCTCTCTCGACATCATGGAATCGGCGAGCAAAGCCACGAGCATGCCGGCGCACGTGCGGGAAGCGTTGGAGCAGGACCTGAAGAATCTTCAAGGATTGAAGAACAGCCTGGACGCGCCGCGATTGGTTTCGCTTGCAAAGCGATTTTACGGCGCGCGACGCATTGTGATCATGGCGGGCGACCTTGCAGCGATTCTGGCTGATTATCTCGAATACCAAATCACGCTGCTGGGACTTCCGGTTTTCACGGCCACGTCCGCGGGGCGGATCGCGCATCTGGTTCGAACGGTGAACCAGAAAGATGTCGTGCTGGCGATCAGTTTCCGGCGCGGGCTGCGGCAGACGGTCGAGGGAGTGCATTTGGCGAAAGAGCGGGGCGCGTATTGCGTGGGAATTACCGACACGTATGTGTCGCCGCTGGCGAGGGATTGCGACGAGGTGTTTCTTGCGAGCGTGGAGTCAACATCGTTTGGCGCGTCCTACGCGGCGCCGATAGCGCTGGTGAACGCCATTCTTTCGGCCTGCGGGCAATATCGCCGGGCGCAAACGATCAACATCTTGAAGGAAATTGCGGAAGAACAGCGCAAGGGGTTTCGCTGGTATACGGTTTAGAGATCGAGGATTGTCTCGGTGGAAATGCCAATTATCCAACGCGTCCCACGAACAAGCCGACACAGCGTGTTGGCAATCATGCTTCTGGCGCTTGCCTGCTTAGCAACACCTGCTTGCGCGCAAACAACATCATCGCTGGAACCCGGCGCGAAACCTGCCGACGCACCGCAAGAATGGAAGCAACTCGTGGGCATTTATCTGGACGAGCCGAAATCCCTGGAGCCAAATACGCCGAAGCCGACGCGCTTATTCATCCTGCTGGAAGACGGGGGAAAATTATTCTGGCGCGACGATAAAGGCATCGTTACACCCGTCACGCTGTCGGCCAATAGCGTGTTCTTGCAGTCCGAAGGCCCACGCATAGTTGGGCACGGCATTGCGCGCGATGAGAACGGAAACGTTGAAGGCTTGTGTTATCTCAATTTTTGCTACAAACGTTCGGACCCCGATGGAGATACATCGCGCTCTGTTCACATCCACCCTATTCGCCCGGTCAGCGAACTGCGCAACGAAGCGCTCGCCGCGTCGCCGCCGGAAGAACAAGGACATTTTCGGAAGCCGGAGCTTGTGGAGCTGACGACGCTGGACTCAGCCATACGCCTGGACATCCGCTATGCGACGACGAACGATTTTCTTGGGACACCGGTATACACACAGGCGCGGGCATTTTTGCAACGGCCGGCGGCAGAAGCGCTGGTTCGCGCTTTGCACAAATTGGAGCCGTTGGGTTACGGTTTGCTGATTCACGACGCGTACAGGCCGTGGTACGTGACAAAGGTTTTTTGGGACGCGACGCCGCCGGAAGGGAAAATATTCGTCGCGGATCCCAAGGAAGGCTCGCGGCACAATCGGGGCTGCGCGGTGGACCTGACGCTTTACGACCTGAAGAGCGGCGAACCGATCGAGATGCCGGGCACGTACGATGAAATGTCTCCGCGCTCTTTTCCAGATTATCCGGGAGGAACTTCGCTGCAGCGCTGGTATCGCGATTTGCTGCGCCGCGCGATGGAGTCCGAGGGATTTACGGTTTACGAACACGAATGGTGGCATTTCGACTACAGGGACTGGCGCGAATATCCCATATTGAATATTAAGTTTGAGGACTTGAGTTCGAGCCGCGGGCTGGCGGAAAAGAAATAAGCGGCCCGTATTTTCAGCAGGCGTGAGGAGGATAGCAACTTGGTGCGCACAATCCGGTTTTCGAAATTGGTTCTGGGAAGAGCAACGTTCGCGCTGCTCATTCTTTCCGCGTTGCAGACAAGCGCCTGCGTTCTGCGCGCGCAGTCCGCGCCGTCGCTGGCCGAGCGTATTCAAAAAGTGATGGCCCGGCCGGAATTCGCGCACGCAAATTTTGGAATCGAATTCTATTCGCTGGAAACCGGAAAGATCGTCTACTCGGTGAATCCAAACAAACTGTTTGTTCCCGCTTCGACGACGAAAACGCTGACCGAAGGAACGATGCTCGCGAAATTCGGCGCGGACTACCGCTTCCATACGTTCATCTATCGCACCGGGCCGGTGGACAAGAAGGGCACGCTGAAGGGCGATTTGATTCTCGTCGCGAGCGGCGATCCCGATCTTTCGAATCGCATCCAGCCGGACGGCACGCTGGCGTTCGTGGATGAAGATCACTCGTATGGCGGCGCGGCGGTGCCTGGCGATCCGCTGGCGGTGGTCAAGGAATTCGCGAAGGACGTCGCGGCGAAAGGCATCAAGAAAATCGAAGGGCGCGTGCTGGTGGACGCCAGTCTTTTTCCGGATGGCGGGAAAGAAGGCGGCACCGGGGTGGTGATTTCCTCGATCGTGGTGAATGACAACGTGATTGATTTGACGGCGATGCCCGGAGCAAAAGCGGGCGACGCGGTCGCACTCAACGTTTCGCCGAAGACGGCTTACGCAACGTTCGTGAATCATCTGACGACCGCGGCGGCAGATACAACGCCCACGCTTCAGGATCCGGTGACCACAACAAATCCTGACGGGAGTGTGGTGGTGACATTGACCGGGACATTGCCGGCTGCGTCGCATCCGTTCACAGCGCCCTACGCGGTTCCCTCTCCAACAAAGTTTGCACAAACCGTGCTCACGGAATCGCTGACCGTTGCGGGAATCCAGATCAAGCCGCCGAAGAAGGAAACGCCGCTGGATTTCAAAAGCCTCGCGCAATTCTATGAAACTGAAAATCAGGTGGCGGAGCACATTTCGCCGCCGCTTTCGGAAGAAATCAAAGTCACGCTTAAGGTTAGCCAGAATCTGCATGCGAGCATGGGGCCGTATCTGCTGGGGACGCTGCAGGCGAAAGATTTGAATGATCCCGTGCATGCGGGATTCAAGATCGAGCGATCCTTTTTGGAGGATGCGAAGCTGGATCTTTCCGGCGCTTCGCAAGGCGACGGCGAAGGCGGCGACTGGGCGGACTTATTCAGCCCGGACTTCATCGTTCATTATTTGGCCTACTGGAGCACGCGGCCGGACTTTCCGGTTTTTTTCGACGGACTGCCGATTCTCGGGAAAGATGGAACGCTGGCGCAGATTCAAGTAAATAGCCCTGCTGCGGGACATGTGCACGCAAAAACGGGGACGTTCGGCTCCGAAGACAAATTGAACGGAAAGATGATGCTGAATGGAAAGGGGCTCGCGGGATTTGTGATCACGGCCAGCGGGCAGAAACTGGCATTCGCGGCGTATGTAAATCACGTTTCACTTCCGACGGAGGGCGATGCCGCGCAGACGATCGCCGGGCAGGCGCTCGGCGAGATCGCAGCGGCGGCGTATGACGCGCCGCTGACCGGCAATGCGGCAAGCCCGAGCGAGAGCGAACCAGCGGGCTCCTCCGAGTATGACCTCATCATTCGAAACGGACACATTCTGGATGGCACGGGAAATCCGTGGTATGCGGCGGATATCGGCATTCGCGGCGATCGCATCACGATGATCGGCGATTTGCATGATGCGCACGCCAAGAAAGAGATCGATGCACAAGGGCAGATCGTCTCGCCGGGATTTATAGACATGCTGGGCCAATCGGAAACCGCGCTGCTGATTGACAACCGCTCGCTGAGCAAGCTATCGCAAGGCATCACATCGGAAATTACCGGAGAAGGCGGTTCGATTGCGCCGCAGGACGAAAAGACGCTGGCGCCGATGAAGCCGTTTCTCGAGCAATTTCATTTGAACGTGGATTGGACGACTCTGGACGGCTATTTCCGCCGGCTCGAAAAGCAGGGCACGCCGTTGAACATCGGAACATATGTCGGCTCGGCGCAGGTTCGCGAAGCGGTGATCGGCGATGATGATCGCGCGCCGACGCCCGCGGAGCTAGGGCAGATGGAATCGCTGGTCGAACAGGCGATGAAGGACGGCGCGCTGGGCGTTTCGAGCGCGCTGATTTATCCGCCAAATATTTACGCGAAGACGGATGAACTGGTCGCGCTCGCGAAAGTAGCTTCGAAATATGGCGGACTCTATGCGACGCATATGCGCAGCGAAGGCGCATCGGAAATGGCGGCGCTGGCTGAGGCAATCCACATCGGACGAGAGGCGCAGCTGCCGGTGGAAGTTTTTCATTTGAAAGTGAGCGGGAAATCTCGCTGGGGCAACATGCACAACGTGGTGGCCACGATTCAGGCCGCGCGGGATTCCGGGTTGGATATCGCGGCGGACATGTATCCGTATACCGCGGGAGCGACGGCGCTTGCTTCGGCGTTGCCGCCATGGGTTGCGGATGGCGGGCCGGCAAAACTGCTGGAGCGGCTGCACGATCCCGCGGTACGCGCACGCATTAGGAGCGAGCTGCTGGCGGGCGATCACCCGGACTGGGAGAACCTTTATTACGATTGCGGCGGCGGAGCGGGCGTGCTGATCGCTTCGGTTCAAAAACCGGAGTTGAAACAATTCGAAGGGAAAACCGTAGCGGATGTGGCGCGGGCGTGGAAGAAATCTCCCGAAGACACGCTGATGGATTTTGTGCTTGCGGATGCCGCGCAAACGGGAGCGATCTACTTCATCGCCGGCGAGGAGGACGTGAAGACCGGACTTTCGCAGCCCTGGACGAGCATCGGCCTGGACGCGAATGAAATGTCGCTGGATGGACCGATTTTCGAGGCGCACACGCACCCACGCGCGTTTGGAGCGATGCCGAGATTTCTGGGACACTACGTGCGCGATGAGCATTTGATGGCGCTGCCCGCGGCGATTCGAAAGATCACTTCCCTGCCGGCGCAGCGCGAGCATTTGCGCAATCGGGGATTGCTGAAGCCCGGATTTTTCGCGGACATCACGATTTTCGACCCTGGAAAAATCATTGACCGAGCGACGTACACGCAGCCGACGCTGCTCTCCGAAGGAATTGCGTACACGATCGTGAACGGGGAGATCGAATTTGATCACGGCAAGTTGACTGGTGCGACGGCGGGGCGTGTGCTTCGTGGGCGCGGTTATCAACCAGGAGCGAATTGAAGCAGGCGGGTGAGGCTTTTAGGCAGCGCGGAGAACTAGAAGCAGGTTCACTGCGGCAAGACGCGCGATAAATTTTTCAGGCGAGGCAGATTTTTCCCATCTCCGCAAGACGGCGTTCGAACGTCATCTCTTCCCATCCGTGCTTGCCGAAATAGCGAATCACAATTTTGTGACCGGGAGCGATTTTCGCGCGCGCTTTCGTGAGGGAATCGGAAAGCTCGACCCATTCGCCATCCACGAGGTAATTCCCTTCCCAGCCGTGCAATTCAAAGTGGCCGTCGTCTTTCAGGACGAGAGGCGCAGCCGTGCAAGGAACGACTTTATCGCCGACTTTGGCCTGAGTGCATTCGTAGCTGCCGGAGACTTCGACGGTCTGAGCTTGAAGAGCGGGTGCAATGGCCCAGCAGAGAGCAGCAAGGATGAGGAGCTTCCAACTTTGGAGAAGGGCGGATCGGGCTGCCATGGGGGCTCCAGCGCCGGGGACGCGTTGCTGCGGGCACCGCCCTGGCCGAAGGTACAGGTGCACGTAGAACGCCAAGGCGGATGGCTCTAATTCGTTGAAAACAAAGCATTTGATTGGGCGGGCGGACCTGTACTTCCTTCGGCGCAGGGAAGATTCCTTCCTATTTATCGCAGTCGCAGAGCGGCAGGATTCGGAGCGCTTTTCGTTGCATCGTTAGTGGGTTCTGCTTAACAATTTTACTGATAAGGAACCTCGGGGATGGCTTCGCCATCTTTTCTTGGGTCGGAGGCCGCGAAATTGACGCCGGTGGCGAAATCGCGGAGCGTGACTTGTCCACCGCCGACTTGCGCCGAGAAAGGACCGAGGAGTTTGATTTCATGGCCGCGCGCCGCGAGCTCTTCGCGGGATTTCGCGGGAAAGCGATTTTCCATCTCGACGTCGCAACCGGAGAATGTGTATTTCGTAAAGCGCGGCGCTTCCATCGCGGCTTGAATGTTCATCTTGAAGTCCGCGATGTTGGCGATGAACTGAGCGTGGGCCTGGCCCTGATTCCAGCCGCCCATGATCCCGAAGGCCATGCGAAGATCGCCCTTCTGCGCGAAGCCGGGAATGATGGTGTGGCGCGGGCGTTTGTGTCCGGCGAGCGCGTTAGGCGAAGCGGGATCGAGCACGAAGAGCGCGCCGCGATTTTGGAGCGCGAAGCCCGTGCCGGGAGCAACGACGCCGGAGCCAAATTCCGAGTAGTTGCTCTGGATGAGAGAGACCATGTTGCCGTCGCGATCCACGACGCTGAGATAGGTTGTTTCGCTGCCGCCGGGGATTGCGGCGGCTTCGACATGGCAATTTGCGTGGTCGGGATCGATCAATTTCGCGCGGCCGGCGGCCCAGGGCTTCGAGATGAGAGTGTTGACGGGAATTTTCTGGCCGCGCGGATCGCCGAGATATTTGGCCATGTCGGCGTAGGCGAGTTTTTTAGCTTCAATCATGGCGTGGAGCGCGTTCGCGGAGCCGAAGCCCCAATCTTTTTGGCCGAGCGGAAAAGTTTCCATGATGTTGAGCATTTCGAGCGCATCCATGCCCTGGCCGTTCGGCGGCATTTCGTAGACAGTCCAGTCGCGATAGGTGGTGGAGATGGGTTCAGCCCATTCGGCGGAAAATCCGGCGAGGTCCGCGGCGGTCATGGCGCCATTGTGATGCTTCATGGCCGCGAGAATGAGTTTTGCGATTTCACCTTTATAGAAAGCGTCGCGTCCGTGTTCGGCGATTTGCGCGAGGGAGGCGGCGAGCTCGGGATTTTTGAAGATATCACCGACGTGGGGTGGATGATCGCCAGGGAGATAAAGGGTTGAAGCAGCTTCGTCCAAGCGCAAGTAGTCCACGGCATTGGCCCAGTAGGCCGCCGCCCACTCGGGGACGGGGAAACCGTTTTGCGCGGTGGAGATTGCGGGAGCGAGATCGTCCTTCAGTTTTTTTCTGCCAAAACGGTCCGCGAGTTTCTGCCAGCCATCCACGGCGCCGGGAACGGTGATCGAATTGATTCCAGAGTGGGGCATTTCATGAAGGCCGAGAGACTGAAGATGTTCGATGGTAAGGCCTGCGGGCGCCCAGCCGCTGGCGTTGAGGCCGTAGAGTTTATTGGCCTTCGCGTCGTAGACAATTGCAAAAAGATCGCCGCCGATTCCATTCATCATGGGCTCGACGACGCCCATCATGGCGTTCGCGGCGATGGCGGCGTCCACGGCGTTTCCGCCGCTTTCGAGAATGCGCACGCCGGCTTGCGAGGCGAGCGGCGACTCGGAAGCAACGATGCCGTTCCTCGAGATCACCATGGAGCGAGTCTGGCTCCGGTCCTGTGCATGAATGTTCGGAATCAACATGCTCATCGCTCCCAAAGCTAGAAGAATACGCATCGTCTTAATTCTGAGCATTCTGCGAGGCTCCTCTCGTCCGCGCAGGCATGATACGTCATTTCGGCGATGTTGCGTTTGCCGCGTTGGGGATGGAAGAGGATGCGGTCGTGTGACTTGGGATGCGATTGCTGATTCTCGTTGAGAGCTGAAAGCAATTGCTATTCGAATGAGGGCGCGCCTTCGCAAAAAGCGAAAGCCTCCAGAGGTGTGCACCCTGGAGGCTCTCGGACTAAGAGATGAAGTTTGCGTGCTGGAAGAGACGAGCTTAGCTGGCTACGCTACACCTCTCCCGGAACGCGTGATCATTGAAATGGCACGTAACGCCACAGATCGTTCAGGAAGCCATTTCCGCTGGTACTGGTCGAATCGTATCCTTGGCCGCCGAAAATCCAGAGCTGGTTGGTGCCATCAATCCAGTAGGTTGCCCCGCTGCGTCCGCCAGGAGTCCAGAGGACGTACGGAGCATAGGGTCGAGTAAGGCTGCCGTAGTTGCCGTTCTGATCGCCGGTATTGGAACCTTTGACCCAGGTCCACGTGCTGGTTGTGGTGTCAAAAGCCCAAAGGTCGTTGAGATAGCCGTTGCCGTTCGTACCTTTGGAGTCGAGACCCCATCCGCCGTAGAGCCACAGAGTTCCGTTCGCATCGGTCCACGCGGCGGAACCACGACGGGAGCCGGGAACGGTCCCAGTAGTACCGCCAGTTAGCCCAACTGTGCCGGCGGCTTGCGCGGTGTTCGGCGAGCCGATGAGTGGCTGGGTCCCATAAACGCCATTTTGGTTTGCGGTGTTCGAGCCAGCGACGAAGGTCCAGGTGTTGGCTGTGATGTTGTACATCCAAAGATCATTCAAAATGCCGTTGGTTGTGCCGGTTGCGTCTTCGCCTTCGCCGCCGAACAACCAAAGGTTGCCGGAAGCGTCCGTCCATGCGACTGCCTCCTGACGGCCGCCGGGATACGCCGCGGCACCAGAGTAGACGCCGTTTTGATTGATCGTATTCGTGGCGCCTCCGGAGACGAAGGTCCAGACCGAACCATTGAATTTCCAGAGGTCGTTCAGGAAGCCGACATTGGAATTCGCGTCATAGCCAAATCCGCCAAACAGCCACACATTTCCAGATTTGTCGGTCCAGGTCACCGCGCCCCAGCGCGAGCCGGGGTATGGAGTTGCGCCAGTGTACGTGCCGCCGATGTCTCCTCCGGTTGCCGAGCCGCTGACAAAGGTCCACTGAAGCGTACTGGTGTTGAACATCCAGAGGTCGTTGAGGAGTTGCGTGCCGTTCCCATTTCCGCCGAAGACCCAAAGCTGCGTCTTGGTTGGATCGGTCCAAGTGGAAGCACCCCAGCGCGAGGTTGGTACCGCCAGGACTCCGGAAAGAATCGGGCCATTGTCTTGGTGCTGTGCGAGGGCAATGAGCGCCGCTCCTTGTGTTGTCGCTGTTCCGAACGTCACCGCCGTGGTGCTGTAGCCATTCACCAACTGCCACTGGCAATGATTTGTGTCCGCGAACACGACCTGGCATTCCCAGAGGTCGTTCAGATTGCCATACAGAGTGTCTGGAGTCGAATTTCCACTCAGTTCCCAACCTTGCCCACCGAATAACCAAAGATTTCCAGACGCGTCCGTCCACCCCGCACCAAAGTTTCTAGCGCCGGGTGTGTTGGTGTAAGGATTCGGAAGCGTGGGGGGCTTCGAAGAGGGGAATGAACCGTACTGCGGTGCTTGAATTGTCCCGGCGGTCTTCGTCCCGCTGATCCAAGCCCAGTCATCGTGGCCACAATCCACCACAACGCTGGTGACATTCCCGGTGACCACGCCCTTGAAATTAAAGGTCCAGCATGACTGCTGCTGGGTGGAGGGGCTCGTGAAAACGTTCACGTTGTAGGCGCCATTCAGGTTGACGGGCGTTGGAAACGTGAATGGCCCGTTTTGCGTAACAGTCAAGTTGTCGCCGCTATTGTTTTGAATCACAAAGCTATTGTTGGAGATCGGGAGATTCACGCTGGGCGGCGCAGGCGGCGGACCTTGTACTCCGACCACGACTCCACCGACGGTGTAGGTCACAGCTGGGCAAGTCACGACAACCGTCGTGATGTTGCTAGTGGCTGGGCCCGTGCCATTGGTTACGACGCAAGTTTGCGCCGGATTGCTAGGCTGCGTGAAGACGGTGACGGCATAGTTAGTGCCAGTGGCGAGTTGCGTCGGGAAGGTGAATACTCCGCTGGCTGTAATCTTGAGGTTATCTCCGTTGTTGTCCTGAAGAACCAGGCCAGATCCCTCCAGACCGTTGACGGTGCCTCCGATCGTGTAGCTCAGAACGCAGCTGACGTTGATCGTCACCGCATTCGTGGTGGCCGTGCCGCTTCCGTTCGCAACTGTGCAAATTTCAGTGGGATTCAGCGGCTGAGTCAGGACGGTAACGGCGTACGTGCCGGTTACAGTGTTCTTGAATTGATAGGTTCCGTTGGCGTTGATGGTGAGGCTATCGTTGGCATTATTTTGGACCACCAGACCAGTACCGGTTAGTCCGGAGACGGACACGCTGATGGTTGCGTTCGGAGCCGCACAGAGCACCTGGACTGTCGTCACATTGGCTGTGGCGCTGCCGGTTCCGTTGGTGACCGAGCAAGTTTGCGTCGGATTAGAAGGTTCGGTAGAGACAGTCACCGCATACGGTTTTTGATTGGCGATCGCCGTCTTGAACGTGAATGTGCCATTCGCGTTGACGGTCAGGTTGTCGCCGCCATTATTCTGCAGAATGAGGCCGGAGCCATACATGCCGGTGACAGTTCCGCCGATGGTGAACGGCCCCGTGGTATTGCCACCACCATTTCCATTATTATTCCCGTTTCCACCCGGTACGCCGCTACATGCCGCGAGAATCATCGAGAGTAAACATAGGCTCGCGGGGAAGAGGAGCTTGACTGTTGCTTTCATAGTGGTGACTTCTCCTTGGGCTTATCGGGCGGCAATACGCGCGCCGGATACCATCGTCGGACTTCTCCCCGAAGCCGAGACACACGTCATACGTATCGGGCTAAGTTGAGGGAAGCGAGCAGCCGGCCACAGGACCGGGACGGATTGAATTTTCTGCTTCGGGTCTAACATTAGGTTCTAGAACTAGGCGGGGCAAGTGGCGATCAGGCATCATGTGCCTACCTTGGTAATAGCGTTTCCGGACCGTAATAGTGGCGATGTAACCTTTTGTGACAGAAATTATCTCGTGCTGTGGAAAAAGAGCTACTTAGAGCACGCAAACGTTAGTCCGGCGTTCGCCCTGGACGGCATTCTGGACTAAATTAAAGTCCAGTCAGTGGTGCCGCACTATGATTCCAATGGCGCGAGCGCGAAGGGCGGACCAATTCCCATGCGCAGGCCGGGCGGATAGTACGGAAGACGCCAGCGCGGTCATGGCGGACCTGATCGAGGTCGGCTACGCGGAGAAACATTGCAGAGAGTACCCAGTTGGTGCGAGTGGAAGACGTTAGGCAACGCGCAAACAACCGGCGGATGGGTCGCCAGCGCAATCGCTTCCGCTGTACACTGTACTCGCTCCGCCGTACTTTCCGGGGCATTCCGCTATGAGTGAAGAGCAGAACACCGCGTCGGCTGCGCGCCGGGCCAGTGATCCAAACCTCGATGCCCAGATAGACGCAATTATCTCCGGCCGCCATGCCGACCCATTCTCGATTCTCGGCCCGCACCCGAACGGCGCGGGAGGGTGGGTGGTGCGCGTGTTCCGCCCCGGCGCTAGCGAAGCCTCGATTGTGCTTCGGAGCCAGCGCGAGCCGGTCCGCGCCGCCAAACTTCGACCCGAAGGAGTCTTTGAGGCTACGCTTCCAGACTCCATCCAGAATCGCCCCGCGCCGGATTCCTATCGCATCCGGTATCGCAGCGGATACGGAGAGACAGCCGAAGCGCTCGACACCTATTCCTTTCCTTATTTGCTGAGCGAGTTCGATCTCCATCTCATGGGCGAAGGGCGGCACTACGACACGTACGAAAAGATGGGGGCGCATCTGACGGAGCTGGAAGGAGTGCGCGGGGTTCATTTTGCGGTGTGGGCGCCGAGCGCGAAACGCGTGAGCGTGGTGGGCGATTTCAACCGCTGGGATGGGCGTGTGGATCCGATGCGGTCGCGCGGGTCTTCCGGAATTTGGGAAATTTTTATTCCCGAATTGGAGGAAGGCGCGATCTATAAGTTTGAAGTCATCGGGCCGCAGGGCAACATGCTGCCTTTGAAAGCCGATCCGTACGCCTTTCGATCGGAGTTACGCCCCAATACCGGTTCCGTCGTGGCAGACCTCGATACCTACAAATGGAGCGACAAGGATTGGATGACGCAACGCCAGGAGAAGAACTGGCTGGAGGCGGCGATTTCCGTCTATGAGGTTCACCTCGGCTCTTGGCGCCGGGTTCCGGAAGAGAAAAATCGCTGGCAGACGTATCGCGAACTTGGCGATCAGCTGATTCCCTACGTGAAAGATCTGGGCTATACGCACATCGAACTGCTACCCGTAATGGAGCATCCCTTTGACGGTTCCTGGGGCTATCAGACGATTGGGTATTACTCCGCGACGAGCCGCTACGGCTCACCGGCCGAATTCATGGAATTCATTGACCGCTGTCATGGCGCTGGAATCGGCGTGTTTCTGGATTGGACTCCCGCGCACTTTCCACGCGACTCGCACGGGCTAGCGCAGTTCGATGGAACGCATCTTTACGAACACGCCGACCCAAGACAGGGCACACACCCCGACTGGGGCACGCTCGTCTATAACTACGGGCGGAACGAGGTCCAGAATTATCTGCTCTCCAACGCCTTATTTTGGCTGGACAAATACCACATTGACGGATTGCGCGTGGATGCCGTCGCTTCCATGCTTTATCTCGATTATTCCCGCAAAGAGGGCGAGTGGGTGCCGAATGAATATGGCGGCCGCGAAAATCTTCAAGCCATCGCTTTCCTGAAGCACATGAACGAGGTAACGCACGGCCGCTTTCCGGGCAGCTTAACGACCGCAGAAGAGTCCACGTCCTGGCCAAGCGTCTCGCGGCCAACCTATCTCGGCGGCCTGGGATTCAGCTTCAAATGGAACATGGGTTGGATGAACGACACGCTCTCCTATTTTTCGAAGGATCCAGTGCACCGCAAGTTCGAACACAACAAACTGACCTTTTCGATGCTGTATGCCTTCACCGAAAACTTCATGCTTCCCTTTTCCCACGATGAAGTCGTCCATGGCAAAAATTCCCTGCTGCACAAAATGCCCGGAGACTTGTGGCAGCAGTTCGCCAATCTCCGTTTGCTGCTCGCGTATCAGTGCGCGCACCCCGGCAAGAAGCTGCTCTTCATGGGACAGGAGATTGCGCAGCGCTCGGAATGGAGCGAAGCAAATAGCCTGGACTGGCATCTCTTGCAGCACGATTCCCACCGGGGAATCCAGAACCTCGTCCGAGACTTGAACCGCTTGCTCTCCGCTGAGCGCGCATTGTACGAAGTGGACTTCAACTGGCATGGGTTTGAGTGGCTGGATGCCAACGACGCCGACAACAGCGTTTTCGCGTTTGCGCGGCACGGCAAGCGGACGGAGGATTTGCTGCTCGTCGTGCTCAACGCCACTCCCGTGGTTCGAGAAGGCTACCGAATCGGCGCGCCGCAACCCGGCTTTTACGAGGAAGTCCTGAATACGGACGCTTCCGGGTACGGTGGTTCGAACGTTGGCAATTTGGGCGGCCAAACCGCGTCCGATCAACCTGCTCAGGGCCGCTCGCACTCGCTATGCCTGACCCTGCCGCCGCTCGCTGCCGTCTTCCTTAAGTGGCGGCCTCGGTAAATCACCCCGCACCGCGAAGTGAACTATCCAAGCAGCGATTTACTTCTCAATGGGGCAGGCGCTGAAGCACGCCAGGCTTCCAACGGGCGGGGGTATTTGCTCGCTCAAGCCAGAATTTACGGGAACTTTTTGAAGGGGTCGGGCGTATTACGTAGCAAATGCCCGAAGGAGGCATGCATCCATGAAAATGCGCACCGCCCGATTTTTGCCGTTGATTGCCTTCCTGGCCGCAGCCGCTCTCTTCGCACCGCTAGGGACCCGGGCCCAAGCAACATCAAGCCAGTCAAGCACTTCCAGCCACAGCGAGAAATGGCTGCATGTCCGCGTAATCAGCTCGAATGACAAGGGTGAGACGGTGCGCGTGAATGTGCCATTGGAGCTGGCTGCCCAGGTCCTGCCGGCCATTGACCACGACCGGCTGCACGATGGCAAGGTGAAAGTTGGCTGCATGGATTGCAACGGCGTGGACATTCGAACGCTTTTTGAGGCGGTGAAGAACACGAAGGACGGCGAGTTTGTGACGGTGCAGAGCAAGGACGCAGACGTGAAGGTCGCGAAGAAAGAAGGCGTGTTCCTGGTTCATGTCCATGACAAGAACAAGCCAAAAATGTCTCAGGTGGAAGTGACGGTACCCATGAAAGTAGTGGAAGCGCTGCTTTCGGGTGGCAAGGATGAACTGAACCTCGTTGCCGGGCTGCATGCGCTGGCCTCTCAGGGAAACATGGACTTGGTTACAGTGAAGGACGACGACAGCACCATTCACGTTTGGATGGATTCGAACAGCACCGCGGATTGACGAACGGTTTCGCAGTGCCGGGCTCCTGGTGAGTTCCGCGGGGGAGCGGAACACGAAAGGATGACGACGATGGTTCTGCTGGGCAAGATCGCATTGGGGTTTGGGGCGACGGTGTTATTGGCGGGGGCCTATACGTTCCGGCAAGGGCTGGTTCGAGTGGATGTGGATGAGAGCGCCACGAACGGATCGCACGTCCACGTCTGGGCTCCGGCAGCGATGGTGCCGATGGCGGTGCACTTTATTCCGAGCCGGGAAATGAGGCGCGCGGGAAACCACGCAGGACAATTCATGCCGCTCGTGCACGCGGTCGCAAAGGAACTGCAGAATTATCCCGAAGCGGACCTGGTGGAAGTGCGCGACGGCAAGGATTACGTGCACGTCCGAACGCACAACGGCACTTTGCTGATTGATGTGGAAGAGCCAGGAGAGACGGTGCATGTGGCCTGTCCGTTGGCCACAATTGACGATGTATCGAGAGAGCTGGCAAGCTTCGCCCCCGCGGCGTGAGGCACACCTGAACGCTAGTCTCCAACAGTTCGGATCAGGAACCGGTCGTCTTGTCGTCCAGCACTTCGCGGACTTTGCTGGTCAGGACGGACGGCGTGAATGGCTTCGGCAGGAAGAATATCCCGGTGTCCAAAACGCCGTGATGCACGATGGAATTTTCCGCATAACCAGACATGAAGAGCACGCGGATTCGCGGCCAGCGAGCGCAAACCATCTCGGCAACCTGCCGCCCATTCATTCCCGGCATAACCACATCCGTGAGCAACAGTTGAATGCTTTCGGAATTGCGCGCGCAAAGTTCAGAAACTTCCTGGCCGTTTGCGGCCGCAATGACTGAGTAGCCGGAAGCGGTGAGAGCTGAGCGCGTCAATTCGCGGACGGCCGGATCGTCTTCGACCACTAGAATCGTCTCCCGGCCTTTCACGGCGCCAGAAAATACTTGCGGGCGAGGGATGGCTTCTGGAGTTTCCTCGACTCGCGAGAAATAGACTTTAAAAGTCGTGCCACACCCGGGCTCGCTGTAAACCCAAATGTGGCCGCCGCTTTGCTTGACGATGCCATAGACCGTGGAAAGACCGAGGCCAGTGCCCCTTCCCAGCTCCTTGGTAGTGAAAAACGGTTCGAAAATCCTGGATTTTGTTGCCGCGTCCATTCCCATCCCTGTGTCGGAAACCGCGAGCATCACGTATGGGCCGGGTTGCAGGCCTTCGTGGTCGCGAGTGTACTGCTCATCGAGAAAAATGTCCGCGGTCTCGACGGTTATTTTGCCTCCATTGGGCATGGCGTCACGGGCATTCACAACTAGATTCATCAGCACCTGCTCGATTTGGCCGGGATCCGCTTTGATCGGCCCAATCTTCTTGGCAGGGACAGTCAGCATTTCGATGTGTTCGCCAATTACTCGCCGGAGCATTTTGTCGAGATTCGAGATGAGTGAATTCAGGTCAATGACCTTGGGTTGCATCACCTGCTTGCGGCTGAAGGCAAGCAGGTGGCGAGTGAGCGATGCAGCTCTTTCGGCGGCGGAATCAATGTGCTCGGCGAACAAGCGGACATCGCCATCGGAAGCATGAGACTCCAGGATCATGCGGACGTAGCCTTTGATTACCGTCAGGAGATTATTGAAATCGTGCGCGATGCCTCCGGCAAGCTGACCGATGGCTTCCATTTTCTGCGATTGGCGAAGCTGTTCTTCCAAGCGCTTGCGCTCGTCAATATCAATTACGGTGCCTTCAATAAACTCGTCGCCTTTTTCGTCGTGCAGCAACGTGACGTTATGGAGTACCCAGATCGAGCTGCCGTCCTTGCGGCGGCGCTGCGCTTCCAAGTTGGTGAAGGTCTTCAGCTTACGGAGAAGCGCGACCTGTTCCTCGCGGGCGGCCCGGTTGGGGTAGAGCACGAATGGCGAGCACGACAGCATTTCCGTTCGGGAGGAATAGCCGAACATGTGGGCGTAAGCTTCGTTGCAATCAATGTACCGGCCATCCGGAGTCGTCGAGAAGACGCCAGCCAAATTGCGTTCGAAGAGGGACCGGTAACGGCCTTCGGAGGCCTGCAGGAGGTCAAACGTCTTCTTCTGTCGGTAGAGAGTGACGCCCAAACGGAAGAAAAAACACAGAACGACAGCGCCAGCGGAACCACAGATGAGAAAAACTTCCGGAGTGGTGATGTATCCGCGGTAGACCTGAAGTCCAGCGGTGACCCCGGCAAGCGAAAGTGTCGCTATGCAAGCAAGCGCGATGGGGATCAATCCCATCTCGGATGCAGAAACATCCACGTCGGAGGAGTCCTGCCAACTTTCGGCGAGCAAAACAATGAGCAGGAATGGAAGAGACCATCCAAGGTCGAACCAAGTGCCGAGACGAACGGACCAATAGGTAATGCCACGCTTGCCTAACCAAAAACCCAGGGAATACAGCACCATGGGGAATCCGACGCGAGTGTATAGCTCGCGCTCGCGGCGACTGCGGCTGGCGAACGCGCGAAGTATGAAGCCGAGCGATAAAGCAGCGTTCCGAACATTAACCGTGGCCGCGCGGCGGGAAACCCATTGATCTTGCGTCAGCTGCCACCACGGGACATGGAGGAATAAGAGGTAAAGCGCGCCGGTGACAATCAGTACCTGAAGGAAATCCAGCAGGAATTCGAGGCGAGGGCCCTCGCTGTCCGCACGGGGAGATAAAAACAAGGCGGCGAAGAGCGGAGTGAAGGAGAAAAAGTAAAGCATGATATTGGCCGCGCCGGAATGGACGGGGCCTTGAACCGAATAGAGCCGGTACGTGGATTCAATTTGGGCGAGAGCCCACAAAAAGAACGCTGCGGCGCATAGCTGCCAGAAGAATCGTGAAAACTGACGGGCACGCAAGCCCGCTTTCCAGCAGGCGAAACCTGCGAGACAGGCGCAGATGGCTTGCAAGCTTTGTGAAAGTACAGAACCGAAATGCCCGGGATGGAGAAAGAGCAAAGCTACAGTTTCGAGTGCAACGGCAACCAACGCGCTCAAAACGAGAGGAGCCCCCACGCGCAGCTTTCTGGCGGGCATAAGTGAGTGGAGTGTATTGACGAGGTTCGAACTCGTCAACGACGAATTCGCCATTCAGCGCGAAGAGGGCATCCCTTCTCCCGCGGGGCGTGAAATGGGTCGAAAAGGCGAAATGCGCTGGGCGCGCCCTCCAGGTGTGGGGCGGAGGCTATTCAGAGCCGCCACCCCCGGAGAATTAGAAGGCCGTACAGGACGCCGGACGCAATGCGCCTCAGGGATTACTGCCGTTCCTTGCCCGCTTGATTCATCATCATTTGCTGAAACAACTGAGGATTGAAGGGACTCACAGGGCCAGTAATGTGATCCTTCTCTCCAGTCAAGATCTTCACCAGTACCTCGGAAGAACCGTTGCTGATTTCCTTGACCATACCGAATGGGGAAATCGAATCGTTGACCCAAACATCGCCCTTGCCATCCTTCTTTTTCCAGTGCTGGCAGGCGAAAGTGCCGGCAGGCACGGTCAGAGACTCGGTTCCTACTTTGGTCCAGTTGGCCAAGTCATCCGCGATTTTCTGCGAGGTCCTGGAACCCATTTGGGCAGGCATTTCCATCGCAGGCCCCCCTGGCATTTGGAAAACAATACGATGAGGCTGAAAATCCTCAGTGGAAACTAAGACCTTGCTGTAGATCTTTCCATTGGCAGCTTTTTCTTCAAATGAAAACTCGAGCCAGTAGCCCTCTTTCGCGCCGACCATTTCCTTTCCCACGACGAGCATTTCCATCGATTGCCCGTTGCGTGGCGAATTGGGGTCGACAGTCTGATAGACGGCGCCCCCGCCAACGACGGGACGAAAGAAATCGGAGATTGCCGGCCGATTGAGGAAGTTCATGCCCATCTGAGAGCGAGCGGTCGCGCCGAAAAAAAGGCACAGGCCTGCGGCTGCCGCTGTAAGAAGAATTCGCTTCATAGTGAAACTCCTTGGTAAGGGAATGCCGCCGACCCGGCGGAATCCTCCAGAATGGAAGGACTGGAGAGTGGCATAAAGGTAGCAGCTTCCAGAGGGCGTGACAATTGGCGGGCACTTCGACGCGCTTAAGAGTAAAACACGCGACACAAGCCAGCGAGAAAAGAGCGCGGGGATTTAGTACCGTCTACTCGTACGCGAGAGCGACGACGGGATCATAGCTGGCCGCGCGCAGCGAAGGATAAATCGCCCCAATGGCCGCGCCGATGAGGGCAAGAATTGTAGCGGCGAGCACCCATTGAGGAGTGATCAGAATCATGAGGTCGGGATGAGTCTGCCGCATGATTGCCTGGAAAAGATAAGTAAGCACAATTCCCGCGAGGCAACCAAAAAGCGTCAAAATGAGCGTTTCGCCCAAAAGCATGCGCATGATGCCAATGCGAGACAGCCCCAGCGATTTGAGGATGCCGATTTCGCGAGTGCGCTCCATCACCATGGTGTGCATATTCAAAAGCACGACGAGAAAGCTGATGACGAGACCGAGCCCCACCATGGTGCGAGTGAAGGGCTTCAATTGCGGGAGGTTGGAGGAGCTCATGAGTGTGACGTACTCGGCCATGGAGCGCACTCGGTCTTGAGGGTCAATCGAAAGAATCTGGGCGCGGGCGCCTTCCGTATCTCCTTTACTTCGAACATAGAACATGGAGACTCGATTTTCCGCGCCGGCGATTTCCTGAGCGGTTTTGAGCGGAATGAAAAAGCGGGCTCCTTTGCCATGGGCGACAATCCCGCAGATCGTAAAGTCATGATTTAAAAGCGAGATGTGGTCGCCCACATTTAGGTGCTTCGTCTGTGCAATGATGTCATCCGCGATGGCTTCGTCCGGCGAACCGAAAGGACGGCCGGTCCGGAAAAGAAAACCGCGGCTCAGGGCGTTGAAGCGTTTGAAATCAATGCCATAGACAATGATGAAGCTTTTTGGCTCCGTGAGAATCAGAGTGGGAGCTACTTCGTCCACGCCGGGAAGGGCGCCAATTTTACCGGCGAGAGATTCCTGCATGACGGCGCTAGAGAATGCAAAGAAAATGGAAGAGTTAGGCGGCTGAACGAGCAAATCTGCGCCAACGCCTTCCTGTCGTTTTCCCCATTCGGAAACGACGCCGGTAGTAAGTCCCACAATGAGAAGAACTAGAATCACCTGAATGGCGATGGCGACTACACTCAGCGTGCTACGGAGAGGCCGCGCAACGATGTTGCCCCAAAGCATCTGAGCGAGAGAAAAAGTGCCTTCAAAAGTCTCATTCATCAGAAGATCCGACGAAGAACTGTAGCATCGAAGTTCCAGAACGGTCAAAATGCGCGGCGAGGAGCAAGTGGCGTGCCGAACTGCGAAAGAAATATTTCTGCGAGATTAAGATTTCAACACTCGTGTTGATAAGTGTGTGGAAAATGGGCAGCGAACGCCAGCTAACTTCACTCTCTTCAATGAGCTGATGCGGTTTGCACAATTTTTGTGCAACGCAATCCTCGCCAAGCGCAGCTCGTTCGCCGCATATAAGTCGACCACATGAATCTCTTCCTTCTGAAAGAATTTGGCGAGCATTTTGCTTGCGAGAATCAGAAAAACGGCGCGAAAGATTCAACTTGGTGATTTGAAGGACAATTCAGTACCACTTCGGCGGCCTCTCCAGGCGAATCTTGATGACTTGGTGCGGATCGGTGATGTCGTACCAGCGGCCGTAGGGCTTCCAACCGTCGGCGACAATCTGAATCAGGGCGCGACCCAGCGGAGCGTCTGGAACATGAGCCGTGCCATCGCGATTGGTTTTCACGTTGAGCTCAACTTTCTTGTCTTTCCTCAACGTTCGCTGCTCAATGTATTTCACGTACACGCTGGCGTTCTCGACCGGCTTCGGATCATCGCCCCCGGTCACTTCGATAGTTAAGCGCGTGGGTTCACCGGATTGCGCGGCAGACGCGGCAGGCTTGGGAGCATCCTTGGAGGGCTCCTGCGCGGGCAAAATGAGCGCAGCGGCAAAAAGACAGGCGAGGAAAGGAAGAACCAATCTGGCGACGGTGAATTTCATGTTCCCGTGGACCCCATTTTCCACTGAAAGGCGCGTGGGGCTAACGTTACTCCGACGGAGAATAAGATGCAAACCCATGAAAGTGTGCTGCTTGAAGCGCGGTGAGCACAACACGCCAAATGCTTGCCATGTACTTCAGGATAAAGAAAGTTGTTGCGGAATTGACTCGTCGGGAATGGTCCTGTAAGTTCGGAAGCATCCGCCCTGCAGGCCTCCGAAAGCCGCGAGCGTAACGACGGAGAAACCATTCGGTGGCCTGACGTGTGCAGGGTGCCGCAAACGATTATCAACGCCGAATCCGGTTATCCCCGCCGGGCCAAGACTCAAGAGGAAAGAGGACACCAAAATGGGATTTGCTACGAACGCGATACACGTGGGGCAGGAGCCCGATCCGGCCACAGGCGCGGTCGTTGCGCCCATCTATCAAACTTCGACCTACGTCTACGAGGAACTGGGCAAGCACAAAGGTTATGACTATGCACGGTCGAACCACCCGAACCGAAAAGCGCTGGAGCGAACGATCGCGAAACTGGAAGGCGGCCACAGTGCGTATGTCTTCACTTCGGGAATGGCGGCGATTGACGCGATGTTCCGGCTATTCCGGCCGGGCGACCACATTGTTTTGTCCGAAGCTGTGTACGGCGGCGTTTACCGTCTAACTACGCAGCTTCTGGTGCATTTCGGGCTGGAATTCAGTTTTGTGGATACGTCCATCCCGGCATGCGTGCTTGGGGCGTTGCGACCCAACACAAAACTGATCTACATCGAGACGCCCACGAACCCGACGATGCGTGTGACAGATATCGCCGCAATCGCAAAATTAGCAACCGAAAGAAACCTGACGCTTGCAGTGGATAACACATTCCTCAGCCCCTATCTCCAGCGGCCCATCGAACTCGGCGCACAAATCGTGGTGCATTCCATGACGAAGTATCTGAATGGCCACAGCGACTCGACCGGCGGAGCCGTGATTCTGACTCGGCCGGAGGACGCGGAGAAAATTTATTTCATTCAGCGCTCGGCGGGGGCCGGCCTCGCACCCATGGACTGTTTCCTGACGTCTCGAGGCGTAAAGACTCTGGCCGTTCGCATGCTCCAGCACAATGCAAACGGAATTACAGTAGCGAGGCATCTGGACGCGCATCCGAAGGTGCGAAAGGTGCATTACCCCGGCTTGCCCACCCACCCACAACACGATATTGCGCGACGGCAACAAAAAGGGCCGGGTGCCATGCTTTCGATGGACCTCGGATCCCAGGAAGCGGCACGGCGATTTCTGAATCAGCTGAAGTTGTGTTCACTCGCTGAAAGTTTGGGCGGAGTCGAGACGCTCGTGTCTCTGCCGGCTCAGATGACCCATGCTTCGATGCCCCCAGAAGTGCGCGAGCGAATTGGCATCACGGAAGGTTTGGTTCGACTTTCGGTGGGAATCGAAGATGTGGACGATATTATGGCGGACTTGGACCAGGCACTGCTCTACGTCTGAAATGGACCTGCTTGGCGTGGAAGAGCGGGACCCCCGACGAGAGTAAGCCACGGACGAATCCTGTCAGCAGCTGCGTCAGGTGTTCTGGTCAAGCCAGTCGAGATAGGATTTCGAGCCCGCGACGACGGGCAAGGCAATAAACTCCGGGACTTCGTAGGAATGCAGGCGCTTCACTTCCCTCTCGAGAGCGCCAAGTCTTCTGGCCGTGGTCTTAATGAAGAGCAGAATTTCGCGAGATTTTTCCACCCTTCCATTCCAGCGGTAGTGGGACTCGACCGGGCTTCGAAGGATATTGACGCAGGCAGCGAGGCGTTTTTCCACGACGGAACGGGCGACGAGCTTGGCCTGCAGCGGATTCGCGCAGGTGACCAGTACGAGCCGGAAGTGATCGCTGGATTTCATGTTTTTTCTCCCGCTACGGGTGGGATGCTTTCGTCTGGAAACGACTGAGACTAGAATACGATGCCATGAGCGCAGCGCCTACGATGAACGCATCGCCAATAAAATTTGGGACGTCCGGATGGCGGGGCCTGATCGCGGACGACTTCACTTTCGCGAATGTTCGGCTGGCCGTTCGAGCGATCGCCGAACATGCCTTAGCAAAGAAAAAAAATCCAACAATCCTCGTCGGGTACGACACGCGTTTCTATTCCGAGGAGTTTTCTCAGCTGGCGGTGGCGATCCTGCAGGAATATGGGATCCAAACGCTGCTTTGCGAGACGTTCACTCCAACGCCCGCCGTGGCCCACGAAATTCAGCGCCTCAAACTGGATGGCGCCATCAATTTTACGGCGAGTCACAACCCTGCTCAGTATCACGGACTTAAGTTTTCTTCGGAAGACGCCGGCCCAGCATTACCGGATGTGACGAAAGACATTGAAGCGCGCGTCGCAAAGATGATCACCAAGGAAGGCTCGCAAGCTGGCCCGGCACACGCACCACTTTCAGGAGTGAAGACCGAGCGCGTGAACCTCCGCGAGAACTATTTGAAGCGGCTTGGCGAACTGGTTCGATTTGAAGTACTGCGAAAGGCGAAGCTGCAATTCGTCACGGACGCGCTCCATGGATGCGGCGCGGGTTATCTGGATCGCGCGCTCACCGAACACGGCGTGCCTGTTCACGCCATGCGAACGAACCGCGATTGCCTCTTCGAGGGTTCAGGGCCGGATGTGAGCGAAGAGAATCTCGCTCCGCTGCGCAAGGCGGTAATGGATGCACACGCGGCTTGCGGCCTCGCGACCGATGGCGACGCGGATCGATTTGGGATCATCGATCGCGACGGGACGTGGATCCAGCCAAACCATATCTTGGCTCTTGTCTATGACTACGTCGTGGAGACGCGCGGCTGGCGGATGCCCGCGGCGCGAAGCGTAGCCACTTCGCAGATGATTGATGCCGCGGCAAAAGCGCACGGCCAGAAAACTTTTCAAACGCCGGTGGGCTTCAAGTACATCGGTCAATTGATTCGCGAGGACAAAATCGCGCTCGGAGGAGAAGAAAGCGCTGGACTCACGATCCGTGGTCACGTGCCGGAAAAGGATGGAATCCTTGCCTGCCTGCTGGTCGCCGAGATGATTGCCGCTCGCGGGACCTCTTTGGGCGAGCAGATCAAGCAACTCTTTAAAAAGGTCGGCCGGGAGTTCTGGCCGGTGCGCGAAAACCTTCACCTGAACGACGAACAAAAAGCAAACGCGGTCAAGAAGGTGGCGGTGGACGCTTCGACACTTTTGGGCAGGAAAGTTGTTTCGACGGACCGAACAGACGGTGCAAAATTCTGCTTCGAGGATGGCTCGTGGATGTTGCTGCGTCTTTCCGGAACCGAGCCGCTCCTGAGATTGTACATAGAAGCCGAAAGCGCGAAGGCATCGGCGAAGCTGGCAAGCGAGGCAATGAAGTGGGTATTGGAAAGCTGAAGAAGAACGCCAAAAAGTCCGCCAGGCAGGAGAAGATTCACGACCTCGCGCGACGCTATGGCAGCGGGCTGCTGGGTTTGCTCGCTCTGCTGATGATTGTTCATAACGTGTTTGGCACCCATGGCTTCCTGGCGATGCGCCGCACGCAGACCGAAATCAAGAAAGTGAAAGCCGACTTGACGCAATTGGCCAAGGACAACGCCGCCCTCGCGCAGGAAACGCAAGCCTTGAAAAGCGACCCGCGGCTGATCGAGAAAATCGCGCGCGACGAGTTGGGCCTCGCGAGGCCGGGCGAAATCATCATTCGAATTCCTGCGGATCAGCAGACGCCAGGACAGGATTCCTCGCCGGGACGCTAGACCTCTAAAAGCAATTTCACCAATCCAAGCGATTTGTTTAAGCCGGCGAAGGCGCGGCGGCGAGCTTCTCTGCGCGGGCGCGGCGCTTCTTCCAACTCGTGCGCAAAATCGAAAGAAATACCATCGCGACAATAATCGCCAACAATCCGATCGAAGCCTCCAGCACAGTACTCTGCCGCTTTGGCAGAATGGAAAAGCGGCCGTAGACAAACTCGATGTGAACCCAATAAACGAGTAGCGAGGTCTTTCCAAGCTGGAGCATCGGACTGAACCCTGCTTGAGCAAAACCCCACCGGCACCATGCGTACAAGACCATCAAAATGATCAATAAAATTCCGCAGCGCATCAGGAAAAAATTCGGACTAGTGTGCCAGTAATCGTAACTGGAATAGAGCCGAGCGGAAGAGTGATCAAAGGCGAGCGACAGGAGGCAGCCGATGATTCCCAGGCCTCCCAGCACACCGAATGCGGCTGCTTCCCGGCGCTTTGCGAAGTCCGTAAAAAGAAAGAAACCGGCGGCCAGACCCACAAACGCAAAGGCTGACCAGGGGAATAAGGGGAAGAGCCATGGTTGTGGAACGCCGAGAGTGTGTACTCCATTGAGATAGGACTCGATGAACCACGGCAGAACACTGAGCCTGTGCGTCGTCCAGATCAACGGCGTGCAAAGCGCAACAAGCAGTGCGGCTCCAATTCCAACGGCAATTCCGCGGTTCCTGGTCGCGGCGCGGAGCCAAGCGCTATCCTGCTGCCGCGTCTGGGATTCGCGAGCTGCGCTTAGCCAGCAAAGAATCCCCATGAGTATCATGGAGAGGCCGAGAATATTCAGAATATCTACGCGAAGCAGATCGGTCCACGGAGACCAGCGATAGCCAAGCAGAAACTCTTGCAAACGGAAAAGAAGACCAAGCCCCAGGATTTCCGCCCCGCGTCGGATTGTGGTGCGCGCGACCTGCCCAATCGGAACGCCTTTCTCCCGAAGCCGTTCAGTGACCAAGGCGAAAGAGATGCCGCATAGAAAAAGAAACAGCGGCGCAGGGAGCGTGCCGCCAAGCTGCGACCAGGTGAACACAGCTGATTTGCGCGCGGTTGGGCTGAGCCACGAATCATAGCAATGCGTCTGAAACATCAAGACGCACGCGAGCCCTCGCATCCAATCAATGTAAGCCAGTCGCTTCATAGCTCGTGCGCCGCTGTCCGGCTTCACAACCAATGTTTTTGGATCTCCGTCTCACTGATCCTGACCGCATTTGGGAACGCATCCCTCTGAGCTACAATCATCTGCCAATATTTTGAAGTTCGAACGAGAAAATTGCCAGCATCACGCCAAATCGGAGTTTTTGCCGCCGTCGGCCTGTGGGCCGCGCTGTGCCTCACGGGCACGCTCTACGCGACATGGCATGGCTACGGTGGCAAGGAGTTTGCGGCGACGCTGACCGCGTTTGGTGGCTACCTCCTCGTCATGCTGCTGTTTTCCGCGAGAGGCGTCTCGGAAAAACTGGCCGCGCACTCGGGCGCCGCGGGCGGAGTGCTCTTCGGCGCCGCCGCTTTTCTTCTCTACCTAATTTACGCGTGGGGCTCGGGCACGTTTACGATCGCACGCATCGCCGCGGTGGCGCTATTCGTGTTCGTTCCGCTGGCGCTTGCTGCCTCTTCGGAACGCAAACCGGCGGGCACTTGGCAAGATTTTCTGGTGCTGGTGGGAATTTGGGTAGCCGTGAAATTTGGACCGACACACTGGGTGTGGCCCTACCCGGAAGCCAAGCTCGCTTATGTGCTTACAGTGCTTCTGGCCTTGAATGTCGCGCTGGCCGCCTTCGTGCTCCTGCGGCGCGTGGATGGAATCGGATATTCGATTGCCTGGGGCCGAAATTGGGAATGGCACATACTCGGCAGTTTCGTGCTGTTCGCTTGCGTCGCGATTTTTTTGGGCACGAAGATGCATTTCATTTCTTTCTCGCCACAGCGGGGTGCGTGGTCTTCCCTGTTCTTCACTTCGCTTGGAATTCTGTTCTTTACCGCCTGGCCTGAAGAATTTCTCTTTCGCGGATTGCTCCAGAACCTTCTCTCCAAGGCATGCAATAGTGAGTTCGCAGGCTGGTGGACTGCTTCGATTCTGTTTGGCTTCTCGCATATCACGAATCTGGGATTTCCCAACTGGCGCTATGTCCTTCTCGCATCCATTGCCGGCCTGTTTTATGGATGGACCTGGCGCAAGACCGGCTCTATTTTTGCTTCGGCCATCGTTCATGCGCTTGTGGACATCTTGTGGCATTTCCTGTTCCGGACTCTCTGACCCCAGCAGCGTGCCGGGGAGAAACAAAAACCGGATCTGCGCGTCTTTCATAATCGATCCCGGGAACAAATACGGCGGCAGTGCGTACTAACTTGTAGCGGAGGATGGCGATGGAAACGTTGCGGCAAGACGTGCTATTTGCGCTTCGCATGTTGCGCAAAAACTTTGGTTTCACCGCCGCTGCCGTTCTTTGCCTCATGCTGGGCATCGGTGCCACGACTGGAATCTTCACCGTCGTCAATTCCGTGCTTCTCGAACCACTCCCCTACTCCCATCCTGAACAACTGATCCGCATTTACACCGAATTTCCCACTTTCCCAAACGGAGGCCTGCACCGCTTCTGGTCTTCTGGACCGGAATTCCTAGACCTTCGCCGTGACACCCATTCCTGGGCATCCCTCGATGCGTGGACCACCGGGGGAGTGAACCTCGCCGGAAACGCTCAGCCGGTTCGAGTGACCGCGGCGCTTGTCAGCGGCGGCCTGCTCGAATCTCTCGGAGTCCAGCCCGTGCAAGGGCGGCTTATACAGCCGTCGGACGATGTGCCCGGCGGGAACGTGGTTGCGGACATTTCCTATGGAACTTGGCAGTCCGTTTTTGGGGGAGACCCGGGCGTCATTGGGCACGAGACCCGACTGGATGGCCGGAAATGCACAGTCATTGGTGTAATGCCGAAAGGCTTTCAGTTTCCGCCGGGAGAAGAAGATCCCGCGCAAGTTTGGACGGCGATGCAACTTGACCCGGCCAACCCGGGCGGCCGTGGCTCACACAATTACTACCTGATTGGCCGGTTGAAACCGGGAGTCACCGCCGCGCAAGCGCAAGGCGAACTTGCCTCGCTGGTTCAAAGCTACGGCGAACGGCGCGCGCCGCACACACACAGCTTTGATCCAAAAAATCACACGCTCGTCAGCTATTCACTGCAGTCTGAAGTTGTTTCCAGCGTTCGCCCGGCATTGCTGGTGCTCCTGGGAGTTGTCGTGTGCGTGTTGCTCATCGCCAGCGTAAATGTCGCAAATCTGTTGCTCGCCAGGGCCGAGGCGCGCCGGAGAGAAATCGCGATTCGCGGAGCATTGGGTGCCAGCCTCGCGCGGCTCGCGAGACAATTCGTAACCGAAGGGGTACTTCTGGCTCTATTTGGAGGAACTCTCGGCGTGGGACTCGCTTATGCCGGAGTGCGGCTCGTTCAATTGACGAACGCCGGCGGCATTCCCCGTGCTGACGAAATCTCTGTGGATTGGCGAGTCTTGTTGTTCACGCTTGGGATCAGCGTGATTACCGGCATCTTGTTCGGGCTTGCGCCTCTTGCCACGCTCGTCGTCAGCGAAGTTTCCGAGTCAATGAAAGACACGGCCGGAAGCACGACGGCTGCCGGCGGCGCTCAACTCTTCCGAAATTCGCTCGTCGTGATGGAGCTTGCGATGGCCTTGCTCCTCCTCATCTGTTGCGGCTTGATGCTGAAGGCCTTCTGGAAATTGCAGGAAGTGCATACCGGGCTTCATCCCGATAACGTCATTACCATGCGCATCTCGCTCCCCAGCGGCGTCTACACGGATGGGGCGAAAATCACTGACTTCTGGACTCGACTGGATACTCGACTAACAAATCTGCCAGGAGTGAAATCGGCGGCACTCGTTTCGGGCTTGCCTCCGCTTCGGCCGCCCAATATGAACGATACGGGCATCGAGGGGTTCGTCCAGACAAAGGACGGCCCCATCCAAAACGTGGATTTTTATCAGGCGGTGAGCAAGGACTATTTTGCGACGATGGGGATTCGCTTGATGGATGGACGTTTATTTGATGATCGCGATACCAACGACGCTCCTCCTGTCGTCATTGTGAATAAGACGATGGCGCTTACATTCTGGCCGCACGAGAATCCCATCGGCCGGCGCGTTCGACCGGGGAAAGACTGGTGCACCATTGTCGGCGTAGTGGACGACGTCAAAAACGCTGGCCTGGATCGCCCGGCTGGCACGGAGCTTTACCTTCCCTATCGCCAGTCAGCCGCATTCGGCGTTTCCGAAATGTACGTGGTTATGCGTCCGCAAGGCGGTAACTCTGAACGTCTCGCCGGAGTGGTGCGTCAACAACTCAATGAACTGGATCCTGCTCTTGCATTAGCCGACGTCCGCACCATGGATGATGTCCTCTCTCTCGCGCGGGCGCGGCCGAGATTTCTCTCGCTTTTGCTCTCCTTGTTTTCTGTGATCGCTCTTGCGATCGCCACAGTGGGCATCTACGGCGTGGTTTCTTACTCCGTGGCCCGCCGCACGAAGGAGTTCGGCTTGCGCATGGTGTTAGGTGCGCAGACTGGCGATGTGCTTGGTCTCGTCCTCAAACGAGGTGCCGCAATGGTCGGCGTCGGCGTCGCAATCGGAATCATCTTGGCCTTGATTCTCACTCGCTTGATGACGAGCGTTCTTTTTGGGGTTGCGCCGAGCGATCTCTCCACGTTCGCGAGCGTTACGGTAAGTCTCTTTGCTGTCGCACTCGCCGCTTGCTATATCCCGGCCAGACGCGCCACTCGCGTCGACCCTATGCAGACACTTAGATACGAATAAGCACTAACCTCATGTTTGAATAGTTGTGTGTTAGGGGATGGAGGATCTTCGGCGTCGCTGGCATCTCAAGCCAAGCTGGATTTTTCTCCGGCGAATGCGTCGTCAGAAATGTGGTACTGCCGGTGAAACGCCCAAAATCGCGTGTCGCAATTCTTGCAACGGTAGGGCCACAGAAACGCAACCCTCAGCCAAGTTCGTTCGATGACTCCTTTTCGATGCGAGCGTCGCACAAGTTTGCTTTCGCAAACTGGGCACTCCTCGATCGGTTTTGCAAAAGTCACTAGCATCGGATCGCCCGGCCTCAAACTTTCTCGAAAACATTATCTTTGAGCTCCGCCGCGCAAAGGGAGGCTGACTCTGTTCCGTGTGCGCTGCTGATATCCTGAACCACGGTACAGTAACTAAACTTTGGCCTGACAAGATGAGTGAATAAGCGAGTGTCACGATCGAATTGCAGCTCTCTACGTACGTTAGATTGCAACCAATCTTGTGCTCGATCAGTCGTTGTGGGATAAAGTCGCCCGCCGAATTAAGGACCTTCAATTTCCCGGCCGCTCGAGTCTTTCGCAGCGTGGCCGACATCCTGTTAGCGGTGCACCGTGTCCGTCCACTCCCTTCTAAGCAACCACGCCATTACCCAGAGCGCAGCAGCGCACCAGACGCAACCAACTCCCAAACAAACCACGCCGAAGAACGCGATTCCTCAGGATCAAGTGACGATCAGTGCAGCGGCCAAGGCCAAGCAAAATGCACAAGCCGCGCGCGCTGACGGCGATCACGACGGCAAGTAAGTTTCAAAGCTGAATCACAACGAAACTCGCAGTCTCCCTCCCAGGAGCAGCCGTTGGAGTGTGCCTTGCACCCTTCAACCGATCCACCCCACCTGTGAAACTCCTTTCGTCTTGCTGCATCCAATCACACGTAGTGGTTTGGCTGAACACAATTCTATTGGCCGGGAGAATCCACGATGAACGCGATGAGTCCTGAAAATGCTGTTTTCCTTTTGCATGAGGTTTACATTCCAACTTTGCAGCGAGAAAGCCAGATCACAAAGGGCGTCCTAGCTGCCGTCCCCGCTGACAAATCGAGTTACCGGCCCGATTCCGTGTCGAAAAGTGCCAACGATTTGTTGCGGCACATCGCCGCCTCGGATGTCCGGTTTCTGGACGCAGTAAACAACGGACAATTCAGCGCCGCGGCCGTCATTCCGGATGCGGCAAAATCTCCGGAAGAAGTTGTCGCATGGTATGAAAAGCGCCACGCCGAATCAGTCCAGCAACTGCTCAAATTGAGCGGTGAGCAACTCACGAAACCGGTCGATTTTCGAGGGATGTTCCAATTGCCTGCCGTGATGTTCCTGGCAATGGGATTGCACCATACGATCCATCATCGCGGTCAACTGAGCGCTTACCTGCGCAGCATGGGCGCCAAGGTGCCCTCGATTTACGGCGAAAGTTACGACTCCGAGCAGGCACGGAAGTCCGCTCGCGCCTAGCGTCTACGCCAATCTCCGCATCGCGTCTTTGAATTGTTCCAGCCGAAGGTGCAACTTAACTTGCGACTTGGTGTTTTATGAAAAGAGCACCTTCGGAGCTCATCCAACTCTGAACGCTCCGCGGGCTTTGCCGCTTGGGAACCAGCAGGCGGCCATTCCACCACCAGCCCGAGGAGAGTGTGAAATGCAAATCGCAACTAAATTATTGGGGCCAATGGTGCTTGGACTCGCAATGATGGCGCCTGCCCTAACCACCGGATGCGCCGCTCGTGTCGGGTATTACGACTCCTACCACCGCGACTATCACCACTGGGACCACGACGAAGACGATCACTACCGGTCATGGCTCCACGAACGACACTATGAATATCGCGACTTCAGGAGACTTGACCCCGACCAGCAGCGCGACTACTGGAAATGGCGCCACGATCACGACCATGATCGCTAAGCCGGGAAGCATCTCTCTGTGCACTCCTGGCGCTGTCGTCTAACAATGAACCGCCCCTAGCGGGTGCGAGCTCCGCAATGCATAACCGGGGATGCCATCCACACACTCATCCCCGGCCATTGCGGGTTGCGCGTCTGGGCAAACGCTCCAAAACTTCTTCGGTACTTTCCTCGGAACATTGTAATATTCAAGCATCCCCTTCCGTTAAGAGTGTGCCTTGGAGCTTTGTCTCGCTCCTGCGGAAAGCCGAGCCATGAAAAAAAAGCGGCTGGGGGAAGTCCTCTGTGAACGCGGCCATATCTCCGCTGCGGAACTCAAGAAGGCCCTCCACGAACAACAAGGCAAAGTCATTCATTTGGGCGAGCTGCTGCTGCAACGCAAACTCGTCTCAAAGAAAGATCTCGCCTCCGCGCTGGGCGAAGTATCCAGCGTCGAATACCTCGATTGTGAAAAACTTGATCCGCCCTCAGATGTCTTAAGGTTGATTCCGGTTGCTCTTGCCAGGCGCTGCCGTGCCATTCCAGTTGCTGTGAACGGGAAGTCTCTGACCGTAGTCATGTCGGAACCGCAAAACCTCCAGCTTGTGGATGAACTCCGGTTCAAGACGGGATTAAAGATAGTTCCCAAGTTTGGGTTTCAGGGCGAAGTGGTCGCCGCCCTCGAACGGCTATACTCCTCGCCCGATGCGCCCCCCGAAGCGATCCAGGTTGCGGACGATACAACCGGTATGGAATTCGTCTCCTTGAGTTCCCAGGAACGCAACGTTGAGGCCATGCGCGAAATGCAAGTGGAGTTGCAGCAAAAATCCAAGACCACGCCTGCGGTTCATCTTGTGGCCACCATGATCAAAGCCGCGGTCACCAAGAAAGCCAGCGACATTCACGTCGAGCCACAGCAAAACGATACGGCGGTCCGCTTCCGTGTGGATGGCATCCTTCGCGATTTCCAGCGCATTCCGCGCGCTTTGCAGAATACCGTCGCATCGCGCGTCAAAATTCTTTCGGACATGGACATTGCCGAACGCCGGACTCCGCAAGACGGAAGGTTTCTAGTCAAGATTTCCGGTCGTCGTGTGGATATTCGTGTTTCCACGCTTCCAACACAGTACGGCGAAAAAGTCGTGATGAGATTGCTCGAAGGCGAATCGCCATTGAAGGGATTTGAGGAGTTGGGCATTCCCGAGGAAATTGCGGACGCGCTCGGCGAAATCGTCAGGCTTCCGCAGGGCATGCTGCTTGTCACCGGCCCTACCGGTTCGGGAAAAAGCACGACACTCTACTCTTGTTTGCACACCATCCGGCGGCCTTCCGTCAACATCGTCACCGTTGAGGATCCCGTCGAGTACAACCTGCCCGGCTTGAATCAGGTTCAAGTCAATACCAAGGCTGGCTTAACCTTCGCGAGTTGCCTGAGATCTGTGCTGCGTCAGGATCCGGATGTGGTGATGCTTGGAGAAATTCGCGACGGCGAAACCGCGGAAATTGCGATCAAGGCCGCCCAGACCGGCCACTTCGTTCTCTCCACTCTGCACACCAACGACAGCGTCTCGGCGGTCACACGTTTGTTGGACCTCGGTGTCCCCGGCTACCAGATTGGCGGAGCGTTAAGCGCCATCATCGCGCAAAGGCTTCTCCGCCGTCTTTGCCCTTGTCATTACACCTCCGCGCCTACCGAGGAGTATCTCAACACAGTGATGGCCGCCGGCCTCATGGAGCCGCCTAAAGTCCACACTGTCGCGAATGGATGCGATGCGTGCGACTTCACAGGCTATCGAGGCCGCGTCGGCATTTATGAAATGCTCCAATTCAACGATGCCCTGCGGCAAGCGGTACGCTCAGGCAATGACAACGATCAAGTCAGACTACTGGCCAGGCAGAATGGCATCAAATTTATGCAGGAATACGCCCTGGATCTCGTACGCAACGGCCTGACAACTTTTGAAGAGGTCCAGCGAGTGGTGGCGCTGTCTCATACTTCCGTCGAATCGTGCGGCTCTTGTGCCCGTGAACTTTCGCCTCATTTTGCCTTCTGCCCCTACTGTGGGGTGAAACGCCATAGCTGGCATCTTCAGATGCCGGCATCCCGTAATGTCCCGAAACGAGAGGCAATCAACGAATGACAGGCAAAGGTAATGCGCGCAGTTCTGGTGGGGACAAAAGAAGGAATGTGAGAGTCCAAAACCTCAGAGAGATCACAATGGTTTACGAGGGCCAAAATGAAAAGATTTTAATTAAACCGCCCAATATCAGCTGCGGGGGAATTTTCATCAGCACGCCACGGGTTTTCCCCGAAGGTGCCGTCCTCGATTTGCGGTTCAAGTTGTTGCTGACAAACGCGGAGATTTGCACTCGCGGCGAGGTGCGTTACTGCATGCCGGGAGTGGGAGTGGGTGTGGAGTTCATTAGTCTTGCTCCCGAGTCTGCGAAATTGATTGAACGGGAAATTCAGTTGAGCGACAGCAAAATCCGTCCGCGCAGGACACAAAAACGTTTCAAACAGCGCGTCGTCAGGCGCGCGCGAAGACGCCGCCGATAGATGCAGCACACCCTGGTTCTGGGCATTCTTCCATCTCCGATTGCACAAGCTGCAATCTCTGGTACACCTCCAGGAGCAATTGAATCGTGGTGGAGATTATTTGCGGTGAGTCACGCTGGCAAAATTTACCGGCGACGCTTTGCGTGGACGCGTTTGGCGGTCGCATTGCTCTCCAATGACGAGCCGTGCTTCGCCGCCTGCGCCTGCCCCGACTTGGTCTTCAAGCGCGATTGTTCATACATCTCGATCCACTTCTCGCTCGAAATCGCCGAGATCAGCTTGCCAATCGGTTCGAGGGGCAAATCGTCCGGCGACTCGAAATGAACGCAGCACTTCCCCATGTCAAGCTTTTTCCCTGCGGTCTTGAAAGCAGCCTTCAACTGCTCGAGCTGACTTGCGCTCCAAAACGCGCCCATCAAGTAGAGCGAGCAGTAGTTCTTTTGCGACGCGAGCGCGACGTAGCAGATCGGCTGCTTGTTGTAAGTGTCTGGATACCGGGACAGGGGGATCGTCCAGCCGATTGTGCCCCAGACGAGGCACTCCTGGTAGCCGCGCGGAATGTGCTTGTTCACGATTGCGCGCACCGTCGCGATTGTTTTCGCGCGGTCAGCGGGGAGCGACGCGATGTACTGCGCTGGCGTCTTGATGTTCGATGCTGGTTTCATGGGTTCGGCGTCTTCCTGACCGGAGTGTATCACCGAACGTTTGAAGTACCGCCACCAGTAAGAGCACCCTCTCTTGCTGCATCGCTTGCGCCGACTCGCACTGCGCTGCAATCGCCAGGCGGACGTTCAAGAAGCCTTTCTCGAGCTAGGCTGAGGCATCGTCACCTGGAACTTCCCAAAGAGTGAGTTTTCAAACGCATCCTAAGTAGGGTACGCTCTTCTCAATCGATCGGAGGCTTACATGAAACGCATCCTGATGGTCGTATTAGTCCTTCTTTGGACGTCTTCGGTAGGATTTGCACAGCAAAGTTCAGCTGATTCGCCTGCATCGAAGGAAGACATCCAGCGATATCTCGAAGTCATGCATTCGCGTGAAATGATGTCGAAAATGGTGGACGCGATGATGCAGCCGCTTCATCAGATGATGCACGAGCAATATGAGAAGAACAAAGACAAGCTTCCGGCGGATTTTGAAGCGCGCCTGAACAGGGAGTTGGACGATTTTCTGAAAGAATTTCCGTGGAACGAAATGCTGCAGGCCATGGTCCCTGTTTACCAGAAACATTTCACAAAGGGCGACGTGGATAACCTCGTCGCATTTTATTCCGGACCTACCGGGCAAAAACTTCTGCGGGAACTTCCGGCCATCACTGCGGAGTCCATGCAGGCCATGATGCCGATCATGGAGCAGAGGATGCAGGCATTGCAGCAACGCATGCAGCAGCAAGCCGCGGAAATGATCATGGAATCACAGCGCAAATCCGGGCAGAGCCAGCCCAATCTGAAAGAGTAACTTAGCGAACGATTCCGGAAAGTGGCGAAGATGCCGAAGCGTATAAACGCTTTGGCATGCGCCCGGCGACCCAAGCCTTGCGCCCAGCGGAAACAGATTCGCGCATCGCTTCTGCCATCAGCACTGCATCCGCGGCCTCGGCGATGGCCGTATTCATCAGCACGCCGTCCGCGCCCAACTCCATCGCGACCGCCGCGTCCGAAGCTGTGCCGACTCCGGCGTCAACGATCATCGGGACTTCTGTAATCCGTTCGCGCAGAATGCGAAGGTTCGCTGGATTCTGAATACCCAGCCCGGATCCGATCGGCGCAGCCAGCGGCATGACGGCGGCGGCGCCGGCGTCAATTAATTTGCGGGCGGCAATCAGGTCGTCGTTCGTATAAGGCAGAACAACAAAGCCTTCCTTCACCAGTACGTGCGTCGCTTCGATCAACTGCTCTGTGTCTGGAAAAAGTGTCTGCTGGTCCCCAATCACCTCAAGCTTGACCCAGTTCGAAAGACCAACTTCGCGTGCTAGCCGCGCGGTGCGAATTGCTTCGTCCGCTGAGTAGCAGCCGGCCGTGTTCGGCAGGATGAAAATCTTTTCGCGATCAATAAAATCAAGAAGGGATTCTTTGGAGCGGTCAGTGAGATTCACGCGGCGAACCGCGACGGTGACCATGTCCGCCCCAGAAGCGGCGTGCGCCCGCGCCATTTCCGGGAAGCTCCGGTATTTTCCGGTGCCGACAATCAGGCGGGAATTGAAAGCGCGTCCGGCAATTACCAAGTCATCTGGCATAACCTATCTCCGCTAGGATTTTAGCCCGACAACCCGTCCGCGACAAATCGCGATACAGCTTCCGGCCCGTGAACCAATTCAAGACAGTAATCAACAAGCTCGGTGTAAGTCTGGGATTTAGGCTGCGGTTTCTATTCCTGAAGCATCGGTCGCGGCTCGGCCACGTCCGCATACAAGCGCTCGATGATTTCCTGGAATTGCTCCTCGACAACACGCCGCCTCAGCTTGAGCGTGAACGTCAGATTTCCGTTGTCGAATGTGAAGTCGTCCGGCAGCAGAGCAAAGCGTTTGATGCTCTCGTATTGCGCGAGGTGCGCCGTCAACCGCGCGACTTCGCTCTCAATCAGCGAACGCACAAACGGGTGTGCCACCATCTCCGAATTCGAACCGAATTTTATGCCCTGACCAGCCGCTTTCGACGCCACCGTGACTGGGTTCGGCACGATCAGCGCGGAAATGAATTTTCGCTTGTCCCCAATTACCATCGCATTCAGGATGTACGCGCTGGTCTTCAAGGCGTTCTCGATGGGTTGCGGCGCGACGAATTTTCCCGCGGCCGTCTTGATCAAATCCTTTTTTCGGTCCGTGATGAAGAGATAGTTGTCTTTGTCCAGATAACCGATGTCGCCCGTGCTGAACCAGCCGTCCGCGCTCAACACCTCTCGCGTTGCTTCCGCGCTCCTGTAATAGCCCTGCATGATGCAAGGGCCCTTGGCGAGAATTTCGCCGTCTTCCGCGGTGCGAAGCTGCACGTTTGGAATGGGCTTGCCCGAACTCCCCATCCGATTCTCCGGATAATTGGTCGTGAGCACCGGCGAAGTCTCCGTCAAGCCATACCCCTGGTAAATCGGAATACCCACGGCCCAGAAAAACTCCGCGAGTTCCTTGGCGAGCGGCGCTCCGCCGGAAAATACCAGCCGCAATTTTCCTCCCGTCCCCGCGCGAATTTTTGTGTACACCAGCTTGTCCGCCAGCCGCCACTGCAATTTCAATCCAACACCTGCTTGTTTCTCCCCGGAGCGCCATAGCGCTGACCGGCCCGCAACCTTCATCGCCCACTCAAAAACACTTCGTTGCAAGCCGGTGCGCTGGCTTCCCTGCTCGACGATCCGGGCATAGATTTTCTCAAACACACGAGGCACCGCCGCTAACAAAGTGGGCTTCAGCTGCAAAAGCGCCTGCGCAACATGGTCAACGACTTCAACGTAGGCCACCGTGATCCCGTGAAAAAGATACGTGTAATCCAGCATCCGCCCGTAAACATGCGCCAGCGGAAGAAACGAAATGGCTACGTCGTCCTTTGAATTGAACTTAACGTTGGCGCAAGCGTCCGTTACATTCGAGCAAAAGTTCGTGTGTGTGAGCATCACACCCTTTGGCTCGCCGGTCGTTCCCGATGTATAGATAATGGATGCAAGCTGCCCGGGCAAAACCTGCGACGACCGCAGGCGGTACGATGCCACGTCCGCTCCGCTCGAAGTGGATACCAGAGTTTCGTACTTGAGATATTCTGCCGGCAGGTCCGCGCCGCAATCGGCAACCACGACCTGCTCCAGCTCCGGCACTTGCCCGCGAATCGCCTCCAGTTTCTTCAATTGCGCGGCGCCTGCGACGAACAGGAACCTCGCGCCGCAATGCTTCAAAATATAAGTGATGCGTTCGGGCGATTCGTTGAAATAGACCGGCACTGAAACTCCGCCGGCTCCCGTAATCGCAAAATCCGCCGTGTGCCATTCCGGCCGGTTGGCCGCGAACAAGGCCACGCGATCGCCCGGCTTCACGCCAAGCTCCACGAAGGCGGTCGAAAGTCCGGCGACTCGCCGTAAGAACTCTTCGGAGGAGATGGCGCTCCATCCTGCGGTTCCCTGCAACATTTGCGCGCGCGGATTCGGCAACGAATCCACCGCATTCAATAAACGGGAAGGGAGCGTGCCGTAGTTCATCGGATGAGTTGACTCTACCTTAGGCCAATTCCGCACGCAATCTCGCGGCAAACCGGACGCGCTCGCGAGGTGGTGCGGGCAGCGCCTCTGCGCTAAGATGAAACCGGAGCTTCTGAATGAGTGCCACGCTCTCGAGTACCGCTGCGGACAGCGTTCTTTCGAAAGGGCCATTTCGCGCACCGCGCGGAACACAACTCTCCTGCAGAGGCTGGCAGCAGGAAGCCGCCCTGCGCATGCTTTTCAACAATCTGGATCCCGAAGTCGCGGAAAAGCCGGAAGATTTGGTTGTCTACGGCGGAACCGGGAAAGCGGCGCGCAATTGGGAATGCTTTCACGCCATAGTACGCTCGCTGAAAGCCCTCGAGGCGGACGAAACTCTGCTCGTTCAATCCGGCAAGCCGGTGGCGATCTTTCGCACTCACGACTATGCGCCGCGCGTGCTTCTCTGCAATTCGAATCTCACCGGCCACTGGAATAATTGGGAGACTTTTCACGAACTCGATCGCGCCGGCCTGATGATGTACGGCCAGATGACCGCCGGTAGCTGGATTTACATCGGCACGCAGGGCATTTTGCAAGGTACGTACGAAACCTTTGCCGCGGCCGCTCGAAAACATTTTGGTGGAAGCCTGGCCGGCAAGCTTGTCGTAAGCGGCGGAATGGGCGGAATGGGCGGCGCTCAGCCCTTGGCCGCTACGATGAATGGCGCCGCGTTCCTCGGAATTGATGTGGATCCCGAACGCATTAAACGTCGCGTCAAGGGCGGCTATTGCGACGTCATGGTCACCACGCTTGAAGAAGCGCTGCGCATTCTTAAAAACGCCGTCCGCAAATTGGAGGCGACGTCCGTCGGCCTTGTAGGCAATTGCGCGGACCTGATCCCTGAACTTGCGAAGCGCGGCGTTGTACCGGATCTGCTGACGGATCAAACCAGCGCGCATGACCCTATCGGCGGATACATACCCAACGGGATGACACTGGAAGCGGCTAGTGAACTACGCGCACGCGATCGAAAGGATTACCGCAAGCGGGCTCTTGCCGCGATTGCCGCGCACGTTCAGGGCATGTTGGAATTGCAAAAACTCGGTGCGATCACGTTTGACTATGGCAATAACATTCGCACCTTCGCGTTCGAACACGGCGTGAAGAATGCCTATGATTTTCCAGGCTTCGTCCCCGCCTACATCCGCCCGCTCTTTTGCGAGGGCCGCGGCCCCTTCCGGTGGGCCGCCCTCTCCGGAGAAGCGTCGGACATCGCTCGCACCGATCAGCTTGTGCTCGAGATGTTTCCTCAAGACGAGCATCTGACCCGCTGGATCAAACTCGCGCAAAAGCGTGTTAAGTTTCAGGGCCTCCCATCGCGAATCTGCTGGCTTGGATACGGCGAACGCGACAAGTTTGGCCTCGCATTGAATGATCTTGTCGCGCGCGGAGAACTAAAAGCACCTGTGGTCATGGGCCGTGATCATCTGGATTGCGGTTCCGTCTCATCCCCATACCGTGAGACGGAGGCGATGCTCGATGGCTCGGACGCCGTAGCGGACTGGCCTCTGCTCAATGCGCTCGTCAACACCGCAAGCGGCGCGTCCTGGGTTTCCATCCACAATGGCGGCGGTGTCGGCATTGGCTACTCGCAACACGCTGGCCAGGTGACGGTGGCGGACGGCACAAAGGAAATGGCGTCGCGCATCGAACGAGTTCTAACCAACGACCCCGGAATGGGCATTGCTCGCCATGTGGACGCCGGTTATTCCGAAGCCATCGATTTTGCAAAAAAATCTGGCGTAAAAATTCCTCTCCTCTAGCACATCTTCATCGCACTTCTCCGCATCCCAAAGAGAGTAGTTCCTCAGGAGGACACCATGATTGTCGTACTAGGTTCCACAGGTAATACCGGCAGCGTCGTCACGGAATTTCTGCTGACGAAAAAACAACAGGTCCGCGCCGTTGGCCGCAGCAAGGAACACCTTGCGCGTTTTGCTTCGCGCGGTGCGGAGACTTTTGTGGCTGATCTCACTGACTCTGGCTTACTGACGAAGGCCTTCTCCGGCGCGCGCGCCGTCTTTGCCCTACTTCCCCCGAATCTTTCCGCGCCCAACTACCTCGCTTATCAAGACCAGGTGATAAATTCCCTAGTTAAGGCACTCGAAGCCGCAAAAATCAGCCACGTTGTCACCCTCAGCAGCGTCGGCGCGGATAAACCGGATAAAACTGGCCCGGTGGTTGGGCTATTCAAGCTCGAAAACCGCCTCAACCAGATACCTAGTCTGAACTCGCTGCATCTTCGGGCCGCTTATTTCATGGAAAATACCCTGCCTCAAGTCAGCGTGATTCGAACGACCGGCAAGATGGCTGGCCCGTTGCGCCCCGACCTGCCGTTTCCTGTGATTGCCACGCGCGATATCGGCACGGCCGCCGGCGAGGCTTTGCTCTCCCTTGATTTCCACGGGCATCAAACTCGCGAACTACACGGCCAGCGCGATCTCACCTATACGGAAATGGCGAAAATTATAGGCAGCATCATTGGAAGGCCGGCTCTCACCTACGTACAGATTCCGAAGGATCAGTTTGTCCAGGCCGTGTCTCAAATGGGAATGTCTCATCACGCAGGGGAGCTGCTCTTCGAGATGTCCGAGGCCATGAACAGCGGTCACATGCGAGCGCTGGAGACTCGGTCCGCCAAAAACACCACGCCAACTCGCTTCGAGGAATTTGTCCAACAGGTGTTCGTCCCTGCGTACAAAGGACAAGCCGCCAGGGCCTAGCCTAACCTAGAAACTTCGTTAGCAGAATCGAACTGTTGTTCCGTGCCGAGCCACTGAGCACGCAGAGAAACCGGTGTTGTTTTGTCTCCGGCGTAGATTCGCTCTGCGTGCTCGCCAGTGCTGTGCAGGGGGCGCAGAGTTCCGGCATAATAAGCGGGCTTTGACGAAACTTCTGCTGATCACTGGTGCTACCCAGCTATTGACTCTGCGCGGGCGCAGCCCTCGTCGTGGAGCGGCGCTCGCAAATTTAGGAATTATTAAAGATGGCGCGCTCCTGATACGCGATGGCCGCATTGCCGCGGCCGGTTCGCGCTCACAAGTTGAATCTCTTCCCGAATCCGTTTCCGCCGAGAAGTTCGATCTTCACGGCCGGGTGGTGTTGCCCGGTTTCGTTGATTCGCACACTCATCTTGTTCACGCCGCCAGCCGCGCCGAGGAATACGAGCTGAAAATCACCGGAGCGAGTTACGAACAGATTGCCGGCAAAGGCGGAGGCATCCTCAACTCTGTAAAGAAGCTCCGCGCGGCCACAGCGGAAGCTTTGAAAGCGCGGGCTCACAAGGCGTTGCGAAAATTTGCCGCATGCGGAACCACAACCATCGAGGCCAAGAGCGGTTACGGTCTGGACGTAGCAAGCGAATTGAAAATTCTTCGCTTGCACCAGGAATTGGCTTCCGAGCAGCCCCTCGATATTGTCTCGACATTTCTCGGCGCGCACGTTGTTCCCGCAGAGTTTCGAAAATCGCCGGGCGGAACAAAGGACTACCTCGATCTGCTGGCTGAGAAATTGATTCCTGAGGTTGCCGCGGAAAAACTCGCCGAATTCTGCGACGTCTTTTGTGACCGAGGCGCGTTCACTCTCGAGCAGTCCCGGCGCATCCTCGAAACAGGCAAGCGGCATAACCTGGTGCCTCGCTTGCACGCGGAGCAACTGAGCCGCACCGGCGCGGCGCGCCTCGGGGTTTCGCTTGGCGCCGCCAGTTGCGACCACCTCGAGCACGTCAATTCAGGCGACATTGCCGCCCTCTCGAAGTCACGCACCGTCGCCACCCTCCTTCCCGGATGCGACTTTCATCTCGGCTTTCGCGATTACGCTCCCGCGCGAAAGTTGATCGAAGCGGGCGCCATCGTGGCCCTCGCCACCGACTACAACCCCGGCACGAGCCCCACCCTCAGTATGCCCATGATTCTGTCCATTGCTTGCAATATGCTCCGCATGACCCCGGCTGAAGCAATCACAGCTTCCACGATAAACGCCGCCTTCTCGCTTGGGCGCGACGACCGCATAGGCTCGCTGGGGGTTGGCAAGTACGCGGACCTCGCCGCCTTCGATGTGGATGACTATCGCGAAATTCCTTATTATTTTGGGGTGAACACCTGCTCGATGACCATCAAGCGAGGTGTCGTTGTTCATGCCGCCGACAAAACCACAACCTGGCCCTCAGAAGAAACCCGTCCGGAAAATTAGAATTCTGCAATTGAAAAAAAGCCAGCAGAAATCCTTGTTCGTTGAGCATTTTTACCCCGTCCTAGCGATCCTCTTCGCCATTCTTACGTTTTTTCTTGCCGCCGCGGGTCTGGGCTTTGACGAGTCCGCCGTCATCGCCCTCTGGGTGGTCGCGATCCTATTCTTTATCCGGCAGGTTCATCGCTATATGAAGGGCGAGGAAACGCCTCAGAAGAAGCCTGAGAAAAAGCCGCTGGCTTCCATGCCGGAGAAAAAATACACTCCGCCCGCGCTCCCTCGCGTCAGCAAGGATTTTTCGCCGCTTCCACCAGCCGGCGACAAGCGCTACCCGCCGCCCAGCCCGTTCATCAAGCCGCCAAAATAATCGCCTTGAACCCTGCCCATTTTGCAATTAAGAGCCATTTCGCCTCGCGAGTGGCTCCCGGAACGCAAAATCTCCTATCATGGTTAGGTACACGCGAGGCTGCCCGTTCCTATGAACCGATTGATTGAATGTGTCCCCAATTTCTCCGAAGGGCGCGATCCTGCCAAGGTTGACGCCATTGTTTCAGCCATGAGCAGCGTGTCTGGCGTCTATATCCTGGATCGTGAAATGGACGCGGACCACCACCGCTCCGTCGTCACTTTGGCTGGAGAGCCCGACGCGGTTGCCGAAGCGGCGCTTCGCGGCGTTGGAAAAGCTCTCGAGTTAATAGATCTTTCGCACCACTCAGGCGCCCACCCGCGCGTCGGCGCCACGGATGTCGTCCCGTTTATCCCGATTGAAGGTGTCACCATCGAAGACTGCGTGGCCCTTGCCCGCCGGACCGGACAGGAAATCTGGACGCGCTACCGGATCCCGGTATTCTTTTATGAAGCGGCCGCGATGCGCCCCGATCGCGTGAATCTCGAGAATGTCCGCCGCGGACAATTCGAGGGCTTGCGCGAGGAGATGAAGCGCGATCACGACCGGCAGCCCGATGTGGGCGAGCCGAAAGTCCACCCGACCGCCGGAGTAACTGTGGTGGGCGCGCGCAAATTTCTGATCGCGTACAACGTGAATCTCAACACTTCGGACATGGGCGTCGCCAACAAGATCGCCAAAGCCATTCGCTTTTCTTCCGGCGGCATGCGTTACGTCAAATCCATGGGCGTTGAATTGAAAGCTCGAAATTTGGCGCAGGTCTCGATTAACCTTACCGATTTCGAACAGACACCGATGCATCGAGTCTATGAGATGGTAAAGCGCGAAGCGGTGCGTTACGGCGCCGTACCCGTGGGCAGCGAGATCGTGGGGTTGATCCCCAAGAAAGCCATCGAGATGGCTGCTGACTTTTTTCTGCAATTGGAAAACTTCTCGCCCTCTCAGGTGTTTGAGAACAAGTTGGCTGCCGCACTTTCGGGAGCGCCGCTGGAATCCCGCAAGGACGGCAAGCTCGCGAGTCTCGCGCGTCCGTTTCTGGACGCAGTCGCAGAGCCGTCGGCAACACCCGGCGGCGGAAGCGTCTCAGCGCTGGCGGGAGCGCTGGCCGCTTCGCTCGGCCAAATGGTTGCGGGCCTCTCGCGCAAGAAGAAGTCGCAAGCAGCGTTTGTTGACCAGCTATCCGCGGAGTTAGACGCCATGCGCTTGACTGCGCTTCAGCTTTCCGAAGCCATCGATCGGGATGCCGCATCCTACGACGCGGTTCTGGCCGCCTTTAAACTTCCGCAGGGTAGCGCCGCCGAGATTCAATCACGCGATGCGGCGATTCAGACGGCTACGGCTGCAGCCGCGGAGGTGCCCATGCAAGTGGCGGAACATTCGGTTGCTCTTTTCGAACGGCTGGGACAACTGGACCCTATCGCTTCCGCATCCATGAAGTCAGACTTGGAGGTAGCGCGCTTCATGGCCGCCGCGGGCGCACGCGGCGCGCTCGCAAACGTCGAGATTAATCTTGCCTCTCTCACCGACTCTGCCTATGTAGCCCCGGCCCGCGAAAAGGTCGCTTCCCTCCGCGATCGGCTGACGAATGCATTGCGGAAGGCAACCGTAGAATAGGAAATCTTCCTGGTACCCTGGAAAGGAGCTTTCATGAATTGGACCACAAACCCTCGCACACTTCCTCGCGCGCCCATACTCCCCAAACTCGCGACAATTGCCCTGCTCCTCCTGACCCCACTGGCCCTCCCGAAACCGGCGCACGCCGGAACGCTCGGCTCCGATGTGATCGCCATGTTTCCCAAGAACGTAGGCGAGTTCGGTTACGCGGACTTAAGAACAGCGCGCAATCTCAAGTGGTTTCCTCAGTTGCGCGACCAGGTTCTCCCCGAACGCTTTCGCCAATTCGAGAAATTTCTGGTCTCTACAGGCAACGATCCCAACACGCAAGTGGATGAAATCGCATGGGCGTTGGTCGCCGAGGGCCTGAGTGCAAAAGCCGAGGGTACCGGCTCGGACGCCGTCCCGACTGGCGAACAAATGGTTGGCGTCGCCTTGGGCAATTTCAACCCGGACTCCACGGCCGCCTATTTCAAACAGCAGAAGCTGCCCACTTCCGATTTTCACGGCTACACCTTTTATTCTTTCGGCTCAGGTTCGGGCGCCTCGGACCTTTCCTTTGTCTTTATCGATTCCGGGACTGCCGTTTACGGCCAGAAGAGCATATTGAAAAAAATGATTTCCGTGCGCTTCGGGGATGAGGATGGATTGATGCGCAACGACAAGTTTTTCGCGCTGATCAATGAGGCGAACACGGGCAGCGCCGTCTGGCTGGTTACGAATCCCGCCTATACGCGTCTGGCCGTTCGCCAGTTGGCTCCGGAGATCGAGCAATTTCCGGAAGCCGCCAAGCTTGTCACGCGCATGCAAAACTCGATCATCAACATTGACGCAGGCAGTGAACTCGATGCCAAAGTGCAAGCCGTCTGCGGTTCAACCGATGATGCCAATACTTTGGGACAGCTCCTCCAAGCCGGCTTTCTCTACAAACGCTATCAGGCGCAAAAGGACAACCCCGATCTGGCCGATCTCCTCAACCAGGTGACGATTACTCCGGGGGGCGACCGCGTCACTCTGACGATGTCTGTCAGCGACGATCAGATGACATCTCTTCTCAAACACAATACCTTCGCGCTAAAGATGTAGTTGGGATTTTCGCTTTGAATAGAAGATCGCCGCGGGTAGCCACAGTGCCTGGCGTTTTCTAAGTCCTCTTAGGCAATCCGCGGCGCGTGTCCCAGGTATTTGGTAAGTCGCGTCACTGCCATTCCATCGCTTGCTTCGTAGTTCACGCGATCCACGCCGTAGAGTATCTGTGGGGCTCCATGGGCTCCCGCAAATCCTGCAATCCGGTCCAGGCCGACCGCCGGCTCCTTGCCACCCTCGTGGCGCATGGCAATTTCGATGCGATCCGGGAAAACGGAAAGAGTCACCACAATGTGTGGTTGTTCGCCGGCGAGATGTTCGAATGCCTCTTCGCACGCGGAAAGCACGGCTTTTTCAAGTTCGCCGGCAGCCTCGCTCGTCACTCCGGCCCCATCCGCTAGAAATCGTGCCGCCCCGCCCACCGCGGCCGCCAGCCGCGGATCGGCATCGACTTGCACTTCCACGCTCTTTGCTTCAGCGGTCACTTTGGCTCGTCGCCAGCGGTACGTCGCAAGCTTCCCGGCAATCCGGGCAATAGTAGAGCCCATCCGCGCAGAGCTTCACGTTTACTTGCCCTTTGCAGATGCTACAGTACTTTTCGCAGTTGCACTGCCCTTCGGGTTTATCGCACTGGGCGCACAATATGGGACCCCGCATCGGTGCCTCCACAAAAACTGTACCTGACTTTCGAGCGCGCCAGCAAGCCGGACCTCATTCGCTTGCCTCCTTTTCTTCATCTCTCCCTTTCCTTTCAGCCGCGGGCCCCGGCTGAGCCTTGCGCCACATTTCCGCTTTGTGACCTCAGCCATTTAGAAATACAAAAGCGCTTTTTGACCCACTTCCGCGCACATGCTAGTATCGAATTCTTCTTGAGCGCACGGAATGGATTCAGTCACTACTCCACAACTCACGGCACCTCGTAAAACCGCCCTGAATGCGGTCCACCGGCGCATGGGCGCCAAAATGGTTAATTTTGGCGGCTGGGATATGCCCGTCGAATATCCAGTCGGAGGCGGCTTAGTCGCCGAGCATAAGGCGGTTCGGTCTGGCGTCGGCGTGTTTGATGTCAGCCACATGGGCGACATACGCGTTCGAACCAAGCAGGCGCGCGGCGGGGCGCTGTCCGCCGTGCAGCATCTCTGTATGAACGACGCGTCGAAGCTGGCACTGGGACAAGCCCAATACTCCGCTATGCTCTATCCCGAAGGAACCTTTGTGGATGACGTGATCGTCCATCGCCTCGGCGATGACGATTTTCTGCTGGTCATCAACGCGGGCACGCGCGAGAAAGATATCAACTGGGTTCGTGAACAGACAAAGGGATTCGATTGCGTCGTCGAAGAGCTGAGCGACGTCTACACGCAGCTCGCGATCCAGGGGCCGCGTGCCGAAGACCTGCTGCGGAAGCTCACGGATGCCGACCTCGCTTCCGTGAAGAATTATTGGTTCACGCACGGCACGGTCTGTGGCTTGCCCAGCACGCTGATCGCGCGCACTGGCTATACCGGCGAGGATGGTTTTGAGATTTACGTGCCTTCCGATATCGCCACGAGCGAGATGGTTTGGAACAAAGTCCTCGAAGCTGGGCGCGAGTTTGGAATCCTTCCTTGCGGCCTGGGCGCCCGTAACACTTTGCGGCTGGAATCGAAAATGGCTCTCTATGGCCACGAGATCAGCGACAAGATCAATGTTTGGGAAGCCTGCCTGGACCGCTATTGTAAAATGGAGAAGGGTGATTTTATTGGGCGCAGCGCTCTCGAACGCGCGAAGGCCACCGGCCTTACTCGCGTGCTGGTCGGCCTGGAAATGGTTGACCGCGGCATCGCGCGCGACGAGTACTGCTGCTGCACCGAATCAGGCGAAGCGATCGGAGTGATCACCAGCGGGTCGCCTTCCCCGACGCTTGGGAAGAATATCGCCTTGGCTTATGTTCCCCCGACGATGACCGCGCTCGGCACCGTCGTTTACGTTCAGATCCGCTCGCAGCGGTGCAAAGCTCAGGTCGTGGCAACACCGTTCTACAAGCGTGCGAAGAAAGCCGCGGTGCCGCAAGCCGCTGCGAAGGTCTAAGACTTATCTTGTTCAGCCGCCGGAAAGGATTGAAGCGGCAAGGAGTGGTCGAATGGCATATCCCGCGAATTATCGCTATACCAAGGAACACGAGTGGGTTGAAGTGCAAGGTGGACTCGCCGCGATCGGCATTACGGACTACGCCCAGCATGAACTCGGCGACGTCGTTTTCGTCGAGCTTCCCAAGCTCGGCGCAAAGGTTGAGCTAGGCAAGACGTTCGGCACTGTAGAATCCGTGAAAGCCGTCAGCGATATCTACGCTCCCGCTTCGGGCGAAGTCGTCGAAATCAACGACGCTCTGCACAACGCGCCGGAAAAAATAAATACTGACCCTCACGGTGTCGGCTGGCTGATCAAGATTCGCTTGGGCAATTCCTCCGAATTGAACTCACTCATGGATGGCGCTGCCTACGAGGCCTACATCGCCTCGCAAAGCAAGGAAGCCTCTGCCTGATGCGCTATCTACCGAAAAGCCCAGCCGAGCGCCAGGAAATGCTGGCCGCCATCGGCGCGAAGTCCCTCGAAGAACTTTTCGCCAGCATCCCGGACCGCTACCGGCTTCGCGAAGCGTTAAGACTGCCTGGCCCGCTTTCCGAGGCGGAAGTCATAGATTTTTTCAAGGCGCGCGCATCTGAAAACTCCCTGGGCTATACCAGTTTTCTCGGCGCCGGCGTTTACACTCATCTTCGCTCTGTAGTCACGGACGCCATCATCCAGCGCGGCGAATTTCTTACGTCTTACACGCCGTACCAGGCGGAAATCACCCAGGGAACACTTCAAGCCATTTTTGAATTTCAGACTATGATGTGCCAGCTTACCGGCCAGGAAGTCGCCAATGCTTCCATGTACGATGGCTCGACGGCGACGACTGAAGCTGTCCTGATGGCCGAGCGTGTCACCGGGCGCACCCGCGTCCTCGTCGCCCGCTCCGTGCATCCCGAATACCGCGATGTGCTGAAGACCTACGCGCGCAATTCGGGCCTACACATCGAAGAGATTGGCTACGCAACGGACGGCACGCTCGATCAGCAAGCCCTGCACTCGGCACTCAAGAACGATGTCGCTGCAGTGGTAGTGCAGTCGCCGAACTTTTTTGGAGTCTTGGAGACGCTCGCGCCTTTGGCTGCCTCCGCGCACGCGCTGGGAGCGCTTCTCGTCACCGCGATCACGGAAGGCGTTTCGCTTGGTATTGTCCGGGCCCCGGACGAAGCCGACATCGTTGCGATGGAGGCGCAAAGTTTTGGACTCGCGCCAAGCTATGGCGGCCCATTCGCGGGAGTTGTTGCTTCGAAGGAAAAATTCGTCCGCCAGATGCCGGGACGCCTAACAGGCCAAACCACGGACGCCGAAGGCCGCCGGGGCTTCGTGCTCACTCTTGCCACTCGCGAGCAGCACATCCGCCGCGAAAAGGCGACATCCAACATTTGCACGAACCAGGCGCTTTGCGCGCTCGCCGCCACTGTCCATCTCACCCTGCTCGGCAAGGAAGGCTTGCGCGAGATGGCGCACCAAAACTTATCGAAAGCAGCCTTCGCGTTGGGCGAGCTGGAAAAAGTTCCTGGCGTGCGCCGCGCGTTCGCCGCGCCTTTTTTCAACGAATTCACCATCGAGCTTCCGCGCTCCGTAAAACTCGTGAACGCCCAGCTTTTGCGCGACAAGATTGTCGGGCCGTTCGTGCTCGGCCAGGCCTATCCCGAATTGACCAAACACGCGTTGGTCTGCGTCACGGAAATGATTTCGCGGGCGGAGATTGAACGCTTTGCGGCGTGCTTGCGAAAGGCGCTCGAGCAGCCGCTCTAGTCAAATCGCGCCAGTTCTTCGCGCGTTCAGTGGAAGAAACCGGAACGGAACAAGATTGAGGCTATGTCAGACAAAATCAAAAAAGCGACTCGCCATACCAATCAAAACGAAGGTCTGATTTTTGAAAAGTCCTCCCCCGGGAAGCGCGCGTTCGAACTTCCTCCGCTCGATGTGCCTTCCGCCGATGCCTCGAGCGCGCTCGGTACTCATCACCGGTGCGAAGGCGTCACAGACTTTCCCGAAGTCAGCGAGATCGAGGTCATTCGCCATTTCACACGGCTTTCCACCTGGAATTATGCGATTGATCTCGGCATGTACCCGCTGGGCTCCTGCACCATGAAGTACAACCCGCGCGTCAACGAATTCGTCGCACGCCTCGAAGGTCTCGCCACCGAGCATCCATCCCAGCCGCAGGAATTGTCGCAAGGCTGCCTTAGAATCCTTCAGCTCCTTGAGAAGTGTTTGCTTGAAATTACCGGAATGGATTCCATCACTCTCCAGCCCGCTGCCGGTGCGCACGGCGAATTGGTCGGCCTCCTGCTTATCCGCGCGTATCACAGCAAGCATGGCAATCCCCGCAAGAAGGTCCTGATTCCGGATTCCGCTCACGGCACCAACCCCGCTACTGCGGTAATCGCCGGCTACGAAGTCGAAAACATCAAATCCGAATCCCACGGTCAGATTGACGTCAACAAGCTTCGCGATCTTGTTACCCCTGATGTTGCCGCGCTCATGATCACTAATCCCTCGACGCTCGGCATTTTCGAAGAACGCATTCCCGAAATCGCCGAAATCCTGCACGCCAAAGGCGCTCTGCTCTACATGGACGGCGCCAACATGAACGCCCTTGCGGGTATCACTCGCCCCGGCGACCTGGGCGTCGACGTCATGCACCTGAACTTGCATAAGACATTCTCAACGCCCCACGGCGGCGGTGGCCCGGGTGCCGGCCCCGTTGCCATGAAGAAATCGCTCGAGCCATTCCGGCCAATTCCCATCCTCGTGGAAAAGGAAGGCGGGCGGCTCACTTTGGATTCGAATCGCCCGGACTCGATTGGCAAGGTCAAAGCATTTGGAGGAAATTTCGGCGTTCTCGTTCGCGCATTGGCCTACATCCTTGCCTACGGCCCCGGCATCCGCCAGGCCACCGAGGATGCCGTTCTCAACGCCAACTATATTCGCAAGAATCTCGAGGGCGCTTTTGAATTGCCCTACTCCTTGCCTTCCATGCACGAAGTCGTCTTCAGCGACGCTCTCCAAAAGAAAAATGGCGTGAACACCGTGGACATCGCCAAGCGCCTCATTGACTACGGCTTCCATCCTTACACAACTGCTTTTCCCTTGATCGTTCCCGGGGCGCTCATGATTGAACCGACTGAATCCGAGTCCCGGGCAGAGTGCGATTTGTTCATTGACGCCATGCGCTCGATCGCCAAGGAAGCCGCCACTACTCCGGATCTCGTCAAGACTGCTCCCCACACCACGCGCGTGCGGCGGCTTGACGAAGTGGGCGCAGCTCGCAAGCCAATCCTTCGTTGGAAGCCGCGGTCTGCGAAGACGGAAGCCGCGGACTGACTCCGGCCTCGGCACGCCGAAATCCTGCTCACGCCGCATTGAATTGGTGGGAAATGTGCTGCGCTCTATTTCGAAAAGCGCACGCTATCCAGAATTGCGTCGAACGTTTTATCGTACTTGTCGTACTCTGCCTGCGGTGCGACGCAGACGAAGGACACCAGCCCCTGCGGCCGCGCTACCGTGATCAGCCAATCCGTCTCCTGCCCTCCGGCTGGTGAGTCATTCCTAAGATAAATGGACAATCCTGGCTGGCCGTTCAGCCGCAAATGACCCGGCTGGCGCATTTCCTTCATCTTTGGATTATCTTTTTCCAAAGACTTGATCAGGCTTCGCGTGGCATCCTCCAGTGCCTCTGAGCTTTCTTTCGACGCGCCTAATTTGCTCACGCTAATGATCACCCCGTACGCCACGCCGCCTTTTCCGCCCTCTGCTTGAATCACCCCGCGGGCGGGCGAGAAGGTAACATTGTCGTTGTCGCCGTACTGGCTCCAATTGCTCGGAACCTTCAGCGAATAAATTTTCCCCTCGTACGTGGACATTGTTGCCGAAGGCGCTTCGGGCGGCCCGGCAGGCCCCGCGGCTGGCGGCAACTCAACCGCGGAAGGTTTCACGACGGGCAACGCTCGCACTTCGCGCTTGATCGCCTCGAACTCCAGTGAGTCCATCCTGGCTTTCACTGGCATCCCACCGAGTTTGTCTATTTCATCCCGCACGCGCTCGACCCGGTGCTCGGGGCTGGGGTGATCGGAGAAAAACTCAGGCGGATTTTTCCCCTTACTTTCGGCCTCGATCTTTTGAAAGAAGTCCGCCAGCGCTGCCGGATCATAGCCGCTGTCGTAAAGCACTTGCGTGCCCACCACGTCCGCTTCCGTTTCCGCCGTACGCGAATACCGCAGCAGCACGCTTCCCGCGCTGAATTGGCCCAACTCAGTGAGCAGCGCTCCGCCCGCATTGCCTCCAAAAAGCGCCCCGAGAATACCCACGAATCCCTGGGCCGCTTGCGCCTTCGTGGCCTCTTCCGTTCCGTGCCGCAGAACCACGTGCGCCAACTCGTGCGCCATCACACCCGCGAGTTGCGCTTCATTGTCCGCCGCTTCGATCGCGCCTCGGTTGATGAAAACATAGCCTCCCGGCAAGGCGAATGCGTTGATTTCTTTGTCGTTCACGCAATGAAATTCCCAGGGGTACTGCACGCCGCCCGCCGGCAATTTCGCGGCCAGCTTTTTCCCCACCTGCGTCAGGTAGGCGTCCACCTTTGCATCATGGCAGAGAGGCAGTTGGCGTTCGGCGTCGGTGGCCACCGCTTTCCCCAGCTTGATGTCATCCTGCGGCGAATAGAAGTTCCATCCCGGTTTGAAGTGTGTTCTTTGTGCTCGGCTCGCGGGCACGCAAACAAAACAGAGAGCAGCGGCCCAGACTAAAACCGGAAGGTCGAGTAGTCGCCTAATCATGAGCAGCCAACCGCTTCGGCGCGCGAATCCACCGCCCCGATTACAACTCCCTAATCCGGAGTGCCTACGCAGAGCTTGCATTTGTACCCTGATTCCTACTCTACTCTGACATCGCTACAAAAGAAAAAGCCCGGAAGTATTGTTCCGGGCTTCTTGAATGAAAATGAAGATTGTCTCGTTGTTTGGTCAGCGCGCCATGCGTGGAGAAGGTTCGGGACCAACTGCAGTCGAGGGCGCCTCAACTGCCTTCCCGCTCTTCGCTTGTGATACACGCACAGGCGCTATCGGCTCCGTCTTACGCACTGGGATTGCCAGGTTCTCGCCTTCACGGATGAATCCCAATCCTTCGTTTTGTTTATTCCAATCAATGCAAATCAAGTCGCCTAGATGCACCTGTTCCGTCGCCAGCAGATTCGCCAAGGGGTAAACGACATGCCGTTCGATCGCGCGCTTCAGGTGCCGTGCTCCATAGCGCTGATCCGTGCCTTCCTGCAGCAGGAATTCTCGCGCCGCTGGCGTCACGCGGAAGAGAAACTGCCCCTTGGCCGTCTCCAGCACGCGCTGCTGCACCTGTCCCAACTCGATTTCCAGCACCTCTTCCAATTGCTCCCGATGCAACGGATGGAAAACTACAACTTTATCGAGCCGATTCATGAATTCCGGAGAGAACTTGCGCCGCGCAGCTTCCACTGCCGTCCGCTGGACTTTTTCATCCAAGCCCGAATTCGGCTTGTCCTTTGGCTGGATAAAACCCATGCCGCCTTGCATCAGCTCGGTGATTTCTCCCCCACCAAGGTTCGACGTCAGGAAAATTACGGTCTGGGAGAGATCCACGCGTCGATTGTCTCCCAACGTCAACGTCGCTTTGTCCAACATGCCTAAGAGCAGCTGCCAAAGCGCATCTGAAGCCTTTTCAATTTCGTCAAAAAGCAGGAAGCTCAGCTTCAACTTGTCCGTATGAGAGGCTGCCAGCGCTTCCTGAGTGATGAGCGGATGTGTTTCGCGATGGCCCAGGTAGCCCGGAGGTGAGCCGATCAGCTTGGCGATCTCATGCGAATGCTGGAACTCCGCGCAATCCACTTTGATCACGGCCCGCGCATCCCCAAAAAGCGTCTCTGCCGCCGCTTCCACAATTCGCGTCTTTCCTGACCCAGTCGGGCCAAGAAACAGCAGGTTACCCACCGGCCGCCCGGGTGAGTTCAATCCAGCGCAGAATACCTGGTAGAGGTCTACAAGTGCTTGAACGCCCTCGACTTGGCCAACAATCTTGGCTCGCAGGGCTGCCTCGAAATCACGTGTGTCCGTGCTGCGAATGGATGGATCCAGTTGGTGCTTTGCAGCGGCTCTCATAGCGTCGTTCCCTTCCGCGTTCGACTGCTGAGGCGCCCTCGGCGTCTCATCCATGCGCTTGGGCGAGATAGAGCATGAGCGCTGCCAATTGTGGCCAGCGGGCCAGTCGCTGCAAACCATTCAAAAGTCAATGAGATACAAATGTTGCCGTTCTGGAAACCGTCTCACGGCTTGAGACAATGTGCCGTGGAGGTTCAAAGTGAGAGGATGAAACAGTTTCTGTCATCGCTTGCCCGACAGAAAAAGGCCGCGCACTCTATGATTCCGCCTGCTCTTGCCAATTTATCAGGCAATCTCAACGCTCTTGCTTCTTCCGTCCTTGCGGTGCTGGCGTGGCTGCTGGTCCGGGTTGCGCCGCGCGCACTTTCCGCTCTCCAATAACCTCTTCCGTCGGGGCTTCTGCGCTTTTCCCGTCTTTTGCTTCCGCCGCAGCCGCCATGAATGCGGTTTGAGGGCTTGCGGGGGTCACTAGCGCCCCTTCCCCCTCGCGAACGAACGTAAGCTCCTTGTGGGTACGATCCCAGTCAATGCAAACCAGATCCCCCAGATGAACTTGCTCTGTAGCCAACAGATTCGCCAGGGGATAGACGACATGCCGCTCGATCGCCCGCTTCAAGTGTCGCGCGCCGTAGCGCTGGTCCGTTCCTTCTTGGAGCAAGAAATCCCGCCCAGCAGGCGTGACCCGAAATAGGAATTGGCCCTTGGCCGTCTCAAGCACTCTTTGCTGAACTTGGCCCAGCTCAATCTCAAGTACTTCTTCAAGTTGTTCCCTTTTCAGGGGGTGGAAAACCACAACTTTGTCCAGCCGGTTCATAAATTCAGGGGAGAACTTCCTCCGGGCCGCCTCCAGCGCCGTTCGCTCCACCTTCTCATCCAGCCCCGTCGCCGGTTTATCGGTCGGCTGAACGAACCCCATCCCTCCCTGCATCAGCTCCATGATTTCGCCGCCGCCCAGGTTGGATGTGAGAAAAATCACTGTTTGTGACAGATCCACCCGCCGATTATCCCCAAGTGTCAGCGTCGCCTTGTCGAGCATCCCCAGCAGAAGCTGCCAAAGCGCGTCGGAAGCCTTTTCAATTTCGTCGAAGAGCAGAAAACTGAGCTTCAGCTTTTCGGTGTGGCTCTTGGCCAGCTCTTCCTGCGTGATGAGCGGATGCGTCTCGCGGTGTCCAAGATATCCCGGGGGCGAGCCGATCAGTTTAGCAATCTCATGAGAGTGCTGAAATTCGGCGCAATCCACTTTGATCACCGAGCGTGCGTCGCCGAACAGAATTTCCGCTGCGGCTTCGACAATGCGCGTCTTTCCAGAGCCCGTCGGGCCAAGCAGCAGAATGTTTCCCACCGGCCGCCCCGGCGAGTTTAGTCCGGCGCAAAAAACTTGATACAGATCCACGAGCGCCTGCACGCCTTCGTTTTGACCGACGATCTTCGACCGCAACGCCGTCTGGAATTCGATCGTGGCATTGCTTCGCAGGTTTGGATCGAGTGGCAGTGTCTGGGAGCTCATGGTCTCCTCCTAGCGCCCCTGCATCCGCAGGGTCGCATTACTGAACCGCCCGCGCTTCCGGCCAAACTGGCTAAGTTTGACTTGAAGCGTGGACTGCAGGAGCCGTAGTTGTACCAGCAACTCCCGGGCCACTGCGGGCGTTTCAGAAATCCGGAGCAGCGGCGGAAAACAATCCGCCAGATCCAAGTTCAATGCACGAAGGTCCGCAATCAGCTTTTGGACCGCCGGCGAGTTAGCATCCGCCAGGTCCGCACGATTGTTCGATTGCTCGCGCAGCGCGCGCCAATTCAACTCCACGAATGGATGTTTTTTGGAAACCTGGCGAACTACGTCATCCGTGATCCGGCCCCGTTCGCCGAGCCGAGCCAGATGCAATTGCTGCACTTTTCCGCCGCGGCGCACGTTGTGCACCAGGTAGAACGAATTTCCTTTGCGGCGAACAAAGGCCATGACCTCACCTCGAGTCCCTCGTACTGCCCGTAGTGTACTTACCTTCCACTACAGCGTCAATCCATGAATCTCAAAATATGCCCAAACCGAAGCCGCCCGATCTTTCGCCGGTTGCGTAAATACGTTCAACCTAGCGAATCCCGAACAGGTTCCAGCATGTATTTTTTCGCTTTGTTTCATCTGTTCCGCGCATCCTTCCGTTTTCCTCTCCAGATTAGATGCCGGGCGCTGAACTTGGATTGTTCAATCTAGCGCCTTTCCGCTCACATTCTATCCAACACCGCTTCGAACATTTTTTCTCTTGTTCCGCCTCGCTTACGCCTCCTAACATACACCGCGCGGGCAAAATCCACCGCCGTCGCGCTTGCAAGGACTTCCGTTTATGAGCTTTGCTCCCGTTTACGCGCTTGTGAAACAAATCCCCCGCGGGCGGGTTCTAACATATGGGGCGCTCGCGAAGGCCGTTCGTTTGCCCGGCGGCGCCCGAACCGCGGGCCGCGCTATGGCCGCCACGCCGCGGGGAAAAGGCATTCCTTGGCACCGCGTCCTCGGTGCCGGCGGTAAGATTCTTATCCGCGAGCCGTACGCTTCGCTGCAACAAAAGCTGCTTGAGAGCGAAGGAGTGCAGATCACCGAGCGGCGAGTGAACATGAAGCTGCACTCCTGGATACCGCGGCAAAGCAAAAAATCCCGACCACGGAAGTCTCGAGCGCCTCGCTCCAAGAAACGCTCTCCACGCCCGTGAATCCTCAGCAGCCTCCCCAAAACCACACGCAATGTTTCATCCGAACCGCCGAGATTTCGCCCAATATACCGGCCATGGCACGCGCAAATTCCGGCAGAGCAAAATGTCCGGATGATCGCGAGACTCTTCGTTCACCACTCCATACGGATTCGTGTTCTTGCCCGCGGTCACGCAAGTTTCGAACAGTTCTGCACCTTCTTCCAGATCGAACCCGGCCACAATCACGATTTGCGGCTCGCGTGGATCGTAGCCTCTAAGCCAAAACGAATTGGTAAGGCTCATCGCGTGCGGCAGCCCCAGCCCAGCACCGTACAAATTCAACGCGCCGCCTTCTCCATAATTTCCGGTCAGGATGCCAGTCTTGGCGCGCTCCTCAGGCGGGAGCGAAAAATAAATCTTTGCAACATTCTCCGCCAGATCCTGCCAGCCAATCTCTTCGCGGAATTGATCATGCGCTTTGCTCGTAATTTTCCAGAGGCGCGACCCGATGGGAGCCAACGGAATCACCAGGCAGATCGCCAGAGTTCCAGAAACCACAATTCCGCCCCACTGCGTGCCGTAGATTGCTCTCGCCCGGCTCGGCCGCACTTTCGCGAGCCAGTCCCCCAACAAGACGCTCCCTGCCGCAATCAGCATGGGATAAATCGGCGCGGTGTAATACGAGCGCGCCCCGGCTAGCGCGAACAGGGCGAACGTAACGATAAAGGTCCAGCCGAGGAGCCGGTACCGCTTTCCTTCTTCTCGGACTAAGTAAAACCACAAGCCGAGAATCGCCAGCGGCGCGGTAACCACATTTACGCTTACAAAGAATTGTTCACGGCAGAAACCGCTGTACCGCCCTTGCCGCAAATCCCGCGCGTGGAGGTAAGCCAAAAAATCCAGCGAAATCAAATGATGCCGTACTTGCCAGATGATGTTGGGCAGAAAAATTAGGACGGAGAGGCCTACTCCCGCCCAAAGCCAGCGGCTAAACAGATAGCGCCGCGCGCTCGTTAGCAGTGCCGCGCCTGCGATTCCCAGCGCGAGGAAACCCATGGTGTAGCGGCTTTCCATCCCTAGCCCGAGCATCGCGCCGACCGCTAGCCACCAGCGCGGGTCCTCCGATTTCACCAAGCGAACGAGAAAATACGTTGCCGAGACGCCCCACAAATAATCGAACGAGACATACTGGAATACCGCGCCCTGCACAAGAGATATCGGTGCAATGCCCGTGCCCATGGCCGCAAGAACCTGGATATGCCGCGAGCCGCCGAGTTCTTTTGCGATTAGCCCTGCCAAGACCATCACAATGCTCACCGCCACGGACGCAAGAAACCGGAATCCGGCGAGCGAGGTACCGAACAACATCAATTCAATGCCGCCGAGCAGAGGAGTGACCGGTGGGTACGCGACAAACCCCCAGTCGAGATGGCGCGCGTCGTCGAGTGTCTGCAATTCGTCGCGATGAAATCCGTATTGCCCATTCGTCGCAGTGTGCAGAGCTACGCGGATGACGGCGATCAAAATCAAAACGCCTAAATCGGACCGCAAGATGTCTACGAAGCGCTTGTTCATCCGCGCACCCAAAACAAAATGCTCCAGCTCATCATTCCTGAAATTTCCACTCGCCGCGCGCAAAGTCTACACGAACGGATCGCCCGCCCGCGCCTGAAATCTCTGCGGGCTCGAATGCGTACTCACAATGGGGCGAATCACCTCCACATTTCAGCGGTGCGGTGCGCGCTTCAGCCGCCTTTTGCTGTAAACTTTTTGTTCCCTATGCCTGAGCCGATTCTTAAAGTCGAGAACCTCGTGAAGCGCTACGGCCAACTTGAGGCCGTGCGCGGTGTTAGCTTTACCGTTGAAGAAGGCGAAGTGTTTGGTCTACTCGGTCCAAACGGTGCCGGGAAAACTTCCACCGTGGAAATCCTCGAAGGCCTTCGCGATCCCGATGGCGGCAGCCTCTCTGTTTGCGGCTTGAACCCGCAGCGCGATTCAGTCGCTCTAAAACACGAAATCGGCGCTTCGCTGCAGTCCACTTCCCTTCCCGACAAGCTCCGCGTTGGCGAAGCCATCAAGCTTTTCGCCGGTTTTTATAAACGGCGGCGCAATCCCGAAGACCTCCTCAAGCGCTTTGGCCTCGTTGAAAAGCGCTCCACTTTCTACAGCCGGCTCTCCGGCGGGCAAAAACAGCGTCTCGCGCTCGCCATGGCCCTCGTCAACGACCCCAAAGTCCTCTTTTTCGATGAGCCCACCGCCGGGCTCGACCCCCAGGTGCGCCGTGAAATTTACGACATCATCGAAGAGCTCAAGCGCGAAAAGAAAACTATTCTCATCACCACGCATTACATCGAGGAAGCAGAACGCCTTTGCGACCGCGTTGCCATCGTGGACCACGGCAAAGTCGTCGCTCTCGGCACTCCCCGCGAGTTGAAAGCCCGCGCCGGAGGCGCTACTCGTATCGAAGTGCGCCTTTCCAAGCCGGAATCGGATGGCGCCTTGCAAACTCTCGAGGGCGTCGCCGACGTGCGCCAGGTTGACGGCAGTTTCGTCCTCCATTCAAATCGCCCTCCCCAGACAATCGTCGCCCTCGTCAAACACCTCGAGTCCAGCGGCAACGAGCTCGTCAGTCTCGAGATTGCTTCCCCCTCCCTTGAAGACGTTTTTATCGAAATGACCGGCAGGAGGCTCCGAGATTGAGAAATTTCGCCACGCTCACGCGCATGCGCATTCAGCTCACTTTGCGCAACAAGATGTTCATCTTCTTCAGCCTGGTAATGCCCTTTGCCTTCTTCTTTCTCTATGCCGGCATTTTTGCCAAGGGCCATGCTCACGTTGTCCGCTATTTTCTCGGCCCCGTACTTTCCCTCACGGTCATGGGCAGCTTTTGGGGGCTCAGCGCAGCGCTTGTCATGTTCCGTGAGCAGGGCATCCTGCGCCGCTTCCACGTCACTCCCGTGACTGCCAGCGACATGCTGGCCTCCAGCGTCGTCGCTAATTACATTCTCATCTCTCCTACCGTGATCCTGCTCTTCGTTCTTTCCCGCTTTGTGTACCACGTCGCGAATTTTGGCGACCTATTCTCCTCCTTCGTACTTATCACCGTGGGCGCGATCTCCTTCGCCTCCATGGGCCTCGTTGTCGCCAGCGTCACCAATACCATGCAAGAGACGCAGGTCATCAACCAGCTCATCTGGCTGCCCTTGATTTTTCTTTCGGGCGCGACTTTTCCATTGGCCTTTTTGCCCCAGGTCGTCCAGAAATTTTCGCTCTTCTTGCCCGCCACCTATCTCGTCGAAGGCCTTCAGGGAGCCATCTTCAATTCCGTCCCGGTTTGGCGCCTCGGCGTCGAGATCGCTTCCCTGGCTGCCTGGGCTGTCCTCACCTTTTTCCTTTCCGCGCAACTCTTTCGGTGGGAGCCGGAAGTCAAGGTTCCCCGCCGCGCCAAACTTTTGGTTCTCGCCACCGTCATTCCTTTTGTTCTTCTCGGCTTCTGGGAAAATCACTATGGCAATATCCCCGCTCAGGCGGACTCCACATTCGAATCCTTGAGCCACTCCGCCATCCCCGCTCCTCCGCCGAATTCTTCTCACTAATCAGATTGCGTCACCTCATTCACCGCTCCTATTTCTCCGAGCCCACGCGCCAATTTGGTTTTTGTATTCGCCTATCAATCAACTACTCTGGATTGACGCTCCGCTCGCCCTACCGTATTCTGCCGTTTCGAGCCGCGCGTGGCCCGGCGCCATACAAAGGACAACAGCATGCCTATCCAAAAGACCGACAAAATCTGGCACAACGGCAAGTGGATTAACTGGGAAGATGCCACCATCCATGTTCTTTCCCATGTCGTGAGCTATGGCTCCGCGGTGTTTGAAGGCATCCGCTGCTACGAAACCAAGCAGGGCTCCGCGATCTTCCGCCTCCGCGAACACATGCAGCGCCTGATTAATTCCGCGAAAATTTATCGTATGGAGCTGCCCTTCACCTTGGACGATTTCTGCGGCGCCGCGACGGAGCTCGTTCGCCTCAACAAAATGACTTCCTGCTACGTCAAGCCCATTATTCTGCGCGGCTACGGCGAAGCCGGCGTGAATCCGCAGCGCTCTCCTATCGAAGCCTACATGGCTTGCTGGCATTGGGGCGCGTATCTCGGCCCCGAAGCGCTCACCAAAGGCGTGGACGTTGGCGTCAGTTCCTGGACGCGCATCGCCCCTAACACCCTGCCCGCCATGTCCAAAGCCGCAGGGAACTACATGAATTCACAGCTAGTGAATATGGAAGCCAAGCTCAACGGCTTCGTCGAAGGCATCGCGCTCGATTCTTCCGGCCACATCAGCGAAGGCTCCGGCGAAAATCTCTTTATCGTGCATGACGGCACTCTGTACACACCGCCGTTGGCAACAAGTATTCTCCCGGGCATCACTCGAGATTCGATCGTTAAGCTTGCCGCCGATTTGAACATTCCCGTGAAAGAACAAGTCATCCCGCGCGAAATGCTCTACATCGCTGACGAACTCTTCTTCGTTGGCACTGCCGTCGAAGTCACTCCCATCCGCAGCGTGGACCACGTCCAAGTCGGCAAAGGCATGGCCGGACCCATTACTCGCCGCATCCAGGAAGAATTTTTCGCCATCACCACGGGCAACAAGCCCGACCGCCACAGTTGGCTGACTCCTGTGAATTCGCCTGTGGCCATGGCTTCTCGTTAAGCTCGATTCCATTCTTCTCCGGAACGGCTCCCGAAGAATTCATCCGGTATTGCTGGCAATTCCGTTTGAGTTCCGGCTAGAATCCATGGCGGTCGCGGCGCGCTCGCAGATTCCCCCGCCGGGAGGCCTCTTCATGTACAACTTTGCTCAGAAGCTCACCGCGGAGTTTCTCGGCACGTTCGCTTTGGTCTTCTACAGCGCTGGCGCCGTCTGCATTGACTGGTACCCGCACGCCTCGAACGCTCTGGGCCCACTCGGCATCGCCCTCGTCTATGGCCTCTCCATGGCCGTCTTGTTTGCCGCCCTCGGCCACATCTCCGGCGGCCACTTCAATCCCGCAGTGACCATCAGCTTCTGGGTCACCAAGCGCCTGAACACGATTGATACCGTCGCGTATTGGATTGTCCAGTTGCTCGGTGCAATCGCCGCAGCCTATCTCCTTAAATCTCTAGTCCCGGAGGACACCTGGCGCGCTGTCGCTCTCGGCACGCCCATGTTCGCGCATGATTTTACGCGCCTCTCCGCACTGATCCTCGAAGGCGTAACCACTTTCTTTGTGGTTCTCACGTTCTTCGCGACGACCGTGGACGCGCGCGCTTCGTCTTCTCGCGCTGTCGCCGGCTTTGCTATCGGTATCACTTTGGCGCTCGGAAACCTTCTCGCCGGCCCCTTCACAGGCGGCGCTCTAAACCCCGCTCGCGCCTTTGGCCCCGCTCTGGCTTCCTCGCACTGGCAGAATCACGGAACTTATTGGGTTGGACCACTCATCGGCGGCTTTGTGGCTGGTTTTCTCTATGATTCTCTTTTCCTTAAGAAAACCTAACATACCGGCTCGTTGCAAGCCGATCTGCACCGCCGCTTTTTTCGCCTACATCCTCTTCGCCTGAAAAACTGTCCTTTCGTTCAGGTGTCTGCCGCGAAACCCCTCAACCCGACTTCCTTGCTCCCGCACTTCTCGGATGCTAACTTCGCAACTTAGTCGCACTCTCGCGGAGCTCACACCGACATGGCCATTAGCGTTGACGATCTTCTCCGGCGCGCCGTTGAAAACAAGGCTTCCGACCTCCATCTGAAGGTTGGCAACCACCCTTATTTGCGCGTGGATGGCTTGCTTACTCCGCTCACCGATGTTCCCCGCGTCACTCCGGAAGAAATGCTATCCATGGCGTTCAGTATGATGACCAACCGCCAGAAGCAAAAGTTCAAGGAAACCGCCGAACTCGATATGGCCTACGGCGTCGCTGGCCTCGGCCGCTTCCGCGTCAACGTCTTCCAGCAGCGCGGCAACGTCGGCATGGTTCTCCGCGTCATTCCTACGAAGATTCGCACCATCGAAGAGTTGAATCTTCCCTCGGTCATCGGCAAGATTTGCGAAGAGCAGCGCGGACTCGTCCTCGTCACCGGTACCACCGGTTCCGGTAAGTCCACCACGCTCGCCGCGATGATTGACCGCATCAACGCCAATCGCGCAGACCATCTCATCACTATCGAAGACCCCATCGAATTTCTGCATCGCGACAAGCGCAGTTTCATCAATCAGCGCGAAGTCGAAGTGGATACTGCCAACTTTTCCACGGCTCTTCGCGCCGCTCTTCGTCAAGACCCCGACGTCATTCTCGTCGGCGAAATGCGCGACCTGGAAACCATTTCCACTGCGCTCCTCGCCGCCGAAACCGGCCACCTCGTCTTCTCCACTTTGCACACTCTCGACGCCACCGAAACGATTCAGCGTATCATCGCCGTCTTCCCGCCTCCCGAGCAGAAGCAGATTCGCCTTCAGATGGCCGCCACTCTCAAGGCCGTCGTCTCTCAGCGGCTCGTTCGCCGCGCCGATGACAAAGGCCGCGTGCCCGCCGTCGAAGTCATGATCGCAACGGCCTACATCAAGGATTGCATCATTAACGCGGACAAGACCCGCCTTATTCATGACGCGATCGCCGCCGGCACCAGCCAGTACGGCATGCAGACCTTCGATCAATCGCTCTTCGACCTCTATAGCAAGCAGCTCATCACCATGGAAGAAGCGTTGTCGCGTTCCTCCAATCCGGACGAGTTCCAGCTCCGTATCCAGGGCATCCGCTCCGCCGCTGACGCCGCACGCGAGGAGATGGAGCGCCAAATGGCCGACTTCGAGCGCTTCGCCCGCAAATAATTTATTTTCGTCGCCGCTGGTCGCCGCCTCCCAGCGAGAGACCATCTCTTTCCGTGAACTCTTGGAAATTCAGTACGTACGCTCAAGCGTAACGTCCACCCGATACGCGATGCTTGGACTCCTCGCCCGCCCAAACGGATTCTTTTCCTTACCTCTTTACTTCCTTACTTCCTTACTTCATCTTCTTCTCGTGTTCTCCAAGCCCCGCCAACTCGACTCCCAATCCTCCCTCTACGACTCCGCCCTTCGCGCTCTCACTCGCCGCGCTTACTCCGTCCACGAAATGAAGCAGCTTCTCTCCCGCCGCTCGGACAACTCCGAGCTCATCCATCTGGTCATCGAACTTCTCAAGCGCGAAGGCCACCTCGACGATGCTCGCTTCGCCAAACAATTTGCCCGTCAGCGCACGCAAACCCGTCGCCAGGGGAAGTTCCGCATTGCTCGCGACCTCCGCGCTCGCGGCGTTCCCGATCGCCACATCGAAGCCGCACTCGCCGAAGCCGCCTCGGAAACCGATGAATCCGCCCTCGTGCGCCAGCGCATCGAACGCAAACTCCGCTCCTTCCGCGGCGAAATTGACGAGCGCAAGCTCGCCTCCATTTACCGCAGCCTGCTTCGCGCAGGCTTCCCCGCCGACGTCGTCCACCGCCAGCTAAAATCCATCACTCGCGATGAAATTTCCGGTGCTGCCCCCGCCGCCGAGGAGTAACCGCCTCTTCGCTCTTCTCTTATTCTTCGGAAACATCGGGCTATTCGCTGCACGGGGACTACGCTATCCTGAATCACCTTGAAACTTTCGCGCCCCGCGACCATCCTGCGACTCCTCGTCCTTCTTCCCGCCCTCTTTGCGGCGCAACGCGCTCGCGCCCAGGAAACCGTTTTCGACGTCCCCAGCGCGGACATCCTCGATCGCGGCAAAGTCTACGGCGGGCTAGATGGCACCGCTCGCCCCGTCAATCCCATCTACACCTTTACGCCTCGCGTCGTCCTCGGCATCGGCCACCAAATCGAAATTGGCATGAACTTCGATGGGTTGACTCTTCCCGTCACCGGCGAACTTGAACTCTCACCGACCGCAAAATGGCGGCTCTGGAACCACCCTGCTTCCGGCCTTTCCTTCTTCGTCGGCGATGATCTTTTTTTCCCTGTACGCCAGCGTACCTACAACTCCGGCAACTATTCCTACGCCGCATTCGCCAAACAATGGAAACACGGCACCCGCGTCAGCCTCGGCGCCTACGACTTCACGAAGAACGTTGTCGCTTCCGCCAATCGCGCCGGGGGCCAGTTCACGTTCGAACAGTCCGTCACCACCCGCCTCACTCTCGCCGCCGAGTGGTACACCGGCAATAACGCCACCGGCTACTTCAATCCCGGCGTAATTTTCAAACTCACTCCGAAGCTAACCGGCTACGCCGCCTACCAGATCGGCAATGCCGGCGTCACCAAGGGCAATCATCAATTCCTCTGGGAGCTCGGCTATAACTTCAATTGAGCCCAACCCCAATTCAGCGGCACATTCTCCCTATCCGTGCCGCACCAAAAAGTCTTCATACTCTGCGTGCGCCACTTCTCGCTTTTTGATATGTTCTTAAATTGAATCCGGAAATCCGGGGGGTAGAGGTTCCGTGAAGCGCTGGCGCTTGCTCGTTCTCGGTTTCTTTGTACTCGTTGCCATCGGCTACGGCGTCCACGTAATTCTCCATGGATTTAGCGCCGCGGATAAGCCCACCTTTATCGAAAGTTTTCTTGCCCGCTCAGCTCGAAATCTCGGCATTCCCCTGCATGCGCGCATCGAAAAAAACCCTCTCCCCTCAAGCCCCGAACTTTTGGCTGAGGCCTCCGAACTTTTCTCCGACCGCTGCGCTAATTGCCACGGGCCACGCGGAGATGGCCGCTCCAACTTCGGTCAAGATCTCTATCCGAAAGCTCCCGATCTCCGCGAGCCTGCAACCCAACATCTCACCGACGGCGAAATTCATTACATCATCAAGAACGGCGTCCGCCTCACCGGCATGCCCGCCTGGAGCACTCCCCACATACTCCGGGACGATACGCAAGCCTGGAAGCTCGTCCTCTACATCCGCAGCATCGCTCTTCTGCCCCCCGCTCAAGTCTCTTCGCAGGTAGCCGCCGCCAACTCTTCCACCTACGTTGGCTCCCTAGCCTGCCGCAAATGCCACGAACAGATTTATGAGCGCTGGAAGAAGACTCCCATGGCCAACGTGGTTCGCGATCCGCGCGAATACCCCCACGCCATCATTCCCGATCTTGCCACCAACAACGTCAGCAAAAAGTTCACCGTAAAAGAAATCGCCTTCGTCTATGGCAGCGTTTGGAAGCAGCGCTACTTCACCAAGATCGGCGATGACTACTTCCCACTCCCCGCGCAGTGGGATATCCGCAAACACATCTGGCTTCCCTATTTCGTCCCCGCCGGCGCGGACTGGTGGGCGCCTTACTATCCTCCCGACAATCTCAAGCGTCCCACCGGCCCCACGTGCGATGGCTGCCATTCCGTGAACTACGACATCAAGACGAAGCAAGTCGCCGAATGGAACGTCGGCTGCGAACGCTGCCACGGGCCCGGCAGCGAGCATGCCGCTCATCCCACTCGCGCCAACATCCTGAATCCTGCGCGTCTCGACTATGTCGCCGCGAACGACACCTGCATTCAGTGCCATTCTCAGGGCCGCCCGCTCGCGAATCCCATTGATGGTCGCTACTACGATTGGCCCGTCGGCTATCACGTCGGCCTGAATCTGCGCGACTACTGGCGCCTCGAGGACCACGTCCTCGGCCAGCAAAGCTTCACGCATTTTGCCGAAGGCACGGCTCACAAAAATCGCATGCAAGGCAACGATTTCGTGCAGAGCGTCATGTATCGCCGCGGCATCACCTGCTTCGATTGCCACGACGTCCATGGAACCGCGAATTACGCTCAACTGCGCAAGCCCGCGAATGAAATTTGTCTCGATTGCCACGCTCCGGGTTCGCGCAATGGCCCGCACGCTCCGACCTTGGAAGCGCACACGCATCACAAGCCCGGTTCACCCGGCAGCCAGTGCGTCGCGTGTCACATGCCGCAAATCCAGGTCACCATTCCCGGCTCGTTCGTCAGCGCGCACACGTTCAAATTCATTTCGCCCGCGGAGAGCGATCAATACAAAATTCCCAATCCGTGCACTCTTTGTCATACAGATAAAACCACGGCTTGGGCTTCGAATGCGCTGCGAAGCTGGCAGGGCTTCTCTCCCTGGCGGGTGGACTAGCTATTTTTTCCAGATCGTCTCGCGATGCGCTCCGCCGCGTTCGAATGCATCCCGCGCTTGGAGTTCAGTTCGCTGGTTTCTCTGCAGATGAATTTTTGAACACTTTTCCGCCCTTCATCACAAACGCCACCCGGCGCACCGCCGTGATGTCGTTCAGCGGATCGCCGTCCAGCGCGATAATATCCGCCTGCATGCCTGGCGCGATCGAGCCGATCTGGTCCGCCATTCCCAGCACCTCTGCTCCCAGCGAATTTGCCGAAACCATCGCCGCCATCGGCTCCATGCCGCAATCCCGCACGCGGTGAATAAAGTCTTCCGCGTTTTGCCCATGCGCTCCCGCCACCGCGTCAGTCCCATAGACAATTTTCAATCCCGGTACTCGCAATGCTCGCCGTAAAAATTCCTGATGCGCCCCGATCAAATCCTTCATCGCCGCAAATCCTTCTTCTGTGTAGTACGGCGGCGCCAGATACTCCGTCTTGTAGCGAAGATAAGTCTCTAGAAGCAATCCCGCTTGCGGATCCAGGTACACGCCTTTCTCCGCCGCTAATTTCAAATCTTCGTCCGATGCTCCCAGCCCATGCTCGATTTCCGTGCATCCTGCCAGAATCGTCGCGCGCACGGCATCTCTATACGCATGCACCAGCGTTCGCAAACCTACTTTCTTCGCTTCGTCGCAAATTGCGTTGAGCTGTTCCTGCGAAAGCGTCATCGTCCCGCGGCTCATTCCTCTCGACGCGTAAACCTTGATCAAGTCCGCGCCAGCTGCTTTTTGCTTTCGCACGAACGCCCGCAATTCTTCCGGCGTGCCCGTCTTCTCGCCGCGACCAAAAACCGGCTCCGCCGACGTCAGTATGCGCGGCCCCGGCAATTTTCCAGCCGCAATCGCGTCCCGCAGAGGAATATCAGCGGCCGATCCTACGCTCTGTACCGTCGTGAACCCCGCCAGCAGTGTCTTCCACGCGTTCGATTCCGCCGCGCGTACCGCTTCTGGCGTCGTCCCTCCCTGCCCCGCATTTTTTCCGTCTGGCCCAAAACTCCACGTAATGTGCACGTGCGCATCAATCCACCCAGGGAGCACGGTCCGGCCGCGGAGGTCGTAGTCCACCGGCCCCGCTTTCGGATCGAGCGCCACGATCTTCGATCCCTCGATCACGATCCGCGTGTCGCGCAGCACGCCGCCCCGCCCGTCCAACAACTCGCTCGCCGCAATCACGATGCATTTTTCTCGCACAGTTTTCCCTGCCGGCTTTTCGTGCGTTTGCGCCAGAAATCCTGCCAGCCCAATTACGACCGCGAAAATTCCTTGATAGCGCATCGCACCCGCTCGCGTTTCTCTTCGCTTTTCGGCGATACCGCAGCACTTGCGGCCGTGACGATTCCCTTCCCGCTTCATCCGCGCACTGGATTGTCTCTCTTCGTTGGACGCGCTTCTCGCGCTTCGCTTGGCCGTTGCTTATCCGGCGCGCTCTTCAAACAATCCTTTGTAAACAAGCCCCGCCACGATTCCGCCCAGAATCGGCGCCACCCAGAACAGCCAAAGCTGGTGCACCGCCCACCCGCCCACAAAAACCGCCGGCGCCGTGCTCCTCGCCGGATTAATGGACGCGTTCGTAACAGGAATTCCAACCAGGTTTGTGAGCGTCAACATGAGCCCGATCGCAATTCCCGCAAATCCCGCTGGCGCACGCTTATCCGTCGCGCCGTGGATCACAAGCACGAATAGGCAAGTCAGCACGGCCTCCGCCACAAATCCCGCCAGCAGCGAATACCCGCCTGGCGAATGCGCGCCGTATCCGTTCGAAGCAAATCCCGCGCTCAACGAAAACCCGTCTCTCCCGCTCGCAATCACGTAAAGCGCTGCGCTTCCCAAAATTCCTCCCAGAACCTGCGCCACAATGTACGGAATCAGCTCTCCGAAGCGGAACCGCCCTCCGCATGCCAGCCCCACCGAAACCGCGGGGTTCAAATGGCACCCCGAAATATGTCCAATCGCGTACACCATGGTTAGAACCGTTAAGCCGAACGCCAGCGATACACCCAGAAATCCAATCCCCAGCTGCGGATACGCCGCGGCCAGCACGGCCGCTCCGCATCCTGCAAACACCAGCCAAAATGTCCCGATGAATTCCGCGGCGAGCTTTTTTGTAAGTGGCATGGCGAACCCCTTTCGAGTAGAGATTTTCCCCGCGAGGGAAGCGACAAACAGAGCTGAATTGTCCTGATTGCGATGGCATCATACTCATGCTCCCCAGCCAACTAAAGCGAAAAATATCCGCTCCGCCTGCCCTCGCTCTTCCACATCCGCTGTCGTCCCTCCGCATTGCGATGCCTGTCTCTGCTCTGCGATAATCTTCTGATGGATTCCACCGCACGATTGAGGATGATGTGGCGGATAGCGGCTCCAATCCGAAATTCATGACTGGCAACGAAATCCGCGAAACGTTCCTGCGCTTCTTTGAGAGCAAAGGCCATCGCCGCGTCCGCAGCTCCCCGCTCGTTCCTCACGGCGACCCAACGCTGCTCTTCACCAACGCCGGCATGAACCAGTTCAAAGACGTTTTCCTCGGCCTCGAAAAGCGCGAGTACAATCGCGCCACCACCGCCCAAAAATGCGTTCGCGCCGGCGGCAAACACAACGACCTCGAAAACGTCGGCTTCACCAAGCGTCACCACACCTTCTTCGAAATGATGGGCAATTTTTCCTTCGGCGATTATTTCAAGGAAAAAGCCATCCCTTACGCCTGGGAACTCGTCACTTCTCCCGAATGGTTCGGCATCCCGAAGGACAAACTCTACGTCACCGTCTTCGGCGGCGCGGACGTCGCGCCCGGCACGACTCTCGGCGTGGACGAAGAAGCCCGCCAACTCTGGCTGAAAGAAAATGTCCCCGCCGAGCGCATCGTTCCCATTCCCGGCCTCAAGGAAAATTTCTGGGCCATGGGCGACACGGGCCCTTGCGGTCCTTGCAGCGAAATCTTCTACGACATGGGCGTCGAAGCGTCCGAAGAAGGCCACGCCGACTGCAAATTCCCTTGCGACTGCGGCCGCTACGTCGAAATCTGGAACCTCGTCTTCATGCAATTCAACCGCGACGCCACCGGCAAACTCACCCCGCTTCCCAAACCCTGCGTGGACACCGGCATGGGCCTCGAACGCACCGCCGCCGTCCTCCAAGGCGTCATCTCCAATTACGACACCGACCTCTTCGTTCCGCTGATGAAGCGCGCCGCCGAACTGAGTGGCGTCGACTTCAATCGCGAAGAAAATTTCGAAGAAGGCAAAGGCGGAGCCGCCTCCCTTCGCGTCATCGCCGATCACGCCCGCGCCACCACATTTCTCATCACCGACGGCGTCCTACCCTCCAACGAAGGCCGCGGCTACGTCCTCCGCAAAATCATGCGCCGCGCCCTGCGACACACCCAGGAGCTCAACGCCTCGTGGCATCAGCGCCCTTTTCTGCCTGAAATGGCTGACGCCGTTGTTCGCGAGATGAAAGATGCCTATCCGGAATTGCAGGAAAGCGTCGCTCGCGTCCGCCAGATCCTCGGCGAAGAAGAGCGCCGCTTTGTCCGCACAGTCACTGTTGGATTGAAGGAGTTTGAGGCAACTCTGGACCTGATTGCTGAGGATCAACGGATATTCGAAGAGCCTGTCGCAGGATTCGCCGGGCCTAAGAAATTCTACCCGGGTGATTTAGCGTTCAAGCTATACGACACATATGGTCTCCCGCGCGATTTTATCGAGGACGCTGTTCGAGATGCGGGTTTGACTCTTGACGAGCCGGGATTTGAATTGGCGATGGAGGAGCAGCGGAAGCGGGCGCGGGCGTCGTGGAAAGGTGGCGCGAAAGAAGTTGCGAGCCCCGCTTACGCGAAAATCGCCGAGACGTTTCAGACCGAAAAAGACTTCTATCACGACACCTGCGCGAAGGACTGCCGCATCGAAGCGATCATCCTTACTGGCGTTCCCCGGCAACCTGACCCCACGAGTAGCGCCGGCTTTACGCCGGCGGGCTCAGCCCAGGAATCGGCCGCGAGCCACCGCCGAGTAAGCGTCGCTGAACTCAAGCCCGGCGAAGCCGGCGAAATCGTCCTCGACCGCACCGTCATCTACGCCGAATCCGGCGGACAAATGTCGGACACCGGCTCTTTCTTCGACAATTCCGGCGCTCAGCTCCTCGCCGAAGTCACCGGAGCCTACTACCCCATCGCCGGCCTCATCGCGCATCGAGTCACCGCCAAGGAAACGCTGCGCGTCGGCGATCGCATTTCCGTTCAGACAGATTCCGACCGCCGCGCCCGCATCATTCGCAATCACACCGGCACGCACCTAGTCCATGCCGCCCTGCGCAACATTCTCGGCACGCACGTCAAGCAGGCCGGCTCGCTCAACTCCCCCGACCGCCTCCGCTTCGATTTCTCTCATTTCGCCCACGTGGATCCCGAAGAGCTGCGCGACATCGAGCAGCAAGTCAACGACGAGATTCGCCACAACACCCAAATCGAAACCAACATCACTTCCCTCGATGACGCTCTTTCTTCCGGCGCTCTCGCCTTCTTCGGCGACAAATATCCCGAATCCAATGTCCGCGTCGTCACCATTCCCGATGAGCGCGCCCCTCGCGGCTTCTACTCCAAGGAGCTCTGCGGCGGCACGCACGTCCACCGCATCGGCGATATCGGCGTCCTGAAAATCGTAAGCGAAGGCTCCGTCGCCGCAGGCGTCCGCCGCATCGAGGCCGTCACCGGCATTGGCGCTCTCGAGCACTTCCAGCAGCAGGCGCTGACTCTCGCTCATCTGGGCAGCCGTTTGAATACCGGCGAAGACGCCGTCCTCGCCACTGTGGAAAAGCTCGCCCAAACCGTCAAACATCTCGAAAAAGAGCTCGACGCCCAGAAACGCAAGGGCGCCCTCAGCCAGCTTGACCAGCTGGCCGCTCAGGTCCAGACCGTCAAAGGCGTAAAGCTCATCGCCGCCGAAGTGGCGCCGACGGATAAGGAAAGTCTTAGGCAATTGGTGGACTCTCTCCGACAGAAACTTGGCTCCGGCGTCGTAGCTTTGGGTATGCCCGAGGACGGGAGAGTGGCGCTTATAGTAGGAGTAACCAAAGATTTAACCACTAAAGTCCATGCCGGCAAGATGATACAGACACTGTCCGCCAAGCTGGGCGGAAAGGGCGGCGGAAGACCCGATCTGGCCGAGGGTGGCGGAACGGACACATCTGCCCTAAAAAGTGCCCTAAGTACCATCCCCACCCTCCTTGAGCCGCTGCTATAATCTCACCGTAGCGCCAGAAGCGTGTCCAGCAGGGGACACTCGCGCCTCTGTGCTCACCAGCGCAAGCTTTCCTGCCTCTCGGCACGTCTTCAATACGAGTCGCTTCCGCTTCATCGAAGCGCCCCGAGCACGTTCATGCAATACCGTTCGAAAAGCCTTCCCCGAGGCATGATGGCGAAACGCGCGTCACTTTCGGCTGGCATCATTTTGGGAGTATTCGCTCTGTGCGTTTTTTTGCTGACGCCCCCGGCGAGCGCCCAAATCGCCAGGTCCGTGGACTCCAGCGGTCGGCCACTTTTCATCAACGCCGATCCGCCGGTCAAGTTCAAGCCCGTTAAACCGCGCAGAACCATCTACCTGCCTGCCGAATCTACCTTTATGGGCTCGGCCCGCCCGGAGTTGAGCATTGACCGGGATGGCGTTGAAAAGCTCGTTAAAGAAGCGGCGGAACGTCACCACGTGGATCCGGCTTTGGTCCGCGCGGTGATTGAAACGGAATCCAACTGGAATCCACAGGCCGTCTCCCGCAAGGGCGCCGGTGGCCTGATGCAGTTGATTCCTACGACGGCACATCGGTATGGCGCAAATGACGTGTTTAACCCGCAACAGAATATTGACGCCGGGGTTAGTCATCTTAAGTGGTTGCTGGAACGCTACAACGGCAACCTCGATTTGGCTTTGGCGGCGTACAATGCGGGAGAGGGGGCTGTCGACCGGGCTCATGGCATACCTGCGTATCGCGAGACTCGAAATTACGTCCAGCGCGTGCAGGATGCTTATTTCCGGCCCGGATCCGGTCGTATTGAGGGCGCGTTCATCAATCGGCACGCGATCCGCAAATCAGTGGACTCTGACGGCCGCACCATCTACCGCAACGACTAGCCACTTACCGAACCACACGAACCCTGCCAGGGGATGGCAGGCAAGTCCCATGGATCGAAAAGCGATCCCGGGGCGTTTTGGCTCTTGCGAGCCGCTGATTTCCATTTCAGGATTGTAGGGCGCGATGGTGGGGTTGCACAAAAATTTGCACAGGAGCTTCGCCCGGCTTTCGCCGGTTTTCGTGGCGCTTGCTTTTGCTGCTCTCTGCGGCTTCGCGGCGCTCGGCGCGAATCCTGCGCTTGCCGCGGATAATCAGCCGCGCAGCGTAGTCAAACGCGAAGCGGCCAACGCTCAATTTTCCAAAGCCGAAGAGTTGCGCTCCGCCCTCAACGGCAAGCCCGCCGATAAGCGCACTCTCGCCGATTACAAACAGGTCGTCTCCAGCTACCGCCGTGTCTATCTGATTTCTCCTCGCGCTTCCGATGTTGTGGACGCACTCCTCGCCGTCGGCGAACTTTACAGCGACATGGGCGATCGTTTCGGCCAGAACTACTACCAGTCCGCGGTGGATTCCTACCAGTTCCTTCTCCGCGAATATCCCGGCAACAAGTATTCTCAGGATGTTTTTCTGCGCATCGGCAAATTGCAGCGGGATCAGCTAGGCGACAACGCGCAATCCACGAAGACTTACGAGGACTTTCTCAAAAAGTATCCGCATTCAAAGCGCAAGCGCGAAGCCGAAGAAGCCCTCGCCGAATTGGCACTTCTCCGCCATACCGAACCCAATGACGCCGTAGCCGATTCGTCCGCTGCCGCTGCACCTTCTTCGGACATTTCCTCCGATTCCAGCGCCAATCAGCCTTCCGTGGACTCCACTCGCCCCGCCACGGTCGCGCGCGTTCGCCGCATCACTGTCAGTGCCAATGCTTCTGAAACGCGCGTTACCATTGATTTGGCGGACACTCTCCAATTCTCTTCCGCGCGCATCACTCATCCTGACCGCATTTTCTTTGATTTGCATTCCGCTCGACTCACGCCCGAATTGGCCCGCGCCAATATCCAGGTCATGGGCAATCTTCTGACCGGAGTGCGCGTCGCACAAAATCATGCCGGCGTTGTGCGCGTGGTCCTGGATGTAAACGGCGTCAAGGATTACACCGCGGACCTGCTCGAAGCTCCGCCCCAGCTTGTGATTCATCTCTACTCCGATTTGCGCCATCGCAATATCATGCGCGCGGCGAATCCACAGGATGAACCTCAGCCTTCCGAGCATGCCGCCCCCGGCTCCGCCAATTCCGCTGACGTAAGAGCCGTCGCGGAAAGAAATCCTCCCGTTAACCCCGATGTTTCTCCCAATGGCTCATCCCGAAATTCCTCGCCTGCTGGAAAATCTTCTCGTTCGAAACGTCTGGGCGCTTCGAATGGAAAGCCCGACCTCATTCGTCCCGCTGGCATGCCGGAACCCACTCGCGACGGCCAATCCACTCTGACCCGTGCGCTCGGCCTCAAGATCGGCCGCATCGTCATTGATCCGGGCCATGGCGGACATGACACCGGTACGATCGGCCCCACTGGCTTGATGGAAAAAGATCTCTGCCTTGATGTCGCTCTTCGCCTCGGAAAAATTATTCAGCAACGCCTGCCCGGCGCGGAAATCACGTATACCCGCACCGACGACACTTTCATCCCCCTCGAGGAACGCACCAACATCGCCAATCAAGCCAAAGCCGACCTCTTCATTTCCATCCACGCCAACTCCAGCCACGATCACGCCGCCCGCGGCATCGAAACCTACTACCTCAACCTCAAGGGCACTCCCGAGGCAATGGAAGTCGCCGCGCGCGAAAACGCCTCTTCGAACGACGGCGTTCACGACCTCGAAGATCTCGTCAAGCGCATCACCCAAACCGAAAAAATTGACGAATCCAAGGACTTCGCCGAAGACATTCAGGACTCCCTCGCCAAGCGCATGCAGCGTTCCAGCCGTTCTGTCAAGAACCGCGGCGTCCGCAAAGCTCCCTTCGTCGTTTTGATCGGTGCAGATATGCCCTCGATCCTCACGGAAATCTCCTTCCTCAGTAATCCCACCGACGAAAAACTGCTCAAGCAGCCGGATTATCGCCAGAAAGTCGCCGAAGGCCTCTATCAGGGCGTAGCCGACTATCTCCAAAGCATGAACAGCGTCACTTTGAATCTTCCTGGCCATAATTCTCCCAGGCATCCCGCGCCCTCTGCCCCAGTTGAACAATCGAGGAACCAACGGTAATCTGTTGGTGTCTAAACGACAGCCAGGGATGCGCCGTCATTTCCTCTTCGTTTGCTGTCTTGCGCTGGTCAGCTCTTGCTCTGCCTCCGCTCAATCCAATCTTCTCCCCAAGCAGTTCAATGCATGGAAACGTGCCGCTTGTTCTTCCAATCCTTCGCAATTTGCCTTTGGGACAGAAGCCGGGCTGAAATGGTTTGGTTCTTGCCAATTTTCTTCCGGCAGCGACACCGTCGTAATTTCCGCCGGAAAATATTTGGACCCCAGCAGCGCCTTCGAGGTCTACACCGGTCTGCTCCGGCCCGGCATGGTGCCCACGAACCTCGGCCAGGTCTCCGCATTCGATAAGGACGGCGTGATCATTCAGGAAGGAGCCGTCGTCCTTTCTTCAAGCGCGAATATTTCCAAGTCCGACTTGGACGCTCTCGTGAAATCCGTGGAAGCGGTTGGCGAAGTCGGGCCGCTTCCTCCCATCCGCACCTACTTGCCCCTCGCCGGCCGCGCCATCGGTTCGGAGCGCTACGCGTTGGGGCCAGAAGCCATGCGTTCCGCTATGACGGAATTGGGCCAAACAAACCTTCTTGCCCTGGTCAATCTCGCGGGATTTTCGGATGGCGCCGAAGCGATGTTGGCTCGCTACTCCTCTCGCGAAAAGGACGGCGCTGTCCTTCTGCTGATCGAGTACCCCACCCCCCAGCTCGCCGAGCAGCACATCCACCACCTCGACGAAGCTTTGCCCCCCAACGCCAGGCAACTCGGTCTCAATGTCATCCGCAAAGGCTCCTTGCTTTCCATGGTTCTTTCCGCAACTTCCCTCGAATTCGCGCACAACCTCCGCGCCGCCATCAATTACGAAAACCAGGTCACCTGGAACGAGCCCAGCCAAACCGCCACCGACCCTTCCCTTCCCAGCATGATGGTGAAAATCTTCATCGGCACCGGCTTCTTCATGATTGCTGCCATCGTGCTGGGTATCGCCTTTGGCGGAGTTCGCATCCTCACCAAGATTTTCCTCCCCGGCAAGGTTTTCGATCGCCACAGTAAGCTGGAAATTCTCCAATTGGGGCTCAACGGCAAGCGCATCGAGCCTACCGACTTCTACTGAACGTCCCTCCCCTCCCGGAATATAACGGCCTTCTCTTCCCGTGCGTCTAATGACCAAGGCCCGATGTGTCTTGGAGAGGGGGCCAAGGTATCGTAAACTTTCCGATTACGTCCCGGGAGATGGGCTCGACTATGTCGGTGGCAATGCAAACAAGACTTACTTCAACGACTTCTGCCTTAGGGCTGTTCGCCGGCGCCGTGCTTCTGGCTTTCGCCTCATCCGGTTGCGGCCAGAAAACCGAAGCGCAGGGCCCCAGCGGGCCTCCGGCCATGCCCGTTCAAGTAGAGATTGCTCGTTCGATTCGAATTCCTGAAACGACCGAGTATCTCTCTGTCCTGAAGTCTCGCCAATCCGCCATGATCAATCCTCAAGTCGAAGGTCAAGTTACCAAAATCTACGTCAAGTCCGGCGACAGCGTAAGCGCTGGCACTCCCCTCCTTCAAATTGACCCTCTCAAGCAAAAGGCCACCGTCAGCGGCCAGGAAGCCGCGCGCGCCGCGCAGGAAGCCACCATGCAGTTGGCCAAGGTCAATTTCGAGCGTTCGCAGAAGCTCTTCGCCGCCGGCGTCATCAGCAAACAGGACTTGGACAGCGCCCAGTCCAGCTACGATTCCGCGCAAGCCCAGCTCAAATCGCTTTCCGATCAGGTCGAACAGCAGCGGGTCGAGCTGCGCTATTACGACGTCAGCGCTCCCGTGGATGGAATTCTTGGAGACATCCCCGTCCGCATCGGCGATCGCGTCACTGTCTCCACGCTTCTCACCACCGTGAATCTTCCCGGCGCCCTCGAGGCCTATATTTACGTCCCCGGCGACCGCGCCAAGGATTTGCGCCTCGGCCTCCCTGTAACTCTGCTCGACGAAAACGGCAACGCCGTCTCCGAGACCCATATCACTTTCGTTTCTCCGCAAGTCGAAACCGACACGCAAACCGTCCTCGCCAAAGCGGAAGTCTCCAACCCGCGCGCAAAACTTCGCATCTCGCAGCAGGTTCGTGCCGAAGTCACTTGGGGCTCGCACGAGGGCCCCGTCGTTCCAATCCTGGCTATCACGCGCATCAACGGCCAGTCTTTCGCTTTCGTTGCTGTTCACGACGCCAAAGGCACCGTTGCTCGCCAAAAACTTCTCAAGCTCGGCGACACCATCGGCAACGACTATGCGGTACTGGACGGGCTGAAAGCCGGCGACCACATTATTGTCTCGGGCACTCAATTCCTCCAGGATGGCGCGCCCGTACTCGAACAAATTCAGAAGGACGTGAACAACTCCACGAACCAAGGGGCCGCTACGCCGTAACCACTTCCTATCCCATGATCGGCCCTCTCTCAATTCCCAGGAAAGCAGGCACTCTCATTGTTCGTTGATTTTTTCATTCGACGGCCAGTGTTCGCGACCGTGTGCGCGCTCATGATTATTTTGGCTGGCGCGATTTCCATTCCCACTTTGCCCGTCGCCCAATTTCCGAATTTGGGCCCGCCTCAAGTTGTTGTCACCAGTGTTTACATCGGCGCCAACGCGCAAACCGTCGAATCCGCCGTAACCATCCCTCTCGAGCAGGCCATCAATGGCGTGCCCGGCATGCGGTACATAACTTCCACCAGCAGCAACAGCGGCGTCAGCACCATCACTGTGACTTTCGATGTTTCTCGTGACGTTGACCTCGCTTCTGTGGACGTCCAAAACCGCGTCAGCCAGGCCCTTGGCCGCCTTCCCAACGAAGTGAAAAATACCGGCGTCATCATCACCAAGCAGGCCAGCGGCTTCGTCTTCGGCGCCGGCGTCTACGCCGAAAACGGCCAGTACGACAGCCTTTTCCTCAGCAACTACATTGACGTCTACGTTCGCGATGCTCTCAAGCGCGTTCCCGGCGTCAACGATGCTTTCATTTTCGGCGAGCGCAAATACGCCATGCGCATCTGGCTTGACCCCGCAAAAATGGCCCAGCGCAGCCTCACCGCCACCGATGTCATCGCCGCCTTGGAGGAACAAAACGTCCAGGTTGCCGCCGGACAAATCGGCCAGCCGCCTAATGCAGGCGACCAGGCTTTTCAAATCAGCGTCCGCGCCGTCGGACGACTCACCACCCCGCAACAGTTTGACAACATCATTCTCAAAACCGGCGCCGACGGCACGCTGGTTCGCGTCAAGGATGTGGGCCGCGCCGAACTTGGCGCCGAAAATTACGATGTGCGCGTCCGCTTCAATGGCCACGATGCCGTCGGCTTCGGCGTCACTCAGCTTCCCGGCGCCAATGCACTTGACGTGGACCGCGCCGCCAAAGCCGAACTCGAGCGCCTCTCGAAAAATTTCCCTCCTGGCATCAAGTACGCCGTCGCCTTCGATTCGACCACTGTCATCGGCGAGTCCATTCGTGACGTGCTCATCACTCTTCTCGAAGCCATCCTCCTCGTCATCGCTGTGATTTACATCTTCTTGCAGGACTGGCGCAGCACGCTCATTCCCGCAGTCACCATCCCCGTCTCCCTCATCGGCACTTTCGTCTTCGTCAAACTGCTCGGCTTCTCCATCAACACACTCACGCTCTTCGGCATCACCCTCGCTACCGGCCTCGTCGTGGATGACGCCATCGTCGTCATCGAAAACGTCGAGCGCCACATTATGGAAGGCATCACGGAGCCGCACAACGCCGCGTCCGCCGCGATGAAAGAAGTTTCCGGCGCCGTAATCGCCACTTCTCTCGTTCTCGTTGCCGTATTCGTTCCCGTCGCTCTCTTCCCTGGCACGACCGGCATCTTGTTCCGCCAGTTCGCCCTCACGATTGCGTTCTCCGTCTCAATCTCCGCTTTCAACGCGCTGACTCTAACTCCTTCTCTCTCCGCCATCCTCCTCGGCCACCATCGCGAACGCGCCGAAGGCTGGGTCTTCCATCAGTTCAACCGCATGGTCAGCTCCGGCACTGAGCTTTATCGCAGCACCATAAGAAGAGTCATCGGCTGGCGTCTCGCTGTGATTGTCCTCTTCTTCGCTGCTCTCGCTTTGACTTACTGGGTCTACAACCGCGTTCCCCGCGCTTTCATTCCCGAAGACGATCAGGGCTACATCATCATCGCCGTTCAGGCTCCCCAAGGCGCCTCGCTGCAATACACCACGGATATCTGCGGAAAAGTGGAAAGCGTTATTTCTCACGTGCCCGAAGCGGCCGGCTCCTTTGCCCTTCCTGGCTTCAGCCAGTTTGGCGCTGCTCCCAATCGCGCCATGGTGTTCATCAATTTGAAGCCGTTTGCGCAACGCAAGGGCACGCAACACGGAGCATTGGCCGTCATTCAGCGTTTGCGCCCAGCATTGTTCGGGATTCAGGGCGCGCTCGTCATTCCTTTTAACCCTCCCGCTGTCCAGGGCCTTGGACAATTCGGCGGATTTCAGTATGAACTCGAGGACCTCGGCCGTAATTCCTTGCAAACCATCGCAAACACCGCAAACGATCTCGTCGCCCAGGGCAATGCCAGCAAAGATCTTGTCGGCCTCTTCACCAGCTTCACCGCCAATGATCCTCAATATCTCGTTCGAATCGACCGCGAAAAAGCCAAGAGCCTCCAGGTTCCTCTGAATCAAATCACCGACGCACTCCAGGTCTACATGGGCTCCGAGTACGTCAACGATTTCGATTTCAATAATCGTTCCTATCGCGTCTACGTTCAGGCCGACAGCAAATATCGTTCCCAGCCCAAGGACATCCGCGAATACTACCTGCGCTCTGGAACAGGCCGCATGATCCCCTTGGATAATCTGGTGAACGTGCAGCCCACTTCCAGCGCGCAAGTCATCAGCCATTACAATCTCTTTCGCTCGGCTGAAATTGATGGCTCCGCCGCTCCTGGCCACAGCTCCGGCGAAGGCATTGCCGCCATGGCCGCGCTTTCCAAAAAAGTTTTGCCGCAAGGCATGACATACGAATGGAGCGGACTCTCTTACGAGGAAATCCAATCCGGCGGTAAAGCGCTGATTCTCTTTGGCCTCGGCCTCATCGTGGTGTACCTCACGCTTGCCGCGCAGTACGAGAGCTTCGTCCTTCCCTTCATCGTCTTGTTGGCCGTGCCCATCGCGATCCTGGGCGCTCTAGGCGCCCAATCCCTTCGCGGCCTGCAGAACGATGTCTATTGCCAAATCGGCTTGATTATGTTGATTGGCTTGGCCAGCAAGAACGCCATTCTGATCGTCGAGTTCGCCGAGCAATTGCGCGAACGCGGCATGTCCATCGTCGATGCCGCCATTGAGTCCGCCCGCATTCGTCTTCGCCCCATCCTCATGACTTCGCTCGCGTTCATCTTGGGCGTCGTGCCTCTGGTGCTCGCCACGGGCGCGGGTCGTGCTGGAAGAATTTCCGTCGGCACCACCGTTTTTGGTGGAATGATCGCTGCCACAACTCTCAACCTGGTCTTCATGCCCGTTCTCTACGTAATTATCAAATCCATCTTCCCCGGCGGGCGGCACACCTCCACCACCCCCGCGGAACACTAATTCCGGCTCTCATCGTAGCTTGTCATTTTTCGGCTAAACCGCTGGATATCTGAACTCGCTCGAAGTCTCTATGCTTTCCTCATCAGGCAAACTCCAGACCACGGCCGGTCTCGCCTCGATTTCGCCGTTTCCGGAAACAGCGCGATAATTCGCAGAAACCAGGAAAGCCTTTTGAGCCGCGCCGCATTCTTCAGTAACGATCTCACATCCGCCGGCTTCCATCCGAACGGAATAAAAAACTCCGGCCCCTCCCGCGGCGCAAACTTAAAGGGCGCCGCTTGATGCAACTGCTTCGCCATTCGTTTCACCAGCATCTTCAATAGTCCCGGCGAAGCCAGGTCCAGCACCCACGCATCAAAACTCGCCGGCGCCGATAGATCTCTCGCCAGTCCGCCCGCGCTTTCCGGCGTCAGATAAATCAACAACCCTTCTGTAATTACCAACGCCTTCTTGCAGCGCGCTCCAAGTTCCGCGAAAAGCGCGCGCCGCGCTGTCTCGTTCGAAAGATCGACCCGGATCCGCTCCAGCGAGCACACCGGCTTCTCATCGCGCAAAATCTCTTCCTTGTATGCGAGTATCTCCGGCAGGTCCACTTCCACCCATTTCAGCGTCGCCGGCAAGTTCATCCGGTAAGGCCGCGCGTCCAGTCCCGCCGCCAGATTGATCACCATGTCCACGCCTTGAGCGATCTGCTCGTTGATGAAGTCGTCGCCGATGCACGTCCGCGTGACCATGCTCCAGGAATTGTCCCGGCCCAATGGCATGGACTTGGCGATCTGTTCCCCGCGGTCCCCTGCTAGACGCCGCGCAAATGGGTCCCGGAAGTGCGCGTCCGGCCGCTCCGTCTCTTGCGCGCGGTACACCGCCACCCACCGCGCCGTGTCCGACACGTTTCGAATCAGCGGTTCTTCCTGCACTCCGCTCGGCATTGCCCCTGGCGCCTGTTTCGATTGCGTTTCGCTCATGTTTTTCCTCTTGCGGCTTCGTTCCGGGGAATCTTCTCAATCGTCCTCACTACGCTCGGCTCCGCCTTGCCTCCCACCGGCCTCTGTCGTTTTCTTCTCGCGCGTGCTTCACGCCGATACTCTTCGCTCCTTGCTAAACTCCGCGAACTTCTTTCCTTCTTTCGCCAGTCGTTTCAGCAGCGGCGCCGGCTCCCACAATTCCCCATGCTGCTCATGAAACTCCTCGATCCGCTTGCACACGCTCGCCAGCCCCACCGTGTCCGCGTACCACATCGGCCCGCCTCGATACGCCGGAAATCCATACCCGTTCAGGTAAATGATGTCTATGTCCACCGCCCGCAACGCAATCCCCTCTTCCAGAATCCGCGCGCCTTCATTCACCAGCGCATACACGCACCGGTCCAAAATTTCTTCCTTCGAAATCGTTCGCTGCCGGATCCCCGCTTCCGCCGCCCACTTCCTCACAAGCTCCGCGACTTCTGGATCCGCGATCGCCCGCCGGTTTTCATCGTACTTGTACCAACCCGCTCCCGTTTTCTGCCCGTATCGCCCCATCTCGCAAATCTTGTCTCCCGCGAACGCTTGCCTCACTCCCGCTTTTTCCAAATGCCGGTATTCCTTCCGTATTCTCCATCCCACGTCCAGCCCCGCCAAATCTCCCACGGCCAGCGGCCCCATCGCCATTCCAAACTCATAGAGCGCGCTGTCCACCGCCTCCACGCTCGCACCTTCCTCCAGCAAAAACACCGACTCGCGCACGTACGGATGAAACATCCGGTTCCCCACAAATCCCCGGCAATTCCCCACCAGCACGCCAACCTTCCCGATTCGTTTCGAAAGCTGCATGCATGTGGCGATTACGTCTTTTGCCGTCGCTTTCCCGCGCACAATCTCCAGCAGCTTCATCACGTTCGCTGGGCTGAAAAAATGCGTCCCGATCACCGATTGCGGACGCCCCGTGGCCGAAGCAATCTCATCTACATTCAGCGTCGAGGTGTTGCTCGCCAGGATCGCCTCTGCTCTGCAAACCTTGTCCAACTCTTCAAACACTTGTTTCTTCAGCGCCATCCCTTCGAACACCGCTTCAATCACCATGTCCACATTCGCAAACGACTCGTAGCTCAGCGTCGGCTGGATCAATTTCATCCGCTCATCCACAAACGCCTGCGTAAACCGCCCGCGCTTCACCGATGTCGCGTAATTCTTCTGAATGTTCGCGATTCCTCGGTCGAGCGCCGATTGGTCCGTATCCTTCAGCAAAACCGGAATCCCAGCATTCGCGAACACCATCGCGATTCCGCCGCCCATCGTCCCTGCGCCAACCACCCCCGCCGTCGCCACCGCGCGCGCCGCTGTCTCTTTCGGAATATCTGGAATTTTCGACACTTCCCTTTCGCCGAAAAACACATGGATCAGCGCCTTCGACTGCTCCGAATAAAGACATTCGAAAAAAGTCTTCCTTTCGAACTTGCATCCCTCCTCAAAAGACAGCTTGGTCGCTGCCTCCACCGCGTCAATCGCTGCCAGCGGCGCCGTCAGTCCACGCTGCTTCTTTCGCGCCTCCGCTCTCGCCGCCGCAAACACGGGCGCATTCTCCTCCGCTGTTCCGAGCTTTTCTCTCCGCTCCCTGGTTTTCCTCACCGGCTTCCCAGCCACTTCCCTCGCGAACGACAGCGCTCCCGTCAGCAAGTCTCCCTCAGGCAGACGATCCAGAATTCCCGCCGCTAGCGCTTCGCCCGCCTTGATTGGATTTCCTCCCGCGCACATCTCCACCGCTTTCGCCACTCCCGCGAGCCGCGGCAGCCGTTGCGTTCCCGCTGCTCCCGGAATAATTCCCAGCTTCACTTCCGGCTGTCCCACCTGCGCGCTCGCCGCCGCAACGCGGTAGTGCCCCGCCATCGCCAGCTCGAGCCCGCCGCCCAACGCCGTCCCGTGAATCGCTATCACCACCGGCTTCCGGCAGTCCTCAATCTTCAACAGCAGTTCCGGCAAATCCATCCCCTCGCGCGGCTTCCCGGAAGTCAGTTTTTCAAACTCCTTGATATCCGCTCCGGCGATAAACGTCTTTCCACCGCCAAGAATCACCGCCGCTTCAATCTCCTCGTCCGAATTCACTTTTTCGATGGCCGCCGCGATTCCTTCCGGCACGCCCGGGCTCAGCGCGTTCACCGGCGGATTGTTAATCGTAATGACGGCAATGCCGCCGTCCCTCCCAAACGAAACCATTTCGCTCATCTTCCCCCGCTCTTTCTCTTGACTCCCAATTCCATTATTGAATTCCGCCGCCCCAAATTTCACTTCGCATCTCGCGCTCTATCCCGTTACCCACCCAGATCATTTTTTGTCCGCGAATTCCGGCCGGATGGTATCCTGCCCGCCCCAATATTTCTTCCGCAGTTCCCTCTTCAAGATCTTCCCAGTCCCCGTCTTCGGCAAACTTTCGAAAAACTCCACCGATCGCGGCGCTTTGTAATGTGCAATTCGCATCCGGCAAAACTCCAGCAGCTCCGTTTCCGTCGCCTGCTTCCCCGGCTTCAACACCACCAGCGCCTTCGGTACCTCTCCCCACTTCGCGTCCGGTACCGCCACCACCGCCGCCTCGTACACGCTCGGATGCGCCAAAATCGCCTTCTCCACTTCCAGCGACGATATGTTTTCTCCTCCGCTCACAATAATTTCTTTCTTCCGGTCCACCACCAGCAAGTATCCGTCCTCGTTGATCGTCGCCATGTCCCCGGTGTGAAACCATCCGCCGCGCATCGCTTCCGCCGTCGCCTCCGGCTGGCCCCAGTAGCCTTTCATCACTACATCGCTCCGCGCCACCACTTCACCGATCGCTTCCCCATCATGCGCCACATCCTCATCGTTCGCATTCACCACCCGCACTTCCACGCCCGGCACCGCGTACCCTGTCATCGCCTGTCTCGCAAACCTCTCTTCTCCCTGCCAATCCAGCCCTGCCTTCATCCGCGAAACCGTCAGCACCGGCGACGTTTCCGTCAATCCATACCCTGACCGGCACGCCGCTCCCAGTTTCTGCTCCACTTCGCGAACCAGCGTCGGCGAAGACGCCGCCCCGCCGATCGTCACCACCTGCAAGCTGCTCAAATCGTGTTTCGCTCGTTCCGGACAATTCACCAGCGCCGTGGCCATCGTCGGCACCAGACACACCGTTCGAACGCGCTCCCTTTCGATCAGCTCGAAAACCCGCCCTGTCTCGAATTTTTTCAACATCACATGTTTTCCGCCCACCAGCGCCAGCGTGTGCGGCGTGCCCCACGCATTCGCATGGAAGAGCGGTATCGCGTGCAAGTGCGGCCCCGCCGCTGTGGTGTCATCGATAAACGATGAATAGAGGGCGTGCAGGAAAACATTCCTGTGCGTCAGCATCACGCCCTTCGGATTTGCGCTCGTCCCGCTCGTATAAAACAATTCCGCCACGGAATTCTCGTCCACCTCCATAATGTCCGTGCGATGCGACGGACTCGCCACAACTAGCTCGTCGTAATTTTTCTCCGCTAGCCAGCCCTCATCCGCCTTCCCGTCCATCAATATGAATTTCTCTACCGTTCGCAGCTCCTTCCGGAACGCTTCCACCGCCGGCACAAATTCTTTTTCCAGGAACAGAATCTTGGCTCCGGAGTCGTTCAAGATGAACGCCAGCTCCCCCGGCGCCAACCGGATATTCAGCGGAAGCAAAATCCCTCCCGCGTCTGGCACTCCGTAGTATGCCTCCAGCAATCGGTGGCAGTTCGTGCTCAGCAGAGCCACCCGATCCCCCGGCTTCACTCCCAACTCCCGCAACCCGCCAGCCAGCCGCGCCGCCCGTTCCGCGAGCTCTCCGTATGTGAATCGCCGTTCTCCGCAAACTACCCCGGTCTTCCGCGGAAATTGCTTCTCCGCGTATCGCAAACAACGCAGCGGCGTGAGCGGTACATTCATCTTTCGTCCAGCGGCCCTCAGGCCGTCTGCCCCCCGTCAACCACTAGCACGTGCCCAGTAACGTAATCCGAAGCTTCCGACGACAGAAACACTGCCGCACCCTTCAAATCGTTTTCGCCCCCAAATCTCCTCAAAGGAATCCTGCTCAGGAACGCCTCTCGATTTTTCTCCATCACCACCTTCGACATCTTTGTCGGAAACCATCCCGGCGCGATCGCATTCACCTGAATGTTGTGTATTCCCCATTTGCACGCCAAATCTTTTGTAAACGCAATCACCCCGCCTTTGCTCGCGTGGTAGCCAATCGCTTGGAATTCCGGTGGCGCGCCCTGTATTCCCGCGACGGACGCGATATTGATGATCTTCCCGCGCCGCCGCGGCACCATGAATCTTCCTGCCGCTTGCGAAAAAAGAAAAGTCCCCGTCAGGTTCGTCTCGATCACTTTGTTCCAGTCTTCCAGCTTCATTTCTTCCACCGGCGCTCCCCACGCCGTCCCCGCGTTATTAATGAGAATGTCGATTCGCCCGAATTCCGCGTGCACCCTTTCCACTACTGCCTGCACTTCGGCGGGGTTTTTCACGTCGCAGCCCAGCGCCTTCGTGCTCGCTCCGGGTCTCTGCAGTTCTCTCGCAGTCTCTTCGCACCGCTCTTTGTTCCTCGCGCAGAGCACCAGGTTCGCGCCCATGTCCGCCAGCGCTTCGGCCATCTGCCGTCCGAGCCCGACCGAGCCGCCCGTCACGATCGCCACTCGCCCTGTCAAATCAAATAGCTGCCGCGTATTCATGCGCTTACCCGCGCCCTCCCGCCGGAATCTCATCCGCCGCATCTTTCAAAAAACTTCTTCCGTGCCGCTCCGGCCCGAAAACCAGCAGCACGCCCAGCGTTACAATCGTCACAATCTCGAATCCCGCGATTGCCCACTCGTATCCCACTCGGTCTCGCAACGCGTACTCAATCGAATTGGTCGGCGAAGCAAACAAAATTCCCAGTTGGTACGTCAACCCCGGCAGCAATCCTCTCGTCGAATCCGCCGACATTTCATTCAAGTGCACCGGAATCACGCCCCATGCTCCTTGTACACCGGCTTGCATCAGGAATGACGCCACAACCAGCACCGTCAGGCTCCCGCCAAACGCCCAGAACGGTATCAGCACCAACGACAGCCCCAGCGCCGCCAGCATTCCCTTTCGCCGTCCTGCCCTTTGCGACAGTTCCCCAAAAATCACCGCCCCCACCACTGCGCCTATGTTGTAAAACATCGCGATATTCGAAGTCAGCGCCGTCGTCGCGTGATGTACTTCGTGCAGAAAATCCGGATACAAGTCCTGCGTCCCGTGTGAAAGGAACATCATGAACGTCATCAGCACAACGAGATAAATGAACCGCTTCCAGTCTTGCACGGCCACTCGCAGCACTTCTTTCGTGCTTCCCGCCCGATGTTGCTTCCACGCCTCCGACTCCGGCACTTTCGTCCGGATATACAGCGCCAGCAGCGCCGGCAGCGCGCCAATCCAGAACATCGGCCTCCAGCCCCACACCGGCAAAATAAAATGTGCCGCAAGCGCCGCCAGCAAATTCCCGATCGGGTAGCCGCTCTGCAAAATTCCGCTCAACACTCCGCGCCATCGCACCGGCGACGCCTCCATCGCCAGCGACGCGCCTACTCCCCATTCCCCGCCCATCCCGATCCCGAAGAGTGCCCGCATCAGAAAAAAGAATTTGAAATTCGGCGAAAATCCGCAAAGCACCTCCACCACCGAAAAATAAATCACGTTCATCATCAGCGGCATCCGCCGCCCGTACCGGTCCGATAACAGCCCAAAGATCAGCGCGCCCACCGGCCGCATCGCCAGCGTCGCTGCCACTGTCAGGATGATGTCGCTCTTGGGTACCCCGAATTGCCGCGCCAGTGTGTCGTACGTGAACGTGATGACGAAAAAATCGAACGCATCCAGCGTCCAGCCGAGGAATCCGGCGAGAAGTGCGTGCCGCGCGTCTGCCGTGCTTCTAAATCCGGGGCCGCTTATTTGCACTCGAGAAACCTTTGTCCATGCGGGTTTTACGGCGCCTCATTGTATACAATCTTCCGCCCTCGCACCGGTTCGAATCGCTCTCCGCCGCGCGGTCCTCCGCCTTCTACGCCGGCATCGCCTGCCCTCGCGTCTCCGCTCCAAACGGCAACAGCAGCAACCCCGCCGCAAAGGCCAGCGACGTCAGCGCCACCGGCACTCCCAGCGATCCATACCGCTCCACTCCGCTCCCCACCAGAAACGTAATCGCCGCTCCCCCAAACCGCGCGAACGAAGTCGAAAACGCGAACGCGCTCGCACGGCACTCCGTCGGGTATTGCTCCGGCAGCCACAGCGTGTACACCGCGAAGTTCGCTCCTCCCAATCCCAGAAAAAACAAGCACACGAAAAACCACGGCAGCGCCGCCGCTCCCAGGTAAAACACTTTCCCGAAAGTCAGCGCAATGAACCCCATCATCAGTGCGAAAAAAAATCCCAGCGCCCCTCGTCTTCCCAGCCGCTCCGCCAGCCATGGCATCGCCAGGCATCCCAATATCGTCGCGAACGCCACCAGCATCGTTGCCCGCGATGCCATCTGCGCCGCCTCCGCCGCGCCTCGGTGCGCCGCTTCCGCTAGCGCTGTCACCGCCGTCGGCACGTACACCGTTCCCGCCCACAGTCCGCTGATGGACGCCAGCATATACAGTGAATTCAGAATCGTCCGCCGCCTCAGCTTCGCCGAAAAAAGCTCCGCGATCGGCTTGTAAAACTGCGCCGCTCGCACTTCCTCCGCTCTCGCTTCCCACCGCTCCGGCTCGCGCACTCCGTGCCTCACCCACGCCAGCAGCAGCGCCGGCAACCCTCCCACCGCGAACATCGCCCGCCACCCATAGCGGCTCCCCACTACGTAATTCGCAATCGCTGCCAGGAAGATACCTACGTAGTACCCCGTATGCATGTACCCCGCGCCAGCCCGCCGCCGCTCCTCCGGCCACGCCTCCGCCACGTACGTTCCTCCCATCGCCCATTCGCCGCCTATCCCGATCCCCGCCAGAAATCGCAACGCCGCTAACTGCCACACGCGCACCGCGATCGCGCTCAAGAAAGTGAACACTGAGTACCACGCAATCGTCAGCATCAGCGTTCGCGCTCGCCCGAATTTGTCCCCCACCGGCCCCCACAAAAACGCCAGCCCCCATCCCACCAGAAACAGCGCGAACAGCAACCCTCCATACAACCCCAAATTTCCTTTCGTCGCGGCAATTCCCGATTTCGGCAGCAGCTCGCGCAACGACGGCACCAGCACCAGCGCATAGATAAACGAGTCCATTCCGTCGAGCGTCCATCCGCCCCACGCCGCCCAGAATCCTCGAATCTGATTGCTGTTCAGCCGCACTGTCCCAGAACGCGCCCCGTTCCCCTCTCCGCCCGCCTTTGCGGGACGGACTATATCAAAAACTTTTCTAGCTCCAATTCCAATTTCCGCGTGTCTCCTCCGTGCGGTAGACTCTATAATTCTTATGGATGCCGCGGAATCTTTGGGCCCGCCTCTCTTGCTTTCCTGGCGCTCTACAACGCGTCATCCGTCGCCGATCCCCGGTTTAAGGAGTATTCTTCGTGATCCTCCGTGTTTGTGAGTCCGCTAATTCGCTTGCCCTGGCCGCCGCGTCGGACGCCGCTGCGCTCCTTCGCCAAACCATCGCCCGCGCCGGCGTCGCCCGCCTCGTCGCCGCAACTGGCGCCTCTCAGCTCGAATTTCTCCAGGCCCTCGTCACCTCGCCCTCGATCCCATGGCAAGCCGTCGAACTCTTTCAACTCGATGAGTACCTCGGCTTGCCCATCACTCACCCAGCCAGCTTCTCCAACTATCTTCAGCGTCGCCTCGTCAATCAGACCGCCATCATTCGTTACCACGCACTCCACGGCGACTCCGATCCCTCCGCGCTTCTCCGCTCCGCCGCCAACGACTTGCTCGCTTCCCCCGTTGATCTCGCTTTCGTCGGCATCGGCGAGAACGCTCACCTCGCCTTCAACGATCCTCCCGCCGATTTCAATACCGAAGATCCCTACCTCCTCGTCAATCTCGATGAAGCCTGCCGCCGTCAGCAAGTCGGCGAAGGCTGGTTCGAATCGCTCTCGGACGTCCCCACCCGCGCCATCTCCATGTCCGTTCGCCAAATTCTCAAGGCCGCCGAGATCATTGCCGCCGTTCCTGAAGCCCGCAAAGCCCAAGCCGTCAAGTCCGCTCTCGAGGGACCGGTCGATCCTCAAGTCCCCGCGAGCATTCTCCGCACTCATCCCCGCGTCACCCTTTATCTCGATCGCGAATCCGCTTCCCTCCTTTCCCCCGCGACTCTCTCCGCCTACTCCGCGCCGCTTTCTCGTTCGAATCTTCGTGCCACTGCGCATTCCACCTGAGGAGGATCGTTGAAAATTACCGACGCCAAGGTGCTCATCACCTCGCCCGGCAGAAACTTCGTCACGCTCAAGGTTTACACCGACGAAGGCATCTACGGCCTCGGCGACGCCACGCTCAACGGTCGCGAGCTCGCCGTCGCTTCCTACCTCTCCGACCACCTGATTCCGTGCCTCATCGGCCGCGATCCCTTTCAAACCGAGGACATCTGGCAATATTTCTATAAAGGTGCCTACTGGCGTCGCGGGCCCGTCACCATGGCCTCCATCGGCGCGATTGATTTCGCTCTCTGGGACATTAAAGGCAAAGCGCTCAAGACTCCCGTCTACAACCTTCTCGGCGGCAAGAGCCGTACCGGCGTCCTCGTCTACGGCCACGCCAACGGCCGCGACCTTCAGGAAACTGTGGATGAAGTCGGCAAATATATCGAACTAGGCTATCGCGCCATTCGCGCGCAATCCGGAATTCCCGGCCTGCCTTCTACCTACGGCGTCGCAAAGGGGAAATTTTATTACGAGCCCGCCGAAAAAGGCCTTCCGCCCGAAAATCTCTGGTCCACCGACAAATATCTACTCTTCGTCCCCAAATTATTCGAAGCTCTGCGCGTAAAATTTGGCGACGAAATTCCTCTTCTCCACGACGCCCATCATCGCCTCACTCCCATTGAAGCCGCTCGCCTCGGCAAAAGCCTCGAGCCCTACCACCTCTTCTGGCTCGAGGACGCCGTCACCGCCGAGCTTCAGGAAGGTTTTCGCATCGTCCGCCAGCACACCACCACTCCCCTCGCTCTCGGCGAAGTCTTCAACACGATCTGGGACACCACCACCGTCATCTCCGAGCAGCTCATTGACTACATCCGCATGGCTCCTCTTCACGCCGGCGGGCTCACTCATCTCAAAAAAGTCGCTTCCTTCGCCGAAATGTTTCATGTCCTCACTGGCTGCCACGGCGCCACCGATCTTTCTCCCGTGTCCATGGCCGCTGCTCTTCATTTCGATATTTCCGTCAATAATTTCGGCATTCAGGAATACATGCTGCACACCAAAGAAACCGACGAAGTCTTTCCGCACTCCTACTCTTTCAGCGACGGCTATCTCCATCCCGGCGATGCTCCCGGCCTTGGCGTGGACTACGACGAAAAGCTCGCCGCCAAATTCCCCTATCAGCGCGCCTATCTACCCATCAATCGCAAGCTCGACGGCACCATGTTCAACTGGTAGCTCGCTCTGCTGCATCTCCCGCTTTCCCAACTCCACATCCTCGCGCTCACTGCGCCAAAATATTCGCCAGCTTCAGCAGGTCCTCCGGCAGCGGTTTTCTTTTCCCCGCAATCTCCCCGAGCGGTGTGGTCTTTATCTCGCCTTTTGCCAGTCCCACCAGCACGCCGTATTCCTCTCGCGCTATGCACTCCGTCGCTGCTGCTCCAAACCGCGTCGCCAGCAACCGGTCCGCCACTCCCGGCGTGCCTCCTCGCTGCACGTGCCCCAGTTTCACATCCCGCAACTCGAATCCAAATCGTTCGTGATGTTCTCGGAAGTAGCGTGTCAGCCTGTCCGCGTTGTAGTCCGCTCCTTCCGCGACCACCACAATTCCGTGCGCCTTCCCTCGTTCATACGCCGCCCGTAATTCGCTCGCCACCCGCTCCGGATCCGTTCGCGCCTCCGGCACTACGATGCATTCCGCCCCTCCCGCAATTCCCGCCAGCAGCGCCAGGTAACCGCAGTTCCGTCCCATCACTTCCACCAGAAACGCTCGCTCGTGCGAAGCCGCCGTCACTTTGATCCGATCAATCGCCTCGAGCGCCACATTCAGCGCCGTGTCCACTCCGATGCTTATCTCCGACCCAAACAAATCGTTGTCAATCGTCGAAGCAATCCCCACAACGGGAAAGCCCTTTTCGTGCAGCGCCAACGCTCCCGCCTGCGATCCGTCTCCTCCGATTACCACCATCGCATCCATCTCTCGCTGCTTTAGAACATGTATCGCTTTCTCCTGCTCCTCGGCGCGCTTGAACTCCGGGTACCTCTTACTTCCCAGAATGGTTCCCCCGTGCTGCATGATTCCGCCGACATCTCGTAGGCCCAGAGGCACGAGGTCGCCACTTGTCAACCCGTAGTACCCGTGTCGAACTCCGAAGCTCTGCCATCCCAGATCAATCCCCGTTCGAACAATCGCCCGCACCGCCCCGTTGATTCCCGGCGCATCTCCTCCGCTCGTCACCACGGCGATCTTCTTCATGCCCTTCTCTTTCCGCGGCCACCGCCACCTTCAGCCTAGCTGCGCTTCCTCGCCTCGCAAACGCGACCGGTCACGTCCGGTTGTGACCTGCATCACAGCAGCCTCCCGCATCCGCGCAAAAAATACCTCCATGCAACTTGGAGGCCTGTCATGACGCAAAAACTTCCCGCCCTCTTTGTCGGACACGGCAATCCCATGAACGCCATCGACTCCAACCGCTTCACCGAAGCCTGGAAGCGCCTCGCCAAAAGCCTCCCCAAGCCCAAATCCATCCTGGCCATTTCCGCCCATTGGCATTCCCCGGAAATCGCTGTCACCGCTTCGCCCAAACCTCCCACTCTTCACGATTTCGCCGGCTTTCCGCCGGCCTTGCACCGAGTGAACTATCCCGCCCCGGGTGATCCCCTCCTCGCCCGCCGTATCCAGTCTTTACTCAACCCCTTGAAAGTCACCCTCGACTCCGACCGCGGCCTCGATCACGGTGTCTGGTCGGTCTTGCTCCACCTCTATCCCGCCGCTGATATTCCCGTCGTCCAGTTGAGCCTCGACGAATCGAAGCACCCATCCTTCCACTTTGATCTCGGCGCGAAACTCAGCCCTCTTCGGGATGAAGGCGTTCTCATTCTCGGCACCGGCAATCTTGTTCACAATCTTCAGGCCGTCGCCTGGGGAGTGGACGTTCCGGAGCCCTACGCCTGGGCTCTCCGCTTCGAGGAAAATGCGCGCCGTTTGCTAGTTGCAGGTGATTTCCAAAAGCTTCTCGATTACCGGACGCTCGGCAGTGACGCCCTTTTGTCCGTGCCCACTCCCGAACACCTTCTCCCGCTCTTCTACGTGCTCGCTACAAAACAAGCCAACGAACCAATCTCTTTCCCTGTCGAAGGCTTCGACCGCGCCGCCATCTCCATGCTCTCCGTCCAGGTCGGCTAGCTTTGCTGCCCCACCCGCTTCTCTTCACCACGCCCACTGTCTTGGGTTCTTCTCTACGGAAAATCTGGATTACCGCCCCATGTCATCGAGCCTCTTGAACTTCCTCGATTGCACGACGCGCGATTTTTCAGCCCGTTGAATAATCCGGCATTCAGGCTAAACCGCTCATGATCCGGATCACGAAACGTGCGAAGCGCTGCGCACTTGCGCCGGAGTCGCCTGCTGCTCGATTTTTGTTCCCGCGCGTTCCGGAAAGTACGCATCCAGCAGATATTGCGAAACCATTCTCTGCGTGTTGAAAAACGATCCGTTCACTGCAATCGTCGAACGCATCACTTGCGCATATCCCTCCCGGTTCGCATAGAACATGGGCAAAATGTTTCCTTCCAGTTTGCCGTACAGCGACGAAAGCTCCGCCCCGTGGTCTTCGAATCCTCCGTCCTCTCCCACAGACCAACCGGTAATCCCCTCAAAATGTCCTTCGAGCCACCAGCCGTCCCGCACGCTCAGGCTCGGTACTCCATTCAGCGCCGCCTTCATTCCGCTCGTCCCCGAAGCTTCCAGCGGCCGGTGTGGCGTATTCAGCCACAAATCCACACCCGCGGTGAAAAGTCGTCCCCACGCAAAATCGTAATTCGGCACGTACACCACCGGAATCTCCTCGCCCAGCGCGGCCGCCGCTTCGTAAATCCGCCGGATCACCGCTTTGCCCGCTTCGTCCTGTGGATGTGCTTTCCCGCCCATCACAATTTGGAACGCCCCGGCCTTCTTCTTGATGCTTCGCAGTCGCTCCAAATCCGTAAACAGCAGCTCCGCGCGTTTGTACTCCGCCGCCCGCCGCGCAAACCCGATCGTCGCCACATCTTCCGCAAGCCGCACGCCAGTCGTCCGCTGCACCGCTTCCAATAACTCGCGCTTCGCCCTCGCGTGTGCCTCCAGGATTTCTCCGGTCCCGATCCCCACCGCGTACCTCAAATACAAATTGTCTCGCCGCCATTCCGGAATGTGCCGGTCATAAAGCTCTTGAAACGCCGCCGATGTCCACGTCGCCGCGTGCACTCCATTCGTAATCGAATGGATCGGATACTCGGGAAACATGCTTTGCGAAATTTCCCCGTGTCGCATCGCCACACCATTGACGTACCTCGAGCAGCGCAGCGCCAGGTACGTCATGTTCAGCGTTCCCGGCGGGCAGCACATCGTCTCCGAAAACGCGTGCACGCAATGTTGCCCGAGCACCCGCGCCGCCAGTTCCGCGGGAAACTGGTCGAACGCCGCCGGCACCGGCGTATGCGTCGTGAAAATGCATTTCGCGCGCACTCGGTCCAGCGCCTCCGCGTGTGACGCCGTCTCCTCCGCCCCGCGCAATTCCTCTTCCAACAATGCCAGCGCCAGAAGCGCCGAATGCCCCTCGTTCATATGGAATCTCGAAATCTTGTGGTGACCCACAGCCTCCAGCATCAGCAAGCCCCCGATTCCCAGCACCGCTTCCTGACACAACCGGTACGTGTGGTCTCCCCCGTACAAGCTATCCGTCAGCGCGCGCGCCCACGCCGAATTCTCCTCCACGTTGGTGTCCAGAAAATAGATTGGCACCAGATGCCCGCCCACCCCCGCAATGCAATGCCGCCACGCACGCACCTTCACTGCCTGCCCTTCCAGCTCCAGCGTGACCTCCGGCTCCATCTCTTCCAGCTTGCTCTCTGGACTCCACTCTTCTGCCTCTTCGAATTGCTGGCCTTTCGCGTCCAGCCGTTGCCGGAAATATCCCTTCCGGTGCAGCAGCGTCACCCCCGCGATGGGAATCCCCAAGTCCGCCGCCGACCGCAGCGTGTCCCCCGCTAGCACTCCCAGCCCGCCCGAGTACGTCGGAAACTCCGGCTTCACCGCGATTTCCATCGAAAAGTAGCCGATTCGGATTGCTGGTGTGGTCAGCATTCTGGCCTCGCGCCATCCGCAATTTTCGTGCTCCGCCGCCGCAAATCGCCGTGACCTGGCTCACCCGCTCCAGTGTCCAGCATCGCTTTCAGCCGCCTCAACTCGCGTTATCAATCGGCTGACAACTCAGAACAGTGGTAAGGGGGACGCCATGCTTACCGAAACCAGCAGCAAACATTCGCGCGACGCGGAGCCTGTTCAAATCACCAAACTCGCCGCCGAGGAACAGACCCGCCGCATTCAATCCGCCATCGCTCGCCGCGCCTACGAAATCTTTGTCTCGCGCGGCTCCGCTCCCTGGCATGAACTCGAAGACTGGCAGACCGCCGAGCAGCAGTTGCTCATCACCGCTTGCCACGGCCGCACCATGCTTGGCGCAAACCTCTGGCTCGGCACGAGCATTTCCCGTTTTTGCGAAGGCTCCATCGGCATCTGGGTCGCCCCCAGGCAGCTCACCATCTTCGGCAAACCTCGCGCCGCAAAAAAATCCGCTCCCGATAAGCCCGGCGCGCTTCCTCCCGTGGAGACTCTCTTCCGCGTCATCCCTCTTCCCGTCGAAATCGATCCCGCTTCCGTTTCCGCCAGGATTCGCGGCCTCTCTCTCGAAATCGTCGCCAGTAAAGCCCCCGCTCACTCTCACCCGGTTGCCGCCTGATCCGCAGCGCACCAACACCTCCGCGCACCAACACCTCCGCGCACGCTCGCGCCTCTTCCGCGCCTTCCCTCCCTCTTAACTTGTTGAATTAAAATAGGTTGGAGCCGAGGGAGAGAGTTGAACTCTCGACCTGCCGATTACGAATCGGCTGCTCTACCACTGAGCTACCTCGGCCCTTCTTCGACAATAGCATCCGCCAAATTTTCCTGTCAATTCATCCGCGCGACTTACGTTCTTTGTTCCGTCCTTGGCTTTTCCCGGAAGGTTTGCTGATCCCCCTCACTTCGTAAACGGGTACATCGCCCACCCAATCCCCACTCCAATCAGCAAAAACAAGATCAGCGACCACACAATATACTTCACCCGCTCTTTCACTCGTCGCCGCCCCAAAAATCCAAACGCCACCGACAGCAGCAGCGCGAACAACGTCATGGACTGAAAATGTGTCAGCCGGAATTCGATCGGCCTCATCACGCTTTCCGTCCTCGCGCCGCTTCATACGCGTGCAGCGCCGCCAGCAGATTCAGCACACCCGCCGCCGCAAGAAACCGCGTCCCGTCGTCGCCTTCCGCGTGCGCGATGTCCGATCCTTCCGGCTCCATCGCCTTCGCAACGATATAAAAACTCCCCGTCCCCATATCCGCGAAATATCCCAGCATCGCAAACGCGTCCCCGCCGTCCGCATGGAACACGTTTCCCCGCATTCCCACCGACAAAAACACCAGCGCGCCCACCGTCAAAAAACACGCCACCGCCCGTCCCCACATCTTCTGCAGCGCATGCCCCAGCCCCGGCAACGCCCAGCCCGCCACTCCAATCGCCAGCGCCACCGCTTCTTTCCTCGGCCGGTATTCTTCCGCGACTCCGTCCGCTGCCCCCGGCCCTGCCGTCGTCTCTCCCACCATCGGATTGCTCGTCTCGTCCGCCATTCTTTTTCCTGTTGCTTCTCTCGTCTCGAAAATCTTCTACGCCAGCAGCGCCGGAATCTCCTTCTGCACCGCCCCCGTCACCTGCGCTTCCTTTTCTCCCACATAAACATTCACTTCGCTCCGGATGCCAAACTCCGGCAAGTAGATTCCCGGCTCGATCGAGTTGCACGTTCCCGCAATCAGGTGCCGCACGTCGTGCGTCTCCAGACCGTCCATATTTACGCCGTTCCCGTGCACGGACTGCCCGATGTTGTGCCCCGTCCTATGAAAAAAATATTTTCCGTAGCCCGCCTTCTCGATCACCTTCCTCGCTGCCTGGTCCACTTGCCACCCCTCCAGCGGCTTTCCGCCCTCAATACTCTTCTGGATCAATTCAACCGCTTTATCCCTCGCCGCCTTCACCACTCCAAACACTTTCGCCATCTTTTCCGGCACTTTCGCTCCCACATACCCTACCCACGTCACGTCGTAATACACGCTCTCCGGCGTCTTCAACTTCCCCCACACATCCAGCAGCAGCAGATCCCCTTCGCGAATCGCCGACGCCGATTCCCGCGTCGGCCCGTAGTGCGGATCGCTCGCGTGCGCTCCCACTGCGATGTCCGGCCCGTTGTCCGCCGTCAGCCCCGCCGCTTCGAACCCCTTCAAGAACCATTCCTTTAAGTCGAATTCCGTGAACGTCTTTTTCTCCCGCACATTTTTCGCCGCCAGTTCGAACGCCTCCCGGATCAGCCGGTCAATCACTTTCCCCGCCGCCAGGTGCGACTCCAGTTGCGCCGCGCTCCAGCACGCTTCGTATTTCTGCACCAAATCTGCCGAGCTCACCACTTTCGCGCCCGCGCTCTTCACCAGCTCGATCGTTCCCGCGTCCACCATCGCCACGTACGGAATCTCGTTCTTCGGCGAATACTGCATCGCGATTTTCTTTCCGCGCCCAATCAGCTTCCCCAGATTTTTTCGCAACTCTTCCTGCGCCGCGTAATAAAGCGTTTCTCCCGGCAGCGCCGCCAGGGATTCCGTCTCGATCCTGTGCACCAGTTTCCTCGGCGTCCCTTTCGACGGCACGTAGTAGTACCACCGCCGCGTCCGCATCCCGCTCGGCAGCTTCAAAATTCTCTGCGCGATCGGATCTCGCCCTCGAAAATCATAAAACAGCCAGCCGTCCATCTTCGCCGCGCGCAAATCTGCCTGTATTCCTTCAAGGTTGAATTCCATTGGGAAAAATTGCTCCTGGACTTCGCCGTTCGCCCGGGTTGGTTTGCTTCACGCCTCTCGTTCTTGCAGCCTCAGTACTTCTTCCTTCGTCACTCCCTGGATCTCGACGCGTTTCGTTCGGCTTCGTTCGCCGGATAGAATTCTAACAGCCGATTTCGGCCTTTTCAAAAGCTCTGCCAGCAGTTCCACCAGCGCTTCATTCGCCCGGTTTTCAACCGCCGGAGCCTGCAGTCTCACCTTCAACGCTCCTCCCATCTCGCCGGCCACCTCGTCCTTGCTCGCCCTCGGCTGCACGCGCACCGCCACCACAATCTTCCCCGCTCCCTCTTGTATCTCCAGCATTTCGTTCCTCTGCCTCTACTTCGTCTCCCGCTCCCCGAAAATCGCCGTCCCCACTCTCACTTCCGTTGCTCCTTCTTCAATCGCCACCTCATAATCGTGCGACATTCCCATCGAAAGTGTCGCCAACTTCCTCCCAATCTGTCTTTCGAGCCTGTATCGCAACTCGCGCAGCTTCCGGAAATACGGTCTCGCCTCCGCTGCTCTCTCCCCAAACGGCGGTATGCACATCAACCCCGCCAGCTCCAGCTTCGGCAATCCCGCGATCTTCTCCGCCAACTCCGGCACATCCTCTTCTTCCGCTCCGCTTTTCGTTTCTTCTCTTGCGATGCGCACCTCGATCAGCACGCGCAACTTCTCCGACGGCCCCAATTCCGCCCGCTCCCGGTCCAGTCTCTGCGCCAGCTTGAAATCATCCACCGAATCCACGCTGTGAAACAGTCTCGCCGCCCGCCCCGCCTTGTTGCTTTGCAAATGCCCGATCAAATGCCATCGCGCGTGCAAATCCATCAGCTCGATGTGCTTCGCTTCCCATTCTTGAACTCGGTTCTCTCCAAAATCTCGCAGCCCCGCTTCATATGCCTCCCGAATCGCTCCCGCCGGATGCGTCTTCGAGACTCCTATCAACGTAATCTCCTCCGCTCGACGCCCCGCTTTCTGCGCCGCCGCTTCAATTCTCTCTTGCACTCTTGCGATATTTTCCTGCACCGATTTCGCGCTCATGGCCGATCTTGCATCCTAACACGCGCTCCGTTGCAGCGCCGTCCCTCTCCAGTTAGACTGGCTTCACACATGGCCCCTTTCGGTAAGCTCATCGCCATTGAAGGCATTGACGGCAGCGGCAAACGCACCCAGGTCGATCTCCTCGCCAAATCTCTCTCCGCCGCCGGTCACCCCGTCCTCTCCACCGGCTTTCCTCAGTACGATTCCTGGTTCGGCAAAATGGTCGGCCAATTCCTCAACGGCGATTTTGGCGATCTCGATTCCGTGGACCCGCATTTCACCGCTCTTCTCTACGCCGGCGATCGCTTCGAAGCCAAATCTAAGCTCGAAAACGCTCTGGCCCTCGGCAAAATCGTCCTCGCGGATCGCTACATCGGTTCGAATCTCGCCCATCAAACTGCCCGTGTTCCTCCCGATCATCGCGACGCCTTCGTCGCCTGGATCGAGCATCTCGAATACAACATCTATAAACTTCCCCGCGAATCTCTCGTCCTCTATCTTCGCGTTCCGCCTCTCGAAGCTCAAAAACTCGTCGCTCGCAAATCCGCTCGCGTCTATACTTCCGTCAAGCAGGATTTGCTTGAAGCCAGCCTCCGTCATCTCGAGCAAGCCTCTTCCATGTACGACCAGCTCTCCAGCCGTTCGAACTGGGCCACCATTCCCTGTTTCGACGAATTCCGCGGCGCCATGCGCCCACAAAAGGAAATTGCCACCGAGATTCTCGCCGCCGTCCTGCAAGTCCTCGTTCAGCCCCCGTCGCGGGAGGTCCGCTAGCTCATGGGCTTCTCTGATTTTCTCGGCAATGAACGCATCGTCGCCGCTCTTCGCGGCGCTCTTCGCACCGGCCGCGTTCCTCACGCCATGCTTTTCAGCGGCCCGCGCGGCCTCGGCAAATTCACTCTCGCCCGCATGTTTGCGCAAGCCGCCAATTGCGAACGCCTTCCCGACGATTTCTGCGGCGAGTGCGACACCTGCAAACGCATCGCTCCTCTCGCCAATCCTCAGCTTCTTCTCGAACAAGGCCTCGCCGAACGCGGCGAAAGCGCCGACGCCGCCACTGTCGAGCGCGTCCCTCTCATCCTCCAGTCGCATCCTGACGTCTGGGCGCTCGTCCCCGATCCCGTCCGTCTCAAAACTCCCGTCGCTCGCCCCATGCTCCGCATCGGCCAGCTTCGCGCCGTCCAGCGCGCCGCTTTTTTTCAACCCATGGCTCGCCGTCGCGTTTTCCTTCTCGACGGCGCCGAAACCATGCACTGGAACGTCGCCAACGTCTTCCTCAAAATTCTCGAGGAGCCTCCCGGCTCCGCTACTCTCATCCTCACCGCACCTTCCCCCTACTCTCTTCTCCCCACCATCGTCTCCCGCTGCCTGCAATTTAATTTCGCTCCTCTCTCGCTCCAGCAGGTCGAAGCCATCCTTCAGGTAAAGACCCAGCGAAAGTCCGCCGAAATTCATCTCGCCGCTCAACTTGCCGAAGGCAGCCCCGGTCTCGCCCTCGAAATGGATATCGAACAAGCTTCCGCTCGCCGCCGCAGCGCTCTCCGCATTCTCGAACGTGCCGCGCGCGGCCAGGGCTTCGCTCAGCTCTTCGCGGACACCTCCGCTCTCGCCAAGGATCGCGATTCTTCCTTCGAGGATCAGCTCGCCGTCTTCTATTCTCTCCTCTCCGATCTTCTGCAGCTCGCATCCGGAATACCGCATCCTGTCCTTCGCAACCCTCCTCTGGCCCGGGAGCTCGAAGCGGTGGTAAAATTAATCGATTTATCTTGGGTAATGCGCGCAACCGCCGCTTTTGACGATCTCCACGCCGGCGCTCGCCGTAATTTAAATCGTCAGCTCGGTCTCGATGCCCTCGCGGCGTCCTTGGCCCCTGCTTCGTAATTTCTTCCCGTTTCCCCGCGCGAATCACTCAAAAAGTTTTCTTAAAATTTTTTATATCAACTGTAACCCGCCGCGCAAACTTTGCATCTCACCCTTTGAACTCACCCCATCATTCCGTGTAAGGAGAATTCATGGTAAACCGCAGGATGTTTCGTCCCGGTTTTGTCGAGATGAAGGAGCAGGGCCCTCAGCGCATCCCTCACAACGGTGGCCCCGCGCCCAGCAAAAAACCGGCTCCCCCGGAAATCACTCACGCCGAGAACTTCTATTGGGTCAAGCAGATGCAGAGCCATACCCCCATGGTCATCGTCCTCGATAACGGCGAGTCCCTCCATGGCACCGTCGAGTGGTACGACCGCGATTGCATCAAGCTCACCCGTCAGGGCGAACCCAATTTGCTCGTTTTTAAGCGTGTGATTAAGTACGTTTTCAAGGACGGCGAGGAATCTTCTCACGGCGGCGACGAGTAACTTCCCCGCCCTCGCTTCTTTAATTTCCGCTGATCGTCTGCCCTCGCGCTGCTCCAAACGTGAGCAGCGCCTTTGCGGCCAGTGACCCGTCCTCCAGATAAATTTCGCACTCCGTTACCACAAAGTTTCTTCCAGTCCTCAGCACTCGCCCCTCCGCCTTGATTCTTCCCCCCGGCACCGGCTCCAGAAAATTGATCTTCATTTCAATCGTCGCGATCTCCGACCCCCTCGGCACCGTCGTGTACGCCGCAATCGCCGCCACCGTATCCGCCACCGTCGCCAGGATTCCTCCGTGCACCACTCCATGAATCTGTTTGTGCCGCGGTTTCACGCGCATGCTGAAAACCACTCGCCCTTTTTCCAAACTCTCCAGCGTCAAACCCAGCAGCCCCGTCGCTCCGCTCGCGTTCGTCCGCCGCCTCACCGCCTCTTCATATTTCTTCAAATCTTCCAGCACTTCCGATTTCATTCGCCCGTCCTTCTTTTTCAGTACGACGACAATCCCCCATCCAGCGCGATCGCTGCTCCCGTCACCCAACTCGATTCTTCCGACGCCAAAAACACAGCCATCTCCGCCACGTCTTCCGGCGTTCCCATCCTCCCCAGCGGAATCTGTGCCACTCTCTTTTTTCTCATCTCCCGCCCCTGCTCCGATCCCGCGAACAGCCCCGCCACCAGTTCCGTCTCCACAATCGAAGGGCAAATGCAATTCACTCTCACCTTATCCTGCGCGTGATCCAGCGCCATCGCTTTCGTCAGCAGCGTCACTCCTCCCTTCGACGCGCTGTAAGCCGCCCTGTCTCTCATCGCCACCAGCCCCAGCACCGACCCGATATTCACTATCGCTCCCCCGCCCGCCTTTCGAAACTCCGGCAGCGCCGCCCGGCTCATCAAGAACGGCCCTTTCAAATTAATGGTCATCAGCCGGTCCCACTCTTCTTCGCTGATCCCCTCGATCGTCGACACGTGCAGCACTCCCGCGTTGTTCACTAGCACGTCCAGCCGCCCGAATTTCTTCGCCGTCTCTTTCACCGCCCGCTCCGCGTCCTTCGCCCTCGACACGTCGCACTCCACCGCCAATCCCTTCCCCCCCGCTTTCTCGACCCCTCGCACCGTCTCTTTCAGCTTGTCCTTCCTCCGTCCCGCCACTGCCACGCTCGCGCCTTCTCTCGCGAACGCCAGCGCAATCGCCCTCCCAATCCCCGATCCTCCTCCCGTCACCAACGCCACTTTTCTCTCCAGCCGTTTCACGTCCCGCCTCCCCTTCCATCCCATGTCACGATATCCCGCTCTCCCGCGTCTAATCTACTTGCCTGAGTCCGACCCCCATTTGTCCACGGGCGCGCGCGACTCTAGCATATCGTCATGAAAATCGGCATCACCTGTTATCCCACCTACGGCGGCTCTGGCGTCGTCGCCACCGAGCTCGGCCAGGAGCTGGCCGCTCGCGGCCACGACATCCATTTCATCTCCTACGCCCCGCCCATTCGAATGAACCTCCAGGATCCCCACACCTTCTTCCACGAAGTGGACGTCGCCTCCTACCCCCTCTTCGACCACCCCCCCTACACTCTCGCTCTCGCCACCAAAATGCTTGAAGTCGCCGAAGCCGAATCTCTCGATCTTCTCCATGTCCACTACGCCATTCCTCATTCCGTCAGCGCGCTTCTCGCCCGCTCCATGGCCGCTCCCCGCCGCCTTCCCTTCATCACCACCCTCCATGGCACGGACATCACTCTCGTCGGCAGCAACCGCAGCTATCTTCCCATCACCAAATTTTCCATCGAGCAATCCGACGGCGTCACCGCCATCTCCAACTATCTCCTCGCGCAAACTCTCAAGGAATTCGACATCAAGCGCCCCATCGAAGTCATCCCCAACTTCGTCAATTGCGACCTCTACACGCGCACCCCGCAGCCCGCTCTTCGCGCCCACTTGGCCCCCAACGGCGAGCCCATCCTCATGCACCTTTCCAATTTCCGCCCCGTCAAGCGTCTCACCGACGCCGTCGAAATCTTCGCCCTCGTCCGCTCCAAAATCCCCGCCAAACTCGTCCTCATCGGCGATGGCCCGGACCGCGGCGCCGCGGAATACCTCGTCCGCAAAAAACGCCTTCAGAAAGACGTCCACTTTTTAGGGAAACAAAACGCGGTCTACGAAAAACTCGCCGTCGCCGATCTGTTCCTGCTTCCTTCGCAGCTCGAATCTTTCGGCCTCGCCGCTCTCGAAGCCATGGCTTGTGAAGTTCCCGTCATCGCTACCAATGTCGGCGGCGTTCCTGAGGTCGTCGAGCACGGCGTGGACGGCTATCTCGTCGAACCCGGCGACGTCAAATCCGCCGCCGCCCACGCCCTCGAAATCCTCTCCCGCTCCGATCGCGGCCGCGAAATGGGCCATACCGCCCGTATCCACGCCAGAAAAAAATTCTGCGCCAACGACGTCATCCCCCTCTACGAATCCTATTACCGCCGCGTCCTCGAATCCGCCTCCTCCATCTCCGCCCGCGCCTGACTTACCAATCACTAGCTCTTCACCCTCACGCGATTCAGCCCCACCACAATCAGCTTGCCCTTGTAGTCTTCCATGCCAGGATGCTCTCTCACGTAATCCATAAGTGTCTCCATTAGTTGCGGAAGTATTTCCGCGTGATTTCTCATCTGAAGAGTCACGATCCCTGCCTAGCGCTCCGGCGGGTAATTCACGATGTCCGCAAAATCGCCATTGAGGGACAGTAAAATCGACCCCATCTCTTACGCTTTAGCGATGACCACTTCGTCCGCGGACTCTACCGGCAGAACTTCCCTCAATCGGTATACTTCGTGCTTGGAATCTCGAAGAGTCTTGACCACTGAATTCGCGATGCAGTGGTCGGCCAAAAATCTCAACCCCATCACACCACAGCCTCAAATTCCGCCAGTTCCCTCGCGTAATCCAGGCACGCCGCAATCTGTTCTCTCCTCAAATCCGGGTATTCCTCGATTATCTCTTCCGCCGTTTTCCCTGCCGCCAAATACCCGAGCACCACCCCCACGGGAATTCGCGTCCCCTTCAGTCTTGCCTTCCCCCGAAGAATCTCCGGGTCGCTCGCAATAAATTCTTTCCAGTTCACCGTCATAATTAAAATCCTGGTGTCCTCTTTCGACGAACTATCGCCCGCTCTACGCCCTCTTCACCACGTCTTCCACCGCCTCGCAGAACCGGTCCACTTCCGCCGTCGACGTATACACATTCGAACTCACTCGTATCCCCTGAAAACTCGGCGTCACGATCGGCACCACAAAAATCTTGTGCTTCTCCAGCAGCGCCTCGCTCAACTTCCCCGGCTCTATCGAATCGAAGTGTATCGTCCCGAACGCCCCCGACTGGTCCGCCTCCAGCTCCACCAGCACTTTCGCTCCCGGCACTTTCCCCAGCCGTTCCGCCCACCGGTTCTTCAAATACCGCAGCCTCGCGAATTTCCTCTCGTCTCCAATCTGCTCGTGAAACTCCAGCGCCTGCAGGATCGCGTTGTGCATCGCCGCCGGATGCGTTCCGATCTCCTCGAATTTCCGTATGTTTTTGTCCATGGAAGGCGGCGCCGCCATCAGCGCCCAGTGCTTCTCGATGCGCTCTTTCTTCACGTACAGCATTCCCGTCCCGATCGGCGCCGAGAGCCATTTGTGCAGGCTGCTCCCGTAAAAATCGCAATCCACCTCCGTGAAATCAAACGGCACGTGCGCGAACGCATGCGCCCCGTCCACAAGACTGATAATTCCCCGTTCCCGCGCCAGCGCGCAAATCTCCTTGATCGGCAGGATCTGTCCCGTCAGAAAAATCACGTGCGACACGTGAATCACCTTCGTCCTCGGCGTGATTCCCTGCTCGTACATCCTCACGAACTCTTTCGGGTCCTTCACCGGCACGTCGAAATTCATCTGCTTCAGGACGATCTTCTCCCGCCTCTCCCTCTGCTGCCACGTCGTGATCATCCTCGGGTAATCCTGGCTCGTCGCCAGCACTTCGTCTCCCGGCTGCAAATCAATCCCAAACTGCGCGATCTGCAGCGACTCGCTCGCGTTCCTCGTGATCGCGATGCACTCCGCGTCCGTCTTCCACATCGCCGCCAGTTTTTTCCGCACGTCCTCGACCTTCGGCTCCAGGTCGTGCCACATCCGATAGGCCGGCAGCCGGTTGCTGTACCGGATCGCCTCAATCTCCGCCTCCAGCACCGAATCCGGCGCCGGCGCCACTCCTCCATTGTTGAAATTCAGCAGCTCCGGGTCTCTCTGGTACGCCCCCCGAATCTTTCCCCAGAACTCCTCGTCCATCGCCACTTTTTCCGCCGGCACTCCTGCGTACGCCTTGCTCAGCATTCCCGCGATCAGCACGGCCTGCGCGCCCAGCAAAAACTCCCGCCGGCTCGGCCCCGCCGCGTTCTTCGCTGACCCATCGCCTCCCGCCGCACTTCCTCCAGCCACACTCGTCCCACGTAAAAAATCGCGTCGCTTCAGTTGTGTGTTCATGCCGTGTAACTTCCCACCATCCCCCCCAAATTGCAAGCACACTTTCGCCCGCTTTCTTCCCTTCTCTCTTGCCTTTCTCCGAGTCGCACAATCACTCCTGCCTGTGCTCTTGCCTTTGCCTTTGCCTTTGCCTTTGCCTTTACACCTGTCTCTGCTCTTGTCTCTTATCTCGCCTCTGCTCCTGCCTTTGCTTCTGCTTTTACTGTTATTGCCTTTGCTTTTGCTCTGCTTCTCTCCCCGCTCGCCCTCCGCCAATTTATTTTCTTTGGTCTTGACATTTCCTCTATTCCTGCTATCCTATCTCTGTTGAGAACTGCGCCTCGCCCCCGGCGAGGCGCTTTTTTTTCGCCTACTTTTTCTTTCTGTCCCACCCGTTTCCAAGTCTCGTGACCCGTAAGCCCAGGCCCTCTGTCTGTTCGCTGCTCACTATTCACTACTCACTTTTTCTAAAGGAGAATCTCGATGTCTACTTTGCACCCGATCGCTCGCAAGTCTCTCTGCAGTTTCACCTTCGCCGACGGCCGTCATTGCCGCACTCCGCGTTCCTCCCCCGGCTCCGCGCTCTGCGCCTTCCACGCGCGCAAGGAAGCCCAGTCCCGCGCCTCCCAGAATCTCGGCCGCGACTTCGACTATTTCTTCTCCGGCGAGCATCTCTGCGCCTCGGACCTCGCCGCCGTCATTGGCCGCCTCTTTGCCGCCGTCGCTCGCGGTGACGTCAAGCCCAAAGTCGCCGCCACCCTCGCCTATCTCGCCCAAACCCTCCTTCACACCATCCAGCTCTCCCGCGAGGAGTACATCAGCGCCTTTGGCAACTCCCAGTGGCGCGAAACCCTCGCCAATTCCATTGGACAGAATTTCTCCTACGGCAAATCCCCCGCCGCTCCTGCTGCCGCTCCCTCCGCAGCCCCTACCCCCGATTCTTCCGCCGCCTCGTCTCCGACCGACGCCCCTCCCTCCTCAGCCGCTTCAGCTACGACGGAAGCCCTTCCGCCCTCCCAACCCTCTCTAGAATCTTCCTCCGCGCAACTCGTCCCCGTCCTCGCCCCGGCCTCCAACACTGCACCCGCCTCCACCCCTCCGCCTGCCCACCCCTCCTCCTCTCCACGCTCCACCGCCGTTCACCCACCGACCGCTTCCGTCTCTCCGGCTCGTCCCTCATCTCCCGGATCCCCGACCAGTCCCACTCCTTCCGGCTCCCCGGCTCATCCCACCTCTTCCGTGTCCCCGATCAGTCCCTGCTCTTCTCCCCGCCCCAAATAAACTCCCCCCGCTCCTCCTCCTCTGCCCACACCACTCCTCCGGTTGCCCCATCCTGGTGCAACGCTAACCTCTTCAGAATCAACACTTGTGAATGTGTATCAAAACAAAGGACTTTAACTTCCTTTAGAATCAACACTTACAAAAATTCCAGGGGGTGTCCCGCTCACGAACCGCTCCCGATTTTCTTTTCGACCCCTACTCCACGTATACTTTCACCGCCATCCCCAGCGAGGAATCGTGTACCTCACCCTCATCAACACGCTCCGCGACGCGCTCGCGCGCCATATTCAGCAGCACTATTCCGTCTCTCTCGATATCGTTCTCGAGCGCCCTCCCAAAATCCAAATGGGCGAAGCGGCCTCGCCCGTCTGCTTCGAGCTGGCCAAGCGCCTCAAGCGCGCTCCTCGCCAGATCGCTCAGGAAATTGCCTCCAGCCTTCCTAAAATCGAAGGCACCGCCCGCGTCGAAGTCGCCGGCGGCGGCTACCTCAACGCCTATTTCGATCGCTCCGCCTTCTGGTCCGCAACTCTTAAATCAAACCGGATGGAGTCTTCCCCGAGCGAGAAGCCGCAAGCTTCGAGTCGGGAAGTTCACTCGGCACTAACCACTAACCACTTTGCACTTTCCTCCGGCAAAATCATCGTCGAGCACACCAGCATCAATCCCAATAAAGCCGCGCACATCGGCCACGTTCGCAACGCCGTCCTCGGCGACACCATGGCGCGCATTCTCCGCCATGCGGGCTATCCCGTTCAGGTCCAGAACTACATTGACAACACCGGCGTCCAGGTCGCTGACGTCGTCATCGGCTTTCTGGACATGGAAAAGCGCACTCCCATCAACGTCAAAATGCTCGCGATCGAGCCGCGCTTCGACTATCTCTGCTGGGACCTCTACGCCAAAGCCACGCAGTTTTTCCAGGAGGATAAGGCTCGCGCCGCTGAATTGCGCGGCCGCACGCTCAAAGCCATCGAGGAAGATCGCGGCGAGGAAGCCGAAGTCGCCCAGGTCGTCGCTGACGCCATCGTCAGTCTTCATCTCAAAACCATGGCGCGCCTTGGCATTTCTTACGATCTGCTTGCCCGCGAAAGCGAAATCCTCCATCTCAAATTCTGGGACACCGCTTTCGAGCAACTGAAAAAATCCGGTGCCGTTCACTTCGTCGACTCGGGCAAAATGAAGGGCTGTTGGGTGCTGCCGTGGAAAGAAAATGAAGTAAAAGAAGTAGATGAGGTAAAGGAAGTAAAGGAAAAAGCCCCCGCCGTTACGAGCGCTGCTCCCGCTACGGAGAGTTCCTCATCCTTTACCTCCTCTACTTCCTCTACCTCCTTAACCTCCGATTCCCCCGACGACGAAAACACCCAAGATAAAATCATCGTCCGCTCCAACGGCACCGTCACGTACGTCGGAAAAGACATCGCCTATCAGCTCTGGAAATTCGGCTTGCTTGGAAAGGATTTCCACTATCGCAAATGGCCCGGCGCTCCCGAAGGCGAGACGGTTTGGGCCACGACAAGTTCTAAGAGCGATTCGGATGCCCCGCATTTCGGCGAACCGGCCGCGACCGTCTACAACGTCATTGACGCGCGCCAGGCTTATCCGCAGGAAGTCGTCGCCGAAGGCCTTCGCCGCCTCGGCCACACCGAAGCCGCCGACAAATCCATTCATCTCTCCTACGCGTTCGTCGTGCTCACTCCCCGGTGCGCCACAGAATTGGGCTACGAACTTTCTCCCGAAGACGCCAAGCGTCCTTTCGTGGATATGAGCGGCCGCAAAGGCTTCGGCGTGAAAGCCGACGACCTCATTGACAAGCTCGAAGCCGCCGCGCTCGCTGAAGTAGTCCAACGTCACGCCGAGATGCCTGAAGCAGAACAAAAGAAAACCGCGCACGCCATCGCCATCGGCGCTCTGCGCTTTTTCCTCCTTAAGTTCACCCGCAACGCGGTCATTGCTTTCGATTTCCGCGATGCCCTCAGCTTTGAAGGCGAAACCGGCCCTTACTGCCAATACGCCGTCGTTCGCGCGCGCGGCATCTGGCGCAAGGGAGCCGAAAAGTCTCCAGAGATCGCCAGTGAAGCTGCAATCAAAGATGCGGCGGAAATCCTGCAGTCGCAGTCAGAAGAATCTGGTCGCCGTTTTCTCGATGACCCCGCTGATAATGACTTGTGGGAATTAGTGCTGTCTGCCGCTTCGCTCGATTACGCGGTGGACGCCGCAATCGCCGCGCAAGAGCCGGCTTTCGCCGCCAAATATGCATTCCAGCTTGCGCAATCCTTCAACAACTTCTATCACAAGCATCACATCCTCACCGAAGCCGACCCCCAAAAGCGCGCCTTCCTTCTCTCCCTCACCGCTCTCGTCGAGTCCCAACTCGTCCAAGCACTCGGTGTTCTGGGAATCGAAGCTCCTGAAAAAATGTAGAGTATGCGCGAGCGGCGGGTCAGAAAAAATTGTGAGGGCGCGGCATGCTGCGCCCTACTTCAACAGAATCGAGAACTTGAGGAGGATTCGTAAGCGGAAAACTTAATACGACATGGCGAGTTGCACGAGCGTGCGCAGCGCTACGCCGGTCGGGCCCTTCGCAAGCCATGCTTTTGCATCGTCATTCCACGCCGTTCCCGCGATATCCAGATGCACCCACGGCGTGTCGCCGGCAAATTCGCGAATGAACCACGCGCCCGTAATCGAGCCGCCGCCTTTGCCGCTGCCGATATTTTGAATGTCCGCCACGGTCCCCTTGATGTACTCGCGGTACTCGTCGTCCATCGGCATCTGCCACATTTTTTCGCCCGCTGCTTTCGCGGATGCGAGAACTTTGTCGGTCCAGGATTGATCGGCGCCGCTGAACACGCCGACGTTGATGCTGGCAAGAGCAACGACAATCGCGCCGGTCAGCGTGGCCGCATCCACGAGATGCGTCGCGCCGAGCTGCTTCGCGTAATGTACGGCATCGGCAAGAATTAAGCGGCCTTCCGCGTCCGTGTTCAGCACTTCGATCGTCTTTCCGGCCATCGAAGTTTGGACGTCGCCCGGTTTTTGCGCGCGTCCGCCCGGCATATTTTCCGTGGAAGGCACGACGCAAATCACTTTCACGTTCGGCTTCAGCGCGGCGAGGGCCCGCATCGTTCCGATCATCGTCGCGCCGCCGGCCATGTCGTACTTCATTTTTTCCATGCCGTCGGAAGGCTTGATGGAAATTCCGCCGGTGTCGAACGTGACCGCTTTTCCGACGAAGCCAAGAACGGGCGCGCCCGGCTTCGCGTTTGCTGGCGTATAGGTGATCACGATCATGCGCGGCGGCTCGATGCTTCCTTGCGCAACGCTCAGCAGCGCGCCCATTTTCAGTTCGACGATGCGCTTTTCATCGAGAATATCCACGGCGAGGCCGGCTTGCCGGGCCATCGCTTCCGCCTTTTCCGCGAGGATTTTTGGAGTGAGTTTGTTGGAGGGTTCGTTGATCAGATCGCGGGCAAAATTCTGTGCGTCGCCGATGATGCGACCGCGCGTCAGGCCTTTTTCTCCGCTGGCGCGTTCCGCGTCCGAATATCCGGCGAGGTGCAAACACTCGATGCTCTTGTCATTTTTCTTGTCCGTCTTGTATTTATCGGATTCGAAATCGGCGGCAAGAGCGCCTTCGATAACGGCCTGCGCGGCGTCCTCGGTTGCGGCATCTTCGCGCACCGCGAAAGCACAATTGTGAACGCCGCGCGATTTCAAGTACCGGAGAGCGGCGCCCGCGATTTTCCGAAGCGCGGCGCCATCGAATTTTTCGTGCTTCCCTGCTCCGACGAGCAGCAGGCGCGCGGCTTTCAATCCGGCGGGCGAATGGACGAGTGTCATCTCGAGCGTCTTCCCGGTAAGCTCGCCCGTTCCTGCCAATTTTTTCAAAAGTCCGTTCGCGGATCGGTCGAGCTCGGCGATTCTCCCTTGAACGGGATCGCCATTTTCGAAAACGTAAGTGACGAGGGCTTCGGTTTCGAGAGTTGCGAGGGGCTGCGTGCTCAGCGTGATTTGCATGGTCCTTTATCGCCTCCGGTTGCGATACAAAGCCTGTTCGGTCTCGCGCCGCGCTTCCTTTTCGCGTTCGTCCTGGCGGCGGTCCCAGGATTTTTTGCCTTGCGCGAGCGCAATTTCGACTTTCGCGATGCCGTCGCGAAAATAAATTTTCGTGGGAATGACGGTCAGCCCTTTGGCCTGAGTTTTTCCCGCGAGCTTGTAGAGTTCGTTCTTGTGAAGCAGCAATTTGCGCGAACCAAGCGGCTCATGGTTCCACGGCCCGCCGGGCATGTACTGCGCGATGTGCGCATTGACGAGCCACGCGCCGTTCGGTTTGAAGTCCACATAGGCGTCGCGGATATTCGCCTTTCCTTCGCGCAGCGCTTTGACTTCGGTGCCGTGCAGGACGAGCCCGGCTTCCAGGCGCTCCAGCAGGTGAAAATTGTATGAGGCGGCGCGATTCTGAGCAACAATTTGCTCGCCGCTCTTGGCCCCTTTGCCGGATTTTTGGGGTGCCTTGGACACAATCCTCCATGATAACGGGAGTATGAAAGGTTCGCTACCGGGTAGAAGCCGTAGCCGTCCAATACTCATAGTATCGGTTGAAAGACAGCCAACCCCAGCCGTCTTGCCGGTGCTCTAAACCGGATGTTAGACTGCGAAGGCTTTATGTCGAGGCCCCGGAGAGTGCATGCGACGCTGGTGTAGTGTCTTTTTGTGCCTGGGAATATGTCTGTTCGCCGCGGGCTGTCCGAAGGGCAATTCGGATTACAGCAAGGGCCGAAAAGCGGAAACTCTCCAAGACTATGATGCCGCGCTACAGTATTACCAGAAGGCGCTGAAGGCGGATCCAAATAACGCCGCCTACAAAATCCGGCTCAATCAAACACGCTTTGAAGCCGGAGAGATGCACATCAACCTGGGAGTGAAGCAGCGAGAAAACGGAGACTTGCAAGCAGCGGCGGCGCAATTCCAGCGCGCGCAAATTGTTGACCCCTCGAGCGCGGTGGCCACGCAAGAATTGAAGAAGACGCTGGATTTGATCGCGCAGCAAACGCACGCAAATGACGGAACACCTCCGCCGCCGCACGAACAGGATCTGGATGGGTTTGCCTCCGGACCGCCGCAGCTGAAGCCGCTCTCTAACGTAGCGATCACGTACAAAGCTACCGGGGATGCGAAAACGCTTTTTGACACAATTGGAAAGCTGGCGGGCGTGACGATGATTTACGATCCGGATTTTCCCGCGCGGCGAATTTCCGTGGACTTGAATAATTTGACGCTGGAGCAGGCGCTCGAGGTCGTGTGCATTGAGAGCAAAGCGTTTTGGAAGCCAGTGACGGAAAACATCATTCTGATTGCGCCGGATCAACCGCAAAAACGGCGGGACTTCGAAGAAGAGTCCATGAAGACGTATTACCTGGCAAATACGGTAACGCCGCAAGATTTGACGGAGATTGTGACGGGGCTGCGGTCGCTGTTCGAGGTGAAGCGCGTCCAGCAATTGAATTCGCTGAATGCGATTGTGGTGCGCGCGAGTCCCGCGGTGCTGACGCTCGTGGGAAAACTGATTGACGATATTGATAAAGCACGGCCGGAAGTGGTGGTTCAAGTGGAAGTGCTGGAAGCGCGCACGGACCGCCTAAGAAACCTGGGAGTATCACCGGGGCAGAGCGCGTCCATTGCCATCAACCCGAACGCGACGACAACTTCGGGATCCGGCGGCACACCCACCACGACGAACAACACGACCATTGACACGCTGCGGCACTTGAATGGAAGTGATTACGTACTCTCGCTGCCGAATTTCACCGCGAACGCGGTGCTCACCGACACGGACACAAGAATTATTCAGGACCCCGAGCTGCGGTCCGTGGACGGCCAGGAAGCGAAATTGAAAATCGGCGATCGAATTCCGATCGCAACCGGAAGTTTTCAGGCGGGCGTTGGAGTGGGCGCGGTGGGAGCTGCCGGCCTGGTGAACCCGTTGGTGAACACGCAGTTTCAATATCAGGACGTAGGCGTGAACATTGACATCACGCCGCGCGTTCATCCGGATCATGAAATCAGTTTGAAAACGAAGATCGAGGTTTCTTCCGTCACGGGAACTTCCACGATCGGCGGAATCAGCCAGCCGATCATCAGCCAGCGCGTGGTGGAGCATGAGATCCGCCTGAAGGACGGCCAGGCGAGCATTCTTGGCGGTTTGATCCAGAGGACGGATACGAAGACGCTGAACGGATGGCCGGGATTCTCGAAGATACCGATATTGCGGTATCTCTTTTCGAGCGACAACGTCGATCACCAGGAAGACGAAGTGCTGATCATGCTGATTCCGCACATCGTGAGGCTGCCGGATTGGACGCCGGAAAACTTGCGCGCGATTTACACCGGAACCGAGCAGCAAGTGGAGGTCCGGCGAGAGAGCGATCTGCGAACGCCGGCACAGGAAAAACCAACTGCGAGCGGACAAGTTCCGGCGGGAGTCGCACCCGGAGCGACTGCCGCGGCGGGAACGGCGCCCGGCGCAGTGGCGCAGCCAGTTCCGGGCGGCCAACTCGGATTTGAACCGCGAGCAATCACCCTAAAAGTAGGTGAGCAGCGAACGATCGCGGTTGTGGTGAATAACGTAAACGATCTCTTTTCGATTCCGATGCTGTTGCAGTACAACCCCGCGGTTCTGAGCATCGAAGACGTGCAACACGCAGTAGACCAAGGGCAGCACGGCGGATTCCTTTCGGGAGGAACGCAGGAAATCGCAATCGTGTCAAACGTGAATAAAGAAAAAGGCCAGGCGATTATTTCCGCGACGAGGCAGCCGAATACAGCGGGAGTCAGCGGAAGCGGCACGCTTCTGGGAATCGTGGTGAAGGCGATCGCGCCGGGTTTTTCCAACATTTCGATCCTGCAGCAGAATGCGAAGAATTCGCAGCAGAAGCCGATAGCGCTGGTGACAACGGAAGCAACAGTACAAGTCCAGCCGTAGTCCAATCTCGAGAATGACGATGAAGGCTAAGGAATGCCGGCGCGGAAAAGCGGGATGGGCGTTTGCGGACGGGCGCTCGCAATCGGGGATGACGCTCATCGAGCTGATTATCGCGTGCTCGATCCTGATGATTCTCTCTTCGATGGCGCTGCCGGTTTTTCGGTACACCGTAATTCGTCAAAAAGAATATGAACTGCACTACGATCTGCGAACGATGAGAGACGCGATCGACCGCTACAAAGATCTTGCGGATCAGCACAAATTCCGCACGGAAGTGGGCAGCGAGAATTATCCGCCGGATCTGGATACGCTGGTGAAAGGCGTGCAACTCGGAGCCGGCGAAGACAAGAAGTTGCGATTTCTGCGGAAAGTTCCCGTGGACCCGATGACGGGCCAGGCGGAATGGGGCTTGCGCTGCATTTCGGATGACGCGGATTCGACGTCGTGGTGCGGAAATAATGTTTTCGATGTGTATTCGAAATCCACGGGGACGGCGCTGGACGGAACGAGGTACAGCGACTGGTAGCAGGTAGCAGCAAGCGATGAAGACGATACGAGAAACACGAATAGGCCAGGAGCAGCGTGCTGCGTTGCGAAAATGCGGCGGCCGCGGGCTGCGCGCGGGCTTCACATTGATCGAGTTGATGATCGTAATCGCGATCATTCTGGTGCTCGTCGGGATGGCGGCGCAGCGCTACGACATGGCGGTGATTCATTCGCGCGAAGCGGTTCTGAAACACAACTTACAAGTGATGCGGGAAGCGATTGACAACTACACTCTGGACAAACAAGCGGCTCCGCAATCGCTGGACGATTTGCAGCAAGCCGGGTACCTGCGCGAGGTTCCCATCGACCCCATCACGCGGCAAAAAGACTGGGTGCCGCAATTCGATAACGTGGTGATGAGTCCGGATCAAGTGACGACGGGAATGGTGGACGTGCACTCGAATTCAGGACGGAATTCGCCGTTCGATGGGACGCCGTACAACACGTGGTGAAGATTTGTGAGATGACGGCTGCGCTCGCGATGCGTCGCTGCCTGCAGATAATTGGATCAGGCACAAAGCGCGTTGAACCCGCGAAATTTGCAAGGGCGAGGAAAGTCGCGTAATATGAATACGCGGGGTGGAGCAGCCTGGTAGCTCGTCGGGCTCATAACCCGAAGGTCGTCAGTTCAAATCTGACCCCCGCAACCATTTGAGAAAGCAGATTGGAAAGGCCGGATGCTCCATCCGGCCTTTTTCTTTTTTCCATGGGTTATGGGCCCGAAAGAGTCGGGCTGACTTTTTCCAAGCGAATCCCGCAAAACCGGCGGGATTCGATGGCCGAAGGTCGTCAGTTCAAATCTGACCCCCGCAACCAATTTGGAGAATCACAGGCCGGGCATAGGCGCCCGGCCTTTTTGTTCTGCATCTCGGATCTTCACAATGAGGTAACGCCCCGGCCGTCCCCTCTTCCCCCCTCTTCCCCGGTGCTGCATTGCCGGAATACTTTTCTGAATCGAATCGTCTTGCTCCAAAGTGATCGAATTTGGGGTGCCTCGTTTGTGCGTTTCTTCGCAGATGAATCACTCCTAGAGACCTTCATCGGAATTGTTGCCGCCAGGAGACACCTCGACGCAAGAGGCAGAACCGAGTCCCTGCTTTAACCTTCTTGGCCAGCGCCAAGACACACGTGGAGCATTAGCTCCATAAAGTGGGTTCTACCTTCGCGTCCGGCGCGTCGTCCCTCGGCCGTCCACGACGCCTGGAGGGTCACCCGACTGAATCAGGGCCACCAAGCTCCCAGGGGAAAATTCGGCGAGAACTCCCCTCATATATATAAGGAACATTCAGAAGGGAAAAAGTAAGAAAAAATCTTTGAAATAATTACAAGTCCGCGAAATACCACCCAATCCCACCAAACGAGCGGACAAAAGTGTCCATCGATTACTTCCGGCTTGCCGACCAACCGGACACGATCTGGTCTCAGACTCCTTCGTCGAGTGAAAAGATGAAGTGTGGATAGCTGCGTAAGCCGCATGAGCGTGCAACTCACCTCGGTCATGCTTCGGTTTCGGATGCGGCTACTTCGGCGCGACGCGTACGGCGTGCAGGCCGGCGAAGATTCCTTCAGTAGCTAATTTTAAAATAGTCCGCCAGTTCTGGCCGATGACCTTGACCCACGACCATTTCCCCATCATGGGGAAATAGATTCCACGGAAGCACAGGCGGGCGAGGAAGATGTTGATGCGGTATCCAAGCGGCTGGTCTTTGAGCAAGTCCACGGCGTGGGTTAGAGCCTCCGGGCTGTAGGCGTGGGACCATCCATATTTCACTTCGGCATGAGCTTCCGCGATGGTCATCTTCAATGGGGTGTGCGCCATCGCAAACGGTATGAACTCACGCCAGTGCTTCGGACGCGTGAGCCGTCCGGCGGCTTCCAGTCTTTTGTAGAGGGGCGTTGCCGGGAGTGGCGTCATCAAGCCAAAGATCGGCAACCCCGGAGGCCAACTGCGGATTTCCTTCAGAGTACGCTGGGCCACACCAGGCGTGTCATTATCCATGCCGAAGATAAAAGACGTGATGGCATAAACGTTGCGCTGGGCGAGCCGATCGAGCACCACACCATACTCACCTGGCTTGTTGAAGCCCTTTTTTACGTCAGCAAGGTTGGCCGGATCGACGGATTCCATTCCGATGAAGATCCACTTGCCACCCGCGGCCGCAATCAGATCCACGAGTTCTTCGTCGCGCAGCAGGTTGGCGCTGATTTGCGCGACCCAGTGCACTTGCGCTTTAGCGGCGATGATGTCGCGCAGCAATGATTTCGTGCGCTTAACATTGATGGCAAAGTTATCGTCGATGAAAAATACGGCAATCTGGCCGCCCTCCTTCCGCGCGCGCTCTTTCAGCAGCAACAGTTCCTGCACTACACTTTCATTCGTACGAAAGCGGATGGAGTCGCCAAAAAATCCCGTCACGGTGCAAAACTCACATCCGTAGGGACAACCTCGCCCGGATTCCACCGGAACAATCCGAAACGTTCCCCAGCCTGCGCCCACACGCTTCAGCAGCGGACGCAGTATGCCCGGAAGCAAATTGAATTGGTCCAGCTTAATCTTGTCCCAGGGAATTTCCGGATACGGCTGCAGAGACGGTTTGCGCTCTTGGCCAAAGTCGTCCACTGGAGCGTAAATGTCCTTGAGCGCACCGCGGGCGGCATCTTCCACGATCTTGGGCCACGTCTCATCGGCTTCTCCAAGAGCAACCGCGTCGGCATGGCGCGAACCGCCGTCTCGTCCAAGCGCTTCATCGGCCATTTCGGTGACGTGAGGCCCACCCATCACAACCTTTACCCCAGCTCCGCGTACCGCGTCCGCCATGCGATAGGCTTTTGCGATCATCCGGGTCATGGCACCGATACCTACCAGACCGATTTTTTCTTCGCGAACATAGCGAGCGATACTTTCCTCATCCATGGGCTGTGCATTGCCGTCGATCAGCACCACTTCGTGACCAGGCGGCGTCAGTGCTTGCAGCAGGAACATCCACAGATGCGGCTTGAAGTTCCGGGTCACGCCGTTATCTGGGTTATAGAGCAAGATTTTCATTAAGTCCTTTGCCGGTGCGATTTCCAACTATGTTCCCGTCGGGCCCGAGCGAGCACGGTTCGTTAGGATGGCGCGGGCGGTTCGCGCCTTGGGCCAGGTTTTTCCATTTGCAGGCCAATCATATCTTCACCGGTGCTGCGTTCCAAAAATGAAGTTCGCGCTTATTCCGCAACTGCAACAGCGATCATGCCTGGATAACGGCGCCAGCTCAGGCACTGGGTGGGACAGGTGGCCGCACCAACTAGGGCGTATCATGAGTACATGAAGAGAGAACGGCCTGTTACGTCTTGTTCAGAGTGTGGCGGCGCTGGATACAACTTGGGAGTCGCGAACCGTCGCTGTTCCAAAATCAACAGCGAACAGCGCTGCAACGGCATTAACGCGCTTGCTAGAGATATATGTGATTGGGACGAATGTGCACTTTGTCAGGCAACGGGGTATTACCGCAACAAAGAATGCCCCAACTGCAAGGGTGTCGGCTATCTTTTCGTGCGCCCGAGAGAAAAACAGCCTGTCGTTTGAGGGAGCAACGGCTCGGGCCAGGGAAAATGCAAGCGCGATATGCGTAGCGAAAAAGAAAAACAGCAGCAAAGATTAAAACGCCTGGCCAAGAAGCTAATGCCTCGTAGCGAAGTTCATTTCAATCCCGTTGGCTTGCCTGATGCCATAGAAATACGGGTAGATGACTCACTTACCGGCAAGGTCTTGTACGCTTCACAAGGCGATTGGACTGTTAGCCAGATTAAGGACAAGAACGATAAGGAGCTGCTACAGCTCCTGAAGATATGGAGGCATTGAGTCTAAAGGACGCCCAGCTCTTCAGCATGCCTCCTTTTGAAAACCTCGGCTAACTCTTGAAATGAATGGACCCCATCAACCAGTTCTTCTATTTCCTCGAACGATGCGAGCATGCACTGGTCAATCTCAACCCATACTTTGCCCTGATGTTTATAGAGATGCGCATCATGTCCACGTTTCTTCATGCCGTTTATCGCAGCAACGACCTTTACGCTCAAATCTTGCTCCCATACAGATAAATTTCGCCGTCGGGGTACGAAGTGCGAGAGGTTTTCTTGCGCCCCAGACGATCGCCTTAAGACGGCTAGTAGCCTCTACGTCCGCCGCGCCCGGACCGCCCGCCAGAAAATCCGCGTCCGCCACCGGGGCGATGCCCGCCGCCACGGGATTCTTGGGGGCGTGCTTCGTTGACCTGGAGCGCACGACCTTCGACATTCATGCCGTTGAATTCTCCAATGGCCTTTCCCGCGTCATCTTCCGGCCCGAGTTCCACGAATCCGAAACCTTTCGACCGGCCTGTATCCCTGTCGGTGATGACGCGGGCAGAGGCCGGCTTGTAGCCCTTCTCGGAAAATAACTGCAGCAGACTGTCATCAGTAATACTGTACGGCAGACTTCCTACGTAAAGCTTTGTCATATGCTGTCCTCTGTTCTGATTGGATCGGCCGGCCCGCAACACACGAAAAGGAACCTGGACTCGCGGGAACTCCTTTACCATGGTATGCTGTTTATGCGCTTAATGCATTCGGTTGTGTTGTGCGGACCCTCTGGTTCAAAGATTAGTTTGAGAATACCCGCCCTTCGTTTCCTCCGTTCGTTTTCAGCGTAATTTAAGAAGAAGACTGGCAGTCGGGATTGCGGTTGTGCCCGCTTATCTGCGGAGTGCGCCTGCAAAATCTCGCCCAGCAAGAAAGCAAAATGCAAAGTTTTTCAGAACTATCGATATCTCCATCGTTAAAGGAGCGACTCACTGCGGCGCGGTTTTCGACGCCGACACCGGTGCAGGCGGCAGCCATTCCGCTGGCCCTAAAGGGCAAAGATGTAATCGCCACGGCCCAGACAGGAACCGGCAAGACGCTGGCGTTTTTGATTCCCGTGATGGAAAAATTGTCCGCACAAAAGGCGGCAGGAATCGACGCGCTTGTCCTCGTCCCGACGCGCGAACTAGCAATGCAAGTGGTGGCGCAGTACGACGCGCTGAGGGGCAAACAGACACTGCCCGCAGCATTGGTGGTCGGCGGACTACCGGAAGGAAGACAGCTTGATGCGATTCGGCGCGGTGCACGGCTCGTTGTGGCAACTCCCGGCCGCCTCCAGGATTACATGGAGCGCAAGTTGGTGTCTCTGTCTAATGTGAAGACTCTCGTGCTCGATGAGGCAGATCGCATGCTGGATATGGGATTTCTACCTGCGATACGGCGGATTGTGGCGGTCTTACCCACAGAACGCCAAAGTCTCTGTTTCTCCGCGACCATGGATGGGGCCATAGCCCAATTGGTGAGGGATTACACGAGAAACCCAGTTCGCCTATCATTCGGTTCGACGCTGAAACCCTCAGAAAACGTGCGGCTGCAGGCGTTTGAAGTAGCGCATGGCGAGAAGCCTGACCTGCTCTATAGGCTATTAATGAAGGAGGACGGACGCTGCCTGATTTTCTCGCGGACCAAACGCGGCACAGAGCGAATTGCTAAGAGCCTAAATCGCCAGGGAATCAATGCGGCGATGATCCACGGGGACCGTTCGCAATCCCAGCGAACTGCGGCACTAACTGGATTTCAGCGGGGGCAATACCGTGTGCTCGTCGCGACCGATGTGGCCGCCCGCGGCATTCACGTGCAGGACATCGCCCACGTCATTAACTATGACCTTCCCGAAGTGGCCGAAAACTTCATTCATCGTGTTGGCCGCACCGGCCGAGCCGGCGAGCGTGGTGTTGCCTCGACTCTCTTCGCGAGAGAACAGCGGACAGAGTTGTTCCAGTTGGAACGGACACTTGGGATTCGGATTGAGAGAATTTCAATGAATGCGGACTCTTCCGGGAAGAGCGCCCGCGCCCGTCGACCTGGAATGGAGCGGGTCCCTACGACATCCGGCCCCAGGATGGCTCGTTTGCCCGGGGAATTCCTGCAAGCGCAAATGGATTGCTAATTTTGCGCGGTGAGATTCGCCCTACGCTTTAGAGACGCTCGTGTGCTGATGGGCATAAGTGTGTCATCATGAATGTGTCACCTTTGATGGTCTTTCGAATCTCACGAGCTATTTAAGGGCTCCTGAGGTCACACTTGAGACTGTTACCGTTTCGGAATGGTGGACTTTTTGAGTGATGCGGTTGTCCTACAGTACCTAGGGTTTGAAACCAAGGGAACGGTCCGCGAATACGCCTTCAGCGTTCGCGGGACCGATAGCGCATCCTCCGAATACTTTGTGACCATTGCGAACGACGCCTTCGTGGCGCATCGCGTGCGCTATCAGGATGCGCCAGACATCTGTTCCTTGAGGCTTCACCGGGAATTCGCGGCCAAGACCGACCATACTCCCTCCACTCGCTTCTGTATCACCGACGCGGAATTGGCCGATTACAAGGAGGCCCACGCCCCCAAATCGAAGCCCAGCCTTCTCACCGCTGCCCGTAGAGAAGACGCCGAGTCTTGAAGTCGCCCACCTCATTTCGTTCCGGCAAGACTAGGAGAATTCTTGGCGCGACACATTGAAGACGAGTTCGGCGACGTTCAGCAGCTCATCCTGATCGGTAAGGAGCGCGGGTACCTGCTGTACGATGAGATTAACGACAGTCTGCCCGCAGATGTCCACTCGTCGCAGGAGATTGATGACCTCCTCTCCACCTTAGAGCGTCAAGGTATTGAGATCTACGAAGACATTGTCACCGCAAACGCATCGCGCGCCGCTGTAGGTCCCGAACCCGATCCGAAAGCCGAACTCGCCGCCGAAGCTGACCTTGACCTCAGCGTCGGTGTGGACCCCAAATCCCAGGATCCGGTTCGCCTCTATCTCCGCGAAATGGGTTCAGTGCCGCTGCTGACCCGCGAAGGCGAAGTAGTCATCGCCAAGCGGATGGAGTGCGGGCAGCTCCTGGTCATGAAGGCCATCACGCGCTCGCCGATCGTCATCAAGGAAGTCATCACTGTCGGCGAAAGCTTGCGCAAGGGTGTGCGATCCATCAAGGAAATTGTTCAGTTTGAGGATGAAGAGCTCACCGAAGAAAAACTTGCCACCAAGACTAAGCAGACTCTCAGGCAAATTGGGAAGATCACGGAACTCTACAATACGGCTCAGAAACTAACGGAAAAACTGGCGAGCACTCCAAAATCAAAACGGCAGTCCTATCTCCGAGTCAAATGGGCCGTTGCCAGGACCCGTATCCAAATTTCGCTGGCTATACGCGCCATCTCGTTCCATTGGATGGAGAAAAAACGCTTGATCGACTCAGTGCGTTCGGCTGTCGAGCGCCTGCACGGCATTGAGCGCGAAGCACGCCGCCTCGAGCGGCGCGTGGACGCCTCCCTGGGTGAGGTCGCTGCCGAAGCTCGAAAGGAGCTGCGCGCGCGCCGCGCCCAGCTGAGCGAGATCGAACAATCGAGCGAAGTCGGGCTGACTAGCCTCAAACGCACCCTCACGCTCATCCAGCGGGGTGAAGCGCAGGCTCTCCAAGCCAAACAAGAACTGACTGAAGCCAACCTTCGATTGGTCGTCTCCATCGCCAAGAAATACACCCATCACGGCCTGCAGTTTCTCGACTTGATCCAGGAAGGCAATCTCGGGCTCATGAAGGGCGCCGACAAGTTCGACTGGCGCCGCGGTTACAAGTTCTCCACGTACGCCACCTGGTGGATTCGCCAAGCCATCACGCGCGCCATCGCCGACCAGGCGCGCACCATCCGCGTTCCCGTGCACATGATCGAGGTCATCAACAAGCTAGCTAAGTGCACTCGCCAGCTCGTGCAGGAGCTTGGCCGCGAGCCCATTTCGGAGGAGTTGGCGCAGCGCATGGACATGACCATCGAAAAAGTACGCAGCGCGCGCAAGATCGCCCAGACACCGATCTCTTTCGAGACTCCTATCGGCGAAGAGGAAGACGCTCATCTGGGCGATTTCATCGAAGACAAGGCTCTAGTCTCTCCATCGGAGGCAGCCATGAACATGAGCCTCAAGGAGAAAATGGCCTCTGTGCTGAAGAAGCTCAGCCCTCGCGAGGAACGCATCATCCGCATGCGTTTCGGGTTTGAGGACGGGAATCAGCGCACCCTGGAAGAAGTCGGCCAGGTGTTCGCCGTAACGCGCGAGCGCATTCGTCAGATTGAGGCCAAGGCGCTGCGCAAACTACGCCACCCGTCGCGCTCCAGCCACGTCCGCACGTTTCTCGAAGGTTCTTTGTGATGCAGTTTCCTCTATCCAGATTCTGCTCACATCAATTTCTAGTACGCAGTAAGGAGATTTGAAATGAAGAGTCTTTTTGTCGGAAACATGAATTTTCAGACCACGGAGGCCGATTTGACGACGCTCTTCCAGCCTTTTGGCCAGGTTGGACGCATTCATATTGTCACCGATCGGGAAACAGGCAGGGCCCGGGGCTTTGCTTTTGTGGAAATGCCCAATGACGCCGACGCAGCGAAGGCGATTGCCGCTCTCGACGGAAAAGAAATGGGTGGCCGCAACCTCAAGGTCAATGAAGCGCGGCCCAAGGGCGAGCGCCCCCCGCGCAGCAATAGCGGCGGCGGACGCCCCGGCGGTGGTCGCGGTGGATTCTCGCATGAGGATTACCGCGAGTCTGCCCGCCAGCCGCGCGAACCGCGATGGTAAGCCTACGACTACCAATAAAGGTAGAATAGAACCGGAATTCTGAGGAGACTCGTGAGCATCACCTTCCAAAAGCGCCAGAAGGAAATGAAGCGACAGGAAAAGCAGCGGGCTAAGGCCGAACGGCGTGAGCAGAGGAAAGCCGCCAAACGCGCAGAAGAGGCGCAAGGCACGCCAACAACCCCGTCGGCGGACGCCGAACAGCAGGTTCAGTCTGACGACAAACAGAGGGTCCTGCCCGGATGACGGGCAAACCGGAAGTAATCGACCTGAAATGAAATGCGCCTCAGTCTTTCTCTTATGTATGCCCCAAAAGTTGTGCCATCTTAGGGGTTCACCCCATTGTCAGCGTCCAACTAGCGTCCAAAACCCAAGGTTTCGGTGCGGTTTTTGGGGGTCGGCGAACTGTAAGGGCAATTGAATCATCAAGACTTAGGGTTTGATCCTCAAGCTCATAACCCGAAGGTCGTCAGTTCAAATCTGACCCCCGCAACCATTTGTCAGTTGATAAGAAACGGCTTAGAGGATGCTCCCTCTGAGCCGTTTTCGTTTTTACGTCCAATTGCGTCCAGAACACCCCAAACTGCGTTGCCAAGCTGTGCCGCGATTCGCTTTCCGTCTTCGCTAATCACGTGCGTATAGATTGTCTCGGTGACTGGCGATCCATCGGCGTGGCCCAGTCTTTGCTGGCGCAATTTCTGCGAGGCTCCGAAACTGCTCATCAGAGTTGCGTTCGCATGCCGGAAGGAATGGAAGTCATTGCCACGCGGAACGTCAATACTAAGTTCACGGAACAAGGGCCTGAATTTTCGCTTGAGCAACAGGTTCTGATCCCATGGCGTGCCAGTGCGAGTCGCGAAAATCAACCGACGTTGGTTTGGATGCCAAGACTCCAAGAACTTTCTCAAGTGCCCGCAAGCCTGGGGTGATAGCTCGACCACCCGAATTGACTCATCTGTCTTCGGATCGCCCAATTTTCCCCGCCAAGCACTCTGCCGCACTTGAAGCATTCCGCGTTCCAGGTCTATGTCATCCGCTGTCAGTCCGCACAACTCGCCTGCTCGCAGGCCCGTTTCCGCTGCAAGTCTATACCACGTGCGGTATGGCTCTTTACCGTGTTCAAGCGTCTCTTTCATCGCATCTCGTATGGCCTCGAGGCTTTCCGGAGCACCGGTGCTGATGATTGATTTTCCTAACATTTCTGAAGGGAGATACCCTGGAAAGTTCGTATTCCATCGGCGAATCGTGCCGGAAGAATCGAATATGCACGCTACTCCCGGCAAGCTTTCCATCAATGAATAGGAAAGATTCGAGGAAGCTTTAAGTTCGTATTGTTGGTTCCATAAGACCGCGACGCTCAAGGCCAAACCAGCACGGTGCAGAGCAAATTACCATAAGGTAGGATTCCCACATCATGATTTGAGGAGCATAGCCGCTCTGATGGCTTCAAAAGCTGTCATTAAGATCGATTGCGTACGACCAGCTGCATAACCCTCCAGAGATTTATCCGGGTAATTCTTGGTCCGTCCAAACTGGAAGCCGGACTTACTGCTTTCCCTCGCTGGCGATGTCGGCGGTGCGCAAATTGGCTAGATAGATCTGGAGAAGGTTGTCCAGTTCGCTGGGCCGGATAGGCTTAGTGAGATAGCCGTCCATCCCCGCAGCGAGGCATCTCTCTCTATCGCCCTTCATGGCATGGGCCGTTAGCGCGACGATCGGCAGCCGAGTGCCCGTGTCTTTTTCTTTTGCGCGAATCAAAGCGGTTGCTTGGAACCCATCCATTTCCGGCATCTGCACATCCATCAATACAAGATCGAAAGAATCGCTCTTTAGCGCTTCCAGTGCCTCCAGCCCGTTTCCAGCCAGCACCACACGATGGCCTCTCTTTTCGAACATGCGCGTGGCCAGCCGCTGGTTCACAGGATTGTCTTCTACCAGCAGTACGCGTAAGACGCTCTCAGGATCGCGTGCCTCATAGACCGAATAGCGAGTGATCAGCGAGACCGCTCCTTGCTCATCGTTTGCCCCTAATACTCGCGCAATTGCTTCGCGCAATTCCGATTGCCGGATAGGCTTCAATAGATAAGCTGAGATACCCAGCAGCTTGCAGCGTTCTGCATCACCGCGGTGGCCCGCCGAAGTCAACATCATAATCGTCGCCGGCGACAATTCGGGCTGCTTCCGCAACTGTTCCACAAACTGAAAACCATCCATCTCTGGCATGTGCATGTCCAGCAGGATCAACCGATACGGCGCCCCTGCTGCTTTTGCGGCGAGCAGTTCGGCCAAACCTTGTGTGCCGCTTTCCACCGACGTCGGTTTCATTTCCCAACGTTTCAGCATTCCATCCAGAATTCTCCGGTTAGTCCGATTGTCATCCACCACCAAAGCGCGTACATCCCGCAGAAGCTCCGGCGGCGCGGGTTTACCCACTTGGATTTCTTTGGCGTCCAGTACTTCCAGTCGCGTCGTGAAGTGGAACCGGCTTCCTCTCCCCTCCTCGCTCTCCAGCCAAATCTTCCCGCCCATCAGATGCACTAGCCGCGTCGAAATGCTCAATCCCAGACCCGTTCCGCCGTATTTGCGAGTGGTCGAAGTGTCCGCCTGGGCAAAAGGATCAAAAATCAAATGGTGCTTGTCGGCGGGTATTCCAATTCCTGTGTCCGATACCGTGAACTGTAAAATCTGATTCTTGTCCTCCCTTTCCGCCACTTCCACCTTCAGACCCACCTCGCCTGTGTGCGTAAACTTGATGGCGTTCCCTACGAGGTTCACGATCACTTGACCCAGCCTGCTGGCATCTCCTCGGACCACCTCGGGTGTTTCGGGTGCCAGCTCGCACAGCAGTTCGAGCCCCTTTTCGTCGGCGCGGAGCGCGAGCGTTCGCATCACTCCTTCGAGCGTGTCGCGCAGATTGAACGGACGCTTCTCAAGCTCGGCTTTCCCGGCTTCGATCTTCGAGAAATCCAGAATGTCGTTGATCACCACCAGAAGCGAATCTGCGGATAGCTTGGCCGTTTCCAGGTATTCTCGCTGCTCTGAAGTGAGTTCCGTACCGAGCGCCAGATCGGTCATGCCCATCACACCGTTCAGCGGGGTGCGGATTTCGTGGCTCATGTTTGCTAAGAACTCACTCTTCGCGCGGCTGGTCGCTTCTGCCGCCTCTTTCGCGCGTTGCATAGCTTCTTCACTCCGCTTCCGAACCGAGATGTCCTGATAGATAACCAACGTTCCCACCATATCCCCGCGTACCACCAGGCCCACGGTATGAACTTCGACATCTACAAGCGTGCCGTCCTTTCGGCGGCGGCGCGTAACTTTCTGAATGTGCTCTCCGACGCGGGCTTGTCGCGTAATTTCCTTGGCTTCCTCGAGTAATTCTCCTCTCGCCAGCAAGCCCTGTACCGGCCGGCCGATGATGTCATCCTTCGTAAATTGAAAAAGTCCTGTGAACGCCGGATTGCACAACTGAACTTTGTCCTCGGGATCGAGAACCATGATCGCCAACGGACTGGCTTCGACCAGGGCGTTGAGGTACGCAGTTCGTTCCGCCACTCTTTTTTCCATGCCGTCTTGCGCTTGTTGCAAAGCATCATCCCGCCGTTGAATGCCCTCCAACATTTGATTGAACGAACTTACAAGTTGGCCTAGCTCGTCACTCCCATTCGCTTCTGCCCTCAGCGAATAATCCTTATGCGAGGAGACCCTGACCGCAAGGGCCGCTAATTGCAACATCGGTGAGGTGATCTTGCGCAGAAAGTGGGCAGAAACCAGAAAAGCCAATAAGACGGAAACAAAGAGTACCAAAGATGCAATCCTAACATATTGCCGGAGTTGCACATGCAACACGCTCAGATCAGACACGATGACGATGGAGCCGACCTTCGCTTGTTCAAAAGTCACGTTCTGAACCAACGTAAGATTCTGCTCGCCAAATCGAGCTCCAACCTCGTCGGCGGGGATTCTCCACGTTGAGGGAACTCCCGCGCGCCGATAATCCGCAAAAGCGTTGCCCCGACGGTCATATAGGAAGCTGGCGACTATGTGTGGGCTGCCGCGCAATGCGTTCAGAATGTCGCGTGCCGATCTAGGATCGTTGAACATCAACGCCGCTGCTGAGTTAGCGCCTAGTGTGTCCGCGAGCGTGCCTAGCTCGTTGACCATCGTCGTCCGGTAACTGGCCCGCTCGTACAACCCGAATCCCAGGCTGGCCATCGCGACACCCAGAATGCCGGTCATGAGAATTACCGCCCCAAGCTTTTGTCGGATCGAGCGAAAAGGGGATGCCCACATTCTTATCGACTCCCCAGATTGCTCAGAAATGCTATCTTCACGACGGTCCGATCAATGCCGCTTCTGCTCTCCCGGGCGCGGGCAACCTCGAACTCTATAAGTAACCACAAGGCGGATCCTTCCTTGTTCAGAATTCTGTTTTGCTCTTTCACAATTCGTGCCAACAGCAAAAGTCTGGAGCTGATCTTCAGATCTGCTTCCGATGCCGCCTGCAGGTTGATTTCAAAATGAACTTGTTTCTCTTCCAGGGAGAACTGAAAAATACCTTCACGAGTCGCAAATCGTGCCATCTCGCCAACGGTACCGAAGCGAGGACTCAGCATCGAGGAGTGCTATCACCAGCGCTTCTGCACGTCCCTCTTGCGCAATTGGAAATCGCACCGATTGTCCTGCTTGCCTGGCGGAAGTGAACACAAGCCCTCCCTGGTACCTAAACGCACGACAGTGTCCAAATGACAGAGAAGAAACAGAGCGTTTCTTCAATGGAATCAGTCATTTAGCCATCGATAACGTGAGGTCCGTGATTCGCTCGTTTTAGCTGACTGTTCCGAATCGAACGTACAATACCGGTTCGAACCGTACTCTTAGGAGGCAGGCCTAAGCGCGGTTCTTTCGTGAAACGAGAAGGCAAGCCATTCTCCGCGTCGGCGATTGGATTAAAAACGGGAGCCGTTTCCCGGAACAGGTTCCCCGCCAATTTGATAGCCCACGCCACGAATTGTACGAATCAAGGGGCGCTCACACCTGGCGTCGATTTTTCTTCGCAAATAGTTGATATACACGTCCACTACATTGGTCATCGGCTCAAGACGAAGTTTCCAGACGTGTTCAACGATAGCGGAGCGGGTTATAGGGTGACCGGCGTGCTGCATGAGAAATTCGAGTAGCCCAAATTCCTTGGGACTCAATTCAATGGACTTGCTTGCTCGCGAAACTGTGTGGGTGACTCTGTCGACCTCGAGGTCATCAACTTTGAGCACAGCGCAAGCCGGGCGGCTTGCACGGCGAAGAACCGCGCGAATGCGTGCCGCCAGCTCCGCGCAGTCAAGCGGTTTCGCCAAGAAATCATCGGCGCCGGCGTTCAGCCAGCGGACGTGCTCTTCGGCGAGTTTTCCTTCCGTAACGATAACCACTGGCAGGTTCGGTTTTTCTGCTCGGATACGGCGCAAAATGTCCATGTCACATTCTGCCTGTCGGGGCAGATCGAGCACGACGAGGTCGTAAAGCTGATCCGAGAGCATGCGTTGTGCTTTCTTCACCTCGACAGCGATTTCCACTAAGAAATGCTCTTGTTGAAGCCCCCGAAGAAGAAAGTCCGCCAGCTCTACGTCATCTTCAACCACAAGAATGCGCATCGGCAATCACCAACTGATGAATTTTGGAAGGGGTGAGCCTATATTCCATCAAGCCTGGCGAGCTGTCAACGGGGACTGAAGACAAAAAGCGCATGAGTAAACAGGGGACGAGTGCAATCCAGTCTATATATACTGTGCGGTTAATATTATACTTTTTCTGCGGTGGCGAAACGAGTAGAAACAGACCGCCGCTATGATTCCCGTTCCAAATCGAAACTCCGCGCCCGTGATGGGACAGGCTCCACAGAAATCCGCATGAAGACAGCGCAAAAGTCACAGCATTGCAACGAGTTAGCACGCGGCTGGTTTCCCTCTTTGGACGTCTGGTTGCAGCAGCCATCGCTGAGAGGTATCGGCAATCAGATAGCGCCTGGTATTGGCTTGCGTGACCTTGTGGCGGGTATCGGGATTAAATTGCTGCTAACTAAAATTTGCGATCGCACAGACCCAAAGATGTAGGCAAACCGCAGAGCACTCAAGCCGCCATCCTCCGAGAGAGCTTCCGAAAGGTTGACCGGAGGGAGTGGTGGCTATGGGGGACAGCCCTTCTCGTTACTTTCATCCTGATGATGGGGCTGCTGTCCTTTTTTCTCCCAAACTCGCATGTCCTATATGGCGACTCACCTACAATTATTCCGCAGCTGATCCGCGGCCTAGTCGGCCTCATCTTTCTTTTCGACCTTTACACGATCTACCAGCACCTTCTCATTCACAGAATTCGCAGGCGCTTGTTAGAGCGCGAGGAGTTGTTTCATCTCATCAGCGAAAACGCTGCAGACATGATCGCGGTCGTGGACATGGAAGGTCATCGGCTCTTCAACAGTCTGTCGTATAAGAAGGTACTGGGATATTCGCCGGAGGAGTTGCAGGCATCTTCAATCTTTGAACAGATTCACCCTGACGATCGCGAGCGGGTCGGAAAGGCGGCAGAGGATGCGCGACGCTCGGGGATCGGCAGGACCCTGGAGTACCGAATTCGCCATAAAGACGGCAGATGGCTGGTGTTGGAATCAACCTCAAGTGTTATTCGCAATGCCAAGGGCGAGCCCGAAAAACTCGTCATCGTGAACCGGAATATTACAGGAAGGAAAAAAGCAGAAGAAGCACTCCTCCGCTCGGAGGCTGATTTTCGGTCCGTCGTAGAAGACGCGCCTTATGGCATCTACCGCGCGAGTCTTAGCGGCCGGTTCCTACAAGTAAATCCCGCGTTAAAGAAAATGCTGGGGTTTGAGCAGGAGGAAGAACTGCTGAAGCTAGATTTAGCAGCCGACATATTTCGACATGACGCGGAATATCATCGGTTAACCCAGCTTCTGAGCGGTACTGAAGAACTTAGGGATGTCGAAATGGAGTGGGAAAAACGCGATGGCACTCCAATTACAGTTCGCTGCTCGGGCCGCACAATCAAAGATGAGAAAGGCGCGCCCGCCTACTTCGAAGTGTTTGCTGAAGATGTTACCGAGAAGCGAATTCTCGAAAAGCAACTTCGAATGGCGCAAAAAATGGAGGCGATAGGCAGGCTCTCCGGTGGGATTGCGCACGACTTTAACAATCTTCTTGGAGTAATTATCGGTTACAGCCGACTGCTGAAGAAGGCGCTGAGCTCGCAGACGCAGCTATGCGAGCATGCGTTAGAAATCGAGAAAGCTGGACAAAGAGCCGCGTCGCTGACCAAGCAACTGCTTGCGTTCAGTCGTCAGCAAGTACTGACGCCGGCAGTTCTTAGCCTAAATGCACTAGTATCCGACATGGAAAAGATGCTGCCGCGGCTGCTCGGCGAAGACGTCAAAGTGTCGTTCGCACTCGATCCCTACCTCGGCAATGTGAAAGCAGACCAGAGCCAGATCGAGCAGGTCGTCATAAATCTGGCAGTCAACGCTCGAGACGCCATGCCTTCGGGCGGCGAACTCAAGATCCGGACGACGAACATGGAATTCGATGTTGCCTATACACGCCACCACCCAGGTTCCCGTGTGGGAAAGTATGTGATGTTGGCGGTGACCGATACCGGAACAGGCATGGACGCGTCGACCCTCTCACATATTTTCGAGCCTTTTTTCACCACAAAGGAACTTGGCAAGGGCACCGGCATGGGTCTTGCGACGGTCTACGGCATCGTTAAGCAGAGCAGCGGATATATTTGGGTGGACAGTGCCCCAGGGAAGGGCACTTCATTTGAGATCTATCTTCCGCAGTTTGAGGGCCGCGCTGCGCAGGAAGTGGCGAAAACCCGCCCGGCTGCCGATCAGGTTGCCGCTTCGGAATCGATACTTTTGGTCGAAGACGCTGAACCGCTAAGGAAACTTGCGCAAGCGTTTCTTGAAACTGGGGGCTATCGCGTCCAGTCGGCTGGCTGTGGCGAGGAAGCCTTGGAAGTTGCGGCACGCTTCTCGGGAAACTTTGACCTCCTTCTGACGGATGTCGTCATGCCCGGGATAAACGGACGAGTTCTAGCCGAACAATTGCTGCCACGCCAGCCCGGAATGAAGGTGCTTTATATGTCCGGTTATACGGACAGCTTTATTGCAGGGCACGGAGTGCTCAATCCGGGAACTCACCTGCTGCACAAGCCCTTCACTGAAGAGGTTTTGCTCGCCAAAGTTCGCGAAGTCCTCGATGAATCCAAGCGCCCGCTCCCCTCCGTGGGTCTTGTGGAAGTTAGTTAAGGCGAGACTGGCGCCGGAAACTAGGAGAAATAACCGAATGGCGAAGCTCCTGATAGTGGACGACGATGAAGCGTTGAGACGCCTTATGCGCCTCGAATTGTCCGATGTATACGAAGTCCTCGATTCGGGAGAGCCCCAGCAGGGCTTGGCGCTCGCGCTCGAACACCAGCCCGATGCGATTCTGCTCGATCTACGGATGCCGAAATACTCGGGCTATGAGCTGCTTCAGACTTATTCATCGTTTAGCCATACGCAGAAGATTCCTGTGATTGTCATAAGCGGCGAAGCCGGGACAGAAACCAAGCAACACTGCAAACAACTCGGCGCTGTGGGGTACTTTGAAAAGCCTATTGATTTCGACGCTTTGCGGGTATACCTGCAACAAACTGTCAAAACGCGCCGATGCGTGCCGCGCACGGAAGTGCGAGTGCGCTTGCGTGTTCCTCTGAAGCTAGCTGGAACCGACTACCGCGGCAACAGGGTTACCGTTGCCGCAGTGACTGAGGATGTGAGCATGAGTGGCTTCCTTTGTGCCTGCAGCGCGGAGTTTTCGTCAAGCTCCTTACTGGACGTATACCTAACATCCTCCAAAGAAGAATTCGTAGGCAAGGCGAAGATTGTCCATTCGAACGCAAAAGCTGCAACTGTTTGGCACTACGGGTGCCAGTTTATCGAGAAGACTGGACCTTGGGTGCTGAAGTAAGCGCAGTAAGCCAGGGTGAGCATCACTATGCGCGCTGACGAGCAAAGGATTGTGGCCGAACCTGAAGGCATTCTCTTCGCAAAGCCGGAATCCGCTCTCTCTCCGGTTCGTGTTCTGGCAGTTGACGACGAAGCTCCCGCCCTCAAGTTTCTCTGTCTGATTCTTGGTGCGTATCCGTTTGAATGCACTACGGTAAATAACGGTGAAGAGGCTTTGGTCGCAATACAGCGGCAGCAATTCGACGCTGTTATTTCGGACCTTCGCATGCCCGGCATCAGCGGGATGGAACTCCTCTCGGAGGCTCGCCGTCGGAATCCTCATGTCGCATTTGTCGTCACCACGGGTGTCGACGACGCGGAAACCGGCGTGAAAGCGATGCGCGCAGGTGCTGACGACTATCTTGTTAAACCTCTTCTGGATTGCGTCGTCCTGGCGAGCCTGGAGCGGTCTCTGCAAAAGCACCGCCTCGAAGAACAACTGGAGGCCTATCGCCTGCATTTGGAAGAAACGGTCGAGGAGCGCACCAGGCAACTTCAAACTGCCCTCCGCCAAATCGAGCTTGGCTATGAACAAACCTTACAAGCGCTCGGCGCGGCTATCGATCTGCGCGACAGCACAACGGCAGGCCATTCGCAGCGAGTCTCCCGCTATTCCCTTGAAATCGCCAAGGCCATAGGCTTGCCAGACGCACAAATCGTAAGCATCATGAGGGGAGCCTGCCTGCACGACATCGGAAAACTCGGAATCCCCGATCGCATCCTCCTCAAGCCGGGACCTTTAAGTGGTGGCGAACGGAGATTGATGCAGCGACACGTTCGGATCGGGTTCGGCATCATCAAGGGCATCCCATTTCTTTTGGAAGCATCTGAAATTATCCTCAACCACCATGAGCGGTTCGACGGCCGGGGCTACCCCAATGGCCTCAGGGGAGAAGAGATTCCGTTGAGTGCGAGAATCTTCGCTGTGGCTGATGTTCTCGACGCGATCACATCGGACCGGCCATACCATCGTGCCGCATCGTTTGAGCACGCATACGAGACTATCCGCGGTCTTTCGGGCACCCAATTCGATCCGTATATCGTCGGTGTATTTCTCCAATTACCTCCCGAAACATGGCCGGCGATTGCAAAGGAACAGCAAATGTCGGCGGGTTTCCGTCAAGACCTCCAGAGAGTTCCAGCCGAATATGACTCATAGGAGGTGGCCCTATGTTTCAAAGACAAACAACAGTCCGGGCTTGGAACACGTGCGTATTGGCTAGTTCACGAGGGCGATTTTCCCATAGCGGAGAACAAATTAGGGTCTTCTCATCTCAGCTTACGAATTGAAGTCCCAAAAAAATCAAATCGTGTCTCGACGTAGCGTAACGAAACCAACGCTCGTGGAAATAGCCAGCTTTCCCAAATAAGCGTTTTGCAACGTCGCACGCTACCTTTCGGCAACAAGATTGCTGTAGAGGTAGCCATGGCGACGGCCGCAGTCGGTACAGGAGCGACACTTTCCACTGCACATGAGGCGGCAACCTCATTGCTGCAACGCGGCTGGCAAGTCTTGAGTCAGGAAGAGCGACAGGCGTTGTTGTTGGAAAATCTCTCTGAAGTGCGCCGCATCGCGCGTCAAATTCACCTCCATCTGCCTCGTTGTGTGCCGTTCGACGACCTCGCTCACGAAGGGGTCATGGGGTTGATTGACGCGGTGGAAAAATATGACCCGGCAAAGAAAGTCCGATTTCAGACATACGCTAGCTTTAGAATCCGCGGTGCCATCTTAGACAGTTTGAGGGGGCTAGATTGGGGGCCTCGCCAATTGCGCCGCCAAGTCAGGCGCATCGAACAGGCAAGGAGAGCGCTTTCCCTTCAACTCGGACGCACGCCTTCAGAGGTGGACGTTGCGGCTGAATTAGGCGTATCGCTCGGGATGTTACAAGAAATCCTCAGGCAAGCGCACTGCTCGAAGATCGAGACAGGTCAACCAATTTCAGAACTCGATTCGAAACGCAGCACGTTTGCTATGTGGCCCGATAGGAGCCAAGAAAATCCATTTGACGTATGCGCTAGAGCGGAAATCAACAGGACTCTCGAACAGGCCATGGATATGCTCCGGGAGAAGGAGCAGAAGGCTTTGACTCTTTACTATTTCGAAGAGCTCACGATGAAAGAGATTGGGCGAGTGCTCAAAGTTCAAGAGTCCCGAATATCTCAAATCATCGCCGCCGCTTTATGTCGCCTACGTGCTTTGATGCAGACGCATCAAGACAACCGAGGACAGCCATCTTCCTGCGCTTCCCATTCTGGAACTGGCTGCCATTCCAGGTTGTCATGTTGAGCACCGTGAGCGTTAGCGTTCGGGAACGGAGCATCCTTTGCAACTAGCTTCCCCGTGACCGCACGCGCAAACCCGATACGCACACACCGGAAACCACCTGCTCGACATAAACTCGCCGGTTTGCGATGGACCACAATCTTTTGTCTCTTCAGCGCTTCCCTGCTGACGGGCCTTCCCGTATCCGGGCAAAACCAACCGTCAGAATGGCAGGCCCAAGTGCGCAAATACGTGGAAGCCCAGGATTGGGACTCAGCAATGGGGATTGTGAATCGCGTACTCGCTGGCGCTCCGGAGGATATGGACATCCGGGCGTGGCGCGCGCGATTGCTTACCTGGTCCGGTCATCTTGCGGAAGCAGAGAAGGAGTACCTGACAATCCTCAGAGTCTCGCGAAACGACCCCGACCACTGGATGGGGCTGGCGGCGGTCTATCTGCGTGAAGAAAAAATTCAAGACGCGCGGCGCGCGATTGACGCAGCCGAGGAGTTGGATCCGAAACGAGCGGACTTACACGCGGCTCGAGCTCGCATCCTGCGCGCTGCCGGTGAACGAGACGAAGCCCGACACGAGTTTCAAGAGGCGCTCAACCTGGATCCCACGGACACGGAAGCGCGCACCGGCTTGATTTCTGTCCGCGGCGTTCCGAAGTACGAACTTCGCTTTGGGCAAGACAACGATCTGCTCAATTTCGCCGGCAACTATCACCATGAATCGGCCAGCCTGATCTCCCAATGGACGCCACATTGGAGCACTGCCGCCGTCGAAGATTTTTATCAGCGTGGCGGAGCGGACGCGAGCAAATTTGTCGGAAGCATTACAGCATCCCGGACGCCTTGGGGGGCCCTCACCGCAGGAGGCGCCATCGGCCACGACAACACCGTGATACCCAAGAGCGAAGCCTTTTTCAGTCTGGACCGCGGAGCGAAACTCGCCGAGACAAAGCCGCTGCGCGGATTGGAATTCGTCTATCAGCAGCATTGGTACTGGTATCAGTCGGCGAGGGTGTTGACGCTCAATGGTGCGGCTGTCCTTTATCTCCCACAAGAATGGACCTTCTCGCTGAGCCTCACCGGCGCGCGCAGCGTCTTCTCATCAACGCGCGCTCAATGGCGTCCTTCAGGAATCACGCGTCTGGGTTTCCCGCTTATGCGCGAGAGGCGCCTTTCCGGAAATGTGTTCTTCGCCGCAGGCACGGAGAACTTTGCGATCGTAGATGAGATCGGTGCATTTGCGTCGCAAACTTACGGCGGCGGCCTGCGATTTCAGGTCACCACGCGGCAGGACGTCACCGCATATTCCGGATATCAGAAGCGCGCACAAAATCGAACCGACACGAATTTCGGGCTGAGCTATGCTTTCCATTTTTGAAAAGCTCTGGAAGCTTGGCCCGGCAGCGTTTGTGTTAAAAGCCATCCTCGCGGCCATCGTTGCCGACGGTCTACTCGTGGTGTTCATCTTGGTTCGCAGAACTTATCGCCGAAGATTCTTCGCGAAGCGCGATGCGCGTGTATTCGAATGGCGCCAGAAGTGGGAGGACTTGATTTCCGGGAAGATTCCATTCGAACGATGGCGAAATAAACCTTTTGACCGCCGGATTATCGAAAGCATAGCGTTGGATGCATTCGAAACTGCTGCTCCCAAGGAATCAGCGCGCTTGCTGAACTTCTTGCGCGCTAGCGGGCTCATTGAAAAGCGCATCTTTGAAGCCCAGCGTCTGCACGGTTGGCGAAGAAATCGCGCACTGGTGGCGCTTGGCAGGACCAGGGCGCCGGAAGGCATTTCTGCCCTCGGCGCAGCGCTGCGAGATCGCAATCTCGAAATTCGGCTTGCGGCGCTGCGTGGGCTTGGGCGCATGGCCAACCCAAAAGCGGCGGAGGAGATACTCGTCTGGGTAGGCGAAGAGGGATTATCCGTCCCGGCACTGCCACTGCAAAGCGCCCTGGTCCAGTGCTGCACAGAATGCCCACAAATGCTTTTGCCCTATGTGCGATACGCAGAAGGCCCCGTGCGCGAAGTTTTGGGCCGCGTCCTCGGTGAAGTTGCCAACCCGGCGGTCGGATTGGATCTGCTGCAATTTGTGGACGACGATCTCGATGAGCTGCGTTCTGCTGCGGCGCGTGGCATGTCCAAGGCGAAATCCGGCCTAGCCTTCGATGTGCTGAACAAATTGGCCATGGACCCAGTCTGGTTCGTGCGCCTGCGCGCCATCGTCAGTCTTGGAAAACTGCGCGAGTCTCGAGCTACTCCCTCGCTTCTGCGTGGGCTCACCGATTCCCACCGCTTGGTTCGTTTGCGGGCCGCAGAGGCCCTGGTGGATCTTCCGGGTGAGATGGCGGCGACCTTCGAACAAGTCGTAGCTACCGGGGATCGCTATGGATTGCATGCCTATCTGACAGCCCTGGAAAATGCCGATTGCCGGGCACAACTCGAGAAACAACTTCAAAGCGATCCTAGATTCAGCGACGAAGAAAGAAACCGATTGCTGAAGGTGTTGCAATCCGGAGCGCTTTTAATGGAAGAACCGGAACTTACGCCGAGTGAGGCGGCATCGCTCCCGTGATTCGTTTCTTGGATATTTCGAACCACGTCTTGTTTTGGTACTACCTGGCCAGCAACTTCGCCTACCTTGTTATGTTGCTCGTCGCCATTAAGACAAGTGCTCGGCACCAACGCAGTTTGCAGAGCCACCGCCTGAGCTGGCTCAAAGACAACCCCTTGGTGCCGCCTGTGACGATCATCGCCCCCGCACATAACGAAGAGGCCTCCATTCGGGTGGCGATCCGCAATCTTCTCGATCTTGATTATTCTCAGCTTGAAGTCGTCGTGGTGAACGACGGTTCGCAAGACAGCACCTTCGAACAGTTGCGCCAGGAGTTTCGGCTGCGGCCCGTGCGGGCCGTATACGTCGCGGAGGTTGCTAGCGCGCCCGTTCGAGGATTGTATCGCAGCGACGTCGACGCGAGGCTCGTAGTTGTTGACAAAGAGGCTGGCGGCAGCAAGGCTGACGCCGTTAACGCCGGTCTGAACGCCGCAACTTCGCCGTATGTCTGCATCGTCGATTCGGACTCTCTGCTCGAGCGCGATGGTTTGCTGCGCATTATGATGCCCATCCTGACCGACCCAAAACGCGTCATCGCCACAGGCGGCATCGTTCGTGTGCTGAACGGGTCGCAAATCGAAGGCGGCCAAATCCGAAGGGTGCGCCTGCCGCATAGAGCCATTGAAGTGATCCAAGTCGTTGAATATCTTCGTGCATTCTTAATCGGCAGGGAGGCTTGGGCTCAAGGAAACATGCTGACGATTATTTCCGGGGCCTTTGGTGTGTTTCGAACGGATCTGGTACGCGCTGTGGGGGGCTACCGGCCCAAGGCGATCGGCGAAGATTTGGACCTTGTGGTGCGGCTGCACCGCTACCTTCGCGAGATGCGTATGGACTATGAAATACGTTTTGTGCCTGATCCAGCGTGCTGGACGGAAGTCCCTTCCGATCTGAAGTCCCTGGGAAGGCAGCGAGCGCGCTGGCAGAAGGGTTTGGTGGACGTGCTGTGGATGAATCGGAATATGCTCTTTCGGCCTCGCTACGGCAGAATTGGCTGCTTTGCTCTTCCTTACTTGTGGTTGTTTGAGTTGTTTGCTCCGGTCGTGGAGGTCGTCGGAATCGCGACAATTATCCTTGCTGCGTGTCTAGGAGTACTGAGCAAAGAATTGTTCTTGCAGTTTCTGCTCTTCGGCTTTGCCTTCGCTACCGTGATTTCCATTGGCTCTGTCCTGCAAGAGGAAATCACTTATAAGCGGTATCAAGACTGGAAGGATATAGCTCGCCTCGTCAGCTACTGCTTCTTCGAGCATTTTCCCTACCGCCAGCTACACATAATTTGGCGGCTGCGGGGTATTTGGGAATACGCCCGAGGCGACCATGTGTGGAAACCGTTGAAGCGCAAGGGGCTCGCGCCCGGCACTGTTGTGTAACATTCCTGCCCGACTTGCCAGAAGAACCGATGCGGGTACCAAAGTTTGGATTCTCGATGTCTATGGCGGGCCCTCCGTGGCACGGAATTCGGAGTCATCGAGCTATGCGGGAGCACAACGCTGAATTAGGCCGAGCGCTGGACTTGCGGTCAAAAAGCCTGGCGAGATAAGGATGGCGCAAAGTCCGCGTCAACAACTCTTACGCAAATAACGAATGCATTTGGAGCGATGGCGCAAACCTATGAAAGTCTCTGGAGTAATGCAACGATTCAACGATGAGATCGCGCCCGCTCCGCCGTTTCCTCAGCACCAGCATTCCTGATCGCTGAAGGAGTCAGATGAAATCGCGCTTTCGAGACTGCACGTACAGAGTTACTCCGAGGATCGCCAAAATCATGACGAACTCGGTCACGAGAATTCTCACGGCTGCCGGACTCCACACCGCGACCGGACCGGCCCAGTTATGGGAGAGAGACGGCACCTCGCTGACCAGCAAGTACCAGGCGAGCCAGTAAGAGGAGCTCACGACAGCAACGGCAGCATTGCCCCACCCCTCTGATTCACTCACGAGAGCCACTCCGGCAATGAGACAGAAACCGATGAACGGCAGGTTTGCCAGAATCAGCATTACGGGGACAACTCCGTGTGGCAGAACATGCCGACCAAGCACAAGGTACAGCCCTGCCCCCACCAGGATCAGCCACGGCACCAGGAACATGCCGAAAGTCGAAAGGAGCTTGGCCGTTCCGTACCGCGAGGATGAGATCGGCAGGCTCATGAGGAACGCGAGAGTTTGTTTTTTTCTTTCGTTGACGATATTTGTGATGGGAAGAAGACAAGCGCAAAAAATGATTGAAATGAAAAAGAACACGATGCCAAGGACAATCGGCGTTTGCCCCTTCATCTGAAGGATGGCCAGTGCAATCCCTCCAGCGAGAATGGAAAGGATAATCATTCGGCGCTGGAGCCGCCAGTCCTTGAGAATCAATTGAAGCATCACGTTCCCGTTCATTCCTGCACCTCGTCGCGACTGTGTTCTACGTTGGCGACAAAAATTTCCTCAAGCGTCATGTTTTCCACGGCGTGGACGCGCGCGCCCGAGTTTTCATATGCGTTCGGAAGATGCGGCGCAAAGTCGTTAGCAATGGCTACCGCCAGACGGCCCCGCTGTTGGATCCCGATCACGCCAGGCAGCGCGGGCAGTGCCACTCCCTCGGGCACTTCCAACCGCAGCCGTCGCCAGCGGTCGAGATAAGTCTCTTTGTCCATTGAGTCGATGATCCGGCCACGGTCAATGAATGTGATTTGATCTGAAATCTGCTCGACATCTTGCGTATTCTGCGAAGAGAAAAGGACGCTCCGTCCTTCTTCGAGCATTACAGCGGTCATCTCCCGCAAGATCTCGCGCCGCGCCACGGGGTCGAGACCCGTCGTCGGTTCGTCCAATACCAGAAGCTTTGGCCGCCGCGCGAAGACTAGTAATAAGGCCGCTTTCACACGCTGGCCGTGCGAGAGTCCCTTGATCTTCTGTTCCGCATTCAGCCCGAAGCGCTTCAACAGGGACTGCCCGTAGGCATCGTCCCAAGACGCATAAATCGACTTCATAAAGTTGATATGCCAGCCGAGAGTCATGGAATCGTAGAGACGCATGTCGTCGGACGCGAAGCCGATGTCCCACTTCGCGGCGACTTGTTCCTGGGGAATGCGATGACCGAGCACGCGCACTTCGCCCCAATCTTGATGAACCAATCCCATCAGGATGCGAATCGTGGTGGACTTGCCTGCGCCGTTTGGGCCGATCAATCCCATAACCGTGCCGCGATGTAGCCGCAGGGAGATGTTTTGCAACTCGAAAAAGCGGTACGACTTGCACACTCCATTCAGTTCAATCGCAAAGTCGTTCATACGGGCTCTTTCTCCTCGTCGGTGACGCGGTCGTAGATTGCTCTAATGCGCTTCTCGATATTTTCTTGTGACAGCCCCATCGTGGCGGCGCTTCGCACCGCTTGCTCCAGGCACTGTTCCAACTCCTGTTCGCGAATACGCGCGCCGACCTTGGAGTCTGAAGAGACAAAGCAGCCTTTGCCCTGCCGGGTTACGATCGCGCCTTCGCGCTCCAGTTCGAGGTACGCGCGCTTTACTGTAATTACGCTCACGCCGATATCAGCGGCTAGCTGCCGAATCGAAGGAATCAACTGGCCTGCGGCCCAGTCCCCGATAGCGATGCGCTGGCGCATCTGTTCCATGATTTGGAGGTACATGGGGCGCCTATCGGATTGGGAGATGACGAGCATCTGTATATGCACAGTATATACAGTAGAAGAGCTTGTCAAGTGTCTTTTTTCATTGCCGAAGCATCCCCTGAGTGGAGGCAAGCTAAGAAAAACAACGTGTTAGAAATTCCGATAGCAGCGGGGTGGGATGCGGACCAGAACGGAAGGACGTCCTCCAGTCATGATCTGCCCTCGCAACTAATTTTGAGATTTGAGGGCCGGACATCGGGCGTCCGGCCTTTTGCTTTTTGCGGTTGGGTCATGAACCCGGAGAATTGAGGGGAAGCGATATCTTTGCGTGGGGGCTAGCCGCAGAGGCGCTCTGATCCCACCCACAGTTGAGCCAGCTCTCTGAGGTTTTTCTTGTATGTGCGAGTTACCAAGTATTTTTCGCCGCCCTTAACGCGCAACCCGTATTCTCCCGTCGGCAAAGGCTGGATCTCCTCCACGGCGGAAATATTGACGACGACCGAGCGGTGAATGCGAATAAAACCGTAGGGCTTGAGTTTCTCCGCCATGGACGAGAGGGACTCGCGCAGCAAATGCGGTTGGGGATGGTGTAGCAACGAAACATAATTGCCCTGGGATCGCACGGCCACGATCTCGGCCAAGTACAGGAAAAGGATCCTGCCGTTTGCCTTGAAGGCGATGCGTGGCGCTTGGCGGCTCGCGATGATCTCCAAGTCGCGCAAGGCTCGAATGATGGTTGCACTATCAACGCGGGTTGCGGAAAGCGGTGATGAATCGGCGGGATCGTGGAGTCCGCCCGGTGCCGGCGATGCCAGAAGGGAATGCCGCCTACTCTTGGCGATGGAAATCGTATCCGCGGGCAGTGGGCGAGCCGAAAGGTCCGCGTTTGCTTGGACAACGTGCCGAGCAAACATCTCGCGCCGAATGGCTCTCTGGTCCTGAATTTTGCGGTCGCTCATGATGGAACAACACGCTCCTTCGGCAGCTATACTCTGCCATTCGCATGCTGGCGCGATGCGCGTAGAGATTCGAGCCATCCGACAATATTTCTGACTCCCGCTTTCCACAATTTCGCATCCTGCGCATTCTTTGCCAAGGTGGAGTAGCCTTCGACCGCGGCGATGAGAAAGCTGGCAGTTTCGGCTGGATTCAGGTCGCGGCGAACTGTTCCCTGGGACTTCCCTATTCGCAAGAGCGCGGCGATTCCTTCCTGCCAATCAAGGAATACCCTCTCGAGGCGCTTGCGGAATTGCTCGTCGAGCGGAGACATTTCCTGAGACAAAAGCAGCAGCGGGCAACCGGCTCGAACGTCCTTGGGGCGCGCTGGTAGGCGCCGAATAATGCCGATCAAAATGTCAACGGGTGCCCCGTCGCTGCGCATGGGACGCAACCACCGGTCGCGTATAAGCGTGGCGATCTTCTCATCGACGACGGCATGCCCCAGAGCTTCCTTGCCATCGAAGTGATGATAGAGGGCTCCCTTGGTGACCTTGCTGGCAGCCAGAATTGCATCAAGGCTGGCACTCTGAAAGCCCGACCTGTGGACCTCACGGAAAGCGGCCTCCAACAGGCGTTCCCGGGTACGCACCGGATCACGGGTCCTTCGCTTCCTCTCCTGAGCAACTAACATACGGACCAGTATGTATGTAAGGCCACTTCAGAATCAACCGGAATTATTGAGCCCTGCACGGCTCAACGTTTTCGAAATTCGGAACCTCTTGCCAGTGGAGGTATGAAAACTTGGAGAGGCAATCGCTTTGGTTGTCATGGCGCCGTCTCAGAAGGCTGTTAGTCCGTCACTTCCCAGCGATATCTGAAGTGTTCGGATTGTTGGGTCACGTAGTCGTTGTGAACGCGGAACACCACCTGCTCCCTCAGTTGTCACTCAGCAGGAGCCTTGTGGTGTTTGCGAGTTGTCGAGCTGTGCGCCAACGCTGCGCTGAACTGCTGGAACGCCGAGTGGTGCGAGACGCAAGCCGGCGAGTCATCTCGCCACGGCGATTTTCATTGGAGGAAAAAAGAGATATGGATACGCTAAGACGGTTGCAGAATTTCTGGATACTGGGAGTTGCCACGCTGGTTCTGGGTTGCTTCAGCACTGCCGCCGCGCAAACGAGCTACAAAATCACCGATTTAGGCATCAACAAGAGCACAGATAACTTCAGCATGGCCATGGGCCTCAACAACCGGGGCTGGGCGGAGAACATGGATGGGTTCGTGATCCCGCCCGAAAACAATATGGGTACCTCAGTCTCCAATGGTCGCGCGGTGATCAGCATCTACGGACTCAACATCGATCTGGGGACGCTTGGAAAACCCGGCGCCAACAGCTGGATCAACTGGGGCGGCATCAACGACCGAGGAGAAGCCGTCGGAATGTCCGAAACAAGTGTTCTGGATCCGAATGGAGAAGATATTTGCGGATTCGGCACGCACCTCACGTGCGTTCCGTTTTTGTGGCGAGACGGTCAGATGAGCGCTCTCCCGACAGTGGGAGGCAATAACGGGCAGGCTAGCGCCATCAATAACCGTGGACAAGTCGTAGGATTTGCGGAAACGGCTGACGCGGACCCCACATGCCCGCCAACGCCGGCGGACGTGCCGGTGTCGTGGGACAAGGGCCAGGCCCATGCACTTCCTTTGGTAGGTTCCGATCCAGACGGTTTCGCAAACGGGATCAACGATCGAGGCGAGGCCGTGGGATATTCGGGAAACTGCTTCTTCGCGACGCACGCAGTCGTGTGGAAAAACGGCACGGTAGTCGTGCTTCAGGATCTCGGAGGTACGAAGTCCAATTTCGCCTTCGCGATTAACAACCTGGGTCAGGCTGTCGGGAAAGTCCGCAGCGCTGATGGTACAACCTTCGTAGCCTCGCTGTGGCAGCCGGACGGCTCACTCACAATTCTCGGCGTTCTACCGGGAGATCATTCGGCCTTCGCCACCGGCGTTAACGACCGCGGTCAAGTCGTGGGAAACACCGTCGACTCCGGTAATAACTGGTCGCACGGCTTCATTTGGCAAAACAATGTGATGACCGACCTGAATACGCTGATTTCGGAGGATTCCGGCCTCTCCATCATCTCCGCAAGCAATATCAATGAGCGCGGACAAATCTCGGGAATGGCGACGGTTGTCGCCGGGCCGCATAAGGGGGAAATCCGGGCCTATCTGCTAACCCCGGTCAACGAAAGGATAGGCGCCTCGATGGCGGATTTCGTACGGACACATCCGGATGCCAAATTGCACACGAATGCGTGCAATCACTTTTCGCAGAGACTCGGACGGGGCGGATTCGACCAGTAAGAAATGGTTTCCCGAGAATGCGCTTCGGCCCATTCTCGGGAACTATTTTCACAGCGTGATAGGAGACAAGTTCGGGGTGGTTAAACTGAAGTGCAACAACCGGCCTATTCATGGGTTATCCCAACGCGGAGGTCCTAAGTTCAAATCTGAACACCGCATCCAATACCTTGAATCACGGGCCGGACGAAGGCGTCCGGCCTTTTGTTTTTTGCGGCTGGGTTACGAGCCAGCAAAGTCGGGCTGGCTTTTTTCTGGCGGCCCGCGGTCCGGACGCGGGCGAACCCAGGCTGATAGGAACAAGACAAAATAAACGCGGAAAGGCCGGAAGCCTTACCACGTTTTGTTGCAGCGAGGCTTGCGCGGCGGAAGAGATTAGAAATGAACGCCGAGTCCGAGCTGCATCTGACGCGAGATGTTGCCTTCCGAACTAGTTACGCGAAATTGTCCGACGCGGCCAGCAGGATCGGGCATGCAGTAGCAATGCCATGACAAGAATTGCCTCTATCACCCAGGATCAGCACGGCTACGTTTCGTTTACGCCCACGTCTTTGCGATAAGTGCGGATCCGGCTTGCGCGAACTCAGTCTACGCAAGCCGAACTGATTCCATCGGCAGACGCGTATGCCCCTGAGCCGAGTAGATCAGAAGACTTGAAACACTAAACAAACTTAAGCTGCCGGGCGCGAGGCAAACGGAATAGTTGAAAGCAATCCGACTCCGGGGCCACCGATGATCCTGATGATGAGGATACGGGGCGATGGGCGCTGCGATTTGCATCGAGGCGACGCGAACTACTTTGCCATTTCAGGGTATAGTTGGCGGGCGCAAATTCGCTGAAACGACTTCCGTTTGTGGAGGTAAGGAATGGCTTGCATTGCCCGTCGCTGTATTCGCTTGTGGATCTGGCTGGCTGCCGCAGTTTTTTTTGCATGGAGCGCAGCGGCGCAGGTCAGCCCGGATTTGTTTTCCGGGATGCAATGGCGCAACGTGGGGCCGTATCACGGCGGTCGCATTTCGGCCGTCACTGGTGTGATCGGCGAGCCTGGCACTTTTTATGTCGGCCTCCCGCAAGGTGGGATCTGGAAAACGACCAGCGGCGGCACAACGTGGTATCCGATCTTTGACCAGGTGACGGAAGTGGACAGCATTGGCGCGATCCAAGTCGCTCCGTCGAATGCCAACATCATTTATGCGGGGAGCGGCGATCCAGTGTCGAGCCTCAGCACGGGCACAGATGGCGACGGGATGTATAAGTCCACGGATGCGGGCAAAACCTGGACGCACATTGGGCTCGAGGGCACTACCAGGATTTCGAGAATCATCATCGATCCAAAAGATCCGGATATTGTGGTTGTCGCCGCCATGGGCGGAATGACTGGAACGCAGCGCGGCATTTTCCGCAGCGACAACGGCGGGCAGACGTGGACCAATGTCTTGCACCCTGACGACAAAACCGGCGGCCGCGATCTTTCTTCGCCGTTCGATGAACCCAACGTGATCTTTGCGACCACCGAGGCAGAGCGCACTGGAGCGCCCGCGAATCGCGGAGGCGCGCCTTCCGCAGCCGAAGGGCCCAGCCGCACAAAGCTCTACAAGTCCCTCGATGAAGGGAAGACCTGGACGGAAATCATCTCCAACCCTTTAACTAGCGGGCGCATTGGCGTGGCTGTCGCCATGCACACACACGGGCAGCGGATTTATCTGATCGGCGCTCCGCAGCACAACAGCTCCGGGCTTTTCCGCTCCGACGATCAGGGCGCCACATGGAAACACATGGCTGGCGACGATTCGCGGATTGGCGGCAGAGATTATATCTGCGGCGTCTGGGTGGACACGCAGAATCCCGATGTGGTGTACACAGTGAGCACGGCCGCGTATAAGTCCACCGACGCCGGCCAGACGTTCGTCGCGTTCAAAGGCGCTCCGGGCGGCGAAGACATGCACGATATCTGGATTGATCCAACGGACAGCAAGCGCATGCTCTTTGGCGTCGATCAGGGTGCAGCAGTCACTTTTGACGGCGGACTGGCGTGGAGCAGCTACTACGCGCTGCCGGTTGCTCAGGTCTATCACATCTCCACCGACAACCGGTATCCCTACTGGATCATCTCCTCGCAGCAGGACACCGGAGCGGTCATGACCCGCACCCGCGGCGATATAGGCGCTGTGTCGGAAGTGGATTGGCTGCCGGTGCCCGCTTCCGAATTCGGCACGCTCACGGAGGATCTCCTCGATCCAAATATCATCTACGGCCTCGGCTATGGCGCCGCGGGCGGTGGAAGCAGTTTGGTGAAAATTAACATGGCCACTGGCCAGTGGGAGAACGTTGCGCCGAATTTCGGTGTGAATGCAACGAAATTCCACTCCACTCGAGACGCGTGGCGAAGAATTGATCCTTTCGATCCGCATGTGATCTACACCAACATGCAATGCCTGATGGTGTCCCGCGATGAGGCGCATTCCTGGAAGATATTCAGTCCCGACCTGACTGTGGAAAAAGACAAGCCAAAGGTCGCTTGCGGCACGGCGTCAGCAACTCCTGAGTCGTCTACTCCGGCTCCGGCTCTTGCTACCGCGACGACCGCCGGCGCACGCCCCCCTGCCCTGCCGCCTCCGCCGTTCATCAGCGATTTCTCTGTATCCACTGTCCGCAAAGGCGTGTTCTGGACCGTCAGCAGCAACGGCCAAATCTACAACACAATGGACAGCGGCGCGCACTGGAACAATGTGAGCAACATTGCGGAAAGCAAGGACGTGAGCTTCAACACGATTGAGGCCGGGCACGGCGACGTCAACACCGCCTATCTTTCCGGCAGAGAACGTGGCAAGGGCCGGCTCACCAATCAGGGTCCGGAATTCCCGGGCCCCAACATTCCGCTGATCTGGCGCACGCATGACGGCGGCAAGACGTGGACCAAGATCGTAAACGGATTGCCCAGCGACCAGCCTACCGGCAGCTGGGTGAACGTGATCCGCGAGGACCCAAAGCAGAAGGGGTTGCTATTCGCCGGCACGGAAACCACCGTGTACGTGTCCTTCGATGACGGCGAACATTGGCAATCGCTGCGTCAAAATTTGCCGAGCACATCGATTCGCGACTTGGTGTTTCATACCGCCGATCATATGAGTGACCTGGTGATCGGAACGTACGGCCGCGGATACTATGTTCTGGATGACACCACTCCTCTGCGCGAAATTTCCGCCAAGTCCCAGGAAATCGCAGCCGCACCGGTCTATTTTTTCAAACCCGGAGATGCCATCCGTGCGCGAGTGAGCGACAACTGGGACCAACCCCTCAATCGCGAGTTGCCGTATTCGCCCAACCCGCCTTACGGCGCCATCCTCTATTACCACTTGAGCCAGCCGCCTGCCGGCGAAATAAAAATTCAGGTGTTCGATGCGGAGGGCAAACTCGTCCGGACCATGTCGAGCATTCCGCCAGTTCTTCCTGAGCGCTGGCCCTACCCTGAATACTGGGTGGCGAAAAGTTCGGATCTTGCCTTGCCAACACAAGTGGGCACCAACCGAACGAATTGGGATTTGCGCTATGACGATCCGCCTGCGCTTAATCTGGACCTTGAGAATCAGATGAATGTCGGTCCCGGCGGTTTTGTCACTCCTGGCCCGCATGGACCCCAAGTGATTCCCGGTGTTTACACTTTGAAGCTCACTGTCGATGGACGGACGTACACGCAGACGGTCACCGTTCGTAACGATCCACGCGTCGGCGAGAGCCCCAAAGTCATGGCCGATCTGCGCTCCAAGAACAAACTCATGTTGCTGGCGTTTCAGGGAACCAAGGATTCTTATGCCGGAAACGCCGAAGTGTTGGCCGTGCGGCAGCAAGTGGCGTCATTGAGCGCCAGTAAACCACCTGACGACGTGGCCAAAGCGGCGAAGGACCTCGACGTCAAACTGGCCAAATTCGGCGGCGTCGAACCCCGTCGCGGCGGAGGCGGCTTTGGAGGCCGCGCGCCCACTCTTCCACCAGACGCGCTCAAGCCCTTCAATACTTTGAACGGCAGCTTCGTTGCGCTTGTCAGCACGTCGCAAGTTGGGCTGGATGAAGCACCCACGCAAACGCAAATTGATACCTGGGAGGCCGACTGCAAGGATTTCAACACCACTACGGCAGCATGGAAGAAAATGGAGTCGCAGGATCTGGCGGCCTTTAATGAGCTGCTCGGCAAGAGCCGTCTGAATTTGCTGCAGCTGGCTCCAACAGCGTTGACCGATCTGGCGTGCACCTTCAAGACGCCGGCTACGCCCGCAAAGAAAGCTTCGCGCGCAGCAGCAAAGGCCTCAGGCAAAGAATAGGCTTCTCAATTATTGCTGCCCATCTTGGACCGTACGAAACTCGCATTCGCGAGACTCTTGTTAAGGCTCGTTCCTCTCCGGCGAATTCTCGAGGAGAAGCAATTACTCTCGACAAATTTGCCTGGATACACTGAACACCGCGCACGGCTCCAGTGGCGGCTGATACCCAGGATCTTTTAAAGACTTTCTCCGTCTCAGCCGCCGAATGAGTTCATTTGTGAATTGGACCTTTGCGGGTCAGAAATGGCAGGATGCGGCTCCGCGTTTCTGCAAATATTTCTGATGGTATTCTTCCGCGCGGTAAAAAGTCGAAGCAGGAGTTATCTCCGTGGCAATCGATCTGTGGAACTTCCCGCTTGCTTCCAGGGCGGCGCGCGATTTTTTCGCCGCGGCCTCCTGTGCCGGAGAATGAAAGAAAACCGCCGTGCGGTACTGTGTGCCGAAGTCCGGCCCTTGTCTGTTTAACTGTGTGGGGTCGTGAATCTTCCAGAAAACATCCAGCAATTGCTCGTAGCTCACTTTGGTCGGATCGAACGTCACTTGCACCACTTCCGCATGTCCGGTTTCGTCGGTGCAAACATCTTTGTAACTCGGGTTGGGCATGTCACCCCCGCTGTATCCCACCGCGGTTTCAAGGACTCCCGGTACATTTTGAAAAGCTGCTTCGACGCCCCAAAAACAACCAGCGCCAAATGTCGCAAGTTCCGGCATTTTCCCTCCCCGCAAAACTCGCTTATCCTGCGGCCATCTCGTGAGCACAGTACACTGGAGATTCGATGCTTCAGAGCCGACTTTCGATTCGCGGAAAAAATCTTCTGGTAACAGCCCGCTCAGCCGCAGCAACGGTTCTTACATTTCGGTTTCGCGCAGCTGCGCCTTCCTTCTTTGTGGCCTCAATTTCTCGCACCCGCAAACGTCTTCAATTTCGCTTGCGCAAGGGCTCGATACGGGCCGTTTACAGAAGCCGCCTCGCTGAATGCGACCTTGGCCTCCGCGTTCTTCCTTAGATTCACAAGCGCAAATCCCAGCCAGTACTGATTTCTGCCGTAGCTGCCGGGATCCGCTTGCAGCAGCGGCGCAGCGGCCTTGAAATTCTCGACTGCTTGTGCGTTTTCCTTTTTCTGGATGCTCACCTGCCCGAGCGCGCAAAGCGCCAGCCCCTTTTGCAGCGAGATTTCCTTCTGCCAGTCGTTGTCCGCCACTCCTTCCGGCTTCTGCGCGGCCGCCAGCGCAGCGATCGCTTTCTTCGCAGACGATTCCGCCTGATCCAGGTGTTCCCCTTTCTCGCTGTAATAGTCCGAGATCAGGAGCAGCATTCCGATGTTATTGGGATCCTTTGTCAACAATCCATTCGCGACTTCCAGCATCTTCGGAACATTTTGCGCCTGCTGGTAAGACGCTGCCGCTACTCCAAGCGCCTGGTTCGCGTAAGGCGAATCCGGAAACATTTGCGCAAATTTGGTCAACTGCTCGGCTCTCGTCGCGGCGTTCGGCGTCCTGTACTCCACCATGTACACCGCTTCCTCGACATAATGGATGTTGTCTTTGTTGCCCTCGAGCGTCGCTGCCTTTTGTCTTTGCCAATCGTCGGGCTGCACTCCCGCCGGCGCGGGCGAATCCTGAAAGAGTTTGAGGATACCCGGCAATTTCTGGCCGTAGGCAAGTACTTTTTCAGGATCTCCTTTTTCGTTTGCTGCGCGGATCATGTTCACTTCGTTCTGCAGGTTGCCGGGATCGACCGCAAAAAGCTTGTCGCCATACTCAAACACTTTGTCGTAATTTTTCTGCGCCAAATAATAATTCACGTAAAGATCATCCGCGATAATCTCCATGTCGCCTTTTCCCAGGTCCGCGGAAAACTTGTCAATCAACGTGAGTTTCTGCGCCGGCTCAGTCGCGGCATTAATTTCCGTCAAAGCATGATCGGCATCGGACCCCGCGGGAATGGGCACATACTTCCCGATCTGTTGCCCGTTCGAAGGCGGTGCTGCCAGAAAAAGCATGCCCAAAAGACCGAGGCACTTCATCAGTCGTTTCATGGAAACCTCCCCTGGCGGGAAATTGGCTGCATCTTAGCGCCGCTTTGCCCAGCAAGCAATCAAACTTCGTTTGCACCCACGCTCATTTTCCCCTCACCGACGGCCATTTTCGACTAGAATGACGACAACGTCCGCCGCGGGAGATTGCCATGCCTAAGCATCTCTTCAACATTAGACACACCTATTTCGTATCACTGTGCATTTCCGGGGCATTTCTCTTTGCGGCCATCCCGGGGCTCACGGCGCAAAATCCCATGACGTCGCACTCGATGGAAACGCGCGACGAAATTCCTCCGGAAAAGCTGCCGCCCCCGATTCGACTCACCGGCATCGGCAATGCTCACATACGCGTCACCGCCAGCCCGGAAGCGCAGATGTGGTTCGACCAGGGCTTGAATTTGCTCCACGATTTCTGGGACTACGAGTCCGACCGCGCATTCGAACAGGCCGTTCGAGTCGACCCGAACTGCGCCATGTGCTACTGGGGCATCTATAAAGCGGAAATGTTTGCGCACAGCAACGCCAAGTATTACGCAACCCAGGCGCTGAACAAGGCTGTGAGCCGGAAGAAGCACGTCAGCAAAGCGGAGCGGCTGTACATCGAAGCAGCGGCTGCCGCTGACGCGGAGCAGAGCTCCTCAAAGCCGGATGACGATTCTCGAAACTCGAAGTCCGTCCAGATTTACCGCAAGCTTGTGAAACAGAATCCCTCGGACCTGCAAGCTCGCATCCTTCTCGCAGAAGATCTATCCGACGGCTACGACGACAACGATCAGCCAAGGCCCGGCGAAAAAGAAGCTCTGGCAATTTTGCAAGAAGTCCTGAAGCAGGACCCCAACAACTCCGCCGCGAATCACTATTGGATTCATGCCGTCGAAGCCAGCCCTCACCCGGAGCAAGCTCTGCACAGCGCCGAGATTCTCGGCAGCCTCGCCCCGGCTTCCGGCCACATGGTCCACATGCCTGGCCACATTTTTTATCGGTTGGGCGACTATACGCGGGCGGAAGCGGCGTTCACTGCCTCTATGAAAGCGGACGAGTCGTACATGCAAACGCAGCACGTACCCGTGGACGACGATTGGAACTACGCCCACAACCTGATGTACGCCATCGCCAATCTCATGGAAGCGGGAAAATTGCAGGAAGCCACAGGCCTGGCAGACAGAGCGCGAGTAGCTCGCGGTGAGCTTGAAAACTCGTTGTATCCATGGTCCACCCGCGACGCAATTTCCCGCCTCGATCCTCGCCTGCCAGTCGCTCTTCGCGCCGCGGATTGGAGCGCCGCACTGCGACTGTTGAATGATGCGAACCCTCCCGCAACGCTGCCTAATCTCCAGTTTCTCGCGCGCGAACTGACTAACTTCTCGCTCGGTATGCAAGCCCTAGACCAACACGATAACGCAGAGGCGGAATCCGTCTCCGCCCAGTTGGATGCCGAGCTTTGGCGCGTTTCTGAACGCATCAAGACGGAACAGAAAGAAAAGGATAAAGCCAAGAAAAATAAAACCAAATCCGATTCCAGCCCGCCCAAATTGACAGTGATGCCCGACGCCATCGCCAAGCCCCTTCTGAGCAATCTCTCCATCATGTCTCTCGAACTTCGCGCCGGGTTGCTGCTTGCGAAACGGCAAACCGCTGACGCAAAAAAGCTTTATGCGCAAGCTGCCGCAGCTGAGAAGGATCTCGGCTATTGGGAGCCGCCCGCCTATATTCGCCCGGTGGGAGAAACAGAAGCGGCCGCATTTTTATCGGCTTCCGATTGGCTGGACGCGATGGATGCGTTCAAGCGCGCTCTGATCGAGCGCCCTCGCTCCGGCTTCCCGCTTTATGGGATTGCATTGACCAGTGAAAAAGCCGGCGACGTCGCTGCGGCGGAAAAGGAATATTCGGACTTTCTTTCCGCATGGAAATCGGCAAACTCGGATCTTCCCCAAATCGAGCACGCGAATGCGTTTCTCGCAGCACACCACGTGACCTCCGCGAAGAATTGATCCGTTTCACCTCGCGGCAAGAGCGCCTCTCTTCCAATTTCGAGTACTTTCCGCAGCGCGTCGCGTTATCATCCTCTCGGACAAATTTTCGAACGGCGAAAGGTTCCCATGCTGACGTTTTCTTTCTGCAAGAAAGCCCGCGTGTTTCTGATTTCTTCTATTACTCAGCTTTACGGCTCTCGCGTTTGCGTCGCGCTCCTCGCTGCATGTTTCGCCTTTCCAGCCTCTGCTTTCTCGCAGACCGCCAACACGACAGTCCTAGCCGACGTCGATCATCGCCTCTCCATCAGCCTGAACGGCGACTGGCACAGCATCGTGGATCCCTACGCCACCGGCCTCTACACCTTCCATGGCGAGATTCGCGCCGATGGATTCTTCCTGAACCGCCATTACGAACCCAACGGTCCGCTCGTGGAATACGACTTCGCAAAATCTCCCGTCCTCCACGTGCCCGGGGATTGGAATACGCAGCGCCCTTCGTTGTACGAATACGAAGGTCTCGTCTGGTATGAGAAGGATTTCGATTTTCAGCCCAAGCCGAGCACGCGCACTTTCCTTCACATCGGTGCAGCGAATTATCACGCCATCGTTTGGGTCAATACCAAGCAGATCTGCGAACACGAAGGCGGCTTCACTGCGTTTGATTGCGAAATCACCTCCGTGCTCCATCCCGGCAGCAATTTCGTGGTCATCGCCGTGGATGACACTCGTCATGCCGACGGCGTGCCGACTGTGGAAACCGACTGGTGGAATTACGGCGGTTTGACGCGCGATGTATCTCTCGTCGAAGTCCCGGACCACTTCATTGATGATTTCGATCTGCACCTCAATCGCGCTGACACTTCTGAAATCGATGGGTGGGTCCACGTCGTAAATGCCGCTCCGGGTGAGTCCGTTCGCGTCTCCATTCCGGAAGCTCATCTCGATACTTCTGCCACCGTCGCCGCGAACGGCCTTGCCACTTTGACGCTGCACGCTTCCCATCTCGATCTCTGGTCCCCGGAACATCCCAAACTTTACCGGGTGGAACTCTCTTCCGGTTCTGACAAACTTGAAGATGAAATTGGCTTTCGCACCGTCGAAGTTCGCGGCACGCAAATTCTCCTCAATGGAAAACCCATCTTTCTTCGCGGCGTCTCCATTCACGGCGAAGCCCCTTACCGCACTGGCCGCGCCAACACCGATCAGGATGTCGCCACGATTTTCAGTTGGGTCCACGAACTCGGCGCGAATTACGTCCGCCTCGCTCACTATCCTCACGATCAGCGCATGACGCGCACCGCGGACAAGATGGGGATTCTTGTCTGGTCGGAAATTCCTGTTTATTGGGCTGTTCAATTCGAAAATCCCGCAGTACTAGCCAAGGCGCAGCAGCAGCTTGGCGAAATGATCCGCCGTGATCGCGACAAAGCGTCCGTCATTCTCTGGTCCGTCGCCAACGAAACTCCCAACACCGCGGCGCGCACGCAATTCCTGAAGACTCTGGTCGAAAATGCTCACGAGATTGATCCCACGCGCCTGGTCACCGCCGCGCTTCTTGTGCGCACGGAAGGCACCACGAAAGTTGTGGACGATCCCCTCGGCCAATATCTCGATGTCCTTGGCGCAAACGAATATCTCGGATGGTACGAAGGCCCTCCGGATGCAATCGAACAGCACACATGGAATATCGCTTACTCCAAGCCGCTCATCATCAGCGAATTCGGCGCGGGCGCGAAAGCAGGTCTTCACGGCGACCTTGCTCAGCGCTGGACTGAGGAATATCAAGCCAACGTGTATCGCCACCAATTGGTCATGCTGAACCGCATCTCTCAACTTCGCGGCATGACTCCCTGGGTTCTCATGGACTTCCGCTCTCCCCGCCGCCTTTTGCCCGGCATCCAGGATGATTTCAACCGCAAGGGGCTCGTCTCCGATCAAGGCGAAAAAAAGCAGGCGTTCTACGTCTTGCAAAAGGCGTACCGCGATCGCTCCGTTGGCAAGGCCGACTAAGCTCGACCTTCACAATTGATTCTTGTCTATCCGGTCAGAACACTGGTTGCACTCCGACGCGGATTATCTCCCGTTCCCCGCGCCGCGATATTTGACGCACTGCCATTTTCGCGAGAATATTAGCCGTTCAACGAGGCCTAATTTGCGCAGAATCTCTCGCTGCCGCCGCTCCGAGGTATGCCCGCATTTTGAAAATCTTGCATTTCCCTTCCCCCGTAAATGCGCTCATGAATCGTTTGTCCTGCGTCGGCCCGACATCTCTCAAGGCTCTTCCCTTTCGCGATGAACCTTTCCCTCCGCCACCTCAATCTTTCCCTCTTGTCCGAAAAATACGCCATCGTTGGACTTTCGTCTCGTGCGCCTTTGCCATCCTGGGCCACTCAGGGCCCATTTTTTTCCGTTACTCGCACCTCGGACGAACTTTCCGTCGTCGTCGAGGAGTCGCTCGTTCCCTTAGGAGTTCAGTGCGAGAAAGCGTGGCGCGTTATCAAGGTACACGGCCCGTTTGTGCTTTCTGAAGTAGGTGTCCTGGCCGCTCTTGCTGGACCTTTGGCCGCCGCTCGCGTCAGCCTTTTTGTCATCTCCACTTTTGATACCGATTACCTGCTCGTATCTTCCGAATCCCTGGATGCCGCCATCAGCGTTCTCGAACGCGCCGGCCACACGTTTCATAGGAGCCAATCCGCATGAGCCTTTCTCCCGCCGTCTCCAATCTGCACGCGCGAAAGCCTCCTTTTGCCTCGCCGCTCGCATCTGTTCTTCTGCTGCTTCTCCTTCTCGCGTCTTCCCCTCTTCGCGCCGATGAGCCTTACGCTCGCAGCCGCGACTACGATCTTCAGCACTCTCGCATCGCCTTAAAGTTTGACGTCCAGCAGAAAAAAGTAATCGGCGATGTCACCCATTCCCTAACCATTCTCCGCAACGGAACTTCCGAAATTGTTTTCGATTCTTCCGGCCTCACGATTCAGAGCGTCACCGTCAATCGCTCACACGCAAAGTTCGAAGCCAAAGACGACAAGCTCATCATCTCTCTCTCATCGCCCGCGCACGCCGGCGATAAACTTGAAATCAACATCCGCTACGAAGCCACGCCTTCGAAGGGCCTCTATTTCATCCTTCCGGACACTGATTATCCCAATCGCCCCATTCAAATCTGGACCCAGGGCGAATCTCAGGACACTCATTTCTACCTTCCCACCTACGACTATCCCAACGATCGCCTCACCACCGAAACAATTCTCACCGTTCCCGAATCCTGGATTACCGTTGCCAACGGCAAACTTATCAGCATCTCCGCTCCTCGCGACGGCATGAAAACCTGGACATGGCGTGAGTCTGTTCCGAGTTCCACCTACCTGATTACCGTCGTCGCCGGCCAGTTCGACGAAGTGAAGGACTCCTGGCACGGCATTCCCGTGGATTATTTCGCTCCCAAGGGCCGCGGCGATCGCCTCTCCGCCAATTACGGCCGCACGCCGCAAATGATCGATCTCTTCAGCAGCAAGCTTGGCGTTCCGTATCCCTGGGAAAAATACGATCAGTCCATGGTGGATGATTTCGTCGCCGGCGGCATGGAAAATTCCAGCGCCACCACCAACACGAGCTCTTCCCTTCGCAGCCCCAAGCTCGTCCCCGAATATCCCACCGATGAGGACGATCTCATCTCGCACGAACTCGGCCATCAGTGGTTCGGCGATCTCGTCACTTGCAAGGACTGGGGCGACGTCTGGCTCAACGAGGGCTTCGCCACTTTCATGGAAACCGTCTGGACCGAAGCGCACTTTGGCAAGGATCAGGCCGATTACGACCGCTGGGAAGCTGCCCGCGGCTGGTTCGTGCAGCACGATCTCTTTGAAAAGCCCATCGTTCGCTTCGACTTTTCCGATTCCGGCGAATTCGACGGCAACGCTTACACCAAAGGCGGCTGGGTCCTTTATATGCTCCGCCATCAGCTTGGCGATGACGCTTTCTATGCGGGACTTCGCCGCTATCTCGAAGTCAATCGCGGCAAAAACGCCGTCACCTCCGATCTCGTCGAGGCCATCGAGCAAGCCACTCACACGAACGTGGATGAGTTTTTCAACCAGTGGCTCTATGGCGCCGGCGCTCCCATGCTCGATCTCAGCTACAAGTACGATGACGCCAGGCACCAGGTCGCGCTCACCGTCACGCAAACGCAAAAGATCGAAGGCCGCGTTGGCCTCTTCCGTTTCCCCGCCGACGTCGAAATCACCACCGCTTCCGGCGCCAAGCTGTTCCCCATCACTGTTTCAAAAGCATCCGAAGTCTTCGACTTTCCTTCCGATTCCGCTCCGCTCATGCTCCTCTTCGATAAAGGCGGGCAAATTCTCAAGTCCGCTGACTTCCACAAGGACAAAGCGGAATGGCTCTATCAGCTCAAGCACGCTTCGGAACTCGCCGATCGCGCCGATGCCGTCGCCGCTCTCGCCAAACTTCCTTCCGATGATGTGGTCATCGCAGCTCTCGGCGACGCCCTCCGCAACGACAAAGCCTGGGGCATCCGCGCGAACGCCGCCGACGCGCTCGGCCAGCTCGCCGGCTCCTCTGCCTCAAAACAATTGCTCGAATCGCTTGACGCCGCCAAGGAGCCCTGGGTTCGCACGCACATCGTCGCCGCCCTCGGCAATTTCAAGAATGACTCCGCGATCCAATCCCGTCTCAGCTTCATCGCCGCGGACGACACCTCATACCGCGCTCGCGCCTCCGCGCTTCAAGCCATCGCCAAACTCAAATCTCCCGGCGCGCTCACCACTCTCGAAGCGGCTGTCTCCTCCGAATCCCCGGACGACATTCTTCGCGACTCCGCGCTTCGTTCTCTCGGTCCGCTAGGCGACGATAAAGCTGTGCCGCTTCTCCTCCAATGGTCAGCTCCCGGCAAAGCCATTGACTCCCGCGTCGCCGCCATCGCTAGCCTCGCGCGCCTCGACAAAACCAACAAGGAAATCACCGCGCAGATCGCCTCCTATCTCAGCGACTCTCATTTCTCCGTCAGCTTTTCCAGCGTTTTCGCTCTCGGCGCTCGCGGCGATTCCTCCGCGATTCCTGCTCTCGAAGCGCAGCTCCACAGCAAGAGTCTCAGCATCCTCGTGGCTCCCATGATTCAGCGCCAGATCGAGCGCCTCAAACATCCCGGCGCCGGGGAACATGCCCACGGCGAGGAAGGCACCGCCACCGAACCAGCCTCCAGCCAGGCCGTCCTCCAGCGCCTCGATCATCTTGAGCACCTAGTCGAACAGATGAACGACCGCCTCAAAACCATCGAGTCCCGGCTTCCGCCCCAAAAAAAATAATTTTCTGCCAGCCGCCGTGATCTTCGCTGGAGCAGGAATCTCTGCTCAAAAAAAATCGCCGGATTTCTCCGGCGTCCTGTCTGTCTAATTCTTCAGTGCGTCTCGCCTTTCCCTCTATGCCGCTCTCCCTTCTGTCCTTTCCTTACGCCTTTCTTTCTTTACTTCTTTACGTCATTACTTCATTCCTTCTTCTGGTCACTTCTCCGCCAGCAGCACCCTTAAATCCCGCAAATTATTCCCCGTCGGCCCCGTCACGATCGCATCCCCCAGCTTCGCAAAGTAACCGTTCGAATCGCTCTCCTCGAACATTCCTCTCGCATTCAATCCCATCGCTTCGGATCGCTTCAGCGTCTCTCCATCCGCCACGGCTCCCGCCGCCGTGCTGTTTCCATCAATTCCATCCGTCCCAGCGCTCAGCACCGCGATTTTCGTCCCCGCGATTTTCTCCACGCACGCCAGCACGAACGCCGCATTCCTCCCGCCAATTCCCTTCCCTCGCACCGGTGAACTCACTTCTCCATCCGCAATCAGCGCCACACGCTTCCCCGGGTTCGCCTCCCGCGCGCGCTCCAGTTGCTCTAGCAAATATTCCGCCGCCTTCTCCACTGGCCAATCATCCGTCGAATTGTCGCAGCACGCCACGAACCCTTTCGCTTCCGTCGCGCGATGCGCGGGGTGGAACAAATCATCCAGCCCAAGCAAGAGCGCAAAATGCGCGTTTTGAAACGCTGCATTCCCCGCTTTCGGCGTCTCCGGCATCTCTCCCGCTTCCATCCACTCCATCACTCTTCGCGAAAATTTCTCGCGCAACCCGTACCCTTCCACCACTCTTCGCACGTCCGCGCTCGTCGTCGGATCCGGCAGCGTCGGTCCGGACGCCAGCGCCGTCTCTTTTCCCGCTGGCACATCGCTCACTGCCAGCGTAATCTTCATCGCTCGCCCCGCTGCCACTGCCAATCTCCCGCCTTTCACCGCCGACAAATGTTTCCGCACCGTATTCATCGCCTCGATCGGCGCTCCGCACGTCACCAGCGCGCGGTTCCACTGCTGCACGTCCTCCAGCGTCGCTCGCTCGTCCAACGGCTTTTCCACCAGCGCCGATCCGCCTCCCGACAGCAGAAAAATCGCCGCCGTTTTTTCATCGCACTCCCGCAACGTCGCCAAAATCGCTTCCGCCGCTTTCCAACTCTCCGCATTCGGCGTCGGGTGTCCCGCCACAAAATAACTCATCCCCGCAACTCGTCTCGCCGGTGCCGTCGGCGCCGCCGCAATTCCTTCAAATGCAAAATCGCCGCCAATCAGTCTCTCCAAACCTTCCGTCATCGCGTGCGCCGCTTTTCCAATCGCAATCACGCGCAACTTCGCGCACGCCCGCAAATCCACTTCCGCGCTGCCAAATCGCAACACGCTTCCCTCGCGCTGCACTTTCCTCTGCATCGCTTCGGAAATATCGATTGCCGCAATCGTTTCTTGGAAAATTTGCCGGGCGGTCTGCTTCAAGTCCACCATCAAACCCACGCCGCTTTTTCAGCCCGCTTTCAGCACTTCGGGATTCAACATGTTCGCCGGTCTCTGCCCTTTGAAAAGCGCAACCACATTTTCCGCCGCCATGCACGCCATCTTCGTTCGCGTTTCCACCGACGCCGACGCGATGTGCGGCGTGAGCACCACGTTCGCCCGCTTCAATCCCGGATGCAGGAACGGCTCGCTCTCGAACACGTCCAGCGCCGCTCCCGCGATTTTGCCCGTCTCCAGCGCGTGCACCAGCGCCGCTTCATCCACCACCGGCCCTCGCGATGTATTGATCAAAAATGCCGTCTTCTTCATCTTTGCCAGTCTCGCCGCGTCAAAAAGCCCGCGCGTTTCCGGCAGCAGCGGCACGTGCACGCTCACGAAGTCCGCCTCCGCCAGCAAATCCGTCATCCCGCGATACGTCGCCTTCAACTCCTTCTCCACCGCCTCCGGCGCCCTCACCGCGTCCGCGTACACCACTTTCATCTGGAACCCCTGCGCCCGCCGCGCCATCGCTTTCCCGATTCGCCCGAATCCCACGATTCCCAGCGTCTTTCCCCAAACGTCCGTCCCCACCAGTTGATCCAGATCCCAGCCCTTCCACGCTCCGCTCCGCGCCAGCGCTTCTCCTTCCGGCAGCCGTCTCGCCACCGTCATCAGCATCGTCCACGCAAAATCCGCCGTCGTCTCATCCAGCACGCCCGGCGTGTTTGTCGCCACCACTCCCCGCTTCGTGCACGCTGCCACGTCAATATTGTCGAAGCCCACCGCCACGTTTGACGCGATCCTCAGCTTTGGCGCCGCGCTCAATAAATCCTCATCCACTTTTTCCGTCAGAAGGCACACCAGCGCTTCCTTATCTTTCACTCTTCGAAATAATTCTTCCTTCGAAATCCGCTCCGGCTTCGTCCAATAATCCACTTCGCAGCTCGCATTCAATATTTCCTGCGCCGCCGGAAACAGCGGCCGCGTCGCCAGCACTTTCGGTCTCGCCATCGTTCCCCTCTTCCCCCGTCGCTGCGTCTTTTTTCCGTTGCGTTTCTCGCAGCTCTCGCTCCCCCCCGCGCTCCGTACACTAACACACTCCGCCACACCCGTCCCTCCACGCTGCCCCTCGCTTCAGCCAAGTCTTCAAGGCTCGCTCCGTGTTCCCGCTGCGCTCACAATTTTTTTCACGCGCCTCTAATCTTCTGGCGCGGACTCAATCGAGCGCGTACCATGGAGTGGCTCCCGCGGCCAGCACGATCTTCGCCACCACGATCTGGCCGGCGCCCCTCGGCGCCCCCATCGCGTACGAGACCTCGGTGCAAATCCTGAACCGCAGAAGGACCCATGGTCCGCTTTGATGACGTACACAAGGCCGTCCACTATCCGCTCGATCGCCGCTTTCGCATTTGGATTCGCCCGGCCATCCTGATTGGACTCGCCGCGGCATTTTTATCCGCCGTCGCGGCCGCGTGGATCGAAGTTGCCTTTTTCGGACTGCCGCACGTTCCCGCCGTTCCTCAAATTTACCCGAACAACTTCGTTGGCCCGCACGGCTTCCCCGTCTGGGTTCGCTACTGCCATTTCTTCAATTTCCTCTTCGTCATGATGCTCATTCGCAGCGGCCTTTCGATCCTCGTGGACCACCCGCGCCTCTACTTCAATGACGGCTGCGCTCCTGGCAGCGAATGGATCCGGTTCACGCCCTTGAAAGTCCCCCGCGACCGCATCTGGACCGCAAAGGACGACTCCCGTTATCTTTCGCCGCTGATAGGCACCCCCGGCTACCGCCACACCATCGGCATTGCTCGTGTCTGGCATTTCATTGATGTCCATGGCTTCATCGCCACGGGGATCATTTTCATCTCCTTGCTGCTCTCAACCGATCAGTGGCGTCGCATCGTCCCCACTTCTCCAATCGTACTTCTGCAAGCCTGGAGCACTTGGGTCCACTACGCGACCTTTCACCTCCCTCCCGAACCCAATGGCTTCTACGGATACAATGCGCTCCAACAAATCGCTTACTTCACGGTTGTGTTTGTTTTCGGCCCGCTGGCCATTGCCACTGGCCTGGCCATGTCTCCGGCAGTCGTCAACCGCTTCCCCTGGTACGCCCGTCTCTTCGGCGGCCGCCAATCGGCCCGCTCCATCCATTTCCTCACCATGTTCAGCTTTCTTGCATTTCTCGTCGTTCACGTCGCCCTGATCATCATCACTGGATTCGCCCGCAACATGAACCACATCGTTATGGGCGCCGATGATCAAGGATATCTCGGAATGTACTTCGGATTTATCGGTATCGCCGTCGTCGTACTTTCCTGGGTCGTGGCGCACTACATCTCCTGGCATCATCCTCGCGGCTTGCAGCACGCTCTCAAGTCCGTCACTTATCCCATGCAGCTGCTCACGCTCAATCGCCTCACTCCACACCAAAAATATCGCGAACAGCAAATCTCTCCTTACTTCTGGCCCAACGGAAAAATGCCCTTCCGGCAGGATTGGAAGCACTTGGCCGAAACGCAGTTTCAAACTTTTCGGTTGAAAGTCGGCGGCCTCGTCGAGAATCCGGTTGAGCTTTCACTTTCCGACCTCCAACGCCTGGGCGATGCCGAGCAAATCACCATGCATCATTGCATTCAGGGCTGGAGCGGCATCGCGAAGTGGGGCGGCCTTCCCATGAAGACACTCATCGATTTGGTGCGCCCCAAGCCGGAAGCAAAAGTCGTAGCCTTCTTTTCCTTTGGCGAAGCACTCTACGGTGGCCCCTATTACGACACGCAATCGCTGGAAAACCTCCTCAAACCGGAGTGCTTGCTCGCCTCCCGCATGAACGGCGCCCCGCTCCCGGAAGTCTATGGCGCGCCTCTTCGCTTGCGCGTCGAGAACCAGCTCGGCTACAAGATGGTCAAATGGATCGAGCGCATCGAGTTCGTGGCCTCGGAAAAATCTCTGGGCAAAGGCGAGGGCGGCAAGAATGAAGATGACGAATATTTCGATCTGCTGCCCAACATCTGATGCGGAAATCCAATCCATCGCGCAGGCGCGACCTCAAGGGCGCGCGGAAGTCCTCAAGTCCCCGGTAAGAATCGTGTGCCGTTCCCTCCGCGTGTTTGCTTCTGAAGCATGCGCGCCTTGCTCTCTGTCTTCAGGCCTGCATTGTTGTTCATTGCACCGGGAGCCAGTTCACCCTTAACCCAAAGGGCGCAAATCGGTCATGCCCATCGTTTTCTCCCACCCGCGCACACACTCCGCCGCAACTCCATGCCCCGTAAGCACTTATTCTTCTATTGACAAGTTTGCTATTTTATGCTATAAAATGACGTGAATTTCAGTTACCATCCCGTCCGTACCACCCTCCCCGCCTCTAACCCATCGCGATCTCGCACCTCCCCAATCTCCGCCTCTAACCCCTGTATTATCCGCACTTACAAGATCCCCTCCCGTAACTCCTTTATAATCCGCACTTACGCACCCCCTTCGGATCTGCGGATTCTAAAGGACTTACGATTCCCCAATTCCTGCCATAACCCCTTTAGAATCCGCACTTACAGCCCCCCTCGTAAGTGCGGAAAACAAACGACTTATAACCCCTTTATTATCCGCACTTACAAAAATTCCCCCCGCAACTCCTTTAGAATCCGCACTTACAAAAAACACCGGGGGCCCTCCAAACACGCCTTCCAAAGCCCCTCCCCCCTCCCACGGCTCAGCAAACTCTCCGCTCGCCCCGCGCCAGCCGCGCTAGTGCCAACCCCTTCTCTGCTCCGCCGCCTTTCCGCGCCCAGACACGACAACGCCCCTTCCGCACTGATGGGGGCAGATGCGAAAAGGGCGCGTCGTCTTCAGGAGAGAAGCTCGTTTCCCGCTTGCGCCGGCTTCTCCTCGAGCCGGCGGCGCAAGCTGGTGTTCAGTCCTCGTTCGGCGGTGGCGGATTCGGCGTCGTTGCCGCGCCGCCGCGGCGAGCGAACCGCCGCCCGCGTCCGCCGGTTTGCACGGTGTAATCCGATGGCACCGAGAAAAGTGTCGCCGCCGGTTCCGTCCTCTGTATGTTCGTCACCGTGTACGTTGTCGTCCCGAATCGTGGATCGGTGTGCGTGCTCTTCATCACCATTTGCAGATCTTGCGAGTACCAGCGTTCGGAAACGATTTGCAGCGGCTTGTCGTTTCCAATCTGGCCCGCGGGAATGGTTCGCGTCATGCGCGTTCCTTCCACCACGACGCCGTTCATCGTTTGCGTTCCGAGCGATTCTTTCTTCAGCAGGCCCGCGGCTTCTTCTTGTTGCTCGCGCGCTTGCATTCTCGACGCAAAGCGATCCGCGGGACCCGCGTTCGCTCCATTGTTTGTCCTGCGGCGGATGGGAGATTCGTGCGCGATTTTATTCGTTGCGTCCAGCATGTAGTGCACACCGGCTACCGGATCGGAAATCATCACGATGGTTTTCGGCCCGCCCGAAGCCGCTAGCGCGCCGAACCCGGAAAACGTCGCTTCCTGGCGCAAACGGCCCTGGCTGTCGCGGTACATCGTGAATTGCGACGTGCGGTGAATCATGGATCCGTCTTGCAGTGTCTGTGTGGTTTCTGTCGTGGCGGTCGCCGAAAAAGGCGCGCCCGTCACGGTCTTGCCGTGCATCCCTGCAAAGCCCATCAGTTCCATGGGAGCACCGAAAGGAGGACCGCCGAATCCGCGGCGCTGCGCCTGCAGGGCTACTGCGCCCAAAAGCAGGACGCCGCAGAACGCCAGTCCAGTTTTTATCTTCAAGTTCATCTACTCTTCTCCTCTTCTCTCCCATGCCGCGGCGCGGAATGCGCCGGGCAAATCCGTTTTAATTTTCTTCCTGCGCCAGCCGCACCGCTTCCGGCAATCCGTCTGTGCCAACCAGCAAATCCACCTGAATCCAATCGCCCGCATTTTGTTCGTTTACCGGCAATCCCAGCGCGCTCAGCGAACCGCGCTGCATGCGCACGCGCAATATCGAAGCCTGTTCCGCGACATCCGGAGACGCTCCCGGCAGCGGCGTGAAATCCGCAAGATCATCCGGGCTGGAAGCGTCCGCGGAAAGCGTCTCATCCGTGGAATTCTTCTCCCCCGGAGGATTTACGGTCTCTGTCCGCACGACCTTCGCCACGTCTTGCTTCGCCGTTTCGACGGCGCGCGTGCGCTCCCAATTTCGCCAGCTCCACCCCACAGCCAAAATCGCGGCTGCCGCAAGCGCCCAGGCAGCCACAATCGCACCGCGCCGCACCGCGAAGGTGCGATGCTTTGTGCGAAACTCCTGCCGCAGCCGCATTTCCACGCGTGCGGGCGTCGCAGCTTCCGCGGTACCCTCGGCCAGAAGACGCAACTCCTCTTTCGCGGCTTGCCACGATTCGAGCAGAGCGGCGCAGCGCGGGCAATGGCCCAGGTGCGCAAGCGCGGCGGCCCGTTCGCTCTCGCCAACCGAGTTGTCCCTGCCCAAATCCAGAACGATCGCTTCGGCCTGTTCGCACGTCACCGGTTGTCTTACAAATTCGTCCATCTCAATCTCACCTTGCCGCTTTCCATCGCCGCGGCACATCTTTCAAAATCTCCAGTTTGGCCAGCAACAGCGCCCGGCCCCGGTGCAACCGCGAGCGAATCGTTCCGATCGGGCAGTCCATCAGCTTCGCAGCTTCCTCGTAACTCAATTCTTCCAGTTCGCAGAGCACAACCGCTTCGCGAAACTCCGCCGGCAATTCCTGCACGGCGGCCCGCACGTGTTGCAACCTCTCGCGCGCTTCCGCCCATTTCGCCGGCGTGTAATTGTCCTGAAGCACGATCCCGCCGCCCGTTCCATCTTCGTTCTTTTCCTCGAGCGGAATTTCCCTTGGCGTCCGTTCGAGATGCTTCATCACGCGGTTGCGGGCTATCCCATAGAGCAGCGCGCCCACCGAGCCGCGTTCCGGATCGTATTTTTTGGGCTCGCGAATCAGCGTCATGAATACGTCCTGCACAATTTCTTCCGCGCCCCACGCGCTTCCCGTCATGCGCAGGGCAAACCGGTACAGTGCACCCTGATGCCGACGGTACAGCAGCGCGAACGCATCCTCGTCGCCCTTCGCGGCACGCCGCAACAGCAGCTCGTCTGTCTCTTGCGCTGCGATCCTTGTCTCCCCTGCAACGGCGTACCGGCCAGCCTGGGTGGCGTCTTCTGCTTTCTCTTGTATTTCCCTGTTGGGCCGAAAAAAGTTCCCGCGGCGCAGGAACCCTGTTTTCTTGCCGTCACCTGTGGCGGGCTTCATAGAGAGTTGGACGTGCGGCAGGCAGCGGCCGTGTCGGAAAAGCCAAGCGAAGTGCCACGTCGAGCACTAATACAATCAGTTATGGAAAGAGCTCGAACAGCCATGCACTTCGCGAGAGAAAAGGAGATGGAGAACGCTGGACACCGGCTATTTCTGATTTTCCGGCCGGAACATTTTTGCGGCGACTCGCGTGACCAATCCTCGCGAGACGATCCTCTGGCTGATGACTCCCATGTAGTTGGCCAGCCCCGAAATTTTGTAGCTCCGGCCGGCGGCCAGCGCACGCAATCCCGTACGCGCCACTTTCTCCGCGGTTTCGCGGTGGCGTCGCGCGGCGGTGACCTGAGTCTGTCCGGCGACTTCCGCAAATTCGGATTCCGTCGAGCCCGGGCAGAGAGCGCACACGTGCACGCCGTACGGCTTCATTTCTTCCGCGAGCCCTTCCGCGAAAAGCAAATCGAACGCTTTCGTGGCCGCGTAAGTCGAAATATAAGGGACGGCCTGGAACGAAGCCGTGGACGCAACAATCAAAACGCTGCCGTGGCGCCGTGCCTTCATTTCCGGCAGGAAGAGCCGCGTGAGGTGCACGACGGCGGAGCAATTCACTTGCACCATCTCCGTAAGCCGGCGCGTTTCTACCGTGGAGAACTCGCCGTACGCGCCGAAGCCGGCATTGTTGACCAGCACTTCTATCTCAAGCCCTTGGTCTTTGGTGAATTGAAAAATCTTTTCAGGGGCCGCGGCGTCGGCGAGATCGGCAACAAAAACTTTTGTTTGAATTGTGTGCGCGCTGGAAAGCTGGCGCGCCAACTCCGTCAGGCGATCCGCGCGGCGAGCCGTCAAAAGAAGATGCGTGCCGCCGCGCGCCAATTCTTCGGCAAGGGCTTTGCCGATCCCGGCGCTCGCGCCGGTGACCAACGCCCATTTTCCGGACCAGGGTGCCATGTTCTTCCTCTCTCTGTGACTGAATCAGCCTATCACGGAGCGGAATGCAAGTTTTATGGAGGAAATTGGCGGAGTTCCGCTGTGCGGCTTAATTCAATCCGATGTGCGACGGGGAATCGGAAAGTCGGGTGAGGACATTCCGGACGACGCGATCGCAGCGAACTCCCATGAAAGGAAAAGCTTCTTTGGCATTGGCTCCGACGCGTCCCAGCAGCCAGGTGCGCAGCATGGCGTGGCCGCGATGCAGACGAACTTTGACGTTTTCTTCGGTGAGCGAAAGAGCGTCGGCCGTTTCGGCGGTGCTCAGTTCTTCGATGTCGCGCAACATGAGGACCGCGCGGTATTGCTCTGGCAGATCCAGAATCGCTTCCTCAAGAAGCTGGCGCAGTTCGGCGCGGGTTGTAACTTGTTCGGGGTTGGGAGGCGCTTCCAACATAGTCACTCCGGATTCCACTTCGAAATTGGAATCATCAAACGATTCGGTGCGGCCCCGCTTGCGCGCGCGATGCAGAGCGGCATTCACGGCGATGCGCGTCAGCCAGGCTCCAAAAGGAGCGCGGCCGGCAAACTGGCCCAAATTTTCGTATGCGCGGATGTACACGTCTTGCATGACGTCTTCCGCTTCGGCGTCGTCGCGAACGATGGCGCGAGCTACGCGGTACAGGCGCTGGTTATAGCGCCGCATAATAATTTCGTAGAGAGCGGTATCGCCTGCGCGGACACGTTGAACGACTTCTTCGTCGGTCCAGCCCTCGGAACGGGCTTTTTCCAGTATTCCGGCGGTTGCCATGTTCTCTTAAGTATAGAGCCATGAACGCGGGAAAGGTTACAGGGCCGGACGAGGGAGGTTTTAACCAGTGCCAGTGGGAATGAGGACTAGTGCGCAACGCAGGCGCGGAGAAAGGGCGGTCAGGCATATACCCTATGGGTGAGGGGAGGAAATCTTTGTAACCTCGAGCGACCGTACCGGCTCATGTAGACAGGAGCCAAAGATGAGCGATTTCGACAGCCGATTGAACACAAGCTGGTGGGCGCTGCGAATTGGCCTGGGACTTGGACCAATCATCGCGGGAGTCGACAAATACTTCAACAAACTTGCCGACTGGGGAATGTATCTCAGCCCGCTGGCGCTGAAATTCGTGCCAGTCAGCGCCGAGACGTTCATGCATGTGGTTGGCGTAATTGAAATCATTGCGGGTATCATCGTATTGAGCAAGTGGACGAAAGTTGGCAGCTACATTGTGATGGCGTGGCTGCTGGCCATCTCGGTAAATCTAGTAATCACCGGGATGTTTTATGACCTTGCCGTTCGGGACGTGGAGATTGCGGTGGGAGCGTTTGCGCTGGCGCAAATGACGGCCTCGCGCGAATCGAAGACGACCGGAACAACAGGGTTGGCGGCGAGTCACAATACCTAGCTCGTGGGGCAGCCGAAGTAAAATAAAAAGGGAAAGGGATGGAGGAAACTGTGAAGAAAATCATGATGCTGGTCGCACTGGGGTTGTTCGCTCTGCCGCTGTTGGCGGCGGGAGAGACCTACAAGGATGTGCCGGTCATTGACTCAAACTGCTCGGCGAGAGCGGCTGCGAATCCGGACGGGCATACACGAGCATGCGCTCTCAAGTGCGAAGCCAGCGGTTTCGGAATGATCACCGCTGACAAGAAATTTGTGAAGTTCGACGCGAAAGGAAACGAGGAACTCGCTAAGGAACTGAAGGCGTCCGGCAAGAAAGACCACCTGCGAGCGGATGTTACGGGCGAGATGGAAGGCGAGACGCTGAAGGTGACTTCGATCAAGCTTCTGTAAGCGGCTCGACGACTGATCGGAGAACAGGGTGCCTCAGCCCGCGGCACGGGCAGAGTGCGGCAAGCCCGCATCTTCCGCAGCAATGCGGCCGATGACGGACCAATCCTTGTCCTGATGACCGCGAGCCAGCGCCGTGAGAAAACGGTCACGCACGACGCTGGCAACGGGCATAGGCACCCTGGCCGCTTCAGCAGCTTGCAATACCAGCCGCACATCCTTCAATCCCAATGGCAAGAGGAATCCGGCGGGCTCGTGCTTCCCTTCGACAATTAAACTTCCGTACGTTCTATACACCGGCGCATTGAACAGAGTGCTGGTCAAGAAATCCAGCAGAGCGGAGCCATCCACCCCTGATTTGCGCGCGAACGCCAAAGCCTCCGAAAGTGATTCGAGAACGGAAGCGATCAAGAAATTCCCCGAGAGCTTGACGACGTTCGCGAGCGAAGGCTTTTCCCCCGCAATGAACAGTTTGGGACCGAGGGAGTCGAAGAGCGGCTTGCATCTTTGAATGAGGTGGTCCGGGCCGGCGGCAACCAGGGCGAGATGCGAGGCCTCGGCGGCATCCGGCCGGCCAAAAACGGGCGCAGCCAGGTAGCCTTGCCCTGCTTTGGAATGTTCGGCAGCCAACCGGTCGCTCAAAGCTACGCCGATGGTGCTGAGCGAAACGTGAATCGCGCCGCGAGGAAGCGACGCGAGGATGCCGGCGTCGCCGAAAACCACGCTTTCGAGCGCAGCGTCATCCGAGACAATCGTAAAGACAACTTCACCGCGGCATGCTTCCGCGACGGAAGCGGCGACAATGGCCCCGTTCGAACGGAGAGCTTCGGCGCGCTCGCGAGTGCGGTTATACACCGTGACGCGATGGCCGGAGCGAAGCAAACTGCGAGCGATACCCGCGCCCATATTCCCAATGCCGATCAGTGCGACATCCATGTTCGGAACCTCCCCAGGGAGGATAGTTTAGTTCGCGGCGAGGGGAGCGCTCAAGTTCCCGCGGCGTTGTTGGATTCGACGGAAGGCTTTGGAGGGGAGTTTTTCGAGTTCGGCCAGACGACGCCGCGCACGCGGTGGCCCTCCCGCTTGATGCGGTCCATGAGGCGCTTGGCCCAAACGAATTCGGCGGCCAGAAGACCGAGGCCGAGAAGAATGACGAGCCAACCCGGGCCGGGAGTAACCAGCATGACGATGCCGATGAGGAGCAGAGTGAATCCCCCCACGATGCGAGAGAGGCGGCGGACTTGTTCGACGGTGCGAAGGATCATGAGAGTGAAGGAATCAGAGCTTTCCGGGTCGAGGCGGTTCTAGCCACCTTCGAGCGTCCCCATTCTGTTGTAGTGTCCCAGCGGATGCGCAAGAGCTTTCTGCGCGCGGCCAACCGAACGAGCGCATACCGGGTTGGAACACTTTCTAATTAGATGCAGAAGATGGGCCAATTGGCAGACCCGAACAGGAAAGCGTTCTGAGAATGCAAACCGGCTGGTTTCAAAGAAGCTCTTGGATGAGGCAAGGGCCGGAACTCCGCGGATAGGTGACGGAGCCGACCAGCGTGAACGGGGAGCGGGACGGCTCCGGGAGGGATTAGCTGCCGTGGACGCTCTGCCAAGCGGAAAACAGTGCCTCAAAAAGTGTCATGATGGGTGGAGCTTGAAAAGTACCAGATCCGAAAAATTTGCTATGACCACTTTAGGGGAAGTCAGACGCGTGCCGCCGCCATCAAGTTTTTGAGCCGTCGAACCGCCCTCGGAATTTCCTCGACCGAGGTGCTTCCAAATCCCAAAACAAGACCCTGCCGCTTCTTCTTCCCAAGATAGGCCGGAGAGAGGGGAAAAAGCCAAAAGCGATCGCGGGCAGCACGCACGGCCAGCTCATGGTCGGAGTAGCCCTTGGGAAGAAAGAGCGTCAGGTACATGCCCGCCTCGGAACCCACTATTTCCAGGGAGCCGCCAAACTCATTTGAGAGCGACTCGACAAGGACGGCACGACGCTGGGAATAAAGCTGGCGCATGCGACGGATGTGGCGTGCAAAGTGGCCTTCCTTCATGAAGTCCGTGAGCACGGCCTGAAAAAAGTGTGGAGGGCCGATATCCATGGCGTAACGCACGGAACTGAAACAGTTCACCAGGTCATGTGGCAGGACGACATAGCCGAGACGCAAGGAAGGAAAAAGGATCTTGCTGAATGTACCGATGTAAACGACCCGTGAGCCGTGATCGAGGCCTTGCAGCGAGGCAATCGGCATGCTGCCGTAGCGATATTCGCTGTCATAGTCATCCTCAATAATCCAAGAGCCGGAGCGCTGAGCCCAATCAAGAAGTTGGAGTCGGCGCGAGGCGCTCATCGTCGCGCCAAGCGGGTACTGATGAGAAGGAGCGACAAAAGCTGCGCGAGCCTTGCGGGAAAGAGCGATGCCAGCCTGGACGTCGAGCCCTTCCTCATCCACCGGAACGGAAACAAGACGGCACCCGGCGGCGGTAAGAACCTGGGCCGTCAACCAATAGCCCGGCTCCTCGACCCAAGCGGAGCTGCCGGAATCGAGAAGCGCGCGCGTGGCAATCTCAAGAGCTTGCTGGGAGCCAGTGACAATCATGACCTGGCGCGGCTCGCACCGAACGGCGCGCGCGGTGCGGAGATAGGCGCAGATGGCCTCGCGCAACGGCTCGAACCCCTGAGGACTTCCATACTGGAGCTGGCTTGCGTGTGGATTGCGGCAGTGGCGCATGACGATGCGAGACCAAATCTGGAATGGGAAGTGATCGAAGGCCGGCTGGCTGACGCTGAAGGCGCCCATGCCGCGAAACCAGGGAAAAGTTTCGTAGCGAGGCAATAGTGAAGCCCGGCGCGAGATGGAACGGACGCCGGAGTTCAAATTCATAGGTGTAGTCGAACCGGCCGAGCTTGCCGGCCTAAGCGTTGGTTGATCGGGCAAAGTGCTGCAGACGTACGTGCCAGAGCCGGCGCGCGATTCGAAGTAGCCCTCCGCAAGAAGCTGGGAATAAGCGGTAAGAACGGGGATTCGGGAAATGCGAAGCTCCGCGGCAAGAGCACGACTGGAAGGGATTTGCTGGCCTGGGCTGAGCGCGCGCCCGACGATCATCTCGCGGAAAGAATCGTAAATCTGCCGGTGGAGGGGTTTAGGGGCTTTGCGGTCCACGGAAATGACAGGGAAAAAGGTGCTCGGAACTTTTTTCATAGAGAAATTTTACTGGTCATAACAAAAGAGTGAAAAGTGGATATTGCCTGTAACCACTTCGAAACGCAACATCCAAAAAATCGATTTTGTGAAGCGACTCCGGTGCATTTGAGGGTCGCTTCACGTGCGAGACGCAATCAGTAGACGAACCGGAAGTGGCCTTCCCCATCGAGAGGGGAGAAGGCGCAGGACTTAATTTGCAAAAGGGGGTGTTTCTCGTGAGGCAAACGAACGAGATGTGGCGAGAAGTTGCGAAGTTTTCCTGGCGGATTATGCTAGCAGCCGTTTTTGCGCTGGCGGGATTCGGCGGAGCAGTTTATGCACAGCAGGCAACGATTGTCGGCACGGTGACGGATCCATCGGGAGCCGTGATTCCCAACGTGAGCGTAACCATCACGAACACGGATACGGGAGTGGCGCACGCGTTCCAGACGAACGATGCGGGGCAATATGTGGCTCCGGATCTGCAGATCGGCCACTACACGCTCAAGGCCGAAGCGAAAGGATTTAAAGCTTCGGAGGAGAAAAACGTAGTGCTGACGGTGGGCGATCGCATCCGCATGGATTTTCAGATGCAACTGGGAGCTGCTCAGGAAACGGTGACGGTGGAAGCTAACACCGTGCACGTGCAGACCGACTCCGGCGAGCAGAGCAACCTGATCACGGACCAGCAAATGTCGCAGCTGGCCATCAGCGGGCGCAGCATTTATCAACTGGCCGCGCTGACGCCGGGGGCTTCCAGCCAGATCGGCGCGGGCGGAATGAGCTCCGGAGTGGTGAACACGCCGGTGGGAGGCGACGCAGGCGTTGAATTCAACGGGATGCGGCAAAATCACAATATTTATTTGCTGGACGGCGGAGAGGACGACGACCGGGGAGGCGCCGGAGGAATGAGCATCGCGCCTTCGTCGGACGCGATCGCGGAGTTCCGTGCGCTAACATCAAATTACAGCGCGGACTATGGATTATCGTCAGCGGGAACGATGACGATGGTGCTGAAGTCCGGGACAAGCCAATTTCACGCGTCGGCGTGGGAGTTCAACCGCAACGATTTCTTTGACGCGCAAAACTTCTTCATCCCGAACACGGAGCTTCGGCTGAATGTGTTTGGATTCAACGTCGGCGGCCCCGTAACGTTTGGCCACCTCTACAACCCGGACAAAAAGAAGACGTTTTTCTTTTACAACATGGAATGGCGGCGGCTGGTGCAGGGCGGAGCGACGAACCAGACAGTTCCCGCGACGGCAACGTACGGGGGCAACTTCAACGGATTTGTGCCGGGAGACGTGATCTCCAAGAAAGACAACGCGCCGATTCCGTTTTCCGGGTTGCACGCACCGTGCGCGATTCAGCTTTCGCCCGCGCTGCAACAGATCTTTATTACTGCGGGACAGGCATTCAGCACGCCGACGGCGGGCGGCTCCTGCGTGGTAGATGCGAACGCAACGGTTGCGAACAATCCGACGTTCGTGCCATTCAACGCGAGCACACTTCCCTTCCTGAACGCGAACGCACAGGCGCTGCTGAAGGCGGGAATATTCCCGGGGAACAATGCATTGGCTTCCAACGGAAGCCCGGAGTTTCGAGGCGGCGCGAATACGCCGACCAACCTGAAGGAAGAAATTGTGAGGATCGATCACAATTTCACGGACAGGTTCTCGGTTTTCGGGCATTTCATCGCGGAGCAAGTCAGCCAGGGCTTCGCAACGAGCCAATGGAGCGGGGACAACGTTCCGACGGTGGGCGATAACTTTGGGAATCCTTCTTACAGCGCGGTCGTTCACACGACGTACACGATCAGCCCGACGCTGGTGAACGAAGTGGCGTTCAACTATAACGGCAACCGGATCAACATCGTGCCGTACGCAGCTTCGGGATTGCAGAGCCTGTCGCTGCCAAGCGCGTGGACGAGCAACCGGCTTTTCACAGGCAAAAACAACAGTTCGCGAATTCCGAACATTGACTTGAGCGGAGGCTCTGGCGCGCAGTTCGAGATTTCGAGCTGGCCCTGGCACAACAGCGCGAATGATTATCAAATTCGCGATGACGTTTCCTGGACGAAAGGCGCGCACCAGTTCCGCATCGGCGGGAGCTGGGCACTTTACAAAAAAGTGCAGGACCTTTTTGGACAAACGCAAGGCGGCTTTAATTTCAACGGAAACTACACCGGCAACAGCTTCGCGGACATGCTGCTGGGACTGCCGGACAGCTACCAGGAACTGGCCGTGCAGGACCAGGGCTTGTGGAATAACGTTTCGACGGCGTTGTGGTTCCAGGACAACTGGCGCGTGAACCGGCGGCTGACTTTGAACCTGGGGCTGCGTTGGGACGGCGTGCCGCATACGTATGAAGCGAACAACCGGATGGGGAACTTCTATCCGCAGCTTTATAATCCGGCTCTCGCCGCGACCTTCGACAAGAACAACAGCATTTGCAGCGCTTCCGACGTGGCCAATAACGATCCGAAGTGCAACGGCGCTATCAGCCCTGGGCTCGGAACCAGTCCCAACTCGATCCTGGCGGGCGTACCGCTTTACCTCAACGGAATCGGGATTGAAGGAAAGTGCTACACCAGCCCGACCAACTTCTGCGTGCCGAAGGACCTGGTGAACAATCACTGGGCCGCCTTTGGGCCGCGCGTGGGCTTCGCATATGACGTAACCGGCAGCGGCAAGACGGTGGTCCGCGGCGGGTTCGGCATGATGTACGAACGCATCCAGGGCAACGACATGTATAACGCCGGTCCGAACATTCCGTTCAGCTTGCAGGTGAACTTGAACAGCGTGGAACTGGATAATCCGAGCATCGCGACGAACTCGGGCACGGCTGCGACGCAACCAATCAACGCAGCGAGCATCACCGGCCTTGCGGTGAACAACTACAAACTTCCGGTGAGCTACCAGTACAGCGTAGGCGTGCAGCACTCGCTGACGAGCAAGACGGTGTTGTCCGTGAGCTACGTGGGCAACCAGAGCCGGCATCAGAATGACTACCGGAACGTCAACCTGCCGCCCGCGGGCGACCTCGCCTCGCTGATTGGCGGATCGCCGTATCAAACAGCCACTGGGTTGCCATACTCAGGGTTCGCGGGGATTATCCTCTCCAACAACGAGGCCAATACACACTACAACAGCTTGCAGGTGGACCTGAATTCGCGTCTGGGCCGCGACCTCACGCTGCGAGCGTTCTACACGCTTTCCCGCGCGATGGATCCGACGACGTCAGGCTCGGGCGGCGGAGACCTCGGCAACGTATCCAACCCGTACGCGGGCTGGCTCTACGACGTTGGCCCGAGCGGCTACGACCGTACGCACATCGGTGTCGTTGATTTCATCTACGACATCCCGCTTTTCCGCAACAGCGAAAGCCACTGGCTGAAGTCCACGGCAGGCGGCTGGGAAGTTTCAGGCATCGTGACGATGGAATCCGGGCTGCCGATCAACATCGGCATCAGCGGCAACCAAGGCGGCAATGGCGTGCCCAACGGGGTCAACCGGCCGGATCTGACCGGGACGATCGCGTATCCGCACACGGTTGCGTCGTGGTTCGATACTTCGGCGTTTTCGCTGCCGACGCTCGGCGCGTGGGGCACGTTAGCACACAACGCGCTGCGCGGGCCGGGCCGCGACAACTGGAACATCTCACTTTTCAAAACGTTCACCCTCAGCGAATCACGAGGCAGCCGGCTCGAGCTGCGATTGGAAACGTTCAATACGTGGAACCACACGCAGTTGAATGCTGTTGATTCCAATCTCGGCGACAACCGCTTCGGGCAGGTGACCTCCGCTTTCGACCCGAGAGTGCTGCAGCTCGGGGGAAAAATCTACTTCTGATCACACCCCGGGAGTAGGCCAGGAACCCCGCTCGCAAACCACACCTTGCGAGCGGGGTTCTGTTTTTGGATTGGGGAAATAGTATTGAATATTGAGCTTGCGGGAGGAACGACAGGAGATTGCTGCGCGACTGAATCTTTCTGAATATACCGTCCGGAATCACATTCACCGAATTCTGAAGCGAGTCGATGCGGAGAGCAGAAGCGAAGCGGCGGAAACGATGCGGGCGCACGGCTACGAGATAATGGCTTGAATTCCACTCTCGAATTACGTTAAATAACTACACACCAAATAAGCGCTGCCCCGGGTCGCACTTGCGGCGCTGGATTTTCGAGGAATCGCTTTGAAGATAGTTACAAGCGCGATTCTGGTTTTGTCCGCACTGCCACTTATTTATTACCTGCTGTCAATCTACTGCGTTGCTGATCATTTTCTTCGCCGGCCAAAGAGAGCGCGACGGCCAGACGTCCCCACCCCGCCAGTAAGCATACTGAAGCCGGTGCGCGGGCTTGATTACGAAGCGTACGAGAATTTTGCGAGTTTCTGCCGGCAGGATTACCCGGAATTCGAGCTTCTATTCGCCGTGTCCGACCTGGAAGACCCGGCGATTTGCATAATCGAGAAGCTCAAGGCTGATTTTCCCTCATGCTCGATTCGGTTGATAACAAGTGTTCCGAACGTAGGGACGAGCGACAAAGTAAACAAACTTTGCGAATTAGCGCGGAACGCCAAGTATAACGTGCTGGTGATGAGCGACAGCGACGTCCGTGTAGCGCCAAACTATCTACGGGATGTGGTGAGCGCGTTCTGCGAAAAAAATGTAGGAGCCGTTACCGCTTTCTATAAGAGCTTAGTGCCGGGCACGCTCGCGTCGAACCTGGATGCGTTGGGAATGTATATGGACTCTGCTCCTGCCGCGCTGGTAGCCAAAAAATTGGAGGGAAATCTGAATTTTGCGTTTGGCTGGACGATGGCGACGACCAAGAAATATCTGGCCGAAATTGGCGGCTGGGAAGCGATGAGCAATCATCATTCGGAAGACTTTGAGTTGGGGAAACGGATTGCCGCGCGCGGGCATCGGGTTGTGCTGATGGACGAAGCTGTAACGATGGTGTTCTCCAAGGAGCGGATCAGAGATTATTTTCAGCGCGAGCTGCGCTGGTCCATTTCATTGAAGAGCGCACGCCCTTCGGGCTACCGCGCTCTTCTTTTCACGCAGGGTCTGCCGTGGGCAATCATTGGAGCAATCGCTTGCTACTCTTGGGGAGATCCCATTGGGGCGATTTCGTACCTTGTGGCTTACCTCTTTCTTCGCGTAAGCCTGACGTGGCTAACGGGCAGGTGGGGGCTTGGCGACCGGCAACTCGCGAAGTTTTTCTGGCTTATCCCTGCAAGAGATGCTGTGAGTTTTTTCGTTTGGATTGCGGGATTTTTCTCAGAAAATGTAATCTGGCGAGGAGTCGAGTACAAGTTGCGCGAAGGTCAGCTCATTCCCGTGAGGAAGGATGCTGGACCCGTTCCCGCGCAAAGTGGGCCTGTCCCCACTGCACTGCACTGATCGCCAGGCTGCGATTCTGACTGAGCGGTCGTTTGCGGAAATGGCGGAGAGGGTGGGATTCGAACCCACGGTAGGGGTTAGCCTACACACGCTTTCCAAGCGTGCGCCTTAAACCGCTCGGCCACCTCTCCGGCGCGGAACACAGTCCTACCAATTTAGCAGAAACCACTCGCGGACGCACCGCCACGTGCGTGGTGAGCAGCAAAATTAGGATTAGATTGTTCCGAGCATGCTCTCCGCAATGAGGGGCGCACTTCGCAGTCGCCATTGGCTCTGCTAAACTGTCGAGAACGGTTCCGGGATAGTGCAATCGGTAGCACATCAGCCTTTGGAGCTGAGAGTCCTGGTTCGAATCCAGGTCCCGGAACCAAATATCCTCGTTAGTTTGTGCGAGTGCTTCTAACGGAGCGCCGAACAGCACAAGGAAATCGCAATAGGTCAATCCAGCCTGAGTGCGATGCCAACGCAACTGCACCGTGGAAGTGCCTCTATTCGTATAGCTGGACTACTTCGCTGCTGAGCCGCCCCGAATCATCATTTTGATGAAATCCACCTCATCCTGACGGTAAGGCTTCCCGTTCGTTCGAAAGATTTCGTGGAACCAAACGGCTGGCTCGCGGTTGATGTAGGGGTTCTTCCATGAATCCCAGGGCAAATAAGTTTGCGTTTTGCCGGCGACGAGGCCCCAGTTGATTGCGGCAACGTGATATTTTTTAGCGATGGGGAGCGTTCCCTGGAACGTACTTCCATTTCCGCGCGCCATATACTCAGTGCAAAGGATCGGCCTGCCGTACTGCTGAAGTGAAAGCAGCTTCTTCTCAAAAATTTCGGGGGGATCGTAACTGTGGAACGAGACCACGTCTGAAAAATAAATCTGAATTCGGCCCATAGCACCCAAAGCTTCAGGCGAAGACCAATCCCCTTTCCAAACTCCGCTGGTGAGAGGCTGGGTCGCACCGGCGTCGCGAGCCCAGCCGAACACGCGCGGCAAAAGTTCCAAGACGGTTTCGACTTTATTCGTGGGCTCCTGGCCGGCGTAGCTTCCCTCATTCGTGTTGTCCGGCTCATTCCAAACATCCCAGGCAAGAACGCGCTTGTCCTTGGCGAACGCGCCCACCACTCCCTTGACGTAGGCTTCGAGACGCGGGTATTGAGCGGGATCCTCGAGCGCTTCCGCCCCTGGGCTTTGTACCCAGCCGGAATTATGAATGCCCGGACGAGACGCGCGCTGCTTCCCGAGCTTGGGATCGGGATCCCAGCAGGAATCAAATAAGACAAAAATCGGCCTGATTTTGTGCTTGGCAGCAATGTCCAGGAAAATGTTGATGCGCTTCTTGAAGCCTTCGGGATCCTGCTTCCAAAGCAAGTCGTGGAGGAAGACACGCATGGTGTTCAGTCCGATGGATTGCGCCCACCCGAGTTCGAGATCAATCCTTTTTGGATCAAAGGTGTCCGCTTGCCACATTTCCAGCTGATTGATCGCATCGGAGGGGATGTAATTGCTGCCGACCAGCCAAGGCTGGTGTGAGTACCAATCGTTAGCAGTCTGGTCTGACCAGCGAGAAGTTTGCGCGTTGCTCTGGCAAGCGAATGCGAGAGCGAGCAGAAACGCGAAAACAACTGAAATTTTCCTCATCAAAACAGCTCCCCCGTCCAACTGCGCTGGCAGTGCACTCGCTAGAACTCAGCGAGCCTTCAAAACGGGCCCGCCTTTTCGAGCGCGGCCAAAATCCCGGCTGACTTCGTCGTTGATGGCAGCGACGCGGAATGGCGAACTCATAGCGACAGGCCCAATTTCTCTACCACGTAATTTTTGTTGATGAGCGCGCAATCCTTCGGAGTCCGCGATTTGTCCGGAACCGCGTCCAGCTCGACGATCCCCCAGCCACGAAAATCTATTTTGCGAAGCGCGTCAATCACTGCAGGCACGTCGACGAGTCCGCGCCCCAGTTCGACGAAGCGATAGGACCGGCCGCCGGGCTGAGGCGTGGCGAAGCGCTCCACATCTTTCAGGTGCAGAAAAAGGAGACGGTCTCGATATGTCGAGATGGCTTTCACTGGGTCCCCGCCGCCTTGAAAATAGTGTGCAATATCGAGTTCGAGCCTTGCATAGCGCGGGTCGCAAGCGGCCATGATCTGCTCGACGCCCTCGGGCGTTTGGCCCATCGAACCCATATGATTGTGGTAGCCAAGCTGGACTCCGAGATCGGCAACGCGTTTGCCAAGCTCTGTCATGAGGCGCCCCAGCCGCAGGTAATCTGCCGCGACGATCTCGCGTCCCTTCGGTTTTTCATCAATGATCTGAAGATACGTGCCGCCGGCTTCGCGCAGAAATTTTGCATTGGCAATGTGCCGGGCGAGTTCCGAGGATTCCAGCGCGGGATCTGTGCTTAGATTGCCGCTCGAAAGCGCGACCATCTTCAGGTGATGCTGCTCGAGTAGTTCGCGGACGGCGCTTCCGTTGCCGAACTCTTTGACGGCATTCGAGCGAATTTGAATTCCTTTGTAGCCGAGCGAGGAAATATCTTCGATGGCCTGGCGATCGTTGCCGCCCCACGTGATGGAGGCATAGCCGATGCGCAGCTCGAATGGCGCGGGCGAAAGAGGCGTGTCAAAGTATGTGAGATCGACGCGCGGATAAAGCTGTTCGCTACCGCATGCCGGAATGCCGAAAACCGATGCGGCTACGCCCGCCGCCGCAAGCCGACTCAGGAACTCGCGGCGCGAGACATCGGGCAAATTGTTGGTTCCCCTCGGCATCTTCAGCCGACAAGATACCGCATGGCGCGCCACGTGGGTAGCATTCTTCGAAAAAAATTTGAGCTTGGGCAACAATGTTCACCGGACAGTTTGCCAGCGCGCTCCGCGGACTTTATGATTTTGTAGTAGGTGGGCTGGGCGTTGTTTGAAGGCCAGCTCGAGGACTTGATGGCTCAAGAATCCACGACCAACCCGCATCCGCACATCAATCCCTGGATCATTGCGGTCGCCGTCATGCTCAGCACGTTTATGGAAGTGCTAGACACGACGGTTGTCAACGTTTCCTTGCCGCATATTGCCGGGAGCCTTTCGGCGACCATCGAGGAAGCAACCTGGACTCTGACATCGTATCTGGTGGCGAATGCCATCATTCTGCCGCTGACCGGCTGGCTCTCCAATTTCTTTGGCCGCAAACGCATGCTGATGTTTTCCGTTACGGGCTTTACGATCGCCTCATTCTTATGCGGCCTCGCTCCCAATCTCCCATTCTTGGTGGCTTGCCGCGTAATCCAGGGCGCTTGCGGCGGAGGATTGCAGCCCATTTCGCAGGCAATATTGCTGGAGTCATTTCCTCCTGAAGATCGCGGCAAGGCCATGGGATTTTGGGGGCTCGGCATTGTCGTCGCCCCCATGCTCGGGCCAGTGCTCGGCGGGTGGCTCACCGACAGTTATTCGTGGCGCTGGGTCTTCTACATCAACGTTCCGATCGGCGTCGCTTCGATTTTGATGACTTCGCTGTTTATTTTTGACCCGGCCTACATCCGGCGCGCCTCCGAAAAAATAGATTACTGGGGCATCGGCATGCTGGCCGTCGGCATTGCCTCTCTCCAAATCGTTCTGGACAAGGGCCAGGAAAAAGATTGGTTCGGCACGCAGTGGATCACCGTGCTCGCCATTCTCTCTGGAGTTGTGTTGCTGGTTTTTCTCTTCTACGAACTGAACGTCGATCATCCGGTAGTGAATCTGCGAGTCTTCACGAATCGGACCTACTCGACGGGCGTCTTCCTCATGTCGCTCCTCGGCGTGGGGCTCTATGGAACGACAGTGCTCATCCCGCTGGTTCTGCAAACGCTTCTCGGCTACCCCGCTATGCAGGCTGGCCTCGCCATGGCGCCGCGCGGACTTGGATCTTTCATCGCCATGCCCGCCGTCGGCTTGCTGATGACCAAACTTGATCCGCGCAAGATGCTCACAGTGGGATTGTTGGTTTGCGGTATTACGCTGTACCAGATTTCGCGATTGAATCTTGCGGCGGGGTTCTGGGACTTTTGCTGGCCGCAATTTTATATGGGTCTTTCATTGGGACTGATTTTCGTACCGCTGACCACAATCAGCATGGCTCCCATTCGCAAGGAAAACATGGGCAACGCAACCAGCCTGTTCAATCTGGTGCGCAACCTGGGCGGCAGCATCGGCATTTCCGCAGTCAGCACGATGCAGACCCGCTTCCAGCAGAGAAATATCAATTCACTCGGCGCGGATATCAATTATCTGAGTGCGTCCGCCCGCGACATGTTCAACGCGCTGCAGAAAATGTTCGTCTCGCAGGGCACGGATCCTGTTTCGGCGGCGCACCAGGCGCGGGCGGCGATGTTTGCCATGGTTGAGCGGCAGGCCAGCATGCTCGCATACAACAGCATCTTCGTGATCCTGGCAGCGCTATTCGTGATTATGCTGCCCTTCATTTTTTTGATGCGGCGGCCAAAGGGAAAAGGCGAGCCGTTGTCCGCGCACTGAGTCGGAGCGGAATTTGCACGCGGCGAGACTTGTCTCGGCACGCATAATCAGTGGTTCGCTGCGAGCAGCTCGTTCACCGCGCGCCACGCTTGATCGATCGCTTCGTTGGTGTATGCGTTGGCCCCCGCATCCGAATTGGCAATCGCGATCTTGCCAAATGGCTTACGTCCAATGACCCAGGGCTTTTCTTCCTCCGGCCAATCTGGATCGAACAGCGAATTCGGCGTGTACGCGTAGCCGTGCGCCCAGCGATTCACGGTGATGCCTTCGATATCGCGCGCCGGATCGAAGCCAGCTTCTCCGAGCATCCTTGCCAACTGATCGCGAATGTTGTGCTCGAACTTCGAAAACGGCGTAACCATCAGCTCCATCCTGCCGGCCCGAAACTGGTCGCGCATCGGCAAACCCGGCTTGCAGGGCGTGCGCAACATGAAAAGCACCATCGGCTCCTCGGGCTTGCTCGGAAATGCGTAGCTTCCAATGCTGACGGGGAAATCGAGCGCGGTGTACGTGTGGTACGCGCCCGGCGCGACGATGTGATGGATTCCTAACTTCGCGAAGGAAGTCCAATTCCGAAGCGCGACTTGCGTGTATACAAGCGGAGTCTTCACCAGGTAGGACAGAGCCTCGCGCTGCTTCTCCGGAAGTTCGGGGCAAATGTAAGGAATCATCATGTTGTAGCACGCGAGAACGCAGTTCCGCGCTTCCAGGGAGTAGAGTCTTTTCCCCCGCATGTAGGCGAGGCTTATGCTCTTCGAGCCAGTAGCCGAGTTTGCGTGCTGTACATGAACGACGGTGGAGTTCAGCCGGATGCGAACCGGCGCGCCTTCAACGTCTAGCTTGCTATAGTCCGCGCGCGCGGTGACGACATCTTCCATGCTCTGCCCGGGAACTGCTGCTGGAATCAGCGCACGCACCAGCAGCCGAGCGATGGAGGCATTGCCGTCGGGAAAATGAAATATATACGGCTCTTCCCTTTCGTGCTCGCCGAGGCCCAGGCCGTCAAAGCCCGGATATGTGAACGAGTTGTAGTCGTCCCCTGATTCGAAGCAGCCCAGCGCGGGAACCGCGTCAATCCCCACACCGTAAAGATCGTGCGGAAATGTCTGAAAGAAGGGCAAAGCATCAGCGTGCACCTTGCAGAATTTGGTCAGATACTCGGCGTAGCTTATTTTCGCGAGTTTCTCGAGCTTCTCTTCCCGGGAAAGACCGGCGAGATAATCCACTTTCTCCGTGTAAATTCGGGCGATGTCTCTGCGCGCGATGTCCCCGAGCGGCGTCTTGGCTAGAAACTCCGGCCAAGGCGTCGTGTTCATGCCGGTGACGAGGCGGTCGGAGCCGAAGGTTTCCTTGTCGAAAAAGGCGGCTGTGCCGAGATTCGTGTAAAGATTCTGGTCGTAGTCTTTGTAAAACTTTTCGACGCGAACACCAATTTCCTCGAGCAGATCTTTCGAAACGGCGCTGTATTTCCCCGGGCTTTCAATGGATTGCGTGCCGCCGTAACTAAGCACCATTCGATTGCCCGCGCGGAATTCGTTTCGCTTGGCGTGGCCGCCGAAGTCGTCATGATTTTCGAGGATGAGAATTTTCGCGGAATCGCCCGCGATTTTGCGAAAGAAGTACGCCGCTGCGAGGCCGCTGATCCCTCCGCCAACGACCACAAGATCGTAGGTTTCTCCAGTTGGGATTGGCGGCCCGTACTGATCCCATTTTGCGCCGTCCCGAAGAAGGTGGGCATAGGTGTAAGAGCCTTCGTGGTTACCGCGCATGCCCATCAAAGCGGGCGGATAGTAAGCGGGAGCTTTTTCCGGCGCGTAGGAATCGAGTGCCGCGGCTTCGAGAAGCGTATCCGCCCCAATTGCATTACTGGCGAGGGTTCCGCTTACGCCAAGCGCAACGCCATTCAGAAAATCGCGCCGTGTGATCGCGCGATCCATCCCGAGGTGACGGTCTTTTTTGTCCAATTTCATCGAGCCGCTTCGTCAGCGGGCACCCGCGCTGCCACACGGATTATAGCTTGAGGAAGGCTCATGCGCTCGAGCGCAGCTGCTCGCCCCGAATGGCTTTGAAGCGCTGCGTGGTGATGATTTAGAGCTCGCGCAGAGCCGACGCGACTGGCCGGCGCGCGGCGCGAATTGCCGGCGGAAGCCCGCCGAGCAGTCCCATGCTGAGCGCAAAAATCAATCCGCTCAGGAGCAGGATGGGTGTGATCTTGAAGGCAAACTCCATGTGCGCGAAGGTTTGCCAATTCATCGTGCCGGTGGTGAAACCATTCAAGGGCAAGACAGCCGCGGCACCAATGGCCCCGCCGAAAAACGAGATGAGAAGAGCCTCAATGACGAAGGAAAAGACGACAGCCGCTGCGCCGAAACCAAGCGCTCGCATCGTGGCAATTTCGCGTCCGCGCTCGGCGACGGCGGAGTACATCGTATTCAGCGCGCCGAAAATCGCGCCGATAGCCATAACTCCCGCAACCAAACCGCCGAGAATGCTGATCAGTGTGGTCATGCGATTCGACTGTTTTGCGTAGTAATCAATTTCGCGGGTCACTTCCACATTCAGGCGCGGATCTGAGGTCACGAAATCTTTAAATGCCTGGAACGCGCCGGCCGAGGTCAGGTGCACCGTGACAGATTGAAACGTGTCTTCCGGGCGCTTGAATGCTCCATTTAATAGGTGGACGTCGCACCACACTTCGGAATCGAAAGCGCTTCCGCCAGCGTCGAACACGCCCACCACTTTCCAGGGCTGTCCGCCCATCGTCATCGTGCTGCCGACGGTCAGATTGCGGTAGGCGACATTGGCGTTTTTCCCAACAATCACCTCCGCCAAGCCTGGCTTGAACTTGCGGCCCTGCACAATTTTTATGTTTCGGCGAATGTCAAACACGTTTGGCGAAACGCCGCGGACCTGAACGTTAGCGTCGGCCCCATTCGAGACGAGCGGAATCGGCGTTACCAGAACCGCTTCGGTGGTGATGAGCGGTCCATTCGGGCCGCGGGCGACTCCGGGAGCGTCCTGGACGATCTTTGCGCTCTCAAGCGATACAGCGCCGGTCATTTCTGAGGTCGAACCAGCGCGCATGATGAGGGCGTTATCCGGCGAGCCCGAGGCAACGAGTGTGGCTTTGAATCCACGGGCCAGCGAGAGCATGGCGATGAAAACGCCGACCGTGCCCGCAATCCCCAGCACTGCGACGATTGTAGCTGTCCAACGCGCCTTTACGCTGCGAAAATTGTAGATGACTGGAATCGCCATGTCAGACCCTCCGGAGCGCATTCACGACGCGCATGCGCATAGCGCCAACGCCTGGAATAATGCCGCTGGCGACTCCCACCAGGACGGCCACCAACAGCCCAAGCGAAAGAATCTGGGGCGAGAGAATGAGCGACGGGAGTAAACCATTCAGGGCGCGGCCGAGCACAGGGACGGCAAGAATGGCCAGGCCGAGTCCCAGCAATCCGCCGATCAACGATATAGCCAGCGATTCGCCAAGGACAAAAATGAGCACGGTGCGATCGCTATAGCCAATCGCTTTCAACACAGCGAGTTCTCCGATGCGCTCGCGCACGGACGTGGCCATGGTGTTGCCTGTTACGAGCAGCAGCGTGAAGAACACCACCATGCCGATGGCTTCAATCAAGAATTCGATGTTGCCGAATTGCTTGATGAACCCGGCGGCGAAGGCGGATTCCGTGTCCGTCTTGGTTTCATAGGGAGAATTGGCGAACATGGAGTCGATCGCCTTGGAAACCCTCGTGGAATCATCCGGATTATCGAGCTTGACCACGTACCAGCCGGCGGTGCTCTTCACGAAATCCGGAACGTTCTCGTCAAAATATTTGTACTGAATCCAGAACTGGGTCTCATCGCCTCCCGGCCGCTCGTTGTGGTAGATCCCGTCCAGATTGAATTCCCAGGTCTTCGTCGGACCGTAGAGCGAATTGATGATGGGAATGCGATCGCCGATTTTCCAGCCGAACCGCTGCGCTGTTTTGGCTCCGACGACTGCTCCTTGGCGATCCTTCAGGAAGTTCGCCCATTGGTCGGGCGGCACCTTGAACTCCGTCATCACTTTCAGCATGTTGTCCGGATCAATGACAAACTGCACGAAAAAATTCTTTTCGTCCTGATACACGCCCCCGAACCAGTGATTTTGCGTAACGGCCTTGACGCCGGGAATCGCCGCAATCCGGTCCTGGTACGAGATAGGCAAGACTTGGATCAAGCCGATGCGATTCGTCACAACGAGCCGGTCGGCGCCGGCAACTTGCGCGCCACGGCTGAATGCGCCGTTCACGACGGCCAGAAACGCGAACAAAAAGAGCGCAACCGCAAAAGAACCAATGGTCAGAATGAGCCGGATCTTCTTGCGAAAGAGATTGGCGAAAATCAAGCTGCTGAATTTCACGCCACACCTCCAGCAGCCACTTCATGCCGCACTCCCCCTTCAACCAAGAGGCCCTTCTCGAGGTGGAGAGTGACATCCGCAAGTTTGGCAACAACGGGATCGTGAGTCACCATGAGAACGGTCTTGCCGTACTCTTTCACGAGCCGTCGGATCAGGTCCATGATTTCATCCGCGCTCTTGCGGTCCAGGTCGCCGGTCGGCTCATCGCACAGCAGGAAGGTCGGGTCTGCAACAATTGCGCGAGCGATTGCCACGCGCTGCTCTTGTCCGCCGGAAAGCTGGCGAGGATAGTGGTTCATCCGGTTGCCCAGCCCAACGACGCTGAGCGCGGTCTCAACGTGCTTGCGCCGCTCTGACTTGGAAAGTTTAGTCAGGAGAAGCGGCAGCTCGACGTTCTGGAACGCCGTCAGCACCGGAATCAGGTTGTACATCTGGAAGATGAAGCCGACATGCCGCGCGCGCCACTGCGTCAACTTCCCGCTGGACATGTGCGTTATTTCGTCTCCCGCAACCGTGATGCTGCCGTGCGTCGGGACGTCCAAACCTCCCAGCAAATTCAATAGCGTGGTTTTTCCCGAGCCGCTTGGCCCCATGAAACCGACGAAGTCGCCCTTGTCAACGTCCAGATTCAAGCTCTGCAACACTTGAATCTCTTCGCCTCCGCGCCGGTAGGATTTCGCCAACCCGCGCACGCGGATTAAGCTGTTGCCATTTCCCTGCCCATCCACTCGGATCATCTCTGCGGCTCCTATCTCTTGATTTGCACGGCCATTCCGTCTTGCAGGTTCTGCGGCCCGTTCACAACCACTGTGTCCCCTGCAACAATTCCGGACAAGACTTCCGTTTGATCACCCTGGACGTTCCCGACGGAGACGGCACGCCGCTCGAGGTGATCGTTCTTTACGAGGTAAACAATTTTCTTGCCTTCGTCATCATGGAATGCGCTTGTCGGAAGCAACGCTTCGACCGTGGGCGCTTTCGCCGCGCCCTTTTTTGCGACCTGATCTTCGAGAAAAGTCACCTTCACTCCCATGTCCGGCAAAATCCTGGGATCCAGCTTGTCAAACGAAATGCGAACCTTCACCGTGGCTTTCTGGCGGTCCGCTGTTGGAATTACGGTGCGCACGTGGCTGGGAATCTGCCAGTTGGGATACGCATCCAGCACCGCAATCACTGGCATGTGATCTTTTACGCGGGCAATGTAGGCTTCGTTGACGTCCACTTCAATTTCGTTGGAGTTCATGTCCACGACCGTCGCGATGCCCGTCCGCGTAAAGCCGCCGCCCGCGGAAATCGGTGACACCATTTCTCCCACTTGTGCGTCCTTGGAAACCACGATGCCGTCATACGGCGCGGTGATGACGCAATTGTCCACGGATTGCTGTGCTACGCTTATCCGCGCATCGGAGGCCTGCACTTGCTCGCGGGCCAGATCGATCTTGGCCTTCAGGCTGTCTGCATTTGTACTTGCCGTGTCCAACTGCTCCTGCGATTGCACCCCCGCCTGCCGCAATTCCTTCGCGCGGTGAAGCTCGATCTCGGCGAGCCGTAGCTGCACCTGCAGATCGGCGATCGCCGCCTGAGATGCGTCGCGATCCGCCTTGGCGGAATCCAGGGCTCGCTTCGCGTCGGATTCGTCCAAAGTGGCGAGCAGTTGTCCCTTGTGCACGTGCGTCCCTTCGTCAAAAAAAACGCCTGTCACTCGCCCGGTGATTTTGGCCGCGATCGTCGCCCGCCGCCGCGGCGTGACGTAGCCGCTCGCGTTCAGGATTGCTTCCCTGCCGCCATCTTCCGGCTTCTGCGCTATGGCCACTTCCACAACCGGCGTTTGGTTTCGGAAGGCAAATGCGAGCCCGCCAAGAATGACGACCAAGCCCAGAGCCGCCGAGGCATATCCAATCCGTTTCCCCGTGCGGCCATCCGACCGGTGGTTGTCATGGATCCGAAGCGAGTCAAGGTCGGACTTGGGATGTATTTCTGTGGCTGCCATCAGGTTCCTATTCTCCTGGCAAAAAGGCCTCTATTTGCCTGTACGTAATCTGACGCGGAAAGATTTCGGCTTTCGCGAAGATTTTCTTGCGTTCATTTTATCCCAGTTTTGGCCGCCCGCCGGTAATTCCAAGCGAATCGAAAGCTTCTGCGGTGCAGCGGGCGAGGCCACGGGAGGCTTTCCTGCGTGCGGCTCCTCGGGTATACTGCTTTCCGTCGCTAATTATCTTATTTTGTGAGATATTTAGCTGTCAAGATAAAATGCGATCCTCCTCCAAGCAGCGCGAGCGCAACGAACTGCTGAAACGCGTCGGAATGGAACTCGGCCGCGAGCTCAGCACCGTATCCATCTTTTTTCATCAGGCTGTGGCCAGCAAACTCGGACTTAACGTCACCGATACCAGATGCTTTGAACTCCTTTCCCGTTATTCCGGCGGCCCTCCCACCGCGGGGGATTTGGCCCGGGCGACCGGGCTCACCACGGGTGCCGTCACGGGCATTCTCGATCGCCTGGAAAAAGCCGGAATGGTCGAGCGGTACCGGCGAACCAGTGACCGCCGCAAAGTGTTTGTCCGCCACCGCCCCGAAGCCCTCCAAAAGGTCGGGCGCCTTTATCAAGGGCTGGCTGCCGCGTCTGTCAAGCTGGCATCCAGCCGGTCCAACAAGGATTTGAAGATTATCAACGCCTACCTGGAGAGCATGCTGTCTGTCATGCGCGCACAGACAACCCAATTTGTGAACGGTCGCAGGAGGTGATCGAGCGAACCGTCCGGACCCGGCATTGGCCGTCCCGGAACCGGACAGACACATCCCCTGCCCCACCAGCTCCCAACCGTAAGCCCTTGAGCACCAGGCCTTTACCACGACTATTTTCTCAGCGGGGAGGCCACCGAGATGCCTTAAAGTAGCAAACGACCCCAAGGAGCAGCCATGCGAAGTATCGTAAATGACCTGCGCTACGCCGTCCGGACTCTCCTAAAAAACCCGGGATTCGCGCTGATCGGCATCATCACCTTGGCCCTGGGAATGGCGGTGAACACGACGCTGTTCAGCGTCATCAACGGCTTGCTGCTCCGCCCGCTTCCTGTCGCCCACCCGGAACAAATCACCGTCCTCGGCGCAAGGCAACCCTCTGTCCCTGATAATTACCGCTTCTCTTATCCCGACTTCGAAGACTTGCGGGATCAAGCCAGTGCGTTCAGCGACATTTTTGCGTATCGCGTGACACTGGCAAGTCTCGCAGCTGACCACAGCGCGGATCACTGCATCTTGAGCCGTGTAACCGGCAATTACTTTTCCGCTTTGGGCGTCCGCCCGCTGATCGGCAGACTCATTCTGCCCAGCGAAGGGCGCACGCCCGGCGCAGACCCTGTTTTGGTCCTGGGCTACTCTTATTGGAAGAAGAGATTCAACGGTGACACCAGCGTAGTCGGCAAGAAGGTGGAGCTCAATAGCCTGCCATTCACCATCATTGGCGTCGCTCCTCCGACTTTCAAAGGTACGTATTCAATCCTCGATATGGATGGCTACATTCCCTTTAGCGCCGAAACAAACGAAGACCCCGACAACCCAATGCAAAAAACATGGACTAGCCGGGGTTCGCGAACTTTGACGGTAATGGGCCGGCTCAAGCCGGGTGTCACGTTGAAGGAGGGAGAGACGGAGCTCAACGTGGTGGCCGCGCGCATGGCTCAGCAGCATCCAGACACCGAAAAGGGCCTGACCGTTCAGCTTTACCCTGAAAAGCTTGCGCGCCCCGAGCCGGACCCGAACAATCCGCTGCCAATTGCTTCGATGGCTTTCCTGGCGCTAGCCGCCCTCGTGCTTCTGGTGGCCTGCTTCAACATTGCAAACGTCTTGCTTGTCCGCGCCACGGTTCGCCAGCGCGAAATGGCGATCCGCGCAGCGCTTGGCGCGGGCCGAGGCCGGCTTGTGCGGCAATATCTGACGGAAAGTCTGCTGCTCGCACTCTTGGGCGGAGCTGCCGGGCTGCTTCTCGGCTCCTGGGCTTCGGGGATTCTTGGCTCGCTACGCCTCGGGACAGACCTGCCCATTCATCTTGATTTTCATCCGGATGCGCGCGTGTACCTCTTCGCGCTCGTCGCCGTGCTGCTCACCGGCTTCGTGGTTGGCATCATGCCTGCCCTTCGAGCGGCGCGGACCGATGTCATCCTTGTTCTTCATGAAGGTGGCCGCGGCTCTTCTTCCGGGCCGCGACGCCAACTGGCGCGGAATATTCTCGTAGTCGCCCAAGTGGCGGGCTCGCTCATACTGTTGGTGGTTGCCGGCTTGTTTGTACGCAGCCTTGAAAAGGCGCAGAAGATCAATCTCGGCTTCAATCCCGATCATGTTCTGGATCTTTCGATGGACGTTTCTCAAATTGGCTTTAAGGAAGACGGCGGGCGCGAGTTCTATCAGGATCTGAATACTCGCATCCGTTCGATTCCAGGAGTCGTCTCGGCAGCTCAGGCGTTCACGATTCCCCTGGGCTACATCAGTTCCGCCGACCGGGTGTGGATCGAAGAGCATCCGCTCGAAGCGGGCCAGCAGGCTCCGGAAGTCTTTAACAACATGATTTCCCCGGGCTACTTTGACACCCTGCAAGTCCCCTTATTGCACGGGAGAAGTTTCACGGACGCGGATTCGAAAAATGCTCCAGCGGTCGCCATTATTAACGAGACGATGGCCAATCGGTTCTGGCCAAAAGAAGACGCCGTCGGAAAACACTTTGGCACCAAGGGGCCGGCGGGACCATTCGTCGAGGTCGTTGGCGTCGTGCAAAACGAAAAGTACGGGAGCGTGACCGAGGAGCCTCAGCCTTTTTTCTATCAACCGCTGGATCAAAACTACTTGCCGATGCGCTCGCTTCACGTGCGCACCGCCGTTCCGCCAGAGACTTTGGCCGTTCAGATCGAACAGCAAATTCATGAAATGGCGCCGGATCTGGCAATGACCGAAGTGCAAACCATGACCCAGGCTTTACAAGGGGCGAACGGATTTTTCTTCTTCCGCTTCGGGGCGCAATTAACCGCGATTATGGGCATCCTCGGTCTCATCCTTGCGGTGGTCGGAATTTACAGCGTGGTTTCCTACGCCGCTGTCCAGCGCACTCATGAGATTGGCATTCGCATGGCCATCGGCGCAGCGCCGCGGGACATTCTGAAAATGGTTCTGCGGCAGGGCCTCGCGGTCGTCGGAATTGGGTTGGCGCTGGGGCTGGTGATCGCCTTTGCCGGCACGCGTCTGATGACTAGTTTAATCGTTGGCGTGAAGCCGACGGATCCGTTGACCTTTGTCGGCGTACTTGTGCTGCTGACGGCGATCGCGCTCTTCGCCTGCTGGATTCCCGCGTTTCGTGCGACCCGAATTGATCCGCTCAGGGCGCTCCGTCACGAGTGATAAAGATTGGGTTGTGGGAAAGAAAAAGGCCCGGCGCGTTTCCGCACCGGGCCTCTCAGTTGCTGGGACTTATGCCGCCATCTGCTTGCTCAGCGGCACACTCGTCTTGATTTCGATTCGCCTCGGCAAAGCGGCTGCGGCGATCGGCGCCTTGATGTCGAGGACGCCGTTTACGAACTCGGCGGTCATCTTTTCCGCGCTGACGCCTTCCGGCAGTTCCAGCGTCCGCTCGAACTTGCCGTATGCGAATTCCTCGTGGAAATACTCCGCCTCCTTGGCCTTCTTCTCGAATTTCCGCTCACCCGCAATCGTGAGCAGGTCCCCTTCCACGTTGATCTTGACTTCCTTAGGATCGATCCCCGGCAAAGAGACCTTGCAAACATACTGCTTCAGTTCCTTGTCCACATGCGACTCAATCGCCGGCATAAACGGAAACCCCGCCAGCGGCGCTGCTTCTTCTTTCCCCCTCGTCTTTTCGGTCAGCATCCGGTTGAACAGCCTGTCAAATTCCCGGCGCACATCGAAAAGATCCTCGAACCAGTTGTCACGGAATACCAGGTTTGTCATAAATTTTCTCCTCTTTCTTCCATTTCGCGGGCCAATGCCCGCCCCAACCCTGGAAAAATTGGGCGGCAATAGGTGCCTCGGCAAATCCGGCCGTGAACGGCCGGTGCGCCCTTGCAACCGGCGCGTTCGCTATGCCTGGCGCCCTATCGCCGCCCCTGGCAGCAGTGAATCCGTCATCGCTATCGTCTGGCCTGGCGCGATGCCCTTTGACCATCAGCGAGTGGGAACCGAAGGGCGTTCCGATCACCTTCTCGTCTTCACCCTCGCGGCTAGCATCCTCTTCGCGACCTGGGTCCTGCTGCGCCTCCCTTGTAGTTCCGTTGAACCCCAAAATCAGTGACCTTGGGCACATTTCGTCGTGTTTCTGGTTACATTTCCCTCGCCCTTGCGCCGGTGGAACCATTAACCCATTTTTTACTCCGGCACGCTCTTCTTCCGGCTAATCTGTCCAGTAGTTAAGCTTCCCTCGACGAGTGAGATCGTGTCGTACGAGCATCTGCGCCGAAGTTCACGCATTCCCAAAGAGCTCGCTATCCTTTTGACAGGAAGCGACATGGACGGCAAGGGCTTCTCGGAGATGACCAAAACCGTCCTCCTGAGCCGCCACGGCGCCGGCATCGTCTCCTCCTTCAAGCTCTCCGCCGAACAGGAAATCATCCTTCGTTACCTCGACATGAACAAAGAGGCCGTTGTCCGCGTCGTTGGGCGCATCGGTTCGGAAGGCGACTTTTATACCTACGGCGTGGCCTTCGTGGACGCTTCCATCTTGGATTTTTGGGGCGCGGACTTTGCTCCGCTCTCCGATTCAGAGAAGCTCGCGCGTCGCGTCAATCTCGAATGCAGCATTTGCCAGCTCCGCGAAACCGTGGAACACAGCGACGTTGAATCCGATGTGTTTCTCATCAACGAAGGCATCGTCCGGTACTGTAAGGTCTGCCACGATTCCACGTTGTGGAAGCGCGGCTCCGCGCCTCCTGAAGAAGAGCCGGCCCTTGTGGGCACTGTGAAAACTGCCACGGCGTCCTCGTTCGCGGGCGCAACGAGCGCGGCCAGCACTCCTGTCGTGGATGAACTGGCTCGCGCAAGCGGATTTGAATCGATTCCAGAGAAGCAACCCGCGCCCCAAGCTGCCAAGCCAGCCCCACCCGCGGAGGTTCCAGCCTCCCCAAAGTCCACACTTGCGGCTCCCGTACAGCCGGAGAACCGGCGGAAGCATCCTCGCACCAAAGTCACCTATAAGGCGTGTGTCAGGCGTTCCGGCTTTACCGACGACGTCGTCACCTGCGAAGACATGTCCAAGGGCGGGATCTGTTTTAAGAGCCGAAAACGCTATTTTGAAAACATCGACATTGAAGTAGCTGTCCCCTACTCTCCGGGCAGCAACACCATCTTCGTTCCCGCGCGAATCGCCTGGGTGGTAGAGCTGACGAAGGATAAGCTCTTCAAGTGCGGCGTGGCCTACCGAATCGCTTCGCGCGCTTCCTGATCTTCTTCGCTGCCTCGCTCTTGACTCAATCCCATCAACTGACTTTAGCGACGCTTCGAATCACGCTCATTTTCCTTCCGCTCCATTCGCTGCGGCCGGCAGATTGAATGTGCCCTCCACGACTTCGAGAAACGCGCGTTCTTCCCTCAAGATGATTCTCTGGCTATTCGCCATCGCGAAATTCATGCGTGCTTCTTTGTCCGTCCTCAGTCGTGCACGGTACGTTTCGTAAGCCGCAAGGCTTTCAAACGTCACGACGCCCCAGCCGATGTCGTCTGTCCCCTCACACGGCAGAAAATAGCCGACCAGTTGTCCGCCGCAGCGCGGAATAATACGCGCCCAATTTTCAGAATATTTTTGAAACTCGTCCCGCTGGTGCGGATCAATCTGGTAGCGTATGAAACAGGCGATTTTCATTGGCACACTCCTCAAGTTTTGTCCGGCTGAAATTTCGTTGCCATCTCGAACCACAAGCGCCGCGCCCGCTGCGCCAAGCAGTTTCACGGCTTCGCGCCGGCTAATCGGCTGGCTCTCGCAGGAATCCCGGCTCATGCCTGTCACTATCCAGATTGCTGCGAGGGAACACTTCGTTTAACATCAAACAATGAATGTCTCGCATCAATCGGATGCGGCCGTCTCGCGCATCGCTGCGGCTATCGGCGAACCGGCTCGCGCCCGCATGCTCTTCTGCCTGATGGATGGGCACGCTCGTACGAGCACGGAACTCGCCGTCGTCGCTGAAGTCAGCCCATCGACCGCCAGCGTTCATCTAGACCGCCTCAAGTCCTCCGGCCTGGTCAAAGTCCTCGCGCAGGGCAAGCATCGGTATTACAGCCTCGCAAGTCTGGAAGTCGCGGGAGTTCTCGAGGGGCTTAGCGTCCTTGCCGGCAGCCGCCGCCTGCAAACTTTCGTCCCCAGCACGCCAGCTCCGCTTCGGGAAGCGCGCACCTGCTACGACCACTTGGCGGGCACGCTTGGCGTTGCGCTGCACGACCGCTTCGCGGCTCTCGGATGGCTATCGCATTCCTCGCAGCATTCCGAAAATTCCTACGAATTGACGCGCGCGGGCGGAAAGGCCTTCGGAGCGCTGGGCGTGGACGTGGATGGTCTCCGCTCGCTGCGCCGCAAATTTGCTTGTCCCTGTTTGGATTGGAGTGAACGCCGCTATCATCTTGGCGGCGCATTGGGTGCGGCTTTTCTGGACGCTGTAATCCGGCGAAAATGGCTGCTACAGGACCTGGATAGCCGCGCGGTACGTCTTACGTCCCATGGCCGCCGCGAATTTTCCGCGCGCCTCGGGCTTTCTATTTAGCGCCAGGCACCTTCCACACGATGCGCCCGCGCCCTCAAATCTTCCCTTACTGATAGTCCGCAACGACTTCGCTATTTTCAACTCTCAGATCAGACATGTCGGCCGGAAGTCTCAGTTTGTCCTGATTTTCAGGCGAGTTCATCAATCTTTGCATGGCCGCCCGAAGAGTGGACTGCGGGATCGGCAGCGCGCCAATCTGGCCGCTGAGTGGCTCAAAACGCAGGAACCCGTTCTCGTCTCGGACGCGCCCCTCGAGCCATAGCGTCATGTCCTTCCCATGCAGATTGAAAACCACGTAGGCCCGCGCTCGGTCCCCAATGAGCTGCACTTTCACGTCTCTCACGTTCGATCGCATTTGCTGAACATCATTCCCGCCCGCTCCAGTCTGATCTCCACTCGGTGCCTGCAGGCCCGCGTCCGAACCTGCGTTTGGCCCGGCACCGACGACGGTTTCTTCGGCCAGCACCAAATGAGACGCCAGGTAGGAATTCAATTCCGCTTCGTTCATTCGCAGCGTGGCCGGCTGGCCTTGGGCCACAGCTTGTTGAACCTGTTGGACCTTTTGCTCAGCGCTGGCGGCTGCTTCAGGAGTGGCTGTCACTGCTGGTGGCGCGGACTTGTGCAGAAGCAAGATCAAGGCAATCAGCGCGCATCCATAGACAGTCCAGCGGAACATTCGGAATAGCGCAAAGAGTTTGTCCCTTCCACGGACCTCCGAAATGCTTGCGGCGGCAGCAGGCTTGGAATCTTTGAACATGGCAGACTCCTTCCTTGTCCTCTGATACCCCGTTTCTCAGATGAAAGTTCCCGCCTCAAGGATAATTATTTTTTGGCAAAACACCTGGGTTATATGGTTTCGCGCCCTGAGGCTGGGCAGTTTCACCTACCTCCTAACCCTAGGCCCGCCCAGGAGTTGCGGCAAGAGAACCGAGGTACTTCTGCGCGGAATCAGCACCTGTTCGCTTGTCCAGCGCCGGTAACCGCCTTACTCTTTTCCTGGAGGCCGATATGCCGCGCATCTCCTTCTTGCTGTTCTGCTTATTGCTGTCACCTATCGCTGGCGCCCAACAACAGAATGCACTTCCCTCACTGGGCTCAGGAACCAAAAATGATGCGGCAGAGGAAGCGAACTTCCATCCATCTGCGCCGCCCTCCTCGGAGGTTCTACGCTCCAACGATTCGACTCCGCTGAAGCGCCCCACGAGCCGCCTTCGCATCGGCCTCGCCCTCGAGGGCGGTGGCGCCCTAGGCCTCGCGCATATTGGCGTTCTGAAATGGTTTGAGGACCATCACATCCCCATTGATTACGTTGCGGGCACCAGTATGGGCGGCCTGGTTGGCGGCTTTTATGCTTCCGGCATGACTCCTGCCGAACTTACGAAGCTCATTGACGGCATTGACTGGAACAAGATGCTGAGCGACACCACTCCCTACCAGCAACTTTCCTACCGCAGAAAAGAAGACCAGCGCGCCTATCCGAACTCGCTCATTCTTGGATTGAAAAACGGCTTGTCGCTTCCCAGCGGCCTGAATTCTGGTCAGCAGATTGGCCTGCTGATTGATAAAATCACGCTTCCCTACTACGCACTGAATTCGTTCGCCGATCTTCCAACCCCTTTCCGCTGTGTGGCAACCGATCTTGTCAGCGGCAAGGAAGTCGTCTTTGAAAATGGCCCGCTCGCCGAAGCGCTGCGCTCGACCATGTCCATTCCGGGTGCGTTCAAACCAGTCTTTCAGCCCGACCGCGTTCTGGTGGATGGCGGGCTGGTGAACAATCTGCCGACCGACGTCGTGAAGGAAATGGGCGCCGACGTCGTTATCGCGGTCCATCTCGAAACACGCCCTCTGGAAGCGAAAGACATCAAGTCCCTGTTCAATGTGCTCGATCAATCCATTCATCTTGTTGTTGCCGAAAGCGAGATCCGGGGGCTTGCTCGCGCCGATGTCGTCGTAAGCGTCCCTCTCGCCGGGTACTCCTCAACCGATTACAGAGAGCATGACCCCATTATGCAAAAGGGATTTGAAGCCGCGGAGGCCAAGGCCCCTCTACTCGATAAATTCTCGCTCAGCGATTCCGAATGGCAGGAATATCTCGGCCAGCGCGAGTCGCGCATCAGAACTTCGGAACCTACCCCTCAGTTCATCCAGTTTGAGGGCGCGGACACCCCTCAACAGCGCGAGAACATTGAGCGCTATCTGGCTCCGATGGCGGGCCACCCTCTGGAAATCAAAAAACTTGACGGCATTCTCACGCGCCTGACCGGCTTGGGCCGCTACGACACCGCCGGCTTCCGCTACGTCGAACGCGACGGCAAGACCGGGCTGCAAATCCGCGTCAGCGAAAAAAATTATGCCCCTCCAACCATTCAACCGGGGTTTGAAGTGGACGACTCCGAAAGCGAGGAAGTTGGCATCACCATGGGCGCCCGCTTCACCTTTCTCGATGCCGCCGGTTTCCGCTCCGAATGGCGCAGTGACTTTCTATTCGGCAATACCTACGGACTCGACAGCGAGCTCTATCGCCCGTTTACTCCTCTCAGCAAATGGTTCTTCGCACCCCACGGCGATGCCAGCACTCGCGTCTTCAAAATTTATGCCAAAGGCAATCCTCTCGCCGACTACAAACTGGGCCAAACCCATATCGGTCTCGATTTTGGTTATGCCTTCAATCGTTTCAGTGAACTGCGCGCCGGATATGAAATCGGCTACCTGGACGCAAATCTCCGGCTCGGCTCCGCCGTCTTCAATCCCGTCTCGGGCCATGCCCGCGACGCAAAGCTTCACTACCTTTTTGACCAGACCGACAGCCCCGTCATCCCCCGCAAAGTAGTGCGCTCGGAAACCACTTTCCGCTGGTTCGACACTAGCCCGGGAACTTCAACTGCTTTCCCCTCTCTGCAAACCAAAATCGAATACTTTCAACCCGTCTCAGCTCTCGGCTCCGTGTTTGTGGATGGCGAAGGTGCCACAACCTTCGGCTATACGCAGACCGGCATTCCCCAATTTTTCCTCGGTGGACCCTTCTCCCTCAGCGCTTACGGCCTCAACGAATTGCAGGGCAATCAGTACTACCTCTTCCGCGGCGGATATCTCCACGACCTGTGGATCCTCCCGCCCCTGATTGGCAAGCGCGTTTTCGTAATTGGCACCTATGAAGTCGCCAAAATGTACGGCGCTCCCAACCAAAGTAAATTCCCGAACGACGTTGCCGCCGGCGTCCTGGCCGAAACTGCCATCGGCCCTCTATTTCTAGGCGGCAGCGTTGGCGATACCGGCCACCACAAGTGGTTCTTCCAGTTGGGCCGCGTCTTCTGATGCGTTCTCCGGCTCCAGAGGTGTAGACTGGTGGCACACGACATGCCTTCCAGGACTTTTATCCCGCGTCGAATCTCCTCAGCTGCATTGCTCCTTTTTTTCGTCTGCGCTTTCCCCGCCATTTCTCCCGCACAAGAAGGAATGACTGGCGCGGAATACGGCCGCCAGACTCAAATCGAAGCCAAGAAAGCCGCCAAAGCGCAGCGTAAAGCCATGAAAAAAGCCCTGAAGCAGCAGCACAAGGCAATCAAAAAATCTTTGAAGGCCCAGCGCAAAGCTGCCAGGCAGGCTTATCATCCTGCGTGACCGCTCTCGCGACTGCAATTCGCATCCATTTGAAGGGGAAGGTAATGCGCAAACTCATGACCACCATCATCACGTCCGGAGCCATCGCCCTCGGCGCTCTCAACACTTCCGCCGCACCGGGCCAGGCCAAATTTGGACCCTCCAATCCGTTCTATGCTCCGAGCACGCTCCCCTTTCACGCTCCTCCCTTCGACAAAATCAAAGACGGGGACTACCAGCCCGCCATCGAAGCAGGCATGGCGGAGGAACTCGCCGAAGTCACGAAGATTGCCGATAATCCGGCTCCTCCCACTTTCGAAAACACGATTGTCGCCCTCGAAAAGGGCGGCCAGCTCCTGCAGCGCGTTCTCGGCGCTTTTGGCGGCGTCACGGGTGCGAACATTGACGACACCTTGCAGAAGGTCCAGACCGAAGAAGCTCCCAAGCTCGCCGCCCACGCCGACGCCATTCTTCTCAACGCGAAGCTTTTCGCCCGCATCTCCGCGCTTTACAAGCAGCGTGACTCCCTCCACCTCGACCCCGAATCGCTCCGCCTCCTCGAATACGATTACGACAATTTTGTCCACGCCGGCGCTAATCTTTCGGACACCGATAAAGCGCAGCTCAAGAAGATGAACGAAGAGCTCTCCACGCTTTCCACGGACTTCACCAACAAGCTCCTCGCCGCCACTAAAGACGGCGCATTTATTACTGCCGACAAGTCCGCGCTCGCGGGCCTCTCCAGCGGCCAACTTGCCGCCGCCGAACAAGCCGCCAAAAACCGAAAGCAATCCGGCTATCTAATTCCCCTTCAGAACACAACTCAGCAGCCCGATCTCGCTTCGCTCAGCGATCGCGCCACTCGCGAGGCCCTCTTCAAAAATTCCTGGAATCGCGCCGAACGTGGCGATGCCAACGACACTCGCGAACTCATTTCCCGCATGGCCCACCTCCGCGCTCGCCGCGCGCAACTCCTCGGTTTCCCGAATCACGCTGCCTGGAAGCTTCAGGATCAAATGGCCAAAACTCCCGAAGCCGCTATCAAGTTCATGGACGCGCTCGTTCCCGGCGCCACCGCCAAAGCCGCCAGCGAAGCCAAGGATATTCAGGACGTGATCGATTCCCAGCATGGCGGCTTCACGCTCGAACCTTGGGATTGGAATTTCTATGCCGAGCAGGTCCGCAAAGCCAAATACGATCTCAACGACGCCGAAGTGAAGCCCTACTTCGAGCTCAACAATGTCCTCCAAAACGGCGTCTTCTACGCCGCTCACGAGCTCTACGGCATCTCTTTCAAGGAGCGTAAGGACATCCCCGTCTATCAGCCCGACGTCCGTGTCTTCGAGGTCTTTGACACTGACGGCAAGCCTCTTGCTCTTTTCTATTGCGACTACTTCAAACGCGATAACAAAAACGGCGGCGCCTGGATGGACACGTTCACGACACAATCCAAGCTTTTGGGCGTCCTGCCCGTCGTCTACAACGTCGCCAATCTTCCCAAGCCCGCTCCCGGCGAACCTGCGCTTATCAGCTTCACCGACGTCACCACCATGTTCCACGAGTTCGGCCACGCCCTGAACGGTATGTTCGCCGACACCGAATATCCCAGCCTCTCCGGCACCGCCACCGCGCGCGATTTCGTCGAATTTCCTTCGCAATTTAATGAGCATTGGGCGCTTTATCCTTCCGTCTTCGAGCACTACGCTCATCACTATAAGACCGGCGCTCCCATGCCGCCCGAACTCGTCGCCAAAATCCGCAAGGCCGAGAAATTCAATCAAGGCTACGCGCTCACCGAGCTCGTTGCCGCCGCCGAGCTAGATATGGATTGGCACACGCTCTCCGCCGGCGCTCCTCTCGAGAAGCCCGATGTCTTCGAAAAGGAATCCCTCGAAAAGAAGCACCTGTGGCTCGCCGCCGTTCCGCCTCGCTACCGCTCCAGCTATTTCAGCCACATCTGGGGCCTCGGCTATTCCGCCGGCTATTACGCCTATCTCTGGGCTGAAATGCTCGATGATGACGCCTACCAGTGGTTCGAAGAGCATGGCGGCCTCACTCGCGCCAATGGTGACCGCTTCCGCAAAATGGTCCTCTCGCGCGGCAATACCGAAGACTTGGCAAAAATGTACGCCGCATGGCGCGGCAAGGAACCCAGCGTCGAGCCCATGTTAAAAGACCGCGGCTTGCTCGACTCCGTTCAATAACGCTTTCCGCCGCGCTTGAAACACTATCTGGAGGCGCCATGACCGCAACCACCGCACGCGCCGATTCTCAGTTCTGGCCTGAACTGCCTCTTGCCGCATGGCGCGACACTTACGCCACGCTTCACATGTGGACGCAGATCGTAGGCAAAGTGCGCCTCGCCCTGGCCCCGAAACTGAATCACTGGTGGGGCGTCCCGCTTTATGTCAATGCTCTCGGCTTGACCACCTCCGCCATTCCCTATGCCGGCGGCTATTTCGAAATTCAATTCGATTTCATCCGTCACCAGCTCGTCATTCGAACTTGTAATGACACCATTTTTTCTCTCGCGCTCGCCCCGCGCACCGTCGCCGACTTTTACCGCGAATTCATGGCCTCCCTGGCTTCCCTCGGCATCCCCGTCAATTTCTGGAAAATGCCGGTCGAAATTCCGAATCCCATTCCGTTCGATCAGGACACCCTGCACGCCTCCTATGATCCCGAATACGCAAATCGCTTTTGGCGCGTCTTACTTTGCTGCGATTCCGTCTTCCATGAATTCCGCGCCCGCTTCATCGGAAAATCTAGCCCGGTGCATTTTTTCTGGGGCAGCTTCGATCTGGCTGTCACTCGTTTTTCCGGCCGCCGCGCTCCCGAGCGCCCCGGTGCGGACTCCATCACCCGCGAAGCGTACTCCCACGAAGTGATCAGCGCGGGTTTCTGGCCCGGCGGCAACGGCGTGGAAGGTCCTGCGTTCTACGCTTACTCCGCGCCCGAACCTGCGGGATTCGCCGCCGCTCCCGTTAAGCCCGTGCAGGCCTTCTATCACCCGCAATTGAAGGAATTCCTCTTGATGTACGACGACGTTCGCCTTTCCGCTTCGCCCCGCGAAACGCTACTTGCTTTCTTGCAATCCACTTACGAGGCTGGCGCAAATCTCGCCCATTGGAACCGCGCTGAACTCGAGCGCTAAGCAACTCCTCACGCTTGTGGCGGTTTTCTTTCCCTTCCGGGATCTGTCTCCTGCAGGAAAACGGGACAATATGACGGCGAGCGAAGGAACTACTTCTTTCCGAGAATAAAGTTGACTTTCGCTTTTTATTCGCCTATAGTCCTCTCCGGTAGAGGAAACGGGAAACGGGCGGCCTTCCGCTCCATTGCCTTTCATGGCTCTCTCGATCGGTTCGCCGCCCGTTGAAACTTCCAAGCCGTAAGCGGGGGTGAGGGATTCACTCGACGGAGGAATCCCTCGAACCCGGTCTTTTGCTGCTTGGCTCGTTCGAAAACAGCCCGCTTCCCTGCCTTCACCGCTCTGCGGTGACTGTTACGGTGGCCGTGTCCGGCCGCCGTCATGAGGAGCTTCCATGGACGTCTGCATCGAAAATATATTTCCCGCTGTCGCCATGCCTCTCCATCCGTTTCAGGAGGACACGCGCGAAAAAAACGGCCGCGGCGCCGATGCACGCTCTCCCAAATCCATCCCCAACATCGTGCATGTGGATGTGGACGCGTTCTTCGCTTCCGTCGAACAGGTCCTCAACCCGAAACTCCGCGGCAAGCCTGTTCTCGTCGGCCGCGGCGTCGTCGCTTCGGCCAGCTACGAAGCCAAAGCGCAAGGCGTGAAAACCGCCATGAACTTTCGCGACGCTCTGCGCATTTGCCCCAAAGCCATCGTCGTTCCCGGCCAGTATGAACATTACGCCGACTACGCGGAGCGCGTGCGGCGCATCCTCGAAACCTTCACGCCCGCGGTGGAAACCGCCGCGCTCGACGATTTTTATCTCGACTTCTCCGGAACCGAGCGGCTCTATCCCAATTACGAAGCGGCCCTGCGCCGCATCCAGTCGGACGTGCTCGAACAAACCGGTTTGGGCGTCAGCATCGGCGCCGCCCGCACCAAAGTCGTCGCTTCCATTGCCTCGCGTATCGAGCGCCCTCGCGGCTTCCGCATGATCGCTCCCGGCGCGGAAGAAGAATTTCTCACGCCGCTTCCAGTCGAAAAACTGCATGGCATCGGCCATGTCCATGCCGGCATGTTGGCCGAGCGGGGCATCTCCACCATCGGTGAATTGCGCCGCGTTCCGCGCCCCGTTCTCGAAGCCGCGTTTGGCGAAGTCATCGGCGGCCAAATCTGGGAACGCGCCCGCGGCCTCGATGGCCGCGAAGTCCTGCTTCCTTCCACGCCCAAATCCGTCTCCCGCGAAACCACCGTCGAAGGCGGCACCATTGACACGGAATTTCTCGGCGGCCTCATCGAATATTTAAGCGAGCGCATCGGCTCGACCCTGCGCGAATACGGGCGCCAGGCGCGCACCATCGGCCTGCGCATCCGCTACGTGGATCATTTTTCGGCGCACCAGACCATGCGCCTCCCGCGTCCTTCGAATGACGAGCGCGAGCTGCTCGCCGCTGCCAGGGGCCTGTTCGCCAAATCGTTCACGCGCCGCGTCGCTGTTCGCCTCGTGGGTGTGAACGTGATTAATCTCGAACCTGATCGCCGCCAGAACGAGCTCTTCGATACGGACGCCAACCGCCGCTGGTACCTGAACCGCGGCCTTGATTCCGTCCGCGGCCGCTATGGCTGGAACGCCGTCTTCTACGGCAACGGCCTCGAACTCCGCGAGCACTACGCCACCAAGCCCAACGGCCTGGTCCTCTCCACTCCCTGCCTCTCGCGGTGAGTATGACAGTGAGATTGAAACCATGCCCTTACGAGAATTTTTCAATTAAGCATGGGTCCGTGTTCGTGTTTTCCTTTCGTCAGTAGAGTAAGATTAGCCCTGATTATTATGAATGCCGCCGCTGCGACTCCACTTTTTGAGATCTCTAGCTTCGTTCCTCCGGAATTGAGGGAACTGGCTGACCCTCAAAAAGATCTGCCGCGCATTGCCAAGGATCCGGCGTTAGTAGCCGCGATTGAAGCCAACTTGCGGTCTGTTCCAACGAACCACAAACTCATCCTGCAAGACGCGCGACAGATGCCCGAAGTTGAGCCAGAGAGCGTGCATTTGGTGCTGACCTCACCGCCTTACTGGACACTCAAGGAATACCGTGAGTCGGAAGGCCAAATGGGTGCGATTGAAGATTATGACGATTTCTTAAACGAGCTTCAAAAAGTCTGGAGTCGTTCCTTTGAAGCGCTTGTTCCGGGCGGCAGGCTCATCTGCGTTGTGGGTGATGTCTGCCTTTCGCGCCGGAAGAACAACGGCAGGCATACCGTGGTGCCTTTGCATGCAGCGATTCAAGAGCAGTGCAGGAAGATTGGCTTTGACAATCTCGCGCCTATCATCTGGTACAAAATATCCAACGCTGCGTACGAAGTTGAGAATGGCTCCGGCTTTCTCGGAAAGCCCTACGAACCCAATGCGGTCATCAAGAACGATTGCGAATTTATTCTCATGCAACGCAAACCAGGCGGTTATAGAAGCCCTTCTCTCCACACGCGGGTGCTCAGCGTCATCTCTTCTGAAAACTATCAGAAATGGTTTCAGCAGGTCTGGAGCAATGTAACGGGTGCCTCTACTAGAGAACACCCTGCCCCATTCCCTGAAGAGCTTGCCGAGCGTTTAGTTAGGATGTTCAGCTTCGTTGGGGACACCGTGCTTGATCCGTTCATGGGAACGGGCACCACCACCGTTGCCGCCGCACGCTGGGGCAGAAACAGCATAGGAATCGAAGTCGATGAACATTACTTCAACCTTGCTCACCGCAGGATTTCTTCCGCTACAACTGACCTTTTCGGGTCCGCTGTGGTGCAGCCCGTAAAACCCGCTAGGAAACACAAGTGACCCTCGAAGAGCGCCTGTCAGATGCCGTGCGCTACTACTGGAAAACACGGCTGAAGCAAAAGGAATCTCAAGGAGCGGGTTCTGGCGTTCGCGATTATGGCGCGCGAGCCGATGTCACTGGCGGCAAGCATATGGATGGGTTTGCCAACCTGTTTCGTGACTTGGTGCGAGAATCAGGAATGTCAGCAGAATGTATCTTCAAAGGTTCCAAGACGGACTTGCCTGGCTTTTTTCGGCCAGCCAAAGACTGGGATTTAATAGTGGTGACTGACCGACGTTTGCTTGCTTTGATGGAATTCAAGTCACAGGCTGGTCCTTCCTATGGGAACAACTGCAACAACCGCGTTGAAGAGGCCCTGGGTAACGCCACGGACCTGTGGACTGCTTTTCGTGAGAAAACCTTTGGGAAGTCAAAGACTCCTTGGGCTGGCTACATCATGCTGCTCGAAGAGGACGAACGCTCGACTTCTCCGGTGCGCGTTGCTGAACCTCACTTCAATATCCGCTCAGAGTTCAAAGACGTAGCCTATGAAAAAACGCGAAAATCTGTGTCTTACGCAACGCGATACGAGCTTCTGTGCCGCAAGCTGGTGCTGGAGCGTCTTTACACATCGGCCTGCCTTATATTGACTAGCCGTGAAGGGGGGCTGCACGGAGAATACAGAGAGCCTGCCTCAGATCTTAGCTTCAGTGATTTTGTTGCCTCACTCATCGGAAAGCTAGCTGAGCATCAGAAGGCTAAAGAACTTGAAGGACGCAAACAGAAATGATGTATCCGAGCCGATAAAGTCTTTTCCCGGTTTCTAGGACTCCCTCCCTTCTCCCTACCGTAGAAACATGCAGTTCTCGGGGCACTTGTGTTTGTCCATCTGCATTGTCACAGCCACTACTCGTTCCTGCGCGGCGTGGGAACGCCGGAAGAAATCATCGCCGCCGCGGCCGGGCAGCAAATGCCCGCCGTGGCGTTGACCGACACCAACGGCATGTACGCCGCTGTGCCGTTCTATCAAGCGGCGAAAAAAGCGGGCGTGAAGCCGATCGTCGGAGTCACTTTGGATGTGGAGTGGCCGCAAGGCCGAAGCGGAATTCCTCGCGCACAAGACGCGCGCTGGCAAAGGGCGCCTCGCTCCGCCCAGAGTGACGGAGTTTTGAAAAATTCTAATTCGATAGCGATGGTGCTTTTCGCGGCGGATATCGAGGGATACAGCAATCTTTGCCAGTTGGTGACGCTGCGGCATTTAGGCACAACGGAATTGGGGAAAGACAAAAGCGCCGTTGCCCGCCCCGGCTTCCACTTCAATTCCGACTCCGATCCGGATTTCACTCCTGATTCCGTTTCGCGGAGGAGCCCGGACTCTTTTTCCGAAAAAGACGATGGGCGGCCCGTCACACTGGAAGAATTAGCGGCTCATGCGCGCGGCGTAATTGCGCTCTCTCCCTTGCCGACGCAAGAGCGCGACGCGCCAGGCATCGCCAGGCACTTTGCGCGGCTGAAAGACATTTTCGGCGACCAATTGTGGATCGAAGTGCGGCATCTCTCGCCCGGCGACGGGCGCCTCCTGCGCGAAGCGGAGCGCCTCAGCCGCGAGTTCGGCATTCCATTGGCCCCAACCAACAATGTCCATTTTCTTCGGCCCGAAGAGCATCTCCATCATCGCGCCGTGAATGCCATTCGCACCGGAGGCTTGCTGACGACCGTCGCGCCGCCGGAAATCACCACCGCGGAAGCGTGGTTCAAGCCGGCGGCGGAAATGCAAAAGCTTTTTCCCGATCATCCCGAATTGCTGCGCGCCACGCTCGAAATCGCCGGACGCTGCAATCTCGAGCTCACGTTGAACAAAACGATTTTCCCCGAATTTCCCGTGCCGGAAGGCGAATCGGCATTTTCCTATTTGTGGAAGCTGTGCTTCGCGGGCGCGCAAAAACGTTACCGGCCGTTGCGGCCGGAAGTGCTCTCGCGTCTGACGCACGAATTGGGCGTGATCGAAAAACTGCATCTCGCGCCGTATTTTCTGCTCGTTTGGGAAATCGTCGAAGAAGCCAAGCGGCGCGGCATTCCGGCGGTGGCGCGCGGCTCGGCGGCCAGCTCGATGGTCACGTACTGCCTCGGCATTTCCTGCGTCTGCCCGTTGCGCTGGGGACTTTACTTCGAGCGTTTTTTGAACGAGCAGCGCGGCGATTGCCCGGATATTGACATTGATATTTGCGGCGCGCGCCGCGACGAGCTGCTCGATTACGTTTATGAGCGCTGGGGCGAGGAGCACGTGGCAATGATCGGCAGCTTCGTGACCATGCACGCGCGGCTCGCCGTGCGCGAAATCGCGAAAGTGTTCGGCGTTCCGCCCGCCGAAGTAAATTACTTCACGAAGCGTTTGCCGCACCGCCCGGTGCGCGACATTCTGCAGGCCATCCGCGATTTGCCGGAATGCCGCAATTTGCCGGTGGACGATGAGCCGTGGAAAACGATTTTGCAGGTCGCGTTGCGGCTCGATGATGCACCGCGGCACATGGGCATTCATCCCTGCGGCACGGTGATTTCCGCGAAGCCTTTGACGCGTATCACTCCGCTCGAGCGCGCCACCAAGGGCATCGTCGTCACGCAGTCGGATATGAACGCCATCGAAGCTCTCGGCCTGATCAAAATGGATCTTCTCGGCCAGCGTGGATTCACGACCATGTCGCTGGCGCTGGACAATATTGAAAAGGAGGCAGAGGAAGAAGCGTCAATAAAGAAGGTAAAGGAAGAAGAAGAAAAGAGCACAGCACCTTCGGAACTCAGGACAAACAGGAGCGACGGCGCTGCCGCGCGCAATGTCGCGCCGGATGGAATGACTCCATGCCCGAAAGCGCGCCAGATTGATTTTGACGCGATTCCGGAAAACGATTCCGCCACTTGCGACGTGATCGCCGCGGGAAAAACGATGGGAGTTTTTCAGATCGAATCGCCCGCCATGCGCGGATTATTGCACGCGCAGAAAGCACGAACGCTCGAGGAAATGGCGGCGGCGCTGGCGTTGATTCGACCCGGCGCGGCGGAGTACGGCTCGAAGGAACTTTATTTGAAGCGGCTGCGCGGAGAGGAAAAAGTAACGTACGCGCATCCGTCGCTCGAAACAATTCTGGGAGACACGCTGGGCGTCTGCATTTTTCAGGAGCAGGTGATGCAGATCGCGCAAGCGGTGGGAAACATGCCGCTGGCGGAAGCGGATTTGGTGCGGCGTTCTTCGGCGAAATATTCCGGGCAGCGCGACCGCGAGCGGCTGCGCGGAAAATTCCTGAAAGCGGCGGAGCTGATGGGGCTATCCGGAGCGGAGCGCGAGGAAACGTGGATGATGGTGGAAAAATTTGCGGGCTTCGGATTCTGCAAGGCGCACGCGGCCACGTACGCGGATATTTCCTACCGCATGGCGTATTTGAAGACGCATCATCCGGCGGAATTTCTTGCGGCGATGTGCAGCGCGGGCGCGGGGTTTTATCACGTGTCGGCGTACGTCGAGGAAGCGAAGCGCTGGGGCATCGGAGTGCTGCTGCCGTCGGTGAATTGTTCCCTGATGCAGTACACGGCGGAGAAATGCGCGGATGGAAGGAAAGCGGTGCGCGTGGGGCTGATGCAGGTGAGAGGGCTGCGCGTGGAGACGATCGCCGCGATTGTGCGGGCGCGTGAAGAAAGAGGAAAGTTCTGTTCGCTCGAGGATTTTTTAAGGCGTGTGCCGCTCGAGCGCGACGAAATCGAAGCGCTGATCAAATGCGGCGCGCTCGATGACACCGGCGGGAAGACATGCGGAATGACGCGGCCGGAAATGCTCTGGCGATGGAATTTGCTACAAGCAAAAGAGAAAAACGCGCGCCAAGCGGGAGTGAAAAAAAGAGCGTTGCCGGGAGCGGCCGCGCCGCCGGCGGCGGAAACGTTATTTGCCGGAATGAACGCCGAGGAAGAGCTTGGCGCGGCGCTCGCGGGGATGCCCGCGGCGGACTACACACTCGAGCAGAGGCTGCGGTACGAACGGGAAATTCTCGAGGTGTGCGTGAGCGGGCATCCGCTGGATTTTTTGCCGCGGAATGGAGAGGCATGGAGCGACGCGCTGGACGGGATGCGCGGCAAGCGCGTGACATTGTGCGGCTGGGTAGTGACCTACCGGCACGTGGGCACGAAAAATTATCGCAACATGATGTTCGTGACGCTCGAAGATCAGCGTGGGCTGTATGAAGTCGTGCTGTTTCCGGATGCGTACGACCGCTATGGCGGGCTGGTGTTCGAGACGCGAGCGATACGCGTGACGGGACGAGTGGAAGCAGGAGGCCAGATCAATGGCGAAAAACTGGAAGCGTTGAGGAAGTGACGCGCTGCGGTGAATCGCAAATTGCAGATTGAACTACGCAAATTGCGGGAAGAATCGTGGAGAAGGGACGCATGCTATTCCGGATCAGGAAACCAAATTTGAATGCGGCGACAGCGGAGCCGGAGGCGGGGCGCCCGGCGGCCACCGGAGAGGAGTGGCTCGGGCGAAACCGCAGCGCAAAGCGGCGGCTCTGGGAGCGGCTGAATCCGCGGCATAGAAAAGAGCTGCGCATCATCGCGGAAGCGATGGCCATGCAGCAAACTCACGCGAATCTGCCGGAGCCGGTGCGCGCACGGCTGAGCGAATCGCTGGACCAAATCGAGCGAATAGCCCGGCGAATCGCGGCATTGCTGGCGGAGGTATCACGGCGGACACCACCGCGAGCGTGACAGTTGCGGGGCCGGAGGGAGGTCCCCATACTGAAACCATGGCTGTCCCCGAAATGCGCGGCTCCCAGCACGGCGCAGTTTTGGCCGTCCTCAAGAATCGAAACTGGATTTACGTCGCGGCGCTGCTCGCGGCCTTTTGCGCGGCAGTAGTTGTGCCAGCGCGAGCGGACGAAATCCGGCTAAAAGATGGAAAGAAGCTGTACGGCGTGATCGTGGCGTACGAGGACAACATGTTCAAAGTCAAAACGGACTTTGGATATGTGCTCGTCGAGAAAGACAAAATTGCCTCGATTATTCCGACGGCTCCCGCGAGCGACACGGCGAAGACGGAAAAGGTTCCAGCGGCGAAACATGACAAAGCGGGAGACGTGAAGCCGAAGGCGGAAGAAGAGGTAGCTTCTGCCCGCAAAGGAACGCCGGAAGCCACGAATGCCAGCGAGAAGACCATCGAGCCAGCTCCCGGAAAATCCGAGAAGGCAGCGGCGAAGATAACGAACGAAGCGGTGCGGCCCAATGCGCCGGCGGGCAATCGAACTTCCGCGGTAGCTCCGGCGATCAATGGACAACCGGGAGCGCAAGGCGCGGCAGTGATGGCCGCGGCGGCACAACCCGCAGCGCCCAAGGAGCCGGAGCCTCCAGCAATTCGCGAAACGATTCAGGGGAATCTCTACACGAATTACACGCACGGATTCCGCATGTACAAAGCGCCAAGCTGGGACGAGATCGAGGATGCGCGGCAAGCGCTGCCCAATGCCATTGTCGCACTTGGAACGGAAGATGAATCCACTCTGATGGTGATCGGGCAAGAGAAGACCAAGGAGCCGCTGGAGCAAGCCGCGGCAACAGTAGAGAGCCGGATGCGCGAGGTCTACGAAAATTACCGCGGGATTTCGCGGCGCAAGACAATCGTGGGAGGATTTCCCGCAGTCGAGTTCAAGTACACCGGGACGGCGGATACCCACGACTGGTCCGGGACGCTGGCGGTGATTGAGCGGAACGGCGAGATTTTCACGGTGCTCGGCATGACCTACGCCGACACGGATCTAATCCAAATCCAGGAGAACGTGATCGCAAGAGCGATCGCCAGCCTGGATTTCAACGTCCACTAACAGGCACGCTGAGAGGTTGGAAGCGACCGGCGGGCTGGAATGGGCTCGCAGGGTACCCCCTCGAATTTTGTAAGTGTTGCCGATAAAGGAGTTACCTCGCTGTCACACAGGGAGAGTGAGTGCTGGAGCGGCGGGGAGCCGCTCCCAGGTTTTGTGTAAGTGTTGCAGATAAAGGGGTTAGCAAAGGGCGTGTGGCAAGAGCGGTAGGGATTGAAGCGACGGCAAGGCACCCCCTGGTTTTTTGTAAGTGTTGCAGATAAAGGAGTTAGCGTGGCTGTAAGTCCTTTGGATGCAACATTTGCGGGTACCTCGTAAGTGTTGCAGATAAACGAATTAGAAATCCCCACCCCCGGCCTGATCGCCTCGCTTGCCAGATAGACCACAGGAGCCTGAAAACATCCTCGGAGTTAAAACACCAAGAGCAGACCGGAGGCGCTGGGCCGGCGCGCGCTCGAATTCAAAATTGTAGCCCTGGAAAAAGAAAAGCCAGCTAGGAGCTGGCGAGGAAGCAACTAGGCGCAGTATCTTACGTGAAAAATTGTACTTGAGAAGTTACTTGCTGTCAATGGAAATTACGATGGGGTGGAAAATACAATGGGAGAAAAACCGAGAAGAGTGATTGGAGATGACATGGTGCGGTGCGGGAAATTGCGTCAGTGCGTGCAAAAGAACGACGGCCGTTGGCATTGTAGAGGTGAACGAGAAGGCTAAGACATGGGCGTGGGCGTCGCGGAACAAAATGGTCAGTCGGAGGCGACGGCGGAGAGGTCGGGAAATTTTTTGTTTTCGCGGATGACGGAAATGAGGGCCTGAGCGGCACGAGGAAGACTGCGATCGCGGCGATAAATCAAGCCGAGCTCACGCCAAAGATCCACGCCCTCGACATTGAGAAGTTTGACTTCGCCGGAACGAACCTGATCGCGCGCGAAACTTTCGCTGATGATCGAGACGCCTGCGTCGGCGGCAACGAATCGCTTGATCATACCGATGCTGGGCAGCTCCATGACAACGCGAAGGCGAGCGCGATAGGGGCGAAAAAGCTTGTCCAGAACCTGACGAGTGTAGCCGGTGCGCGGAAAAATGAGAGACTGGGCGGCGACTTCCTCGAGAGTGATCCTGGAGCGATGAGCGAGAGGATTGCGGGCGCTGACCATGAAGCGCAAGCGGTCGCGCGAAAGATGATGCACCTTGAGATTGGGAGACTTGATGGGAAGCGTGACGATCCCGACATCAACGGAGCCATCCTCGACGCGCTGGAGAATTTTGTGGCTGAAATTGCGATAGATGCTGATGTGCACTTGGGGATAGCGGCGCTGGAACTCGGCAAAAATGTCCGGGAGAAGATAAAGGCAGGTGGCTTCGTTCGCACCGAAGACCAAAGGGCCCTGAACGACGTCGCCGCGATCGGCGACGAATTGAATAGATTCATCGCGAAGGCGGAGGAGACGCTCGGCATATTCGAAGAGGACTTCGCCAGCGGGCGTGAGCTCGACGGATTTGGCGGAACGATCGAGAAGGCGGGCGCGATAGGCTTGTTCCAGCTGGCGAATCTGGGCGCTGACAGCGGATTGCGAGCGAAACACTTTTTGACCAGCACGAGAAAAGCTCTTGAGTTTAGCGACGTAGACGAACGTGGTGAGTTGATCGAAGTCCATAGGGGAGCAGCTCGATCCAGATTATAGCGGCAAGAGGCCGCTACGGTAGCTCAGAATCCAACTCCTTTCAAGCCGGGAGAGACGCCTGAGAAAGATCGGCGCTCGCCGGCGAAGTCAAAATTATATCCTGACGCTTCAAACGGGAAATCACAGGTCGCCAGGTGGCTTCCAGCGTGCCCTGAAAATGGATGGGTTGCACACGGAGGAAAGGGAGCGAGCCACGGCGCGAAAGAATGCGCGAGGCGCGAGGACTACGCGTGAAGTGTAGATGCTCCTCGAGAACGCTGCGCAACCAGGATTCTTCCTGCTCATCTATTTCCGAAAGGGCAACAAAGTCGCGATGGATGACATCGTCCGCTTCGCCACGAAGGACGTAGGAGAGGCCGCCGGTCATGCCCGAGCCAAAATTGAGGCCGAGAGGCCCGAGAACGAGAACGACGCCGCCCGTCATATATTCGCAACCATGCTGGCCAACGCCTTCGACGACGGCGAGAGCGCCGCTGTTGCGGACGGCGAAGCGTTCGCCGGCGCGCCCGGCAACAAAAAGTTGACCGGATGTGGCGCCGTAGAGGACGGTGTTGCCGGCAAGGACGTCGCCGCGGCGCGAAGCAGCGGCGCTGGCGGAAATGGCGATGGTGCCTCCGGAAAGACCTTTGCCTACGTAGTCGTTGGCTTCGCCGGAGAGCTTGAGCGTGATGCCGTCGGCGAGAAATGCGCCGAAGCTTTGGCCGGCGCAGCCGTGAAACTCCTGGATTAATTCCTGGGCAACGGGACGAACGAGGCTCTTCGGGCGGCGCCGACGCATGAGTTCGCCGCTCATACCCGCGCCGACACTCCGATCGGAATTCTGGATGGGCTGCGAATCCGCGAGGAGATTGAGCGAGGCGCTGAAATGAAGAGCGTCCTCGCGCGAAGCGGCATGCAGAGCGGGAGCCTGCTGAGGAGCGACGCGGCCGGAGTCCGAGATGGGAACGATCAAGAGCGGATCCATACCGGAGCGGGCGCTGAGGCGGTCATACCAGCCGGTAAGTTCGCTGAGAGAGCGAGCGCCAAGCTGAGCGAGACGAGAGCGGATTTCTTCGGATAGCGAGCGGAAATAAGAGACGATCATCTCCGGCTTTCCTGCAAAGCGGGCGCGAAGTTTTTCGTCCTGGGTGGCGATGCCCACAGGGCAGGTATTCAGGTGGCACTGGCGAGCCATGACGCAACCCACAGCGAGAAGCGCGGCGGTGCCAAAGCCAAACTCATCGGCGCCAAAAAGAGCGGCGACGATAATATCGCGCGCGAATTTCAAGCCGCCATCCACACGAAGAGAAACGCGGGAGCGGAGACCGGCGCGGACAAGAGTGTCGTGGGTTTCGCGAAGGCCGATTTCCCAAGGCAGGCCGGTGTTTTTGATGGATGTGAGCGGAGAAGAGCCGGTGCCGCCGTTGTGGCCGCTAATCGTGATGACATCGGCGCCGGCCTTAGCAACGCCAGCAGCGATGATGCCGACGCCTGCGCCAGAGACGAGTTTGACGCCAATGCGGGCGGCAGGATTGACGGCGCGAAGATCGTGAATGAGCTGGGCGAGGTCTTCGATGCTGTAAATATCGTGATGCGGGGGCGGAGAAATGAGAGGAGTGCCGGGAGTAGCGTGGCGAATGCGCGCGATATACTCCGTAACTTTGCGAGCGGGAAGCTGGCCGCCTTCGCCGGGCTTGGAGCCTTGCGCCATTTTGATTTCGAGCTCTTCGGCGTGAATCAAGTAATCGGCGGTGACGCCAAAACGGCCGGAAGCGACCTGCTTGATTTTGTTGGCGGAAGCAGGCTCGAAGCGATAGGTGTTGGGATCCTCGCCACCTTCGCCGGTATTGCTGCGCGCGCCGATGAGGTTCATGCCTTCGGCAAGGGTGCGATGAGCTTCCGGGCTGAGCGAGCCAAGAGACATAGCCTGCGTGCTGAAACGACGAAGAATGGATTCCGCAGATTCGACCTCCTCGAGGGGAACCGGAGTTCCCGGGACAGTCTCGAGGAGGTCGCGGAGAAAAACGGTGCCCTGGTGCTCGGCAAGTTCTTCGAAGGAGGAAAACTTGCCGGACTCCGGAGCGCGAACGTGAGCATGGATGCGGCGAACGACTTCGGGAGAAGTGGCGTGGAGCTCGGCGCCTTTGCGGAAGCGGTAGAGACCGGCGTCGGCGAGGTCAGGAGCGGGAGCGGAAAAGGCCGCAGAGTGCATGCGGAGATAATCGGCGAAGAGATCGTCGAGAGACTTGGAGCCGGGATAATCGGCAGCATCTTCAAACAATTCGGCGCACACATCTTCGGCGAGGCCAATGATTTCGAAAAGCTGGCTGTTGCGGTAGCTCGCGAGGGTGGAGACGCCCATGCGAGCGAGAACTTTGCGGAGGCCAGCGGTGACGGCGGAACGCATCCGAGCTGCGCCGCCCGGCTCGAGGGCTTGTGCGAACTCATCGGCGAGATAAGGAACGACGGCGCTGGCGCCGGCAGCGATGAGAAGCGCGACGTGGTGCGTATCAAAGATTTGGGCGGACTCGACGATGAGGGGAACATCGCAGAGGCCATCGCGAAGCATGGCTTTCCAAACGGCGGCCGTGACCAAGAGAGCGGGAAGAGCTGCGTTTTCTGAGTTGATGCCGCGATCGGAAAGGAGGAGGAGCCCCGGGCGAGCGCTGCTACTCAGAGGGGTAGAAGATAGCTGAGCAAACGCGCAGCGTGCGCCCGGAACTCCCAGGGCAGAAGAGAAAGAGATGTCGAGACGAAGAACGGGATCGAACATTTCGGAAAGCACGGCGAGTTGTCCGGCGCTGAGGAGAGGGCCAGGAAGAGTGAGGCTGTCCTTGAGGTGAACGTCGAGAGACATGACGTGAGTTTCGCGAAGAGGATCAATGGGTGGATTGGTGACCTGAGCGAAACGCTGTTTGCAATAATCCCAGAGAGTGCGCGGAAGCGAGGAAAGAAACGCGGGAGGAGCGTCGTCGCCCATACTCCAATCAGCTTCCTTGCCGTGAGTTAGAGCGGAGAACAGCGTTTTGAACTGATCCTCGGTCCAGCCGGAAGCGGCGGCGAGGCGCTTTGGTTCGGCGGAAACCGCAGGATTCGCAGAAGCGGAGAATGCAAGATGGCGGACCGGAGCGACGGGCTGCTTGGCGCGATGCACAGCGAGGCGCTTCAGAATTTCGCGCCAACGAAGAAAAATACCGGCGGAGGGATTGGCAAGAATCATTTCGCCGGGACCAAGACGCTGGCGTTCGGCGATGCGGGATTCCTCGAAATCCACGAGGCCGGTTTCAGAGCCGGCGATGAGGAGACCGTCGTGGGTCAGCGTGTAGCGAAGCGGGCGAAGGCCGTTGCGATCAAGCTTGGCGCCAACAAACTGGCCGTCAGAAAAAATGAGAGCAGCGGGGCCGTCCCAAGGCTCGCTTTGCTGAGAAAGAGAAGTGAGCGCGGCGCGAATATCGCGGGAGAGGAGCGGATCGTTTTCAAACGCGGGAGGAACGAGGGTGAGCATGGCCTCGTCGGGAGCAAGACCATCGAGGAGCTTCAGCTCGAATGCGTTATCGAAGCTGGCGGAGTCGCTGACATCGGCTTCAAGCGGAGTGAACCACGAACCGACGGTGAGGCGCGAACGAAGAGCATTTTGGCGGGCGCGAAGCCAGCGGCGATTGGAGACGATGGTGTTGATTTCGCCGTTGTGCGCGACGTAGCGGAAAGGCTGCGCGAGATGCCAGGACGGCTGCGTGTTGGTGGAATAGCGCTGATGAAAGATGGCGAAGGTGGTGGCAAAGGAAACGTCGCGAAGATCTTCGTAGAACTGGGGAAATTGCCAGGGAGTGAGGAGGCCTTTGTAGACGACAGTTTGCGAGGATAAAGAGCAGAGATAACAGCGCTCGGGAAGCAAGGATTCGGCGCGCTTGCGAAGAATCGAAAGTTTCCATTCAAAGCGGGAAGCGCCGCGAGAAGCATGAAACGGCGCGACGAAAAACTGCCAGATTTCCGGCATGGTTTCGAGAGCGCGGCTGCCGAGGCAGTCCGTGCTCACGGGAACGGGGCGCCAGCCGAGAATGCGGAGGCGCTCGATGTCGGCGGCGGACTCGATGGCGGCGCGCGCTTGCGCAGCTGCGGCGGCGGGGAAAAAAGCAAAACCGAGGCCGAAGACTTCGGGCAGGTCGATTCCCTGCTCGACGGCGCGGGCGCGGAAGAAATCGTACGGAAGAGAGGTGAGCAGGCCGGCGCCGTCGCCGCTGGCACCATCGGCATCCACGCCGCCACGATGAGTGAGGCGCTCGAGAGCGGTGAGAGCAATCTGCACGATTTCGTGGCTCGCGGGACTGCCGAGGCGGGCGACAAAGCCAGTGCCGCAGGCGTCGTGATCGGGATGACCCCAGTTAGGATGACGCCGCACAGGGACTAACGGCCGCAAAGAGTGCATACACTTTTATTAAGCGGTGGGACGAAAGATGTACAACGCAGAATTTGCATTAATCAAATCAATTTTCTGGAGGAAGAGTTTTTAAGCCGTGGATTATTAAAACTTTGTGACTTCCGAGAAGTGAAAATCGCGAATGGTCATTGCGGGGACGACCATTTCAAAGGATTCTTCGCCGGTGGCGCGGACGGCGGGCCCGAGAAGTTCAACGTTGCGAAGCATTTCGAGGATGGACTGGTTAAAGCGGAAATTGCGAACAGCGTGCGTGATTTTCCCGTTTTCGACGAAGAAGAGGCCGTCGCGGGTCATGCCGGTCATGATTTTTTCGTAGGGGTCCACTTCGCGAATGTACCAGAGGCGAGTGACGAGAAGGCCGCGCTTGGTGGAAGCAATCATGGCGTCGAGAGAAGAGTTGCCGCCGGAAAAAACGAGATTCATGGGAGCTTCGCCGTATTCGTTGGGGAGCGCGAAGCCGTGGCCGGTGGGATGCTTGCGAGCGGCTTTGGCGCTGGTGCGCGAGTAGACAAGATTTTTGGGCACGCCGCGATCCACAAGAGGAACGCGTTGGCGAGGGACGCCTTCGCCATCGAAGGGCGCGCCGAGTTGAAGAGGATGATAGACGTCGTCGGCGATGGAGATATTTTTGCCGAAGAGCTGTTTGCCCATGCGGTCATTGAAACAGGAACGCTTGTCCGCGAGCGCAGTGGCGGCGAAATCGTAAAAAAGAAAACCGACGAGATCGAGGACGGCGGCGGGTTCGAGAATCACGGTGTAGCGGCCGGGAGCGAGCTCGCGAGCGTCCGTGGCCATGTGAGCTTTTTCGCTGGCGCGTTTCGCGAGTTTCTGGGGATCGAATGCGCGAACGCTGGAAGCATTAGCTTTGGCCCAGCTTGCGGCGGGATGCTCCTGCATGGTGATAGAAAACTGGGCATGCGTTTCGCGATAATTGGCGAAGAGGCCGCGGGAATTACCCATGGCGTATTGATGCAAGTTCGCGGCGAAGATTCCGGCGGCGACCTGGCCATGTTGGATGGCGAGATCGCTGGCGCGGCGAACAGCGCGAGCGCGGTCCTCGGGAGAGAGGGCGGCGGTGTCGCGAGAGAAGCGATTGACCTTGCGATAGCGCTGCCGGGCGGGCATGGGAAGAAGATGCGGATCCTTGGGCTGGCTGTGAGCAAGAGAGAGAGAAGCTTCGATCGCGGCGCGAAGAGAATCTTCGTCGAGGCGATTGGTGGTGGCGCGAGCGGTGCGGGAGTCCACAACGGTGCGAATGGTCACGCTGACGCCATGCTCGGAAACATTCTGGTGAATGGCGTTGTTGGCGAAGCGCGTGAGACTGTTGGCGGATTCTTCGACGTGAGCTTCGGTTTCGTCCGCGGCGGTAGATTTGGCCAGGCGAAGAACGGTGTCAATGATTTTGCGCAAATCGCGTTCGGGGAGAAGTTGCGCGGCGGAGGAAGTGTGTTTTCCGACCGAGGAATTTCCGCGTTTGCTGGAAGCGCTCATTGGTTGGAGAACGCGGCGCCGATTCGAACGTTACGGAAGCGCGAGGGCGAAGCGCCGTGGCCGGTGCCCATGGTCTGCATGGGCTGGCCCTTGCCGCAATTCGGAGTGCCCCAGAGCGTCCAGAAATCTTTGGAGCAGATGGCGTCGCAAGAATTCCAGAACTCGGTGGTGATGCCGCTGTAGCTGGGATTTTTCAACATGCGCGTTTTCTTGCCGCCCTTTATTTCCCAGCCGATTTCGGTGGAGAACTGAAATTGATAGCGGCGATCATCAATGGACCAGGAACGATTCGTTTCCATGAGAATGGCGTCGTCGGTGTCCGCGATCAGGTCATCGAACTTCCAGGTGCCGGGCTTCAGACTGATGTTGGTCATGCGAATGATGGGGAGGCGATTCCAACTTTCCGTGCGCATAGCGCCGGATGAACGCGAAAGGCCGACGAGATGAGCGGTTTCGCGGCTGGAGAGATAACCACGGAACTGGCCGTCCTTGATGATGTCCGTGCACTGGGCGGGAACGCCTTCGTCGTCGTAAGCGAAAGTGCCGAGGCCGGGACCGTGATCGAGGCGAGCGTCGGCAACGACGTTGACGATGTCCGAGCCGTAACGGAGCTTGTTCAACTGATCGAGAGTGAGAAAGCTGGTGCCTGCGAAATTCGCTTCCTGGCCGAGGACGCGATCGAGTTCGATGGGATGGCCGACGGACTCATGGATCTGCAGGCCGAGTTGGCTGGAGCCAAGAATGAGCGTGCCGGATTTTTCGGGACATTGCGCGGCGGAATGAAGCGCGGCAGCTTCCTCGGCGATGATGGGCGCGTGCTTCAAGAGTTGGAGTGAGTCCACCAGTTCGTAGCCTTCCAGAGTGTGCTGGCCGCCAAAACTGTTCGGGTATGAGCGCTTCTGAATTTCGTCGCCTTGAAAGGAAGTGGCGGCGATGCCGCAGCCGGTGATCATTTTTCGTTGATGAATGCGCGAGCCGGCGCTGGAAGCGAACCAGGAATCTATTTTGCGAAACTGCATTCCGGTTTCGGTGAGAGTGACGCCCTTGACGCAGCGCATTTCGGCGTCGGCGGCGAGAAGCAAAGCCAATTGCGTTTCGAGCGGAATTTCGAATGGGTCCTTGCGAAAGGGGCACTGCCAACTGTCAATGTAGGAGGTTTCAGACGCAAGGAGGACATCCTCGCGTTTGGCGAGAGCGGAAGCTTTGGCGATGGAAACGGCCTCGGCGGCGCAAGCGGCGACGCCTTCGCGAGTCAGGCGATCAGTGGAAGCAAATCCCCAAGCGCCATTCGCGAGTGCGCGGATACCCAGGCCGATGGATTCGGATTGCGCGAGCGTGCCGACCTGGCCATTTTTCGTGGTCAAATCGCGCTGGCGAAGATGCATGACGCGCACATCCGCGTAAGCCGCGCCCCGCAATTTGGCGGTGTCGAGGGCGGCGACAGCGAGATCGTACATGAGTTAGCGGAAAGCGCTCCGGTTAATTTGCCCGGGAAATCAGGCGGAATTCAGAACAACATGATGTCATCAAGAGCGAGGAGCTGTCCACCGGGGAACAAAAAAAGGGCGCGACCATGGCGCGCCCTTTGACGAAATCGCGAATGAAAAAGAGCTAGGTGCCTTCCTGCCAGGAAGCAAGATAATGCTCCTGCTCAGGAGTGAGTTTGTCGAGTTTGTGGCCCATGCTGTCCAGCTTCAGGCGAGCAATTTCCTTGTCGAGATGCTCGGGAACGACATAGACCTGCGGCTTGAGTTCGCCGTGATGCTTGCGAAGATATTCGGCGGAAAGAGCCTGGTTGGCAAAGCTCATATCCATGACGGCGGCTGGGTGACCTTCGGCAGTGGCCAGATTGACGAGGCGGCCTTCGCCGATGAGGCAAATCTTGCGGCCATCTTTGAGTTGATATTCGTCGACGAGCGGACGAACTTCCCTTTTCGAAACGGAGAGCCGCTCGAGCGCGGGAATTTCGATTTCGACGTTGAAGTGGCCGGAATTGCAAACGACGGCGCCGCCCTTCATCACTTCGAAATGTTCCGCGCGAATGACGTTTTTGTTTCCGGTCACAGTGATGTAGACGTCGCCGATCTTCGCGGCTTCGGCCATGGGAAGAACGCGGAAACCATCCATGACCGCTTCGATGCCCTTGACGGGATCGATTTCGGTGACGATGACATCCGCGCCGAGACCCTTTGCGCGCATGGCGACGCCGCGGCCGCACCAGCCGTAGCCGGCGATGACGACTTTTAGTCCGGCTAGAAGCAAATTCGTGGCGCGAATGACGCCATCGAGGGTGGATTGGCCAGTCCCGTAGCGATTGTCGAAGAAATGTTTGGTTTGCGCGTCGTTGACGGCGACGATGGGATATTTCAGCGTGCCGTCCTTGGCCATCGCGCGAAGGCGGATGACACCGGTGGTCGTTTCTTCGGTTCCGGCAATCACGTTGCTGACGAGATCGGTGCGCTTGGTGAGAAGCATAGTGACGAGGTCCGCGCCGTCGTCCATCGTGAATTGGGGCTGATGTTCGAGAGCAGCGCGCAGATGGGAATAGTAGGTGTCATTGTCCTCGCCTTTGATCGCGTAGGTCGGAATGTTGTAATCGCGATTGAGCGATGCGGCGACTTCATCCTGCGTGGAAAGCGGATTCGAGGCGCAAAGAACGGCGTCGGCGCCGCCGTCGCGGAGCGTAATCATCAGATTCGCGGTTTCGCTGGTCACATGAAGACAAGCGGAAATGCGAAGACCCTTCAGCGGCTGCTCTTTTACAAAACGCTTGCGGATGGATTCGAGAACGGGCATTTGCTGGTGAGCCCACTCGATCTTGCGTTTGCCGGCATCCGCCAGCCCGATATCCTTTACATCGCCTTTTTTCAATTCTGCAGTAGCCACACTCATTCTCCTTGATTCATTCAGATTTCGCGGCGCGAGGACGACGCGCGGTACCAGACGAAAAGATACTTTTCCCCGGATCCCGGTGGTTCAACGACTATCCCCGGGCGCCCGCTTCAACGGCCGCGCCCACGCCAAGGCCGGCGGCTTTGCGCAAAGCATCGGCGCGATCAGTGCGCTCCCAGGTAAAGCCGGCGCCGCTACGGCCAAAGTGGCCAAACGCGGCGGTTTCCTTGTAGATCGGGCGGCGCAGATCGAGCGCTTCGATGATGCCCTTCGGAGTCAATGCAAAATATTCGCGGATGAGCGAAGTGATTTGCTCTTCCGCAACGGTGGCCGTGCCAAAAGTTTCGGCCATGACGGAGACCGGGTCGGCGACGCCGATGGCATAGGCGAGCTGAACTTCCGCTTTGCGCGCAAGACCGGCGGCAACGATGTTCTTGGCGATGTAGCGCGCCATATAGCAAGCGGAACGATCCACTTTCGAGGGATCCTTTCCAGAAAACGCGCCGCCGCCATGCCGGCTGTAACCGCCATATGTGTCCACGATGATTTTGCGGCCCGTAAGACCGGCATCGCCCATGGGCCCGCCAATAACGAAGCGGCCAGTGGGATTGATATGAAACTTGGTTTTGCTATCGAGCATGGACTGGGGAATGATCGGGCGGATGACATGCTCGGTGATGGCGTCGCGAAGATCGGCGTTCGAAACTTTGTCGCTATGCTGCGTGGAAATGACGACGCAATCCACGCGAACGGGGCGGCCATTGCGATATTCGATTGTGACCTGGGACTTACCATCGGGGCGGAGGAAATCGACTTTATGGGTGCGGCGGACTTCGGAGAGGCGCTGCGTGAGGCGGTGGGCTAGTTGAATCGGCATGGGCATCAGTTCTGCGGTTTCATCGCAGGCGAAGCCGAACATCAAGCCCTGGTCGCCCGCGCCGCCGGTGTCCACTCCCATGGCGATGTCGGGTGACTGACGCTTGACGGTGCACATGACGGCGCAGGTGTCCGCGTCGTAGCCGTATTTCGCGCGCGTGTAGCCGACGCCCCGAATGGTGTCACGAACAAGATTGTCGTAGTCAATGATGGCGCTGGTGGTAATTTCGCCGGCCACAACGGCCAAGCCGGTCGTCACCAGCGTTTCGCAAGCGACGCGTCCTTTGGGGTCCTGCTTCATTACTTCGTCTAGGACGGAATCAGAAATCTGGTCAGCGATCTTATCGGGATGGCCTTCGGTGACGGACTCTGAGGTAAACAGAAAGTTGCGTAGGGATTCGCTCAAAACACATTCTCCTTCGTGGGCTGCGGCGGTCCAGCCGCCGGGACAGGGCTCTAAAACCGTGTCAGATTAACCTTTCCAAGCTAACATCGCGGGCCTGAAGAATCAACGAGTTGAGGGCGAACTGGCTATAACTGCAGCGAACGGGCAAAAATGAGGGGTGAACGGCATTCTGGTGCAGCGAACCGCAAGGTTCAGGCGGCGTCCTCATCCTCATCCGGCTGGATTTCGAGCTTGCCTTTGGTCTTTTTGGCCATCAGGTAAGAACGGATAAAGGGATCAATATCACCGTCGAGGACACGGTCCACATCCCCGGCGCTGAATTTGGTGCGATGGTCCTTGATCATGCGGTAAGGCTGCATGACGTAGGAGCGGATCTGGCTGCCAAAGGAGATGTCGAGCTTGCTTTCATCCAGTTTGTCTGTGTGCGCCTGGCGCTTTTGCAGCTCGAGGTCGTACAAGCGGGAACGCATCATTTTCATGGCGAGTTCGCGGTTTTTGTGCTGGCTGCGTTCGGCCTGGCAACCAACAACAATTCCGGTCGGAAGGTGCGTGATGCGGACGGCAGTCTCGACCTTATTCACGTTCTGGCCACCCTTGCCGCCGGAGCGGAACGTATCGAGCTTGATGTCCTCCGGACGGATGTTGACTTCGATGCGATCGTCAATTTCCGGAATGACAAAGACGGAAGCGAACGAAGTATGGCGCCGAGCTGCCTGATCAAAGGGTGAAATGCGGACCAGGCGGTGAACGCCAGTTTCGCCCGCGAGCAGGCCATAGGCGTTTTCGCCGGCAAACTGGATTGTGGCGTTCTTGATGCCCGCTTCTTCGCCGGGAGTTTCGTCCAGCACGTTGGCCTTGATGCCCTTGCGCTCCGCCCAGCGCAGGTACATGCGCAAAAGAATGGAGGCCCAATCCTGAGACTCGGTGCCTCCCGCGCCGGGCTTGATGGTCATGATGGCATTGAACGGATCGGATTCGCCGGATAGAAGCGTTTTGGTCTCAAGGTCCGCAACGTAGTTTTCGGCGGCGGAAAGCTCGCGATCGAGATCATTCAGCAAATCGTTGCGCTGTGCTGCGTCCGTCTCTTCCTTGGCCAGGCTGATATAGGTTTCGATGTCGCCGGAAATGGAGGTGAGCTTTTCGTCGGCGGCGATCTGGTCTTCGGCGCGTTTGCGGTCGCGCAAGACGGCTTGCGCCGCTTCCTGGTTATTCCAGAAATCGGGTTGAGCAACCTGCGATTCGAAAGTTTTCAGGCGTTCGCGGAATTGAGGCGCGTCAAAGAAAGCTCCGCACGAGAGCAACTCGAGGCTGCAAGAGTTCGTAACGGTGCTGGAGGTCTTCAAGGATCATTTCGTTCGCCGGACGCTAATTCCATTTTTATTTTAGATTTTGAAGCTCGCCTTTCCACTAGGTCGAGGCTGTCGCCGGGACCGTCTCGGGCTGGCGAGGCTTCCAAGCTGCAACTAAGAGAATAACGGAAACGAGCAGGCAGAGCCAAGCGAACCAATCGCCATAATGCGTATAGATGGTCTTGTCGGTACGAAAATCGTAAGGCAGATCGGTGGCGGCACGCACATCGCGGGGGAGCGACAAGTACATACGGCCGTAGGGATCGACGGAGGCCGTGATGCCGCTGTTCGTCGCACGCACAAGCCAACGGCGATTTTCCACGGCGCGGACGCGAGCCATGTGAAGGTGCTGCTCCGCCGCGGCAGAATGTCCGAACCAGCCGTCATTCGAAATGTTGACGAAAAGCTGCGCGCCTTTGTCGGCGAAGCGGCGGATTTCTCCGGCATAAATCGCTTCGTAGCAAATAAACACGCTGAACGTGTAGCCATTCGCGAAGCGTCCGACGGAGTAAGTGGTGCCTTTGCGAAAGCCGCCGACTTCGCTGGAAACGTTGGCGACCACATGGCGAATCAGCGGAAAAGGCTCATATTCGCCGAAGGGAACAAGGTGAATTTTGTCGTAAGAGAAATCGCGGCGGCCTTGCGCGTCAAACATCAGCGCGCTGTTGTATGGCTCCATGGCGGTATGCCGCGTGCCGCCGGATGCAACTTCTTCCGGCTTCCATTCAACCACGCCGACGATGAAAGGATTGCCAAAACGGATAGAGAGGCGGGATGCGAACTGCGCGAAGTTGGGGTCCTGATAGGAAAAAGGGGCTGGCGCTTCCGGCCAGACGAGCAAATCGGGATGCTGCCTGGAGGGAGCGAGGCTGTAACGCGTGATTTCATCCATCTCGGATTGATGTTGTTCGAACCAGTCCGAGGAATAGGAATCGGCTTCCGGGAAATTGACCTGGACGGCGCGCGCCGCGTGGTTGGCAACCGCCTGCGGGACGAAGCGCGGGCCCACGAGCATAACCGCGACAACGAGCGCGGTTCCTGCGAGCAGAGCCGTAAGCCGCTGCTTCGGCGGACGAGAAACATCGGCATCACACCAGGCCAGGAGCGCGTTGAATGCCGCCACGAGAAACGACAGGCCGTAAATTCCGGTCACGGTCGTGATCTGAACGAGAGCCAGATTCGATGCGGCGGGATAGCCAAGCAGGTTCCACGGAAAACTGATTTCCGGCAAGTAGGTGCGAAAAAGTTCGAGACAAATCCACAGGAAAGGGGTGCCAATACAAGCCAGCGAAATGCTGCGCAGCGAGAGCCGGTGAATCGCCCAGGTAACCGCGCCATTTGCTAACCCCCAAACCGAAGCAATCAAGAACAAAATTCCCCAGCCGCCAGCGTCGGAGAGGCCGCCGTGCACCGCGAGAACCGTGCCTATCCAGGGAACCGAGGTAAACACGAAGCAGATGCCATGAAGATAGCCGCACGCGAAGGCGACCCAGGGACGAGCGCCAAAAAGCGCGATGACCAGAACACCGACACAAATCCAGGAATAAATGCTGAGGTACAAGCCGGTATAAGAGAGCGAGAGTGCCGCACCGGACACCGCGGCGATCAACAATCTCATCCATGTGGGTGTTTCCGTTCCGGGATGCGGTCGAAAATAAAAGTACCAGGGCCGCGCGGGCATCAGCGCTTCACAATGGCCTTAAATCCAGAGGCCTCGAGGCCCTTGCGGGCAGTCTCGACAGCTTTCTCGTTGGCGTACGGCCCAACCAGAACGTGGTAATACTTGTCTCCATGGGGCGTTTGCACGAAGGTCGGAAAATTCTTTCTTCGGAGCGTATTGGCGAGCGCCAAAGCGTCGGCTTTGCGCGTGAGCGCGGCCACTTGAAGGTTCACGCCAGCGCTCGCGACGGCGGAAGATCGGCTCGATGAGCGGGACGAAGCGGGCTGCGGCTTCACAATGTTGGCGGCCCGCGCAGAAGAGACAGAGGGGTTCGCCACCGGCTTCAGCGTGTCATCCGTCTTGCTGGAATCTACCGCGCGGTAAATTTCCCAACCGGGGTTCGCAGAAGTTTGAGAATTATTTTCGGCCGGCGAAGTTTTCCTCTCGCCGGATTTGGCCACAACTTCCGCCTTCGGCTGCACCGTGGCGTCGGCAATTTCGCGAAGACTCGAGGCGGCGCGCACCTGGCCGTCATACTGATTGCGGCCCATGAGGAAGCCCAGTGTAAAAAAAAGCCCGGAAAAAAGCAGCATCAGCATGAAAAGGCCGATAACGTGGCGGCCTTCGAGCACGCGCTCTCCGGCGCCTCCCCGATTTCTTGCGGATGCCATCCTACTTCTTCATTCCCCCCAGCGACTGGACCCAGCTATTAATGATATCGATGGGCAGGGGGAAAACAATCGTTGTGTTCTTTTCGACACCTATCTCGGTCAAAGTCTGCAGATAGCGCAACTGGATGGCGGAAGCCTGAGTCTCGAGAACCTTGGCGGCTTCGGCAAGTTTTGCGGACGCTTCGAATTCGCCGTCGGCGTGAATAACCTTGGCGCGGCGTTCGCGTTCCGCTTCGGCCTGGCGGGCGATGGCGCGCTGCATCTGTTCGGGGATGTCCACTTGCTTCACTTCGACGTTGCTCACTTTGATGCCCCAGGGCTCGGTGTGCTGGTCGAGAATGAGCTGGAGTTTGCTGTTCACTTTCTCGCGCTGGGAGAGGATTTCGTCCAGTTCGAACTGGCCGACAATGCTGCGCAGCGTGGTTTGCGCGAGCAACGAAGTTGCGTATTGATAGTTCTGCACTTGCGAGAGCGCAAGATTCGCGTCCACCACGCGGAAGTAGCAGACGGCGTTCACTTTCACGGAGACGTTATCGCGCGTGATGATGTCCTGAGGCGGAACGTCGAGCGTTTCAATCCGCAAGCTGATGCGATAGAGCGTTTCGATGGGCCAGAACACCAGGCGGATTCCCGCTCCCTTGGCCTGGGGGAGCAAACGGCCCAGGCGCAAGACGACTCCGCGTTCCCATTCCTTGATGATGTAGAGCGAGTTCCAAAACCAGATGAGAAAGAGGCCAACGATGATGGCCGCGCCGAGCAGACTGACGTCCATGTACACCCTCCCAACGTTCAACGCATTCTACTTGTTTTCCACCGCCGGCGCAGTCTCCGGTTCCACATGGAGCTTCAGGCCATCGATGCTGCGGACGCGAACGGGCTTTCCGCTCTCCACCGCCACGGAAGAGATCGCGCGCCACAATTCTCCGTGAACGCGAATCATTCCTTCCTGCCCTGCCGCCAGCGGAGCGATCGAAATTCCCTGGACGCCAATCAGCTCTTCTTTCCCGGTGGCTGTTTTCCAGGCGCGGGATTTCAGCACCAGCCGCATCAGAAAGATTGTAATCACAGCGAAGGGAAGCGTGACAGCAACCGCGACTCCCAAACTCACACCTCCCGAGGTCAGCGGCGACCGGATGAGGAACATCGCACCGAGCAGCATCGAGATGATTCCGCCCAAAGCGAGGATCCCGTGGCTTGTGAATTTTGCTTCGAGGATGAAAAAAACCAGAGCGATTAATATCAGAAGTACTCCCGCGAAATTGACGGGCAGGAAATGCATCGCGTAGAGCGCCAGAATAGCGGAGATTCCGCCGATCACGCCGGGAGCGATAAAGCCCGGATGCGTAAATTCCGCGTACAAGCCGAGCGCCGCAATCAGTAGCAGCACAAAGAAAACATCCGGCTGGACGATCCGCGCAAGAAATCGTTGCCGCGAGGAAAGTTGGAAGGGCACGAAGACCGCGTTCGTCAATGCCAACACTTTTTTTGTGCCATCAAACCGGGTGATACTCCGGCCGTCCAGTTTCTGCACCAGATCTTCCGGCGAGGCCGCGATCATATCGACCAATTTCCCATCGAGCGCTTCCTGATCCGTGAAAGCCTTCGCTTCCGTCACCGCCGTTTCCGCCAATGCGGAGTTGCGACCGCGCTTCACGGCGTAGCTGCGCAAAAACGCCAGAGCGTCGTTCAAGATTTTCTTGTGCATGGTCTCATCAACCTGCAACTCCCAGCCGCCGATGGCCACCACGGGTGACGCCGCGCCCGTATGCGTACCGGGAGCCATGGCCGCAATGTCCGCCGAAAGCAAAATAAAAAATCCGGCGGACGCTCCACGAGCGCCCGTGGGCGAAACATAAACCGCCACCGGCACAGGCGACGCGAGAATGTGCTGGATGATGTCCGTCATCGAATCGCTCAAGCCGCCGGGCGTGTCCATCGTAATCAATACGAGCGCGGCGTGACGGCTGGCGGCTGCGGCGAGGCCTTCATCAATGTACGTCGCCAGCACGGGTTCGACTTCGCTGTGCAAGGTCAGTTGCAGGACTTCGGGTTGCCCGGTGTGTTCGTCCGCGGAAGCTGGAGCAAAAAAGAGCGCTGGCAAAATCAGGCAGGAGGCACACAAAAATCCGAACGCACGAAGTTTAGAGCGGTGAAGCAGCCCGCTGCTGGGGAAGGGATGTCGAGCGTTCATTGCGGGACTCCTGACGGCTTGCCCTTTTGAAGATTGTCCAAGAGCAGCTTCGCTTCGGGATATTTTGGCGCGAGCTTCAAAGCGCGTTCGACTTCCGCGCGCGCCTGGTCCGGCTTCTTTTGCGCGATGTAGATGCGCGCCAACGCGGTGCGAACGACGGCCGAATCCCGGATTTGCAATGCGTTCTGAAGCTCCTGCGCTGAATCATCCAATTTACCGCGCCGCCGAAAGACCTCGGCGAGACCGCTGTGCGCGGAGGCGACCTTGGCGTCGGTGGCCAGCGCGGCGCGAAACTCCTTTTCTGCGTCATCCACGCGGCCTGCGGCTAAATCGATTCGTCCGCGGCGGACATGAGAAGCAGGAGTGTCCGCGGCTGCCGAAGGGCTGGAGGCGCTCGCAGACGCCTGCGCGGAGACGATATCCAAACGCAGTGCCGTCGTATCCAATTCCGTGCGGACGCGCTCGAGTTTGGCCAGCGCGTCTTTACCGCCATCGAGGTGCATCGTCGGCAACGCATCGGGGCCGAACGTTTCCGAAGCCGTATCGCGTTCTTCGTCAGCCTCTGTCTGGTTCCCGGATTTCTCCAGCGAAAGAATCAGCATCGCCCGATTATCCGGGTTATCCGGCTCGCGCCCGGAAGCGTCGCGGAAATAGTCGGCGGCTTTGGAATAATCCTTGGCCGCATAGGAGAGCAGTCCCAGATTGAAGGAATAATCGTCCGCCTCCGGGTCTTCGTCGGCCGCGCGCTGCAGATCGGTGATTGCCGGAGTCAGCTTTCCTTCCCTCGCGCGCGCCAGCGCCAGGTCATTCAGAATCTCTGGCAGATCCGTGCCGTTGGAAACGCGCCCGCGCAGGAAATCCTGCAGCGCCGTGAACGCTGTTTCCGCCTGCTCGGACTGGTTCATCAGCAGATGGCAAACTCCCGTTTCGAAGATGGCTTCGGGATAACGATCGTGCGTCCTCGGGATTCTCGCGAACCAAGGCAACGCGGAGTTGCAATCGCGGCGCGCATAATAAACGTCGCCGATCGCGTAATCCGGATCGGGCCACTCCGGCTCAAGACGCGCCGCCTCGCGGAGATCGCGCAGACGCGCATCGTCGTCATTCGCACGCAGTCCTCGAACGTAGTGTTCAAAGGCATCGAGCCGCAGCGGCCGCTGCGCACGTGAGAATTCTTCCTGCGCCTGATGATAGCTGGGGTCGTTCTCTCGCAGAAGATTCCAGAGCAGTTTGAGTTGAAGCTCCATCAGCGAATCGAGCGGACCTGTTTCCCGAACGGCGGGAAGCATTCGAATGGGGCTGAGCCGCAGCACGCGCCCCTCGACCGTCAAAGTCTTCCCGTCTGAAGTGAAGCGCCCAAAAATCACGAAATCGGCGTCCATGTTCTGCGCAATGCGCAGCATCGAAGCGCGACTTAGCTTCGCCGTGGGCGGAAAGCCCGCGCGATCCAGCTCCTCCGTCCGGCCTTCGTGCGAATAGACCTGCTCGCCGGCCGCGGCAAGCCGCTGAATCGTGAGTTCTTCGAATCCTTCTCCAAGCCAATCCAAGCTTGGCGAAGCTCCGGCATTCTCGAATGGAAATACGAGATAGACGCCTTGCAGCGCCGAAGACGCGGCCGACTCTTGCGCCGCTGACCCGCCGGACTCAGATGAGGCCTGTTGCGCGCCCAGTGGAAGGACCGCAAGCAGAATAATAGTCAGGCCACAGGTAATCGAAAATCTGCACGCGCTGAATTCGGGCCACTTCATGATTCCGCCATTGTAGCAGAGCCGCTACACGGCTTCGGATGACACGACTGAATGTGTCAACGATTCGTACAGAGTCAGCATACGACCTGGCGACGCGGCGCAAATGGAAATCGGATGGCAACCGGCGTTTCGGACTGCCTCAAACATCACTGCCTGGAAGTTTCGCGCGGAGTGGCTAAATCTGCGCTGGTGGCGCCGGCTTTTCGGCCAGGAATTCCTGCAACGCCGGAGTTTTGAGCGCGGCCGCGAACGCCGGATCCTTTTTGATCTCCGAGAAATCTTTGTAGCCCTCGTCCTTGGCTTTGCGCAAGTAGTGGACGCACCGCTCGAGATCTCCTGCTTCCGCGAAGGATTTCGCGAGCATGTAATCGAACTTACCGCGGTCCTCAACCGAGCGGTCCTGCAGGATCGAGCCATCTCGCGAACTATTGTGTTCGAAAAGCAGCGGATCGAGTGCCAACCCCTGGCGGAACGATGCTATGGCCTCTGCGTATTTCTTGTCGCCGAAGTAGGCATAACCCAAATTGCTGTAGAGCACGGCCATGTCGTCCCGCATCTTGATGGCTTTTTCGTAGGCTCTGATGGCCTTGTGGTACTTCTTGCGCTGATACCAGATCGTGCCAACGTTGTTCTCGGCATCCGCATAAGTCGGGTCAACCTTCACCGCCCGTTCGTAATATTTCAGCGCTTGCCCCAGCGCTTCCTGCTGGTGCAGCGCGATGCCCAACTTGTTCAGATACACCGCATTCTTCGGATTCTGATCGGCCAGCTTCTTGAAGAGTTCCGTCGCTTCCCGGTACTGCTTGCGCACCATATAGAGGTCGCCCATTTGCTCATCCGTTAATTGGGGGTGGGCTACGTTGGCGGGCTGTTGTGCCGAGGGCACTTGAGGGACGCCCGGCGCCATCATCGGCGCGCGTGCTACATCCAGGGATTGCGCTGCGGCGGGAATGGAAAAACCAAGGAGGAGAACACTGCCCGAAACCGCCATTCGAAATAGATTCATGGCGAGTCTCCCTTCTCCGGCTGAGGCTTGGCCTTGTCGGAATCCTTCTTCTTACCCCCAAAGATACCAAAAATCTTCTGTAACGGGTTCTTTTTCTTTTCTACTTGCGGCTGCGCGGGGTCCGCGGTCTCCGCTGGCGCGGTGGCCGGAGTTCCCTGCCCCGTTGCGTTCGGAGGCCGGTTCGGATCGTACGCCGGTAGTGGCTTCCCCGTCGCGTCCACTTGCGGCTGTTTGGGCTGGCCGCCGCCAAAAATATGAGAGAGCCATGACCCTGCCGCGGATATCGCGCTGCTCCCGCCGTGCAATTCGCAGAATTGCGTGGGGCTCGAACCTGCAATGAAAACTTCCTGCCGCGTCGTCGGGCAATTCGGAGTGGCCAGTTCCAGCGAATCCGGATCGATCAGGACGGACTGCACTCCCTCCGGCATCGCAAAATCTTTCACGTCCTGGTAAGGCGCCAGCTTGGTCGCGCGAAGCATGAAATCCGCCCAGACCGGCCCGGCTGTCGCGCCGCCCGTCAGGTCCAGATCGCGATTGTCGTCAAAACCAATCCACACAACCGTGAGAAGATTCGAGGTGTACCCCGCAAACCAGCCGTCGCGCGAAGTTCCGGTTTTCCCTGCCGCCGGAAGCGTAAATCCCCGCGCGCGCACTGCTGCTCCGGTCCCTTTGTTCAAAACGTCCTCGAGCACGCTGGTCACAAGGTAAGCTACTCGCGGGTCCAGCACCAGGTGCGTCTGCGGAATGAACTTCTCCACAGTCTCGCCATTCGCATTGACGACGCTGTGCAGAAACTCGGGTTCGGCTCGCATGCCGCCATCGGCGAACGCGGTATACCCCGCCGCGACCTCGATCGGCGTCATTTCGTAAGCTCCGAGCGCGACCGCCGGCGTCGGCTGAATATTCGTGCCGAGGCCCATTTGCCGCGCCATCTGCACGACGCGCCCGTAGCCGATCATCTCGGCCACTTTTACCGTTGCCACGTTCAGCGAGTTCGTCAGCGCTTCTCGCACCGTCACGTGGCCCATGAATTTCTCGCCGTAGTTGTTTGGCGTATATTCCTTGCCGTCGAATTCGAAAGTTGTCGGCTCGTCGTCCACCGTTGTCGCCGGCGTCACAACCGGTTGAATGCCGTCTACCGCATTATCGAAAGCCGCGGCGTAAACAAAGGGCTTGAACACCGAGCCCGGCTGCCGGTGGGCCAGTGCGTGATTCAACTGGCTCTGCCCGTAGTCCCGCCCGCCTACCACGGCTTTGATTTCGCCGGTTTTCGGATCAATAGCCACGAGCGCGATCTGCACTTGCGGCACAGGCTCGCTGCTCTTCTTCTTGGCCGCCTCGCGCTTCCACTTGTCGTACCGCTTCGCGAGCAACAGGTCCACGTTTTTTACGCCCGCATCCACCGCCGCCACGGCCGCGCGCTGCAGCTCCGGATCCATCGTCGTGTACACGCGAAAGTTCTGGCTCAGCAGCTCATTTTCCGAAAATTTGTCCAGCAAGTGGTCCTTGACCATATCCACGAAATACGGCGCTTCGCTTCCTGAGCTGTCCGCGTGCACGATCTTCAGCGGCGCGCTCTTCGCCGCCTCCAGTTGGTCTTGCGTGATGTACTTGTTCTCCAGCATTTGCGCCAGCACGCGGTCGCGCGCCTGCGCTCCCCGCTCCGGCCGCCGGTCTGCCGAGGAATAATAATTGGGCGCGCGGATAATTCCCGCCAGATACGCGCACTCCCCGAGCGTCAGTTGGCGCATGTCTTTCCCGAAATACGCGACGCTCGCTTCCGAAAATCCGCGGATCCCGAAGCTTCCGCGATTCCCCAGGTAAACTTCGTTTGCGTAGAGCTCGAAGATCTGTTGCTTGCTGAACCGTTGCTCCAGTTCGACTGAAATCATCGCTTCGGCGAGCTTGCGCCGCCACGTGCGGTTCGTCGAAAGAAAGAATGTCCGCGCCACCTGCATCGTGATCGTGCTCGCGCCCTGGTAATGCGATGAAGTGTGCCGGAGGTCGGCCCACGCCGCTCCCGCGATTCGAACGAAGTCGAATCCGCCGTGGTCGAAAAACCGTTTGTCTTCCGCCGAAAGAATCGCGTGCACCAGCAGCGGCGGTAAATCGTCGTAGCGCACCGGTCTGCGCTTTTCCCGCGCGCTGTCGAACAAATTGGTAACCAGCTCCGGCTCGATTTGCGCGCTATCCATCTCCGCGCCGCCGCCGAGCGGCCGGATCGAGCGAATGGCTTTGCCGGTGAACTTCACCGCCAGCGCGTTGCTGCCCCCAAAATAAGAAAGCTTCGACGGCCGGATGTCTACCGTGTCCCCTTGCACCGTAAACTGGCCCAGCGCATTGTCATCCGTCGTTGGGCGGTAACCCACGCGAGTCAAGTAACCCGTCAAATCCTCCGGGCCCCACGTCTCGCCGATCGAAATGTATTCCGGCGCCGAAAATATTTGCGTCGTGTTCTGGAAAATTTTTCCGGAAAGCCGCGCATCAATCATGCGCGAATACTTCAGGTAGTAGTAAGTGAAGATGCCGCCGCCGGTGACGAACGCGGCGAAGACGATCCCAAGGATCGTCAAGCCCACAGTTGACGTGAAAAAGCCCTTACGAATCCGAATGCGCAATCATCGCTCCAGGGGCTGTGCCTTTATTGTCTCGCAATCGCTGGTACTTAGAAAGACGGACTTTACCCGCGCAGCGTTGCCTGCGTGCTCTTTCCGTCCCCGCGCCTTTCTAATGCAATTACGAGGCCGCTTCCCTGGCCCTCAGCCGCAGGCGTACCAGGACGCCGCTTCCACCTTACATCACCGAGTTGTTTTCACTGGAGGGCGAAAAATGAAGTTGTGTGCTGTACACCAGCAAATCGATGGGAACCGTGTAGTCCAGCGAAATGATTACTTTCTCTTGTGTCGCCGTCACTTTGATATCGTCGCGTTTTGCAGGAATGTTCAAATCCTGGATTTCCTTGTAGACTTCGTCGCGGATTTTATCTTCCGAGTAGCGGTTCACCACGGCAAATCGCGCCTGTTCGTCCATTTTGTCGCTCAATTGATATTCGCTGACGTACGGCGGCACGATCTTAAACGCCACGAACACGCCGATGATCAGAAACGCGGTATACAGGATGGCTTTCAGGCTCGCGCCACCGCGCTCGCTCTTTCTACTCGTTCTCAAAATTTGTTCCAGGGTCCCTTGGGATTCCACGGCACTTTCTCCGGGCGCCGCAAACTCCGCAGCCGCTCCGCGGCCGTTCGCGGCAGGATTCAGCGAATTGTTCCTCTTTCACGCTAGCACCCGGTCTGGGGAGTGTCGAGAGATTGCCACACTGTGTGTTTCCGGAAAGCCACGGGGCAAATATACAGGTGTGCCTGCGCAAGGCGCGCAATTCTCAGTAGGCTCGCGCGAAAATCGCACGCTCCGCCGCCGCTTTTCCGCAGTAGACGCATGTCCCCGAGCCGCTTCCCCGCGCGTTGCCTTCGCCGAGACTCTGATCCGCGGGGATGCACCGCATCGTCGCGCGCGTCTCTTCTTTGATCTTCGCTTCGCAATCCGCGCTGCCACACCATCCCGAATATGCGAAGCCGCCTTCCACAGCGCGCTTTAACTCGTCATACGTTTTCGCGTCATGCGTATGCGCTTTGCGGAACGCCAGCGCCTTGTCCAGCAGCGCCTGTTGAATTCCCACCAGCAATTTTTCGATTGTCTGCGGCATTCCCGCCAGCGGAGAGCTTACTTTCCCTTCTCTTCCAGGCCGGTCGCGCCGCGCCAGAACCGCCGCTTGCTTGGCCACGTCTTTCGGGCCCAGCTCCACGCGCAGCGGCACGCCGCGCATCTCCCAATCGTTGAATTTCCAGCCTGGGCTGGGCCCTTCGCGCTCATCCAGCGTCACGCGAATATTTGCCGCGGTCAGTTCTGCCTTCAGCGTTCGCGCCGCTTCCATCACCGTGCTCTTTTCCGCGTCCGTCTTGTAAATGGGCACCACCACAACTTGGTAAGGCGCCAGCTTCGGCGGCAACACTAGCCCTTGATCGTCGCCATGCACCATGATCACAGCCCCGACCACTCGCGTCGAAAGCCCCCACGACGTCGTCCAGCAATGCTGCAATTGCCCGCCCTGATCCAGATATTTCACTTCGAACGCCGTCGCGAAATTCTGACCCAGAAAATGCGATGTCCCCGATTGCAGCGCCTTCCCGTCTCCCATCATTCCTTCGATCGAGTACGTCACGTCCGCGCCCGCGAATTTCTCCGCGTCGGACTTTTTTCCCGCGATCACCGGGATCGCCGCGTCCGTCACCGCAAAATCCTCGTAAATCCGCAGCATCTGCAGCGTTTCCGCTTCCGCTTCTTCGTGAGTCGCGTGCGCCGTGTGCCCTTCCTGCCAGAAAAATTCCAGCGTGCGCAAAAATAGTTTTGTGCGCAGCTCCCAGCGCACCACGCTGTTCCATTGATTCATCAGCACCGGCAAGTCGCGGTAGGACTGAATCCACTTGGACCACATGTGCCCGATGATCGTCTCCGACGTGGGCCGTATAACCAGCGGCTCCGCCAGTTTTTCTCCGCCGCCAATCGTCACCACCGCCAGCTCCGGCGAAAATCCCTCGACGTGATGCTTCTCTTTATCAATAAAGCTCCGGGGAATCAGCAGCGGAAACGCCACATTCTGGTGCCCCGTCGCTTTGAATCGCCGGTCCAGCGCTCCCTGCATGTTCTCCCACAGCGCCCATCCGTACGGCCGCACGATCATGCATCCGCGCACCGGCGCGTAGTCCGCCAGCTGCGCCTTCAGCACCAGTTGGTTGTACCACTCCGAAAAATCCTCGGCTCGCGTGGGGAGCTTCTCTTCAGCCATTCCGCTTTTTGTCCCTTCTCCTCGGTCGCCAACTTTTCGTTCGAGTAAACTCAAAAGCGTATCGGACGCTCCCCATCGTGTCAACGCACGCCTTCCGCAAATTTAATCCACCCGGCGGCGCATCGCAGACGCGTTTCAACCTGACCGATGGCGCAACTTTGGCTCTAAAGAGCATCCAATAAGTGTGGACGAGAGTCCGCCCGGGAAGTTACTTTCCAGCCCGCGGCCTTCGCTTGCGAGCGCGTGGGTTTCAATCCCTGGAATTTGCCGCCGGTTCTGTCATATATATCCGGTGCGAAGATGCGGCCACGATCAAACAAACCGAGGAGGTGTTCAGTGCGTTATCGAAATCTGATGTGGGGCGGCGCAGCCATGCTGGTGGGCGCTCTTTTAGGCTCATTGGTCGGCCCTCAGCCGGCCGAAGCGGTCGCCAAGGAGATCATTGAAATTCAGAACGATATCGGCTTGCTTCTGCAAGGCCAGCGCAGCATGCAAAATTCGATTGACGCCAATCAAGGCGTTGTAAAAACTTTGCTTCAGCAAAATCTGGACGCCGCCAATCAGCAAAGCACCGCGCTCGGCTCTCTCCAAAAATCCGTGCAGGATGTTTCCGCCAATTCCGGCGCGAACTCCAACACCCTCACGACCACCGTTCAGGGACTCTCGGACAGCATTGCTGACGTAAACGCGCACATCGGCAAGCTCAATCAGCAAATCGTAGACTTGCAGAGCTCCCTACAGAGCATTGACGCAAAACTGACTGCCAGCGCCACTCCCGCCGCTCCTCCCGCGCCGTCGCACCCCGCCGCCGACGTCCTCTATTCCTCCGCGTACCGCGACATTACCGGCGGGCACTACGACCTCGCGAAACAGGAATTTCACGATTACCTGAAATATTTCCCCGGCACCGAGCTGGCTTCCAACGCTCAGTTCTATCTTGGCGAAATTTCTTTTCTGCAGAAGGACTACAAATCCGCCATTTCGCAGTATGACCTCGTCATTCAAAATTATCCCAACAGCTTCAAGCAGCCCGCGGCCCACGTGAAAAAAGGACTCGCGCTGATTGACGTGGGTCAAAAATCCGCCGGCACTCGCGAACTTCGCGCCGTCGTCCGTGATTTTCCTAACTCCGACGAAGCGAAGATCGCTCGCGCCCGTCTTCGCCAGCTCGGCGCCCGCTAACTCTTCGTCTTCGCAATAAGCTGCGCTTCGGAACGCGCATCGCCGATGACGAATGCGCGGTGTAGCCGTCATTACCTCATCGCCGCTATCGGCCGCGATCCGGAATCCGCCTCCCGGGAATCGTGGTACAACCGTTCCAATGGCTGAATTGACCGAGACGCGCGCCGATACCGCGGTCGAATCTCCCGCGATGCACGCCGCTGCCGCATCGGCGGCCGCTCCTGTTTCCGGCTGGCGCGCTTACGTCAACGCCTTCCTCGCAGCCGAAATTTCTTCGCTCACTCGCTATTACGACCGCGTCATTCAATGGCTTCCTCGCGAAGACGATACGGGCCGGTTGCTCGCGGCCATTGACGCGCCGCGCAAGGAGACTGTCGGCAAGAACGAACCGTTTCCGGATCTGACTCACGAGCGGGACAAACGCACCGCGGTTTTGCTGAACGGCGCGTTCAATCATGATTTCGATATCCAGGCTCTGCTCCTCCAGTTGAAGGCAAAACTTGCGCGCACTTCGCGTCTCGTCGCCGTTCTCTACAATCCGTATCTTCGCTGGGCGTACTATCTCGCGAATCGCTTTGGCATTCGCAAAGGCGATCTGCCGAGCACGTTTGTCACTCGCGTGGATCTTGAAAACATCGCGAAAGTCGCGGGCTTCGAAATCGTCCGCAAGCGCCTCGCCGTTTATTGTCCGTGGAAACTGCTAGGACTCGGCACCGCGATCAACCGCGTCATGCCGCTCATTCCGCTCGCCCGCTGGCTCAGCCTCACGTCGGTTGTTGTCCTGCGGCCGCTGGTTCCCTCTTCGCAGCAAGGAATTTCCTGCGTCATTCCCGCGCGCAACGAACGCGGCAACATCGAAAACGCTCTGAAGCGTTTTCCCGGTCTCGGGCGCGAAGCCGAAATTATTTTTGTCGAGGGCCATTCCACCGATGGCACTTGGGATGAAATTCTCCGCGTCTCAACCGTCTATCGCGATCAGTTTCGTATTCTCGCCGTGCAGCAGTCCCGCAAGGGCAAGGCGGACGCGGTTCGGCTCGGCTTCTCTCACGCGCGCGAAGATTTGCTCGTGATTCTGGACGCCGACCTCACCATGCCTCCGGAAATGCTTTCGCGCTTTGCCTTCGCCTACGATCAGGGTCACGGCGATTTCATCAACGGCTCGCGCCTCGTCTATCCCATGGAGGGTTCGGCGATGCGTTTTCTGAACCGCATGGGGAATATTTTCTTCGCGAAGTTGCTCAGCGCCGTGCTGGATGTGCGCCTGGGCGATTCGCTTTGCGGAACGAAATTGCTGACGCGGCACGATTACGAGCGCATGGTCGCTTGGCGCAAGGATTTCGGCGAATTCGATCCCTTCGGCGATTTCGAGTTGCTCTTTCCCGCGGCGGAGCTTGGCCTCGAAATTGTGGATGTGCCGGTGCGCTACCTCGCTCGCACCTACGGCGAAACAAATATCCAGCGCTTTCGCCACGGCCTGCAGCTTCTGAAAATGACGTGGGTCGGGCTCATTCGCATCAAAATGGGCATCCGCAAGAAACGCCCCGCGGCTCCCCCTGTGTCTCCGAACTAAAGCTCGCTTCAGCATTCCGCTTGGCCATGCGCGGAACTGACCGCCGCTTGTTCTTGAGCCGCGCTTAGTCGAGGCTACTTTTGGAACAGAGAATGTCAACATAACCTTTGGGCTTTAGTGCAACTTCCAACTCTCCATCAGCGCGGACGGGAGTAGTTGCTTTTCGCGTTAACACATAAAGGCTGTAGCCGAGCGCGCGGAAGCTCTCGAGCAGCGAGCGGGGATCAAGCCCCAGCTCGCGAATGCTCTCGGGAGCATACTCAAACGCGACCACTGCCTTTGGAAATTTTTCAAGCGTTTCTTGCATCCCCTCGCACACGGCCGGCTCGTATCCTTGAACGTCAATCTTGATGAAAGCGATGTTCTGCAAGTTTCGCGAGGCAACGAAGCGATCAACCGTTGTAACAGCTACTCTCGTTATGTTTTCATCGATAGTCCGTGCGTCCTTGAATTGCTCCGTGGCGACGCGGTGATCAGCTGAGTGCTCTTTGTTGTGCCAAAACTCCAGCGTGCCCTCCTGCCTGCCCACCGCCGACTGATAGAGATTCACGCGGCTAGTGAGCCGCTTGCGCCGGATGTTTTGCTGCAGCTTTAAAAAGCTGTCCTGGTCCGGCTCAAATGCATGAACTTTGCTTCCCGGCGACGCGGCAGCCGCAAAGACACACGCCGTATAGCCGATGTTCGCGCCGATATCCAGAGTGTCTCCGCCCAAAAAGAGTTCCGGGCTTCGTTTTGCCAAGGCCCAAAACGGATCCTCATACCAGCGTTTATACAAGAAATAGGACGAGAGGAAGACTCGCTCCACGCCTGGAGCTTCAAACAGCCTAGAAGTCCGCGCGAGGTTGTAGGCGCGCGTGAAGAAGTTTGAAGAAGCCGAGCGAGTCATGCTCTTGTGGGGCTCCTTCGCGCTTCCAGGCGGCTGCTGGTTGCGTGCTCTTCGTCTCCCTTTTCGAGCACGAGAAGGCCTCGCAAAGCCGCCAGCCGCCGCCATAAAGGCATGGCCCATTTCTCCGCCTTCGCCAACGGCGCGTACAAGAATTCCGGAAGCAAACTTGTGTGGTTGAATCCGCCGCTCAACAGATAACAAAAAAAACAGAACGGTTCGAGCGCGAGAAATCTTAGCTCCGGCAAACTTTTCATCGTGGCGCCGCGATGGCGTTTCCCGAAAAGCAGAAACGGAATAGCCTGATTCCCATCGAATGCTTTTTTTTCTTGGCTGTTGCCGTGCGTTTCCTTCGTCCAAGACGCTTCGGACAAATCGCACCGCTCCTGATGCAGAAACCGGTAAACGAGAAAAGAAAACGGAGTGATCCACGGCTCGATGAGAATCAGGCGGCCGCCCGGCGCGAGAATGCGAGAGGCTTCCGCAAGAAATTCCAGCGGCGTGCCGACGTGATGGAGCATGTCCAGTCCAAAAATATTTGTGACGCTCGCCGTCCGAAAAGGGAGGCGCTGCGCGTCGGCAACGGCATCGAGCCAGGGACTCCAAATCAGATCGGTCGAAAAAATGTCCGGCGCGAATTGTTTGAGGAATCCCGGGCCGGCCCCCACTTCGACTGAAATTCCTCCCGGCGTGCGGAAAGAAACCAGGCGCGCGAAGAATTCTTCCTTGTAGATGCGCTGCAGCACCGGCTTTTGCTGCCAGAGCCGGCGGTGGCGCTCGAAAAATTCCTGAGCTTGCGTGTCGGTGCTCACGGTATTTTTTGATTGTACTGGCGACGGCTGCCGCGCACGGAACATCCTCGGCTGATTGTTTCGAGAAATAAGGGTTACCCGGCCTGGTAACTAACGCTGGGGCGCGCCTCCTCGCGCGCGATTGTGCGCGGCGGAATTTTGATACGCTAAATTCGCAGTGACTGCTTCCTCCTCCAACGAAAGCAAGGTTCGGGACGTTGAATCCGCGCCCGCGCCCGCTGGCGACGTGTCGAATCCGCGCACCGTTGCGATTCTCGGGGCATTGTTGGCGCTCGGAACCGGCGCGGTCTATTCGTCCGCACTGCGCAACGGATTTGTAAATCTCGACGACCCGGATTATGTGACTCGCAACCCGTACGTGCTGGGCGGATTGAAATGGGTGAACGTTCGTTGGGCGCTCGGAGTCCATTATCCGTCTTCGAACTGGCATCCGCTGACGTGGTTTTCGCACATGCTGGACGCGCAGCTCTACGGCTTGAATCCCGCGGGTCATCATTTTACGAACGTGCTTTTCCATGCGTTTGACGTCGTGCTGCTCTTTCTGCTCATTCACTGGGCGACGAAACGCGTATTTCGCGGCGCGGCGGTTGCGGCGATTTTCGCGGTGCAGCCGCTGAACGTCGAAGCCGTCGCGTGGGTCTCCGAGCGGAAATCCGTGCTGTGCGTTTTCTTTTTTCTGCTCGCGATCATTGCGTACGGCTGGTACGCGAAAAAGCGCAGCGTGCAACGCTATCTCGTCGTGGCGCTCTGTTTCGCGCTGGGCATCATGGCAAAAGTCATGGTGATTCCCTTCCCGTTCGCGTTGCTGCTGCTCGATTACTGGCCGCTGGGCCGACTGCCGGGAAATGATGCGCAGGGCAATCCGCGAAAATTCTGGCCATCGCTCGGCGCGCTGATCGTAGAAAAAATTCCGCTGTTCTTGATGGCCGCCGCGGGCGGCGCCGTGACGGTATTTGTTCACTCGCGCGAGCATGCGCTGACCGCTACGATGCCTTTCGCGTGGCGATTCAAGAACGCGATTTTTTCGTATCTCGCGTATCTGGGAAAAGCGATTTGGCCCGCGAAATTAGCTCCTTTCTATCCGCACCCGCAAAACACGCTGGGATGGACGCCCGTGATTCTCGCAGCGATCGGGCTCGCGCTGATCACAGCAGCCGTCTGGAAATTCCGCGCGAGGAAATATCTGGTGATGGGCTGGCTGTGGTATCTCGGCACGATGTTTCCGATGATCGGATTCGTGCAAACGGGCCGGCAAGGAATGGCGGACCGCTTTATGCACATTCCGATGATGGGGCTGCTGGTGGCGCTGGCCTGGCTCATCGGAGACCTCGCGGCGGAAAAAAGCTGGCCGAAGGAAACCGCCATGGCAATTTTTGCGCTGGCGATGGTGCCCTACGCGATGGTGACGATCCGGCAGATTGGCTACTGGCACGACAGCTACACGCTTTTCGCGCACACACTGGAAGTGACGAAACACAACGGGATGGCGGAAAACAATTTTGGAGTTGCGCTTGTGGAGCGCGGCGAGCAAGCGGAGGCGATGCAACATTTTCTGGCGGCGGTACGCTACAGCCCCGATCTTTCCTCGGGACACTACAACCTTGCCGTCGCGTGGCAGCGGCTGAACCGGCTCGCGGATGCGGAGCGGGAATACCGCGCGACGCTTTCGCTTTCGTCGGACGAGACAGAGATCGTGCAATCGCACAACAACCTGGGAATTCTGTACATGAGCGAGCAGGAATTTCCGGAGGCGCTGGCGGAATTGGACGAAGCGATTGCGCTCGATCCGCAGGAACAGAACAGCTATATCGGCCGCGGAACAATCGAATTTCAGACGGGAAAGCCGGACGCAGCGGCTTCGGATTTTTCGAAGGCAGCGCAAATTGCGCCGTCGCCGCTCGCGCTGTACTGGCTGGGCCGCGCGCTGGAAGTGAAAGGCGAGCCACAACAGGCGGCGGAGGCGTATGAAGCGGCGCTGCGGCTGGCTCCCGGCTCGGCGGAAATTCGTGCGCGGCTGGCGGCGATCCAAGCTGGAGCGAAGTGAGGCGGCATCGGAGCGCGAGCGGAGGCGGAGAGGGGCGGCGGGGGTTGGCGTACACAGAGAGATACTCCCCCCCGGTTTTTTGTAAGTGCGGATTCTAAAGGAGTTGCGGGCGGGAATTTTGTAAGTGCGGATTCTAAAGGGGTTATAAGTCGTTTGTTTTCCGCACTTACGAGGGGGCTTGTAAGTGCAGAAAATAAAGGGGTTACGGGAGAAATTGGGGAATGGTAAGTCCTTTAGAATCCGCAGATCCGAAGGGGGTGCGTAAGTGCGGATAATAAAGGAGTTACTGGAGAAGTTCTTATAAGTGCGGATAATACAGGGGTTAGGGGCAGAGATTGGGGAAGTGCGGAATTTTCGTGGAAGAAGGGCGCCGAGGAGCGGGGATTTGAGGGAGTTGCGGGAAGAGATTGCGGAAGTGCGGAAAGGAAAGGGGTTAGGGGCGGGGAGGGTGATACGGGCGAGGTGGTAACGAAAATTCACATGAGTTTATAGCACAAAATAGTAAACTTGTCAATAGAAAAATAAGTGCTTGCGCGGCAAGGAGTTGCGGCACAGACTGTGCCAGCGATGGGGAGAGCGATTCGCCGGGCCCGTTTGTGCCGCTCTGGGTCGAGGGAAGCCGTGTTTCTGGTGTTTTGAACAACAATCCAGGCTCGAAGGGAAACATCAGGACCCCTACCCTGCAGAAACAAGGACCCGAGTGGACGCGGTACCGAATCTTGCCGAGGGTTTAGGGGCGTGCCACCCGCAAAGGTTCATGTGAGCCATCCTGCGGATTCAGGGGGCGGGTCAAATCCTCGGGTACAGAGAAAGTAGTCAAGATGTCTCCGCAGCTAGGAATCATGAGAGTCAGGTGGGGTTCCCACTCTCGATGCACATCAACTTTGCAATGGAGCAGGTACCGATACTCCCTGTCTTCCTCGTATACCCTGGGTTTTTGGGAATAGACTAAATGCGGGGGCGTAAGAAATAGCGGGTCTGCATCTCTGAGCTCATCTTTGGTGTATTCGACAGGTGCAATGAACACGCCGTCGGGCATAGCCAAAGCGTGGCTCTTCCATGCCGCTTTTAGTCGCTCTAGTAACTCGAATGGATTGTTGATACTAACTACGAATCGGCCATACTTGCTTGCCAAACGTGGGACGTTCGCCTCGGGGTGTGATCCAGACAGTATATAATAGCGGTTCAAAGAGGTGCCGGTAGAGTGCACGGGAACATCTGCCTTGAAGAAAACGGATGATCGGCCTTCAGTCGGATCTTTGCGTACATCCTCGATTCCTCGGTAGTGTTCGAGAATACCGAACCTGATTGATCCCGCCACGAACTGTTGGGCATGTTCCTCATTGGAAAAGAAACGCAGCAGGGTGTTTGGGAGGGTAATCATATCGGCCTTCTTGCTGCGGTGAGATTCCCCCTGATTGCACTTCGGCTTTGTAGCACTCAATGCCATCCTCTTGACCAGCAGTCACGAGCGTAGCGTACCACTTTTGCAGTTCATCGTGGGGTATCGGTGGGAGCCGCTTTTATCGGGTTTTCCGTAGCCGGCTGGCCAGCGAGTTGCGCCAAGACAAAGGATTGTCGCGCTCGGCGTATGACTCAGAACAGTGCTTCCGGGCATGAAGCTACCTTGCGAGGAACGCGGTTTAATGGCGGTCTTTGCCCCAGGTCCAGTAGATGCCGAGGTAGGCGTAGTTTTCGGGAAGGCCGGCGACGGAATGACCGTAGGCGAAGAGGATTTGATGATCGGGATTTTTGAAATGGTAGTAGCCGCCGATATCGAGCATGGTTGAGCCGCGAATTTGCGGAGGGGCAAGACCTTCCGCGCCGTGAGAGAACACTTCGGCTCCGAGTTCGAGCCGATTGTGGATAATCTCGCGTTTGACGAGAAATCCGCCGTAGGGGAAATTGCGGTATTGCGTTTGGGGAACGATGGTTTCGCCGGCGCCGCCATCCAAAGTCCATTTGCCGATATTTTTTTGCGCCCACAACGGGACTTTGTACCAGACTTTGCCGACTCCGAGTCCTTTGGAATAGCTCCCGACAGGCAGCTCAAACATTACAAACGGGCCGATTTGCGGAAAATACTTTGATTCCTTGATCCACGCCCACTTGATGCCTGTTTCCGCGTCAATGAGACCGAACGCGCTGGGTCCAGTGCCGCTGGGCAAGTAGGAAGGATTGTTCGAAGGCATGATGGAGCCGAGCGGAAGGATGGCGTGGATCTGGATTCTGGGAAGCGCGCCCCAGTTGAATTCAACGGCCGGACCGGCGGTGTCCATCTCGACGGGGGTGCCGTCGGCGGTTCCGAAGATATAAAACTCGTAGTGGCCGTAATCTACGGGCACGGGATCGTCAATCTGATAAGGCGGCCCTTGCGCCCAAGCCGCGGGGATGACGAAGAAGAGCAAACCAAACACCGAGAATCTCAAAAATATCTTCAGCATGTCGGAGTGTTATGTCCTTTCCATCGATCGAGCGAAGCGGCGCTGAGGCCTGCGCTTCTATTGGGTAAAGCTCTCACTTTTTTTCCTCGAACAGTTCACCGAAGAGTTCCTGGACCCGCTTCTTTGCAACGCGAAGAGCAGCGCGGCCAGCGGGCGTAGCGCGGTACATGCGGCGGAATTTGCCATCCACAAGCTCGCGCGACGAGCGCAAGAACCCCTTCTTCTCCATGCCATTCAGCAGCGGATAGAGAGTGCCCGCGCTGAGACGGTAACCGTGGCGCGCAAGCTCCTCGATCATCCACAGGCCAAAAATTGGCTCTTCGCAAGCGTGATGCAGCACATGCAGTCGAATCAGACCCGAATACAGCTCACGCTTCTCGTTCAATGCGCCTCCGCGCGGATTCCGGTTCGCGAGAATTCTGGTTATTTTCCAAGCAAAAGGTCGGCGAACGGCGGAAACGTGAGCAGTAGACCGCACGCCAACAAAAAAAAGGCCAAAGCATTGGTTCTTGCCAGGTTAACGTTTCGGACCCGCCACCGCCTTGCAAAAACAAACCAAATGGCGAGCCAAATAAAAATCGTCACGGTAGTAACGCCCGACAAAGGCCCCGATGGATGATAGAACGCAAGCCATCGCCCGGCAGTTTTGGAACCGTCCGCGACAATCGCAAGAATCCCTAGAGCGCAGCAGCCCGCACCGGCTGACAGAATCGCGGCAGCAGCAGGTCCATTTGTGACGGGTCCGGCGGTTGACTGAGATTGACCGGCCTGCGTGCTTTGCGGAATTGCCGTGTTCGGAGTTGGCATTATCGCTCCTTGAGCAACTGAATTTGCGATTTGCCGTCTACAGGTGCATGTTTATTGATCATCGCGCCAAAAAACGCCGCGATTGCGGCAGACGCGAAGGCAACCAGGGCAAACGTTGCGACCGCTTTGCGCACTTGCGCATGCGCTCTCATGGCTAAACGCTGCCTCGTCATAACGTAAGCGAACATGGTGGCGGCAATTGGCGTAAGCCATGCGATGTGTTCCTTCCATTCCATGGCAAGCCGGTGCCAACCGGACGTGGTGTTGCTCGCAAGCAAAAGCGCTTGCGGAAATGAAGCTAGATCGGTGGTCCCGGGCGGGGGAACAGCTCGGTACAACGGATAAACGAAATAGGTTCCCAGGGCCACGGCCGCCCAGGCGAGAAATGCCGTCATCCAGAGGTAAAGGGAGGCGAGGAATCGGCCTGAGTTCGTCAATTCAGAGGTTTCGCTTGCGAAGGCGGAGCGGATAAGCTCGACGACGACGCCGAAAACTGCCAGAAGAAAAAAGCCACCGAAAAGAAGCCCATGAATTGCGGTGATCAGAGCCCGTGGACTGACTTGCACTACATCGCTCCAGTTCGCACGAATTTGTATTGCACTTTAACGGATTGATTCAGCTCCGCTGGATGTGCTTTCATAACGATTGTCGATATCTAAATTCGATATCTATATAGGAGAGCAGCATCAAAATCAACAGATATTTACCTCGCGGAGCTAATTCACGGCCAGAATGAGAGGCCGCTATGCCAGGCCACCAAGGGCTTCGACTTCTAACGGATCCGCCGGCGCGTTTCTCTCGAGCAACGCGCGCGGGAAAATCGTGCGTCGTCACGGCAGAGCGTGTTAGATTGCGGTCATTCAAAGGCTGGGCCAGCGGAAAAATTGGGTGTGAAGCATGCCGACGCGCGTGACAAAAGAGCATGCCGCGCGAGGCACACGCAAGCCGAATAAGGAGCGTACAGATGAGTCCCGCGGAAATGTTCGTTGCGATTGTTTTCGTAATCATTGTGTTCTTTGTAGTGAGCGTGGCGCTGGGCTCGTTTTTCACGGTGGAAACGGCGCAAGTGGCGATCGTGCAGCGGCTGGGAAAATTCGCGCGCGTGGCGGGGCCGGGGCTGAATTGGAAAACGCCTTACCTCGAGAGCGTGGTGCGCCGAATGAGCATGAAGGTGCAGCAGTTTGACGTGCGCGTGGAGACGAAGACGCAGGACAACGTGTTCGTGCAAATTCCGGTTTCGATCCAGTACAAAGTGATTCCCGACGCGGTGGAAGCGGCGTACTACAAGCTTACGGACCCTGTGAAACAGATCGAATCGATGGTGTACAACGTGGTGCTTGGTCACGTGCCGAAAATGAAGCTGGACGATACCTTCTTGAACCAGGCGGCGATTGCGAACGATCTGCGCGACAGCCTGGACGCTTCGATGAAGGAGTACGGCTACTCGATCGTGAAAGTGCTGATTTCCGATATTGTGCCGGATGACAAAGTGAAAGCGGCGATGAACGACATCAACGCGGCGCAGCGGGAGCGGGAAGCGACGGTTTCGCGGTCGGAAACGAACAAGATGCTGCTCGTGAAACAAGCCGAGGCGGAAGCGGAATCGAAGCGGCTGCAGGGCGAAGGCATCGCGAACCAGCGCAAGGCGATCATCATGGGGTTGAAAGAATCGGTGGAGGATTTCGCGAAGACGCTGCCGGGGTCATCGGCGCAGGATGTGATGCAACTGGTGCTGCTGACGCAGTATTTCGACACGCTGAAGGAAATCGCGGCGAACGACCGGAGCAACACGATATTGATTCCGCATACGCCGAACGCGCTGGGCGATCTGTTCAGCCAGATTCGAAACGCGATTGTGACGGGCGATGAGTTATCCAAAGGGACGCTCGCACCTTCGCCGGCAACGAGCGCGCCGCAGAAGTAATCGAGCGAGCGCTGGCGCCGGCTTCGGGCTTTGCGCGAGCGGGCGGAGACGCTGAAACGCGCTCCAGCGCGGGCCGTGCTTCATGGAAGTGGCGCTGGCGGGGTAAGATGGTTTGCGATGTACGAGACAGGAAACCATTCATGACCACGACAACCGAAGCAAACGAACGAATGCTGAGGCCGCTTGAAGCGGTGGACCCGCAAATCTCCGGCTTGCTGAGCGACGAAGCGCGGCGGCAAGCAACGGGACTGGAATTGATTCCTTCGGAGAATCTCGTTTCCGAAGCGGTGCTGGAAGCGATGGGTTCGATCTTCACGAACAAGTACGCGGAAGGCTATCCGGGCAAGCGCTACTACGGCGGGTGCGAGTACGCGGACAAGGTCGAGCAACTGGCCATCGATCGAGCGAAAGAATTGTTTGGCGCGGAACACGCGAACGTGCAGGCGCATTCGGGGACTTCGGCGAACGTCGCGGTGTACATGTCCATGCTGCAGAAGGACGACGTCGTGCTGGGAATGAACCTTTCGCACGGCGGGCACCTGACGCACGGGCACCCGCTGAATTTTTCCGGGCGAATGTACAAGTTCGTGGCGTACGGCGTGCGCAAAGAGGATGAGCGGATTGATTACGACGAGATTGAAAGACTCGCGAAGGAACACAATCCGAAGATGATCGTGGCGGGCGCGAGCGCGTATTCGCGCGTGATTGACTTCGAGCGCATTGCGAAGGCGGCGAAGGCGGTGGGCGCGCTTTTTTTTGTGGACATGGCGCATATCGCGGGACTGGTGGCGGCGGGGATTCATCCAAGCCCGGTGCCGCACGCGGATCTCGTTTCAACGACGACGCACAAGACTTTGCGCGGGCCGCGCGGGGGAATGGTTTTGTGCAAGGCGGCGCTGGCGAAGGAGCTGGATAAGTTGACGTTCCCGGGCACGCAAGGCGGGCCGCTCGTTCACACGATCGCCGCGAAGGCGGTGTGCTTGAAAGAGGCCATGGAGCCGGGCTTCAAGGAATATCAAAAGCAAGTGGTGGCAAACGCAAAAGCGCTGGCGGCGTCGATTGCGAAGGCCGGATTCCGGATCGTCACGGGCGGAACGGACAATCACCTGTTTCTCGTCGAAGTGCATCCGCGAGGAATCACGGGAAGCGACGCGGAAAAAGCGCTGGACCGCGCGGGAATCACGGTCAACAAGAATTCCATTCCGTTTGACCCGTTGCCGCCAATGAAGGGCGGAGGAATCCGGCTGGGCAGCCCGTCAGTGACGACGCGCGGAATGCGCGAGGCGGAGATGGCGCAGATCGGCGGGTGGATCGGCGAAGTACTTTCAAAACTCGGCGACGCGGAGACCGAGCAGCGCATCCGGAAACAGGTCGCCGAACTGGCAGGGCGTTTCCCGATTTACGAGTCGCGCGTGCGCGGCGTTTCGCGCGCGGGGCACGCAGGCAGTTGAACTTCGCATGAAAGCTGGGATCGTCGAAGCCACGTCTGCATTTGAGAATTGGCTTTCCGCCAGCTTCCCATCGTCAAGCAGGATCTCCGGCTCAAACATCAACACATGGCGGAAGCGCCGTTTCCGTTTTTTCGCGCGACGTTCTACCGCTGGCTGCAACTCTGGCCGGAAATTTGCCCGGAGCTTGCGAGCGGTCCGCGGACACTCGTCGTGGGCGACTTGCACGTGGAAAATTTTGGCGCTTGGCGCGACAGCGAGGGGCGGCTGATCTGGGGCGTGAACGATCTGGATGAAGTGCTGTCCGCATCCTACGCGATTGATCTCGTTCGATTGACAACCAGCGCGTATCTGGCCGTCCTGGGAGAGCATCTGTGCATCCCTCGGCGCGAAGCCGCTCGTGCGATTGAGGAGGGCTATCGCGACGCGCTGGCAGCGGGGGGAAAACCGTTCATTCTTGCCGAGGAGCATCGCTGGCTGCGGCTCGTGGCGTTGAGCAAACTGCGCGACCCGGTGCGTTTCTGGCAGAGGATGAATGAACTCCCGCCGTCTAGCTCGAAGCCTCCTGCCGAGGTTCGCGAATTGCTCGAGGAATCGCTGCCACCGGGCTGCGCTTACCAACTGAAGAAGCGCATTGCCGGGCTGGGAAGCCTGGGACATCCGCGCATTCTGGCGCTGACATCGTCCGGGGGAGCATTCATCGCGCGTGAAGCCAAAGCGATACGCTCGTCCGCTTCGGCCTGGCTGCGAAATGATCGCGATGCACCCATTCTCGGGGCGAAACTGGCAGCGTGCAGCCGGCGCGTTGCGGATCCGTTCGTGCATTTTCATGACCGGTGGCTCGTGCGCAGGCTTGCGCCGGACTGTTCGCGCATCGAGCTCGCTTCCCTGCCCGAGGAGCGCGACGAAAAGCGATTGCTCTATTCGATGGGGTGGGAAACCGCCAACATGCATCTTGGTTCGCCGCGCGCGATCCCGGAAATCCGGCGCGATCTTGCGAAACGGAAGGGCCGCTGGCTCCATCAAGCGGCGAAAGCGATGTGCAAAGCCACGCTCGAGGACTGGGAGCAATGGCGAAAGGGCTGGAAAAAGCTGGCCTAGAAGGCGATTTTGCGGTGGGGGACACGCAGCGCAGGCTTTCATCCACATGCGGATCGGCCGAAACTCCCTCCCTTGCGAGCCGTGCGATTTCCCTGCCTGTCCTTCGTTGAGCAACGGTTACTTGGGAGCGGCTGGACCAAGACTGTCCCACCGGTCAGTAGATTCCAAATAATGTTGAGCGTAGGTTGAACAAGGACTGGGATGGGAACCTTAATAACAGCGCCGCTCCTCGCAATTCCAAACACCTTCCGGGTGAACGCAAATTTCTGCTGGCCCTGCCTGTCGGCCTTAATTAGGCCGCACCAGCGGACTCGCGCACCCCGAAATTCAGAGTTCTGTTTCCACGGCGTGGGGGCTGTTCCAGTTCGTCCGAAAATCCAACTGATTACCTGACCTGCGAAGGCTGGGGCAACGGGGTGACGCGATGATGGATACGGAAGCCTTCCGTGAATTCAAGACAGGCTTAACGTTGCTGCGCGACAATTACGCAATCAAGGCTCTGCCGCACATGCAAAAGGCAGTCGATCTCGATCGAAACAATCCCTACTACATGTCGTATCTCGGAGTGGTCCTGGCGCGCTCGGAGCAGAAGTGGGGCGAAGCCGAACGGCTCTGCGATGCCGCGGTGCGCATGAAGCGGAACCAGGCGCAGCTCTACCTGAATCTTGCCGAAGTGTACGCGACGGCAGGGCGGCGCGATGAAGCGGTCGAAGCGCTGCAGTCCGGCTTGAAGTTTGCCCGCCGCGATGTGCGGCTGACGATCGCCATGAACCGGCTGGTCGAGCGCCGGGCGCCCGTACTGAGCTTCCTGGGGCGCAGGCATCCGATCAACCGGCGGCTGGGCCTGCTGCGCCACCGAGCGCTGCGGATCTTCGGCCAACAATAAAGTTTCGCGAGTTCTCTCCAACCCCCCAATAACAGAGAAGGGCGGGTGGCTCATCGCCATCCGCCCTTCTTTGTTTTCAAATCCGAATTTTGGAAGGCAGCGCCGGAGTGATTTACCAGCGAGTGCCGGGAGCGCTGTAAATCGCCGGTTGTTGCAGACCCATTTCCATCAAAAGTTTCAGGCCGATTCCGAACATTCCGGTCGGCAGCGGATCGCGGCGGACCACTTCCGCCAGATATTCGCGATTCATCGCCATGGGATTCTGCGAATACGGAAGAGTGACAAAGAGGCGCATGCCGATTTCGTAGCCTGCCTCGCTGGATTGAAAATAGACTCCGCTTCGCGAGACGCTTAGCGTTCCGCGCAAATCGTCAAAGTGCTCGCGCTCGGGATCCGAGGGACGAATGCGCATCAATTGCGTGATTTTGCAGCGCCTGCTTGCGCGCCGCTCTGCCGCAGTCGGGCGGGAACTGGCCGGTTTGCCGGCCGGACTGGCTGGTTTCGACATAATTTCGGGCTGGGTCTCCATGGGTGCCTTGCCTCTCGCGAATCACTCCTTTTAGAAATCGAGAGTAAGGCAGGCGTTCCACTAAACCTATAGAGGGCTCGTACTCGAAGAAGAATAGAACCTTCTGCGTGGATGATAGTACGGAAGTACTGCAAAAGGAAGAGGCGTAAAGCAGCAATTTCTTCAGAACTGCAAGAATAAGAAGGGTTTAATAAAGGAATCCCGAAAAGGACTGGGACTCGCGCGCTAGTACCGGTTTGGGACTTTTGGTCTGGGGATCGAGGTGGGTTCACTTCCCTACTGCCGCTAAGCTATAGGTACGACGAGAGTTATTCATTTCATTTTTTTGCGGTACCTGTGGAAATCCCGGCTGCCAGATTGCTAGTGCTCCAATCAATCCTCGAACCGGATTCTCTCAATTGGAATTTGCAGGGAATGAGTTTCGAGCCTCAGGGGGTGGTTTCGATGAGCACTGCAGCGCGCCGAAGTCCGATCGTTCCTGTGATACCGCAACCTGGAAAACTTGAGGAGATCCACTGCGCACCACGCACGGAAACGACTGACGCAACTCGCGGGCGCGAGCAGACGGCGGCGTGCGCGGCGCCACGCGTGTACATTGCGGCGGAAAACCGTCTTTTGCGCGAGGCGCTCTCGCGGATGTTGGTGCGGCAGGGAGAAATAGAAGTCGTCGGCCTGAATTGCGCCGGGCCGTTCCGCGCGGAGGATGTGGTAAGAGAAAACCCGGGTATCTTGCTGCTTACTTCGCGCGGCAGCATTGCGGAGGACATCCGCATAATCCGGCAAGTCCGCGTGACGGCTCCCAGCGTGCAGATCGTGCTGGTCGGCATGACGGAAAGCGAAGCGCACTTTCTTCAATATGTAAGCGCCGGGATTCGCGGATATCTGCCTCGGGACGCGTCTTCGGAGGACGTCCTCGAAGCGATGCGGGCGGTGCACACAGGCGAAGCCGTATGTCCCGGTTTGCTGTGCGCCGTGCTCTTCCGCTATTTCGAACGAGAAGCCACATCGCTTCATTCGCCCACGTTTCAAACACGCCTCGGCTTGACGCGCCGCGAACAGCAGATCGTCCCCCTGATCGCTCAAGGCCTAACAAACAAAGAAATCGCCAGCCACTTCTACCTGTCGGAGCAGACCGTCAAGAACCATCTCTATCGCATGAAGCACAAAATCGGCGCCGCGGATCGCTTCGGAATCGTGCATCTCTGCCGCACGCAAGGCTTCATGGCTTAGCTGTATAGCTGGCAAAAGCTCGCGTGAAATTTTTCAACCATTTCGCAACCCCTGGTTAGCCGCTGCCCCGCACTCCGCGCCTCGTCCTTTCCACTTCAGGTGACTTCATCCCTCAAATTGTGCGATTCTCTTCCTCGCCGATAGCCGAGGAAGAGCGATGCTGAAGAAATTCAGAGACCTGACCGAAAAAGAGATTCTCGCTCTCGCCATTATTTCAGAAGAAGAGGACGGCCGCATTTACGGCGAATTTGCCGACGGGCTGCGCGAAACTTATCCCGCGACGGCGCAGATGTTCGAAGAAATGCGCGAGGAGGAAGTCGTCCATCGCGACCGCCTGTTGGCAATGTTCCGCCAACGCTTTGGCGACCACATCCCACTCATTCGGCGCGAGAACGTAAAAGGCTTTCTGCAGCGCCGCCCGACTTGGCTCGTCCGCCCCCTCGGCGTCAACCTGGCGCGCCGTCAAGCCAAAATTATGGAAATGGAAGCGGCGCGTTTTTATGTCCGGGCCGCCAGCCGCATCACGGACGCGTCCACTCGCGAACTGCTCAACAAACTCGCGGACGAGGAGCGAAAGCATTCCGCGACGGCCGAGGGTCTGGAAGAAAAACACTTGACGGCGCCTGCTCGCGCTGCCGAGGACGAATCCCACCGCAAACTTTTCCTCCTGCAAGTCGTTCAGCCGGGCCTCGCCGGATTGATGGACGGCTCGGTCTCGACGCTCGCGCCGCTATTCGCTGCCGCGTTCGCCACACACAAGAGCGGGGATGCCTTCCTGGTCGGCCTCGCCGCTTCGATTGGCGCCGGAATTTCCATGGCTTTTTCCGAGGGGCTTTCCGACGACGGCTCGCTCACCGGCCGAGGCTCGCCCTGGCTGCGCGGCTCAGTTACCGGCGCAATGACGACCGCCGGCGGCATCGGCCACACGCTTCCATTTCTGATTTCCAACTTTCATGTCGCCACGTTAATCGCGGTGATCGTCGTGGGCGTCGAGCTCGGCGTCATCAGCTACATCCGTCACCGCTATATGGACACGCCGTTTCTTCAAGCGGCATTTCAAGTCATCGTTGGTGGCTTGTTGGTATTCCTCACGGGCTATCTGATCGGAAGTTCTTAGGACTTTCCCCGCAGCGCTGCGCTCGACACGCGCTAATGCAAGATTGCGTTGTTTAGCGATGATTGCCGCGCAGCCAGATTCGAATCGTTAGTCCGCCTGTGCTCCTGCTGGCGCCGCAGCATGTCCATGCTTGCGCACGCCTTGCAGCCACGATTGCAGCCGGTCCATATAGATATAAACAATCGGGGTGGTGAAGAGCGTCAGCATCTGGCTCACAATCAATCCGCCGATAATGGTGATGCCGAGCGGCCGCCGCAATTCCGAGCCCACGCCTGTGCCCAGCGCGAGCGGCAGCGCGCCGAAAAGCGCGGCCATGGTGGTCATCAGGATTGGCCGGAAGCGCAGCAAACATGCTTTATAAATCGCATCGAGCGGCGAAATTTTTTCTTCGCGCTCGAGTTGCACGGCGAAGTCAATCATCAAGATCGCGTTTTTCTTCACGATGCCGATCAACAAAATAATTCCGATCAGCGCGATCATGTTCAGGTCCGTCCCGGCAAGCTTGATCGCCAGAATCGCGCCGATGCCCGCCGACGGAATCGTCGAAAGAATCGTGATCGGGTGAATGAAGCTCTCGTACAAAATTCCCAACACGATGTACACCGCGATCAACGCGGTGATTACCAGGAAGAGCTGCGATGCCCGCGAGTCCTGGAAGGCTTTCGCCGTTCCCTGGAACGTCGCATGCACCGTCGCGGGCACGCCGATTTCCCGCGTGGCTTCCTGAATATGCTCGACCGCCGGCCCCAACGAAGCTCCCGGCGCGAGATTGAACGACAGTGTAATCGCCGGGAAAATTCCCAGGTGATTTACGGAAAGCGCCGTGTTCGAAGGATCATAATGTGCAAACGCGCTCAGCGGCACCAGCTTCCCCCCGGTCGCGGGCACGTACAACATCCCCAACGCGTCCGGCGTTTGCTGCGCGCTGGGCATCACTTCCAGCACGACGTGGTACTGATTCAGTCCCTCGTACATCGTGGACACTTGCCGTTGCCCGAACGCGTCGCCCAGCGTGTTGTCGATCGCCTGCATCGAGACGCCCAGCCGGCTCGCCGTGTCGCGGTCAATGACGATCTCGCTTTCCAGTCCGTGCATCTGCTGGTCGGAGTTCACGTCCCGCAATTCCGGAATTTGCGCCAGCCGCTTCTGCAAAATCGGCGACCAGTGCGTCAGATCCGCCAGGTTGTCGGCCTGCAGCGTGTATTGATATTGAGCTGCCGAGCCGTGTCCGCCCATGCTCAGGTCCTGCACGGCCTGCAGGTAGAGCACCGCGCCAGGTACTTTCGCCGTTGCCTTGCGAAGCCGCGCGATCACTTCGTCCGCGCTGATTTTTCGCTCGCTCAGCGGTTTCAACTGCCCGAACATGCGCGCTGTACTCCCCCCGCTGCCTCCGCCTGTGAATGACGTAATCGTATCCACCGCGGGATCCTCCATCACGATTTGCGTAAACCGCCGCATCTTCTGCGCCATAGCCGTGAACGATAAATCCTGGTCGCCCTGGATGATTCCGCTGATGCGGCCCGTATCCTGCTGCGGGAAAAATCCCGAATTTACGTGGAAAAAGAGATACGCGCACAGAATCGCCGTCAAGAACGTCGCGCCCAAAATGAGCAACTGCCTTCGCAACACCCAGCGCAGCGATAGATCGTAAACATGCAGCAGATTGTTGAACGCGCTCTCAAAAAACCGGTAGATCCAATTGTGCTTTCCGCTTTCGTGCTTCAAAAATCGCGCGCACATCATCGGCGTCGTCGTCAGTGAAACGAAGAGCGACACGGCGATCGCCACGCTCAGCACCACCGCGAACTCCCGGAACAGCCGGCCAACAATTCCCGGCATCAGCAAAATGGGAATGAACACCGCGACGAGCGATGTGCTCATCGAGAGCACCGTGAATCCGATTTCGCTCGAGCCCTTCATCGCCGCTTCGAACGGCTTCATGCCGCCTTCGATGTGCCGCGTGATGTTCTCGATCACCACGATCGCATCGTCCACCACGAAGCCCGTGCAGATCGTCAGCGCCATCAGCGAAAGATTGTCCAGGCTGTAGCCGCACAAATACATCACGCCAAACGTTCCGATCAAAGAGAGCGGCACGGCCACGCTCGGAATAATCGTCGCCCACGTGCTCCTCAAAAACGCAAACACCACAAGAATCACCAGCAAGATCGAGATCATCAGCGTGATCTCTACATCCCGCACGGACGCCCGGATCGTCGTGCTGCGGTCCACCGCCACCTTCAGGTGTAGCGAAGGCGATATGGACGCCCGCAGCTCCGGCAGGATCGCATTGATGCGGTCCACCGTTTCGATCATGTTCGCGCCGGGCTGGCGGAAAATCGCCAGCAGCACCGAGTTGTTTCCTTCGAAGAGACCGAGGTTCCGCGTGTCCTCGACCGAATCCACCACCGTCGCCACGTCCCGCAATCGCACCGGCGCCTTCGCGCCTCCCGCGATGATTAACGACTGATAGGCATACGCCTTGAAAATCTGGTCCGTGTCCGTGACGTTCCACGTCTTGTTCGCATCGGAAAGCGTGCCCTTCGCCAGGTTGGCGTTCGCGTATTGCAGCGCCGTGCGCACCCGCTCCAGGCTGATTCCGTAGCTGTTCAATTGATACGGATTCGCTTCCACGCGCACGGACGGCCTCGAACTTCCCCACGTAAATACCTGTCCGACGCCTTCCACCTGCGCGAGCTTCTGCGCCAGAATCGAATCGGCCGCGTCGTAGATCTGCGCTCGTGGAATATTTTCGGAAGTCAGCGCGAGAATCAGAATCGGCGCGTCCGCTGGATTCACTTTCCGGTAATCCGGCTGCCCGGGCAAATCCGCTGGCAACTGGCTCCGCGAAGCGTTGATGGCCGCTTGTACGTCGCGCGCGGCCGCGTTGATGTCCCGGTTCAAGTCAAACTGCAATGTGATGTTTGTCGAGCCCAGCCCGCTCGACGACGTCATCTCCGTTACGCCCGCGATTCGTCCAAATTGCCGCTCCAGCGGCGTGGCCACCGCCGACGCCATCGTTTCCGGGCTTGCTCCCGGCAGGTGTGCGCCCACCGAAATCGTCGGAAAGTCCACCTGCGGCAACGGCGCCACCGGCAAGATCCGGAATCCCACCACGCCCGAAAGAAAAATGGCGATCGTGATCAGCGTCGTCGCCACTGGGCGGCGAATGAAAGGCGCGGAAAAATGGCTTGAAGAAGTCATGCGTTAGTCGCCGTGCGCCGGCTCCTCGATCGGATTTCCGACGTGAAACGCGAAGCGATGGCCCAGCCAATCGAACGCCAGGTAAACCACCGGCGTCGTGTACAGCGTGAGAAGCTGGCTCAAAATCAGTCCGCCGACGATCGTGATCCCCAGTGGCCGCCGCAGTTCCGATCCCACTCCCGTTCCCAGCGCCAGCGGCAGCGCGCCGAGCATCGCCGCCATCGTCGTCATCAGAATCGGCCGGAAGCGCAGCAGGCACGCCTCGAAGATCGCGTCCAGCGCGGGCTTGCCGTCCTTGCGCTCCGATTCCAGCGCGAAGTCAATCATCATAATTGCGTTTTTCTGCACAATTCCAATGAGCAGGATGATTCCTATCAACGAGATGACGCTGAACTCCATGTGAAACAGCAGCAGCGCCAGAATCGCTCCAACTCCCGCCGAAGGCAGCGTCGAAAGAATCGTGATCGGATGGATGTAGCTTTCGTACAAAACGCCCAGCACAATATAAACCGTGATCAGCGCCGCCAGCACCAGCAATGGCTCGTTCGCCAGCGAATTCAAAAACGCCGCGGCCGTTCCCTGGAACGTCGCCTGAATGCTCGGCGGCAGATTCAATTCGCTTTTCGCTTTGTTGATGGCTGTTACTGCGTCGCCCAGCGCCGCTCCCGGCGCCAGGTTGAACGAAACGGTCACGACTGGAAACTGCCCCTGATGGTTGATGGCCAGATCCGTCGAACCTTGCTCAAAATGCGTGAATGCTGTCAGCGGAACCTGCGGATTCGGCGCCGCGGTGATCCCTTGCGCCTGCGTGTTGGAAATATTTGCCGTCGAGCCCGATGATGCCTGCTGCCCCGCGGCGGACGACCGCACGTAAATGTTTTTCAAGTCGTCGGGATGCTGCTGGAATTGCGGATCCACTTCCAGCACCACGCGGTACTGATTCAGTTGCGTGAAGATCGTCGAGACTTGCCGCTGCCCGAACGCATCGTAAAGCGTATTGTCCACATCCGCAGGCAAAATTCCCAGCCGCGAAGCCGTGTCCCGGTCAATCACCAGATTGGCCGTCAGCCCTTGCGTCAGCTGATCGCTCGCCACGTCGCGCACCATTGGAAGCGACCGCAGCTTGTCCATGAATCTCGGAACCCAAAGGCTCAGCTCCTTCGGGTCCACGTCTTCCAGGCTGTACTGGAATTCCGTGCGGCTCACGCGATCTTCCACTGTCAGATCCTGCACCGGTTGCATGTAAAGCGAAATCCCGTCTACCTTCGCTACTTCCGGCTGCAACCGCCGGATCACGTCCACGGCGCTGATGTTCCGCTCTTCCAGCGGCTTCAGATTGATTTGAATTCGCCCGGTGTTCAGCGTGACGTTTGTGCCGTCAATTCCGATGAAAGACGAAAGGCTGTCCACCGCCGGGTCCTGCAAAATCACTTTCGCCAGCGCTTGCTGGTGCCTCGCCATCGCCTCGAACGACGTATCCTGCGCGCCTTGGGAAATTCCCAGGATCAGCCCCGTGTCCTGCACCGGGAAAAATCCCTTGGGAACGTAGATGTAAAGCAGGATTGTGCAAACCAAAGTGCCGAACGTAACCAACAGCGTGATCTTCCTGTATTGCAGCACAAACTGCAGCGTGCGCCCGTAGAACGCGATGATCGCGTTGAAGACGTCTTCGGACTTCCGGTAGAACCACCCCTGTTGTTCCTTGGCCTGATGCTTCAACAATTTCGCGCACATCATCGGCGTCAGCGTCAGCGAAACAAACGCGGAGATCAGGATCGTGATCGCCAACGTGATGGCGAACTCTCGGAACAGCCGCCCCACCACGTCTCCCATGAATAGCAGCGGGATGAGCACAGCGATCAACGACACCGTCAGCGAAATAATCGTGAACCCGATCTGATCCGACCCTCGGATCGCCGCATCCAGCGGCGAATCACCGTGCTCCATAAACCGGCTGATGTTCTCGATCATCACGATCGCGTCGTCCACCACGAATCCGGTGGATATCGTCAGCGCCATCAGCGAGAGGTTATTCAGCGTGAAGCCGCACAAATACATCGCGCCGAATGTGCCCACGATCGAAAGCGGCACCGCCAGCGCCGGAATGATCGTCGCTCGCACATTACGCAGGAAAAGGAAGATGACCATCACGACCAGCGCGATCGTCAGCATCAGCGTGAACTGCACGTCCTTCACCGATGCGCGGATCGTCGTGGTTCGGTCCGTCAGAATCTGCACTTTCACCGAAGCCGGAAGCGATGCCGACAGCTGCGGCAGCAAATTCTTCACCCGGTCCACCACCGAAATGATGTTCGCTCCCGGCTGCCTCTGAATGTTCAGAATCACCGCCGGACTCGTGTTCGCCCACGCCGCTTGGTCTTCGTTCTCTGTTCCGTCAAAAACTTTCGCAACGTCGCTCAGCCGGACCGGCGCGCCCTTGCGGTACGCCACAATAATTGGCGCGTAGCTTGCGCTGCTGATCAGTTGATCGTTCGCTCCGATGGTGTACGCCTGGTGCGCTCCATCGAAGCTGCCTTTGGCCTGGTCCACATTCGCGGCGCTCAGGGCGTTTCGCAAATCCTCAAGCCCCAGTCCATACGAAGCAAGCGCCGTCGGATTTGCCTGGATGCGTACTGCCGGACGCTGCCCGCCGCTGATGCTCACCAGTCCAACGCCCGGCAACTGCGAAATCTTTTGCGCCAGCGTCGTGTCCGTCAGATCTTCCACTTTCGAAAGTGGCAGCGAATCCGAACTCAATGCCAAAGTCAAAATCGGCGCGTCCGCCGGATTGATTTTGCTGTAGATCGGCGGGTTGGGCAGACCTTGCGGCAACAAATTCGAAGCGCTGTTGATGGACGCCTGTACTTCTTGTTCGGCAACGTCAATATTCAAATCCAGGCTGAATTGCAGCGTAATGATCGAGCTCCCATAGGAACTCGATGATGTCATCTGGTTCAGCCCCGGAATCTGTCCGAACTGCCGCTCCAGCGGCGCCGTCACCGATGACGCCATCACCTGCGGGCTGGCGCCGGGATAGAACGTTTGAATTTGAATCGTGGGATAGTCAACCTGCGGCAGCGCGGAGACGGGTAACTGCCGGTAGGCCACAAATCCTACTAGCAATACGCCGAACATCAGCAGCGTCGTGGCAACTGGCCGCAGAATAAACGGCCGCGACGGGCTCATCGAGCTTTTTCTCCGGACTGGCCTTTGGCGCGCTTACCCGCGGGCGCCGGGCCTTGCTCCGCTTCTTTTTCGTTCGCTGCGTGCGCGGTTCCCGTCGCCGAGGTACTGGTGATGACTTTGCTTCCATCTTGCAGCTTGTCCTGCCCGTCCACCACCACTACTTCCGCCCCGGTCAGCCCTTTGCTGATGCCTACGTTGTTTCCTGTGGTCTGCGCCACCGTCACGGGCTGAATGTGCGCCACGTCATCCGGCGTCACCGTATAAACATACGTTCCTTGCGGTCCGCGCTCGATCGCCGACGCCGGCACGATCGCCAGGTTGTGCTTCACGTCCACCAGCATATGGATATTCACGAATTGATTTGGAAAGAGCTCGTTTTTCTCGTTCGAAAACACGGCTTTCAATTTGTACGTTCCCGTCGTCGGATCGATCTGGTTGTCGATCGTCAGCAGCTTCCCTTCCGCGATTTTCGTCGTGTCGTCGCGGTCATACGCTTCCACCGGAAGTTGTCCTCCGCCTCGCAGTTTTCCCAGCACTTGCTGCAGTTGGTCCTGCGGCAGAGTAAAAATGACGGCAATGGGCTGCAATTGCGTGATCACCAGCAGTCCGTTCGCGTCCGTTGGGTGCACGATGTTTCCGATGTCCACCAGCCGCAACCCCACTCGCCCGCTGATCGGCGCCGTGATATGCGCGTACACCAGTTGCAGTTTCGCGTTGTCAATCGTGGCTTGGTCCGCTTTGATTGCGCCCTGGAACTGCCCCACTTGCGCCTGCTGCGTGTCCACTTGTTGCTTCGGAATCACGCCTTCGCTGTACAGCATCTGATACCGCTCAAAATCTACCTGCACGTCGTGCAACTGCGCCTCATCCTTGGCCAATTGTCCTTGCGCCTGCTCCAGCATCACCTGGTAAGGACGCGGATCAATCTCCAGCAGCGAATCGCCCTCGTGCACGTACTGCCCTTCCGTGAAGTTCACCTTGACGATTTGTCCGTCCACGCGTGAATGCACCGTCACCGTGTTGAAGGCCGTTGCCGTGCCCAACCCGATCAAATAAACGGGAAGATCGCCTTTTTCCGCCGTGGACACGACCACCGGCACGGTGAAATTCCCGCCGAATCCGCCCCGGCCGCGCCCTGGCGCTCCGGCCGCGGTCTTGCTTTCGGCTTCGCTTGTCGAGCGTTCCGCCCGGAAATACCAAACTCCCAATGCAATCACGAGTAGTGCGATGACCCAGAGCCACCAGCGGCTCTTCGCGGGCGTTGTCGCGGAAGAATCACGCGTGCTCCGTTCGGGTAGCTCCATGGAATCGAGGTGGCCCATCCAAATTTCTCCTGTCTGTCAATTCTGCCAGTAAGTCCGCCGGGGTTAGACGCTTGCGGGAAGCATTTTGGTATTTCCCGTCAAATCGTATGAGCCTACCGGAAAAGACGGCCTGCGCATACATAGGACGGATTTGAGCGGGGAATGGTTACTTCGCTGCCCTTCCCACCAGCGTCCCGCGGAGCACTCTTTTTGAATGCGGACTCGGCCAGTCGCAAATCCTCGCTCCGGACTATAATTTCTGTGGGCACTTCAGCCCTAATGCGTTTACACTAGCGGGCCGCGAACGGGGCCGCTGTGGCAACGCGGTGTCCATCGTCATGCAGCTCAACTTTGCCAGGAGTTGGTGAAACCCATGTTAAAAGGCTTGATCATCGGCTTTCTGATCGGGATTCTCGTGCTCGTTGGCGGCGTCTATTTCTATTTCGCCACCGGCCGCGCTCCCGTCGCCGTCACGGATCCTCCCCTGCCGTTTGAAAAGCGCCTGGCGCACATGGCGCTCAACGCCCACATCGCGAAGCAGAATGTTCCGCAGTCGCCTGTGGCCGCCGACGAGGGGAGCTACCTCGCCGGGGCGGAAGTTTACAAACAGCAATGCGCGGTCTGCCACGGTTTGCCCGGCCAACCAAAGACTTTCATTGCCCAGGGCATGTATCCCACCCCACCGCAGCTTTTCCACGGCACCGGCGTGACGGATGATCCCCCCTCCGAGACTTATTGGAAAGCCGAAAACGGCATTCGAACGACCGGCATGCCCGGCTTCAAAGGCCGGCTCTCCGAAAATGAAATTTGGGAAGTCAGCGTTTTGCTCGCCAACGCCGACAAAATTCCTCCGTCCGTGAAAGCCGCGTTGCTCGCTCCGCCGGCGCCTTCGCCAAGCGCGAATGCTGCTCCCGCAGCCTCAGCCCAGCCGGCCACGCCGCCGGCCGCAACCACCCCCGCCCCCGCACCCGCCAAACCCAAAAAGTAGCTCCGCGGCAACTCGCGGGAATCCCCGGACCTGTTCCCGCTCTCGTGCGTGGTGATGACGAGGCTGCCTTCGACGAGCACGTGCGGACCTCTCTTGATCGTCGTTGAGACGTATTCGGCGAGCCGCGGACGAAACACTCACAGGCGACGCCACCTGTCGGAGCCTACCCTAAGCGCAGCCGAAGCGTCGCAATTCAGCAAGAGTTAATCGAATCGTATCGTTGTTTGCTCGATTGGTCGGCTAGATTTTGCGTTCGAGTATGACGCGGCCGCCCTCGACTCGTCGATTTTGAATCTCAACCGCGGAAGCGCAGGAAGTTTGTCGAGAGAAGTCTCGTTTGTTTCTCCTCGCAATGGGCTCTCCGACTGGTTCGGGTATTCCATCAACGCGCTGGAATCGGAACTTCAAATCACCATGGAGCTCCGATTCAAGAGAGAAGTCCGAGAGCATGAGCTGATCTGAAACTTCGAGAGTGATGATTCCACGCGACGACTTCTGCAATTGCTTGCGCTTTTCGTTCAAATTGGTCGTGCCGCTCCTGCGATCGTCGGGATGCATCATTTCTTGGGCTTCTGTTGCGCTCAACACAATCCCGCATCTGCGACGGTGGATTTTATGTGGCCGTGCGATCAGGTCGGCAGGCTTTCCCTGGCGTATCCTCTTCCTATGGCCAAATAATTTTCTTCAATTGATGAATGGTTCGTCGGTGTAGCTTTCCAGAGTGTTCTGCATTCGGTCGAAGAGCCGGTCCAGCTCCTTGCGCAGCTTCTTGTCCCCGGTATGGTTGGCTTCTGCGGCGACGAAGCCTCCGAGTTCTTCCAGATCATCAAGCGTGAACCGGAAAATGGACCGTTGCCCCTTTTTGGGCACGACACGCAAATGGTTCGTTAGTTCATCTTTGGCGAGGGTGTGCTCCAGAATCAAGACGCGTTCGCGCTCCTTCAACTCCAGTGGAATCTTTTCGTCCGGTTTGATACGGATTCGCTTCATCCGCGGGAAGTCGAGCCGGGGGAGAATCTCTTCCAAATGTTGCTCTGTTCGTGGCGACTGAGAAGCCCTCGGTGCCCTCCAGTCCCCGACTGTACGCTTCCGTGCAGGGCGGAACCTCTTTTCGAGCTGTTTGTTCACCAGCACGACTGAGAAAGCCTCCGGATCAAAAGGGCCGCGCCAAGCCATCAACTCCTCGTGTCGCGCGTGACTAGGATCGGCCATCGCCTCAAGATAATCTTCATAACCGCCAGTTCCGCCTACGTCCTCAGGAGGACAGTTTCTTTCGCCGAAAACGCAGCACGGATATAGTGTATTGGGCGAGCAAAGCAGAACCTTTTCCATAACGACATCATGCTGCCAGTAGTCACCAAAATCGTAAACGTATTCCAACCGGGCTCCGACGTCTGAGAGAACATTGCAGATGCGCGCCCGCTTTGCATTCAAGATTTCCGTCTCATTTTCGGGGTGGGGATCGCGGTACATCGTCCCGCCGATGCGAAACTCATAAAGATGGTAGTTTTCCCAGCCCATGGCCACCTGCAAAACGCGATGGAGCTGATCCAGGGTGTAATCCTCCCGTACTTGCACCCGCCGCCAGATAGGCGGAGAAACGCCGCGCAAGGTGACCCTGAATTGACAAAGCCGACAGCCCTCTGCTGGTCTCGCTGATTCCATTCTTCCCTCGCCAGAGATGGCATTCCTTCATCCGCGGTCTTGAACGGCAAGGCGTGCCTTCCGAAGTTCCAACGAGAAGAGATGCCTCATTTCGAACAAATCGTCAAGTAGCGGCTTTACCTCGCTCGATCTGGCAATGGCCCGCGCACAGAAGAAAGAAACCGTTTCCTGAGCGAGTTGATCCGAGTAGGGCGGAGTCGGCGCCGTATTCTCGATGCGCTCGGCAAGTGCTTCCTTCCTGCGTTCGGCTTGCTCCCATGGCGCTCGCGCCGCCACCCACGCCTCCGCCCGCGCCCACCGCCTCGCCGGCAAAATCAAAAAATAGAACACGAACCTTTTGAAGGAGCCAACCAACTGCAAGTTAGTTCCTCCTCGAACGACGACTCAAATTACGTGCCGATTTTTTTGAGCGTAACACTCGCACCGCGTCTGCGATCCGGTTCGCGAGTGCATCTCGCGCCGCGCTGATTTTTTTTCGCGGGCGGCGAAAGCTCGGGCGGCTCGCGGCGAAAAATTAGGAGGCGCGGGGCAAAACTCTAAGAAGCGCGAGAGGGCAGAGTGTGGACCTGCTCGACTTTTCTGAGTTCGGGAAAGCGCCACGCCCAGATTGCGGTTACGACGAGCGTTCCGATTCCGCCGATCACCACCGCGGGCACCGTGCCAAACCATTGCGCGGTCAAGCCCGATTCAAATTCGCCGAATTCATTCGACGCGCCGATGAACACCATGTCCACGGCGTTCACGCGGCCGCGCATTTCATCGGGCGTTGCCACTTGAATCAAAATCGCGCGCACCACCACGCTGACCATGTCGGTGGCGCCGACAAAGAAAAGCGCGAAGAGCGAAAGCACCAGGCTGCGCGAAATTCCAAACAAAATTGTAAATACTCCAAATCCGGCCACGCACCAAAGCATCGTGAGTCCCGCCCGTTGCCGCAGCGGCCGGTACGCCAGAAAAATCGCCATCGTCGCTGCTCCCACGCCGGGCGCCGCGCGCAATAATCCGAGTCCCCACGGGCCGGTGTGCAGAATTTCTTTTGCGAAAACGGGAAGCAGCGCGACGGCGCCGCCGAGAAATACGGCGAACAGATCGAGCGAGATAGAACCGAGAACCACTTTTTCGCGCCAGATATAGTGAAGCCCGGCAAGAACCGTTTTCGAGGTGAAGCGCTCGCGCGGGCGAGGCTTCGGCTGCGTTCTGAGTTTCGCCGCGCAGACGATCGACCACACCGTCAGAAGCATCGCCGTGATGTACACGGCGGCGGGACCGCGAAACGCCGCATAAATCACGCCGCCCGCCGCGGGACCGAGAATGCTCGCGCCCTGAAAAAATGTGGAAGCCCACGCGATGGCATTCGGCAAATCTTCGTCGGGGACGAGCTGCGGAAGAAGCGCACGACTGACGGGCGCGTTGAAGACGCGCATGATGCCGAGGACCACGAGCACGGCAAAAATGAAATCCACGGATTGCGCTTCGCGAAGCGCCGTCCAAAGCAGCAGGCCGAAGCTGACTCCATAGCCGCAGTAACACGCGATCACCAATTTCTTGCGGTCGTAGCGATCGGCCGCGTGGCCGGAAACGAGGAAGAGCAAAATCCCCGGAAGAAATTGCACCAGGCCGACGAGTCCGAGATCGAGCGGGCGCTTCGTGATTTCGTAAACTTGCCAGCCGACCGCGACGGATTGCATTTCCATGGCGACGACCATGGCCGTACGCGCGACCTGGAATAGAAGAAAATCGCGATTGCGAAAGGCGGCGCGCCCACCGGTGATGGAAGTGCCGGGGCCGCTCATGAAAACTTACGCCGCCTCAAGAAAAAGTTTTCGCAAAAAAGAATTGTGGCGCGAATGCAGAGAACACAAGCCGCAGCACAAAACTGGGAAAGGCGGATTGCGGCGCCGCGCTGGATCGATCGTCTCCGCTGCTTTTCGTGTTGGTGCGAAATGGCAGGTCATTGTTTTTCGACATTGACGAAGAAAAGATCGGTGGCGACATCGAAATCGGTTTTCGATAAAGATGTTTTCATGGTTTGCCATTCCGTCGTGGGCTGGATCATTTGCCAATCGTCTTTCTTTCCGACTTCCACGGGCATGGCGAATTTCGGCTCATCCACTTTCCAGCGATACGCGACCGTGCCGGCGGATTCGTCGAATTTCAATTCGAGCGTGGGAAGAGCGGTGTGGCGCAAGTATTGGTCGAAAACGGGAGTCCAGTCTTTGCCAGTCTGTTGATTGAAATAGGCGACGAGATCTTCGGTCATGATGTTTTTGTATTTGAAATGTTGAAACACATTGTGAATGAGCTTGAACCATTGGGGATCGTCGTTGACGGCGCTGCGCAGCGTGTTCAAAAAAAGCGCGCCCTTGAAATACATGTCCTGCGGAGGCTCGGCATTGACGCCGCGCTCGGCGATGATGGGCACCTGGTTGCGTACTTTGGATTTGTAGCCGTTGACGTACTTGAGATAATCCGCGTGGCCGAAGGTGTACTCGACATACAGGCATTCGAGATACGTGGCCCAGCCTTCATGAATCCACATGTCCGAAGGATCGGCGGCCGTGACGGCGTTGCCGAACCATTCGTGGGCGCTTTCATGAATGATGATGAAATCGAATTTCGGGCTGATGCCGACGCCGGTCCAGTCGCGGCCGAGATAGCCGTTCGTGAAATGATTGCCGTAGGTGACAGCGCTTTGATGCTCCATTCCTGAATACGGGACTTCGATGAGTTTGTAGCCGTCCTTCTTGAAAGGATATTCGCCAAAATAATGCTGGAACGCTTCGAGCATGCCCTTGGCTTGCGCGAATTGTTTTTTCGCTTTGTCCAAATCTTCGGGAAGAGCGTAGAAATCGAGCGGAAGATCGCCGAGGCGATCGGAGAAGTGAACGTAATTGCCGACGTTGAGCGAGACGTCGTAATTGTTGATGGGATAGTGGACGAGCCAGTTCCAGCGAGTGTAGCCGTCGCCGAGATCGGTCTTGCCGATAAATTTTCCGTTGGAAACATCCACGAGACCGTTGGGAATTTCGATGCTGATGCGCATGGACTGGACTTCATCGCGCCACTGATCCTTGTTGGGCCACCAAACGCTGGCGCCGATGCCTTCGCAGGCCGTGAAAATCCACGGATGACCTTCGGAATCCTGATGGAATGAGAAGCCGCCGAAGCGGCCCTGCTCGCGCGGATTGCCGGAGTAGTAGAAATCAATGGAATAGGTGCGGCCGGCGCGCAGAGTTTCGGGAAAGTCCACGAAGACGGCGCTGAACTCACGCTCGAATTTGAGCGGCGTTTTGCCGAAGAGAATTTTGTCAATTTGGAGCGGCTCCTGGAGATCGAGCTGGATGCGCGCGCCGTCCTGCAGCATTTTGAAGCGAATGGTGTTCTTGCCGCTGATGGATTTCTTGGCGGGATCCACGCGAACGTCGAGATCGTAATAGAGGAGGTCGTTGTTGGCGCGATAGGGACCGTAGGCGCCGCGAAGAATATCGGCTTGCGTGGGGACGTGAGGCTGAGGGGGAGTGCGGGGTGCAGGACGTTGCGCTTGCGGAGGGGGAGCGGCGGCAGCTTGCGCGGAGGCGCGATGCGCTCCGGGGCAAAAACTGAGAAGAGTGAGAAGAAAAACAGAGACCAGGGTATTGCCGCGCATCGAGAGCCTCGCGAAAGTTTGGAAGATACGGGAGCAAAGTAACACAGGTGGAGGCGTGGAGCGTGGATGAGAGTGAGTAGTGAGTAGTGGGTAGTGAGTAGTGGGTAGTCCGTGAATCGTGGCCCGTGGAAGAAAGTGGGTTGTGCGCAGTGGGTAGTGAGTAGTGAAAAGACAGAGGAGCGACGGCGAGATTGCAGATGATTTTTGTGAGACGAGCACACCCTCCCCCGTGTTTTTCGAAAAGATGTGAAAAGAAAGGAGATAGAAGGAGGGGTCTGCAAAAGATGTGAAAAGAAAGGGGATGCAAGAGAGTGCAAAGTGGGTAGTGCAGAGTGGGTAGTGCAGAGTGGGTAGTGCGCGAAGCGTGGCCCGTGAAGCGTGTTCCGTGATCCGTGAAAAGCGGAGGAATCCCCCCTCCCCCCTGTTTTACGGAAGAATGTGATTCTAAAGGGGTTAGAGGGTGGTGGTCTGCTAAGAATATCATTCTAAAGGAGTTAGAGGGGAGAAGAGCGAGGTTGAGGGAGGGAGAGAGATAACTACGTGAGGAGCGCGAATTGGGGCCGACGAGGGTGGCTGGCGGGCGGGTCACGGAAGATGTTAGCAAGAGATGGATCATGCAGTAAAGTAAAAATCAGCGAACGGTCGAAAACCGAGGGTGAACGGGCTTTAGGCGCAGCGAATGGTTTTGGAGGCGCGAGGTTGGAGATCTAGGCAGGGCGTGGGAGCAGAGGGATTGCTGAAAAAGCCGGGCGGGGACGACTCCCTAAGGCTACTCAGTGGCCGCTCGCTTTCTGGACATCCTTGAGAACGCTCTTGATGAGGTGAGACGGATTGTTCCACAGGAGGGAGATGAGCGCTCCCGCATTGTACCCGGCGGCGTAGGAGCTATCTCCTCCTACCTGGCTCGAAGTTGTGATGGAATGCCGAGACACCACATTGCCTTTCGCATCGTACGCCCACAGGTACAAAGTACGAGATTGAAGAACGTAAGGTGCTTCGACAGTATCAATTTCGGTCGTTGTTCCCGTGTAGCTGAAGTTCCATCGTTCCCCGTAAGTATTTGTCAGCGTCCCCGACCCGGAGACCGGGGAAGTGGTGACCTGCTGGACCGGCTGGAGTCCGGCGTAGGCAGCTTCGGAATAGGCCCAGACCAACAGGTAGTGAGGGACGCTTGGCGCAAAACTTGTAGCGTTCGTGGTTTCCACGAGGCACATGCGCCGATAGTTCTTTGCATGCTTAGCCATGAACGTTTGGCCCTCGGTGGGAATGTACAGCGCGAGGCCACTGGGGGTGAGCCCTGCAACAGTGATAATCTGGTCACAATTGCTGACGGAGAATCCGGGGACTTCGTTGGTCCTTGGCGGCGATGACGCGCCCAACTCGCCGCGATGTGCGGTTTCGCTTGGCGCCGCTAACGCGTCCTCTGCCGTCTCGAACAGCTGCAGCGTCTTAAGGTCCCAGTTCGCCTGCACGTACTCGGGCACGGGCCTGCGCTTATTGGCGTTCTGGCTTGCGTACGAGCAGGCAGCAAGTTTATTTCCAAGGTGAACTTCGTCCCCCGGAAACTTGTAGCCTGGAGGAAAGTAATGGCGACCTAATGAGTCGGGAATGGGCCAGCCTGCCATGACGTCGGTAGTGAGCTCGCTCAGGCCCTTGCACTCACTCACGCGAACGGGCTGGGGCAAGTTGTTATTGTGGTAGGAGACCCGCAACATAGCCAGGTACCAGTGCTCCCATGCGGCGGCAATGCGCAGGGCTTCGGCGCGTTCGGACTCGCTGTGGCTTTGGTTTGCGCAGTCAGAGAGTCGATCCCAGACTAAGTCTGGGGCGTTCACGGAAGTATCTGCGAAATATTTAGCAACTCCCGCGATACTCGTAAGGATAGGGTCCAGTGCACCTTTCTTGACAGCATCGTCCACGACTATGCCTAAGCCTTCTACGTCCTTGCACGCGGGCGTCGCCGACTGCTTCTGGGGTTCCTGGCCAGCGGCGTGTTTCGCCGAGGCAGCGATTGGCGCAAGCATCAAGAGGGCCAAGGCCCGGGTGACGAGTTTCATTTTTCCCCCCGGGATGCAAGCTGGTGCACGGAGTGCGGCGGCCTCGCATTAGAACAGTGGCGCTGAATAAGGGGGGTGGCACTACCTGGGATGGAGTTCATGCGGGTATTCCGTTTAAGTCCAGACCGAGCATATCATCCGAGTAGTGACCACTGGAAGAACTTACAGGTATCGTGTAATGGAAGGCGAATTCGTCGCCGAGGTCGGAGGCAATCGGATGCGTCTCAAACGCGGCGATTCGCTATTGATGCCGATGAATATTCCGCACCGGTGGAGCGTGGCGCAAGTAGCGCGTTGCGGCGCAATCCATCTATACAGCCCTGCAGGACTAATGGAGATGGATTGGGCGCCGGTCGCGCGAGATGAGAACCCGAGGAATATCGAGGCGCGCAAGGCGGAGTTCGAGAGGCATGGATTGACACTTCTCGGAGGGTCATTGACGCGGGCAGAAATCGATTCAACGGTTTAAGCACAAAGGGAAAGAAATATGGCACGAGCAGGAGAGGCGGTGCTCGGATATAGCTATGGCAAACTCGCAGGCAGTTGAGTGGTTTGATACGAAAACCGTGCACGGCCCGGAAGCCGAAAACAGATTTTTTGTGGCAATGTCACTGCTTCTGCTGGCGACAGTGCTGGTTGGATTTGCGAAGTCCTATTTTCTAGCCGGTTTGGTGCGGGCGCCGCTACCAAATAAACTTATTCACGTTCACGCTGTTCTATTCTCGAGTTGGATTTTGCTGTTGATTGCGCAGGCCTCTTTTATTTCCACGAGCAAATTCGCACTGCACCGAAAATTCGGATTATTCGGGTTTGGCTTGGCGTGCGGCATGTGCGTGATTGGAGTGATGGCGGCCACGGATTCGATGACGCGGCTCAAAACGTTCGGCTCAATTGATATACGAACGTTCTACGCCGTGCCAATGTTCGACATCCTTGTGTTTGCGACGCTAATTTTCTTCGCGTACCGTTGGAGGCACGACCCCGCGACGCACAAGCGCTTGATCTTGATCGCCTCGATTACGCTCGTGGATGCGGCAACAGGCCGCGATCCTCTGACGAAGATTACCCATCTGCCCTACCTTAACAATATCTTCACGCAGCTCTACACGGTGCTAATCGCGGGCTTTGATTTTTGGTGCTTGAAACGAATTCATCGAGCGACCTTACTGGCGGGGACTTTCTCGATTGTGATGTTGCTGCTTGCGATTCCTATTGGCAGAACAGGACCCTGGATGGCCTTTGCGAACTGGATGATGGGCCTAGCCAAGGCGGTCAAATGACAGCGATTTCTTGGTTCTGACGCCCCGAAAGATACAACGTTCCTCAATGCCGCAATACGCTCCCGATCGTTCCACAGACTATAAGGAATCCGGGATTTGTGCTGCGGAATTGGGTTGACTATAGGGCGCGTGAGTCCTGGTGGAAGGCGTCAATTGTGCGAGAGATTGGATTGGCATAAGTGACGACGAAAGCCTCTCACGGCGATACGTTGAGGTGAAGTAGCGGAAGGCGGAAGGAGTGCGTTTGCTACAGAGGGGACAGAAGAAGAGCGCAGGCAGGAGTGCCTGTGCTAGCCGGATGGCCGAGGATCAACAGATTTGAAGTTGGGTACGCGTCGCGGCTGCACGAAGCGAGATTTGACTCATAGGGATGAGTCAGATAGACTCATGGTATGGCTAAACGATTGCAAGTGATTCTGAAAGACCCGGAATACCGCGAAGTGCAGAAGGCCGCCCGCGCGCAGCAGATGTCCATTGCAGAATGGGTGCGGCAGGCGCTAAGCGCGGCGCGCAGGCAGCGGTCCACGGGGGACGTTAAGAAAAAACTTGAGGCGATTCGCGCGGCGGCGCGGCATGAAGGCCCGACGGGCGATATTGAGCAGATGCTCGAGGAAATCGAAAGCGGGTACCTGAACGACAAGCAGTCATGATTTTCGTGGACTCGAACATTCCGATGTACCTGGTTGGGGCGGCGCATCCTTACAAAGCGGATACTCAGCGATTGCTTGAAAAATTTGCGGGCGAACGCGGACGACTGGTGACCGATGCGGAAGTTCTTCAAGAGATCCTGCACCGTTATGCAGCACTCAACCGCAAGGACATGATCCAGCCGGCGTTTGACGCTTTGCTGAGCCTTGTGGACGAAGTGATTGCCATCGACCTAGCGGCGGCAGAACGCGCGAAGGAGATCGTGCTAGGGCACGCGCGGATGTCAGCCCGGGATGCGATTCACCTGGCCGTCATGGAAAAGCACGGAGTCGCGCGGATTTTCAGTTTTGATGCTGGGTTTGACGGGTATCCAGGGATAACGCGAATTCACTAGCAACTCGATAAAAGCGAAAATTTAGACAAGCTCGGGCAGGCGGAACGCGAAGCGCTTGCGCGTGGAGCGGGAGCCATGCTCAATCGAGAGGGAGCATGTAGCCGGGAGTGTTGCCCAAGCGGCCACCGAAAGCCATGGCGTCCAGGGCGGCCATGTCCCAACCAAACCAGCCAGCGGGAGCGAGACGGATAGTGACGTCATCGAAGGATTCAAAAACCGGACCGACAGCAGGGTCGGAAAGAGCGGAAGCGCTCAGGTAGCGGCTATGAAGGCGGCGATTGATTTCCTTTGAAAGCGGGCCGGCGATGAGCTCGGCTTCGCCGGAGATGGTGATGCCGCGCTCGACACCGGGATTTCTGGAGTCAATCATGAGTGATGCGCGAGGGCGAGCGGCGATGTTACGAGCTTTGCGGGTCTTGGAGGACGTGGCGACAAAAAGCGAGCCTGCGTCGAGAAGATACCAGACCGCGGTGAGATGAATCGTGCCGTCAGGATTGCTGGTAGCGAGCGTGGCGATACGGCGGCCTTGCAGGAACTGCTGGAGAGCTGGGTCAAGCGGCTTAAGAGTCATAGCTCCTCCGTGTGGTGGGGGATTGTCTCACAGGACAGGGGGAGACGGGATAGGTTGTGGCAGATCGAGATGATCGAGATTGAGCCGTAGATTTTGCAAACGATTAAGGAAGGCCCAGGATTTTGCGGAGGGCGGAGGGATCGGCGCCGGAAGAGGCGAAGTCATCGAAGGTGGTTTTGGCGGCTTCGATGATGTGGCGCTTGATGAAGGGAGCGCCTTCGGCGGCGCCCTGTTCGGCGGACTTGATACAGCATTCCCATTCGAGAATGGCCCAGCCAGGAAAATCGTACTGGGCGAGCTTGGAAAAAATGGCGGGGAAATTGACCTGGCCATCACCGGTGGAGCGGAAGCGGCCGGCGCGGCGAAGCCACGGTTGATAGCCGCCGTAGACGCCCTGGCGGCCTGTGGGATTAAATTCGGCGTCCTTCACATGAAACATTTTGATGCGGGGATGGTAGAGGTCGAGGAACTCGAGATAATCGAGCTGCTGAAGGACGAAGTGGCTGGGGTCGAAGAGGATGTTGGCGCGAGGATGATTGCGGACGCGTTCGAGGAACATTTCGAAGGTGGCGCCGTCGTGAAGATCCTCGCCGGGATGGATTTCGTAGCAGAGATCCACGCCGGCTTTATCAAAGGCATCGAGGATAGGAAGCCAGCGCTTGGCGAGTTCCTCGAAAGCGGTTTCGACGAGGCCAGCGGGGCGCTGCGGCCAAGGATAAATGTAAGGCCAGGCAAATGCGCCGGAGAAAGTGACGTGGGCAGCGGCGCCGAAATTTTTGGAGGCGCGAGCGGCGAAGAGGAGCTGCTCGACAGCCCATTTCTGGCGAGCGGAGGAGTTGGCGTCACCGGCGAGACTTGGCGGAGCAAAACCGGCGAAGAGCGAATCGTAAGCAGGATGGCAGGCGACGAGCTGGCCCTGGAGGTGAGTGGAGAGGTCGGAGATGACGAGTTTGTGGCGGGCGGCGATGCCGCGAAGATCGTCGCAATAAGCGGTGCTTTCCGCGGCGCGCTTGAGATCGAAGAGGCGGCCGTCCCAAGTGGGGATTTGCACGGCGACGAAGCCGAGGCTTGCGGCCCAGGCGCAAATGGAATCGAAGGAATTGAACGGCGGAGTATCGGAAGCGAACTGCGCGAGAAAGATGCCGGGACCTTTGATGGTCTTCATGCGGAACTCCGATGGGGCTTTGGACTCGCCAAAATAAAAAAGGCGGAGAAGGAGTTTTACTAAGTTCCGCGAAGGAATTCAAATGGAACGATGCGCGGCAGCGCGCGAGACGCGGAAGCCGCGTCAGGCGGGCTGGATGTTCTGGTTGACGCGGAAGAAATTCGTGGGGTCGTATTTTTTCTTGATGGCGGCGAGGCGTTTGTAATTGTCGCGGTAGGTGGCCTGGACGCGCTCCTGGCCTTCCTCCATCATGAAATTGATGTACGCGCCACCGGCCGAAAAAGGATGGAGAGCTTCCCAATAGTTCTTGCACCAATCGATGATTTTCGGGTTGTTCGCGGGATCGGGATCCACGCCGACGATGACTTCGGAAAAAAGAGCTTCGCGAAAACTGTAGGCGGTGTCGGTCCTGGCGACGCGCTGGGCAGCGCCGTTGACGGGATAGAGATGCATGGTGGAGTGGACGGTGGGAATTTTCGAGCCGTGCTCGACATGGCGGGCGATGGCTTCGTCGGTGAGCTGGGTGAAATTGTCGGCGCGCCAATACCATTGAAGGCCGGGAACGTAGAGGCCGTCAAAGATGCTTTGCGCCGCGGGAAATGGGGCAGTGGCGACGTGATCCAGAAGGGGATGGCCGATCGAACGCATGGGCTTGGTGGCGGCGTCGGCCTCTTCGGGAGTGCCAGTGCAACACCAGACGATGCCGCAGACATTCTTAAGATGGAGGTGCGCCGGAAACATGGGCGCGGGCGGAACAATGAGAAACGCAAAAAAGCCGCTGACGTGCTCGGGAGCTTTGACGATGAAATCGCGATAGGCGCGCAGGACGGTGGCGGCTTCCTCGATGGGCCAGAAGGTTGGACCAAATTGCACCGTGCTGACGGGATGAAGCTGGAATTCGAACGAGGTGGCGACGCCGAAATTGCCGCCGCCGCCGCGAACGGCCCAGAAGAGGTCGGAGTTTTCGTGGCTATTGGCAGTGACAAAGCGGCCGTCGGCGAGAACCATGTCCACGGAGAGCAAGTTGTCAATGGTGAGGCCGTAGCGGCGACTGAGATAGCCGATGCCGCCGCCGAGGGTCAGGCCGGCGACGCCGGTGCTGGAGATGAAGCCGGAAGGTGTGGCCAAGCCGAAGGCGTGGGTGGCGTGGTCCACGTCGCCCCAGACGCAGCCCGCTTCCACGCGGACCGTTTTTTTGAGCGGATCCACGCGGATGCCTTTCATGCGGGAAAGATCAATGACCAGACCGCCATCGCAGAGCGCCAAGCCCGCGCCGCTGTGGCCGCCGCCGCGAATGGCAGTGAGCAAACCGTTTTCGGCGCCGTAGCGAACCGCGGCGATGACGTCGGCGACATCGGAGCAGCGGGCGATGAGACGCGGACGCTTGTCAATCATGGCGTTGTAGATTTTGCGAGCGGAGTCGTAGCTCGCGTCGCCGGACTGAATCAATTCGCCGCGAAAAGAGCTCTTGAACTGGTCGAAAGAAATTGCGGACATTGTGTCTCCTGATTTGTCGTGATGAAGACGAATATGGGAACAGGTGTTGCGCTCGTTGTAGGTGGCTCGTTTTATTTATCAATGCGTGCGGCAGCCAAGGCTGCCCGGCCTCGCCTTTCTAGGCCGAGGCGGCTTTGCTAGAATCCACGCAGCACGACGGAATTGGGCGCTCCATTACTTCCAGGTATCAATGGCTGTGGCCCTGTACTGCGCTTACATTCGCAAGGTAACAGGTTGAAGAAGGGGAAGTAACGAAAGAACGCCAAAGAAGACCCTAAAAATGAGGATAAACGCTGCCCAGGATGGCCTTGGCGGGAGACCCTGTGGAACCGAACGCCTTTAACTACGAATTCGGCGAATTTACGTTGGATGAGGCGAGAGGGTGTCTTCTGCGCGCTGGAAAAGAAATCAAGCTGCGCCCGAAGGTCTATGAAACGCTGCGATATTTCGTGGAGCGCCCGGGGCGCCTGATCGGGAAAGAGGAGTTGATCAAGGCCGTCTGGGAGGGCGCATTTGTGACGGACGACTCCCTGGTACAGTGCACGCTGGAACTGCGCCGGGCGCTGAGCGACCATGGCCAAAAGCTGCTGAAAACAGTTCCCCGCCGAGGATACATATTCAACGCGACCGTCACCCGGGTACCAGCGAAATCCAACATTCCGCCAGCGAGGGAATACCAAGAAAACGTGGAAGCGGGCGAAAGTGCGCCGACAATCGCCGCGAGGAAACGCTACGACCTGCCCGTGCCGCGGACTTCCCTGCTGGGGCGAACGCAACAAGTGGCGCAAGCCACTGAATTGTTGCTGCGAAAGGACGTGCGGCTACTGAGTCTGACAGGACCGGGAGGCGCTGGAAAGACGAGGCTGGCAATCGCCGTGGCAGAGGCGGCCGGAGAGCGGTTCAAGGCTGGAGTGCGGTTTGCGAGCCTGGGTTCGATCACGGACCCCGAGCTAGTGTCTTCCGCGGTCGCGGAAGTGTTCGGGCTGCAGCAGACGACGAGCCGTGCTGTTCCGGAACTCTTGGGAGAGCGCTTGCGGGAGTCGGGCCCCTTCCTATTGGTGCTGGACAATTTCGAACAAGTTCTTGGGGCGGCGACGCTGGTGGCGCAAACGCTGGAAGCCTGCCCGTCGTTGAAAATATTGGTGACAAGCCGTGCAAGATTGCGCGTGTACGGAGAACACGAGTTCATGGTGACGCCGCTGCCGGAGAGCGCCGCCCTTGAATTGTTTACGCAACGGGCGGCGGCGGTTAAACCCGGCTTTGCAATGAGCGCGGAGAACGAGGCGGCGATTCGAGAAATCTGTTTGCGGCTGGATGGGCTACCGCTGGCGATTGAACTGGCGGCGGCACATTCCAAGATGCTTTCTCCAAACGAAATTTTGGAGCGGCTGCAGAGCCGTTTGAAATTGCTCACAGGAGGCGCGCTCGACCTGCCGGAGCGGCAACAGGCACTGCGAAAGACAATCGATTGGAGTTACAGCCTCCTGAACGATGCGGAGAGAAGACTATTCCGGCGGCTGGCGGTGTTCGCGGGAGGGTGCAGTCTGGAGGCTGCGGAGGCTGTCTGCAACACAAGCCTCGATTTGGGAGTCGAGCTATTCGATGGACTTTCCTCGCTGTTGGACAAGAACCTGATTCAACGCATGGATCGAGGGGAGAACGAAGCGCGCTTTACTATGCTCGAGACGATTCGAGAATACGCATTGGAGCGGCTAGTCGAGGGCAAAGAAGAAGACAAGGTCCGGCGCGCTCATGCGGCCTATTGCCTGGTTTTTGCCGAGGAAGGAAATCCGGAACTGGACGTAATCGAGAGGGCGCGCTGGCTCGCACTGTGCGATGTCGAGATCAACAATCTCCGCGCGGCACTGGATTGGCTATTCGCGACACGCGAGCTGGATTGGGGGCTGCGGTTGTGCATCGCCTTGTTTCAATTCTGGGACATGCGGGAACACGTGACGGAGGGCCGCGCGCGTCTCGAGGCGATATTGCGACTCTCGGGGAACGGGCACTCGAAGGAACGCGGGCGCGTGCTGCATTTTCTCGGCGCAGTGGTGACCGCACAAGGCGATTATCCGGCTGCGCAGCGTTTTCTGGAGCAAAGCCTCGTGCTCTACGAGGATCTTCAGGATGACTGGGGGATCGCTGCATCCTTGAATGCGCTGGCGATTTCGCAGCGGGATCGAGGCGACTACGCTTCCGCGGAGAAAAATCTTGAGCGGTGCCTGGCGTGCTGGCGGGGTCTCCCCGACCGCCTGGCCATTGCCCGATGCCTGCACAATCTGGCTAATGTGGTGAAAGTGCGGGGCGACTACCGGCGAGCGCGCAGCGCATTGCACGAGGCGACAAAGATTTTCGAGGAACTGGGAGACCGGAGCGGAGCAGCATGGTCTGTCAATCAATTGGGAGATATCGAGCGCGAACAAGGGGCATTGAGCGAGGCCGCGACACTTTACCAGCGCGCGCTCTCAACTTTCCGAGAAGCGGGCGACCGATGGGGTTCAGCCCGGTCGCTAACGGATCTGGGCTACATCGATTGCGAGCAGGGGAATTATTCGAGGGCGCACGCCGCTTATCGCGAAGCCATGGCCACATTTGCCGAACTGGGTCATAGACGGGGAGTGGCGAGAGTGCTGGAAGGTTTTGCGTGCCTGGCCGAGTCTCGCGGCGAGGCCACCCGCGCCATCAAACTGGCCGCTGCGGCGACAAATCTCCGCAGGATGATCAGTACCCCGCTGCCGCAAGCGGAAAAATCGAAGCTCGATCAGAAGTTACAGCCGGCGTGGGACGCCCTTTCCGGAGCACAAGGCGATCGGGCTTGGGCGGAAGGCGCGGCGATGGACATGCCGAGAGCGGTTCAATTCTCGCTGGAAGAACCCGCTACTGAAGCCGGGCGGGGTCAATGAGATGGCGCACGGCGGATACACGATCCACGGGGATGCCCGCTTTGCGAGCGTGCTCTCGAATGCTGCTCTCGTCGGGAGCCAAGTAGACGCAGTAAACCTTGTCCTCCGTGACGTAACTGTGCAGCCACTGAATTTGCGGTCCCATGGCCTGCATGGTGTGCAAGGAATTTAGTGAGATTTCGCGGAGTTGCGCTTCCGAGAGCGATCCGGCGCCGGGGAAGTCCCGTTCAATCACATACTGAGGCATGGGTGGAGTCTAGCATTGAGGGCAGCGAAGTGCCAAAGGGTGGAGACAAGGCGAGAGCTGGTTCGAATGGAAGGCAAACAGGGCCGGAAATATCGGGCGGTCAAGGTCTTGTGGTCAAGGGTGAGCGGTCAGCGGGTGCGGACGCGAATCCCGTCCTGAAGCTGATTGGGCGGGTGGAGAATCACTACGTCTCCCGCAGTTAGCCCGCTGAGCAATTCCACTTCAGCCTGATTGCGGTGACCGATCTGAATGGGGCGCCGACGGGCCCGTCCGCCTTCGACAACAAACGTGCTCCAGCCGCCGGAATCGCGAAAGGCGGCGCTGCTGGGGAGTTTCAAGACTTCGGCGCTCTCCCAGGTCACGATCCGGACTTCGACGCGGTAACCGTCGCCCATTCCACTGGGAGAATCGACGAAATCGGCAATCACATTCACGCGCTTTTCTTCCACACCGAGGGCGGAGATTTTTGTAAAGCCGGCTGGTTCGACCAGGCGGACGCGCGCGCGCAACGGATGATCGCCTCCCCAACCTTCGAGGAAAACGGCAGCCCCAGGATGGATATTGACGGCATCGGTGGTCAAGACGTCTGTCACCACCTCGATTTTTGCTGGATCGCCCATGATCAAAATGGGAGTGCCAGCCGAAACGACGCGCTCGCTTTTTTCAATAACGCGAAGGACGCGCCCGGAAACCGGCGAACGCAGCGAGATGATGCGATTTCCTGCACCGTTTTGATCCATGCCGAGCAGGCCGGCGCGCGCAATTTTGACTTCGGATTCCGCAGCCACGGCGCTGAATTTCGCGGCCTCAAATTCGTCACTGCTGGTGACTTCGGCATTTCGTGCCTGTTCGAGCGCCTGCGTGGAAATCACTTTTTCGCGCGAGAGTTGTTCCGCGCGGTGGTGTTCGCGGCGCGCTTGCTCGAAATCCTCGCGGGCGTGTTCGACTCGAGCGCCGGCTTGGCGCTTGCCGGCTTCGGCGGCGGCGATGCGGCCCAGGACCTCTTCGCGCTGCTGCTGATTGAGCGGTAGCGGCTCAATCAGCGCGACGACTTGATTTTCGCGGAGCAGATCGCCCTCTTCCAATGCGACGCGCTGCATGCGGCCCGGAATGGGGGCTGCGACGACGAACCTGTCGTGGGCGCGCGTTTCGCCGTCCTCGTCAACCGTGACCTGCATCGGGCCACGCACTGCTTTCGAAACCTCCACAGGAAGAGGCGCGGGGCGAACCATGAGCCACAGGAGCGCAATCACAACAAGCGCGAAGGTGGCCCACAAGAACCTGCGTCGGATTGGCGATTTCTGAGGCACGACTATTCTCTAGTTTTCAAAACAGCAACCAAATCCAAGCGGCTGAGCCGGCGGTATAACAAGGCTCCGGTAGCCACCGAGGCCAAGCCCACGATCAGAACGGATGTCGCATAAGTATGAGCGTTTACGACCAGTGGCATGCGGTAGAGCTCCGTTTGCATCGCAGCGGTGAGCAGGGCGCAAAATCCGTAGCCGGCGGCGAACCCGACGGGTATCGAAACAATGGCGAGGAGCGCCTGCTCCCCGAGGAGCATCAAGCTGATCTCCCGCTGAGTGAAACCTAGCACGCGAAGAGAAGCCAGTTCATGGCCGCGTTCGGATAAAGCAACGCGGGCGCTGTTGTACACCATTCCAACCGCGATCAAGCATGCGAAGAAATTCAAAGCGGAACTAGAAATGCGAAGGCTTTCGGCGATGGTCCGGTAAAAACTGGCGAGCATCACTTCGCGAACGGCAACACCGGAAACCGCGGGCGTTGTCTTCAATTGAGAATAGAGAGCAGGAAGTTTTCCGGAGTCAACCGAAAGGTACGCGCCAGAAACAGTCGAGCCTTCGCGCATCATGCGGTTCAGCGAGGAAATATCCATATAGGCCGAGAGCCCAATCATTTCGTCAACCGCAGCCGTCACTGGTACAGGTCTAACCGGGCGCGCGCCTTCGAGGACTTCGATGGTGACCGTGTCTCCGGGCCGCACGGCAAGAACTTCGGCGAGTTTCGAGGTGAGAAGCAATCCATCGGGAGGCGGCGGCGCGACCGAAAAATCTTCCCCGACGATTCTTCGAAGCTCGGAATCGGGCGCGAGTCCAAGGATGGCAATGCGCTTCGAACGATGCCCAAAACGAAGCCGCGCGGGGACGATTCGAAAGGGTTCCGAGTGAAGTACGCCGGTCAGATGGTTGATGTCGTAACGAGCTGGTTCGCCGCCGGGTTCCACGAGCGAGATGGTGACATCGTCGCGCTGGGCGGTGCGAAACTGAACCTGGACGAGGTAGTCGATAGCATCGAAAAAATAAAAACCGACGATGAGAATGGCAACCGCTAAAGACATTCCCACAACGGTGAGAGCGGCCCGCCAGGGACGTCTTTCCAGATTACGCAAGATCATTCGCGTTGAGATGGAGACAAGGCGGGCGATGCCGAACCGCTCGGCCAGCCCTCTTCTGAATTGCGGCGGAGATTCCGGCCTCATGGCTTCGGCGGGCGGAAGAGCGATGACTCCCCGCAGGGAAAGCAGCGCTCCAAGCGCCGCCGCTGCCGCGCTAATGGCGATGCTCCAAAAAACTAGGCCGGGTCCCGCGACAAAATTGAGTTCGGGAAAACGAAAGAAATTTTGATAAATGCGCGCCAAACCCAGGCCGAGCCAAATGCCCAGGGGAACACCTAGCGCGGTACCAAAGAGGACGGCGCACAAAGCGAACTTCAAATAATGGCCAGCCACCGCTAGGTCCGAATACCCGAAGGCTTTGAGCAATCCAATCGGATTTCTCTGCGTACTCACAAGGCGAGAGAGAACTACGTGGATCAGAAACGCGGCGATGCCGAGAAAAATGGAAGGAACGAGGATGCCGGTGATGCGATCCTGCGCGATTTCGTCAGTCAAGAACCGGTTCGAGATTTGGTCTTCGCGCCCATACGCTCCCAAGCCGCCATAAGGCTCGAGCAGGCGGTCTACACGATCGAGCACGGCGGCTTCGCTGCCCCCCGGAGCCAGAGTGAGAGCGAGGTCGTTGAAGCCGCCTTCCATATTGAACAATGGCCCAAGCGCTTCGCGGCTCATCCACAACACGCCAAAGCGGCGATTATCTGGAAAGACTTCGGCGCCGCGAATTTCATAAACGTATTCGGGCGAGAGGGCCACGCCTACAATGCGAAGGCGCTCCCAGCGGCCGTTGATGACGGCGCCGATCGAATCGCCGACTTCAAGCTGATTGGCGCTCGCAAAAGCTTCGCTAGCGAGCACTTCGTCGGGGTGGCCGGGTTCGATGTAGCGCCCGCGGCGGAGAAAAAGCTTGTTCAGGCCAGGCTGATGGCCTTCGGGAATCGAGACGAGTCGCCCGAGGGCCGGCTCGTTCAAGCCGGGAACATCGAGGTTCACTTCGACGACCACGCGCGTTTCCACTACCGAGACGCCCGGCACGGTTGCGATTTGTGCCGCCAGGCTTTCTGGGGCGCGCTTCAGTTGGGCAAACACATCGGCAAAACGATAACGAGCGTAGTGCTCCTGTTGAGCGCGCTCGACGGATTCATAAGCCCCGCGCATGGTCACGTACGTAGCAATTCCGGAAGCGACAATCAAGGCAAGCGTGAAAACCTGGCCGCGCATGTGCCAGAGGTCGCGGAGGAGTTTGCGATCGAGAGAATTGAGCCGCCACCTCACCATGCCAATTCCTCCGGTGAAGCGCGGCGCTCGTTTTTGTGAACGTCAGCAATCACACCGCTGCTAATGCGAATCACGCGGTCCGCCATGGCCGCGATGGCGGCATTATGGGTAATTACGGCGGTGATGGTCTGAAGCTCGCGGTTAATGCGCGCGAGGACTTCCAGGACGAGTTTTCCAGTGGAATAGTCCAGCGCACCGGTCGGTTCGTCGCAAAGCAGGACTTCTGGCCGCTTTACGATCGCGCGAGCGATGGCCACGCGCTGCTGCTCTCCGCCGGAGAGCTGGGCTGGAAAGTGCTGAAGGCGATCGCCCAGACCTACCATGCGCAGGCATTCCTCCGGACTTAGGGGAGACTCGGAAATTTCGGAAACGAGGGCTGTGTTCTCAAGGGCGGTGAGGCTGGGAATCAGGTTGTAGAATTGAAAGACAAATCCGACGTGTTCGCGCCGGAAGCGTGTCAATTCCTCGCGGCTCGCCGCGGTCAGGTTGTGGTCACGATAGTGAACTTCTCCGCTGGTAGGGACATCCAGGCCGCCAAGAATGTTCAAGAGAGTTGATTTGCCGCTTCCGGAAGGCCCGAGTATAACAACGAATTCGCCGGGGAGCAGGTCGAGAGTGACTCCGCGCAGCGCATGGATTTCGACTTCACCCATGCGATACGTCTTGGTGATCTCGTGCATGTGGAAGACGGCGTCCGTTTCCACCGCGATAGCTCGATTTCTCATCGCGCGACTCCGGGACTGGCGCCTGCTTTCTCAGGAGAAGTGCAATCCGGATTTCATTGCTTGCTGCTTCCGACGGTTCGCGGAGGCGCGGCGCAAAGCTCTTCAATCGGCTGGCCCGGTTTGTACTCGAGTCTCGCCGGCGGTTCGCACCCTTCTTCCCGCGTCATCTTCAGGCTTGGCCGCTTCATTTCCTCCTTGGCCGCTGCAGCGGTCACCGGCACCAACCGAAGTTTCATCTCCTCGAATGACGAGGTCTGCACGATCACATCGGGCTTCGCCGGCAGAAACATAATTTCCCGCCGCGCATCCACCATCCGCTGATAGAACGGCGGGTGAGTGCGGAACCAGCTCGCGCCGTTGACATAGCCTTCCCGCGTGGCGATTTTGTCGAAGAATCTAATGAAGCCGCTTGGGTCATAGCCGCTGTTCCAGGCATATTGCACGCCGAGCTGGTCGGCTTCGAGTTCGTAGTCGCGGCTCACGCCCAGCAAATTCAAATTCAAGACTAGGCCAAGTCCGTAGAATCCATACTGCAAGGCATAATACGTGCCGATGCCCGCGACTCCGCCCGTCAGAACCATCGCCGCGATTTGAGCCGCTTGATAGAAAATGCCCGCGATCGTGGCCCGCTTCATCAGCTTGTTCGCGTGCCTCGCCGCGTCGTGCGACATTTCGTGGGCCAGGACGCCGGCGAGTTCGGATTCGTCGTCCGCGGCTTCGAGCAGCCCCCTTTCGATGAAGAGGTATCCGCCGGGAAGAGCGAAGGCGTTGATTTCGCGCGATTGCAGCACGGAGACGTGAAGCGGAATTTTCAGATCGGATTTCTGCGCGATCTTCTGGGCCACGGTGTTGACGTAGTCCTGAATCGCCTTGTCCTCCACTTCGGGGGGCAGGAGGCCTGTCCGCTTCATTTCCTCGATCGCTTGCTGGCCCTTCTTGATGTCGTCCTGCTGGTTCGCTTCAATCACGCGAAAGCCGATGTCTTGTACATCCGCCCAACGACGATTTCGAAATGCGCCGCTGGCAATCTCCTGTTCAGTTTGCTTGTAAAGCAAGGGCCACTTTTGAATCACATCTAACTTGGCATTCAGGTTGTCGTAGGCTGTCGGAATCGCGTGGCCTGACAGCGCGCGCGCTTCGCTTTGCAGCAGCTCCAGGTTTTGTATCCGGCAGTGGACATCTTTCCTTTGCGTTTCGTTCATGGTCGCGGTTCGCGCTTTCAGGTCCTTCTGAGCTGCGTCAATCTGTTTGCCATATTGCTTGGCATGTTCCTTGAAGCGCGCGACGCAAAAATCTTTTCCCTGCTTTAGAGCATTGCGCTGCTGTTCGATTTCGGTCGCCGAAAAATTGTGAGTGGGGGCAAGGTCGAACAGCTCCACATACGGCTGATTGAGGAGCTTGCGCAATTCGCCTGGCTCTTTAGCGGACGCTCCTTTGGCAGGGCTCGCTTTCGCAGGAGCTTGCGATGTTTGCCTGGCCGCGCAATCCGCCGGGCTCAGGCCGAGAACACTCAACTGTGCGCACAAAAAAGCGGCTACAATCCGCCGAAAAGTCTCGTTCATGGTTCCTCCAAGCCGCGCAAAGACCGCTCTTGGCCCAGAATGCTGAACACCTAAGAGCAAGGGCGCGCGAAGGGTCGCAAGACCTGCCCAGCTCTGGTGCAAGGTTATGGCGTTGCATGCGCGGACCCCATGACTGACATCACGCCCGCAGGTGAGCCAGGTCACAGACCGCAAGAAACGAATAAAACAAGGATGGATAAGCGCGGGAGTTAGCTCTCGCCACGAGGCATTGTGCTTTGCCGCACATCATCGCGGCCGGCTTCGCAAGAGCATCGTGCCAAGGAGGCAAATATGACTCAGGGACAAGCGGTTCGTCAGCAAGTCCAAACCCAGCCTTCTACCTCGGCTTCGCCGTCATTTGCGAAGATCCTGGTCGCTACCGATTTTTCCGAAACTTCGCTCCGCGCCCTCGAACACGCGCTTTCGCTTGCTCGCCATTATGGGTCGCGGATTTTCCTGGCGCATGTGATTCCTCTCGACCTCTTGATGTCGCCGGAACTTTCCGAAGCTCCTCTCGAAGGATTGCGCCGCGCCGCGCACGAAGGTATGGAGCGCATTCAAAACTCGGGCCGGCTAGTCGGAGTGCGGCACGAAGAGATCATTGAAGAGGGCTACCTCTGGCCGAGCATTGAATCCCTCATCCAACAGCACGGCATTGACCTTGTTGTCGTCGGAACGCATGGTCGTGCGATCGTGCCGAAGATGCTACTTGGTTCGACCGCCGAGGAAATTTTCCGTCAATCGCGAATTCCCGTTCTGACGGTAGGGCCCGGAGTATGGCGCGAGCCTTTCTATGGGGTGGAGCTGAAAAATATCTTGTTCGCGACGGCATTCGGCCCCGCCGCCGAAGGGCAGGCGGCGTACGCATTTTCTCTGGCACAAGAGCACCATTCTAAACTGACATTTCTGCACGTCCTGCAAGAATCCGAAGAAAAGCCGGACGCCGTGCATCAGCTCGAGGGTTTGATTCCTCCTCACGAGGAAATGCATTGTCTGCCGCTCTTCCGCGTCGAGCGTGGAGATCCGGCGGCGGAAATACTTCGCGTGGCGGAAGACGTTCAGGCGGACCTAATCGTCATCGGCGCGAAAGCGCGAAAGAGCTTGGCAGCACACGTGCCGCATTCAAGCGCGTATCAAGTGGTTTGCGGCGCGTCTTGCCCGGTGCTCACCATCAGGTCATAGCGGAGAGCGGAGGCGTTCGTCCCGGCGTGGCACGCTGGCATAAGCTGCGAGCGCATAGGCTCGTTTGCGCGCATAAATTTGCAGTTTTTCGCAAAAATGCGATTGCCGTTGAGGGCGGAAGCTCGAAGTAGACGAAGCTACGGCCGAATCGCTACTTTAATCACGCCGTCTTTGCGTCCCCCGAAAAGTTTGTAAGCGTCTGTGATTCGATCGAGTGAAAACGTGTGCGTAATCAGCGGCCTCAAGTCCAACCGGCCATGACGCACAAGTTCCATCAGTCTGCGCATGCGCTCTTTTCCGCCGGGGCAGAGCGTTGTCACAATCTTGTGATCGCCCAGGCCGGCGGCGAATGGCTCGAGCGGAACAGACAATTTCCCGGAATAGACGCCGAGGCTGGACAAAGTGCCGCCAGCACGAATGACGCGCAGAGCACTTTCAAACGTCGGCTGGGTTCCGAGCGCCTCGATCGCCACGTCCACGCCCTTCCCTGCGGTCATTTGCAGAATTTCCTTCACCACGTCGGACTTGGAATGGTCCAGCACGATGTCCGCTCCCATTCGCTTCGCCATCGCGATTCGCACGGGATCCGACTCGACTCCGATGATGAGCGCCGCACCCTTCAGCTTTGCTCCCGCCGTTGCGCACAGACCGATCGGGCCTTGCGCAAATACCGCGACGGTGTCTCCAATCCGGACTTCCCCGCTCTCCGCCGCCGAAATTCCGGTGGATGCAATGTCCGCAAGCAAAACGACTTGCTCATCCGTCAAGTCATCTGGAATTTTCGCCAGATTGGCCTGCGCGTTGGGAACCAGCAGATATTCCGCTTGCGCGCCATTGATCGTATTTCCAAATTTCCAGCCACCAATCGGGCCACCGCACTGCGACCACGCTCCGCTCAGACAGTAATTGCACTGCCCGCACGGAGTAATCGCTCCAACGAGAACGCGATCCCCAACGGAATAGCCGGACAGACCAACGCCCAATTCATGGATGACGCCAACCGGTTCGTGCCCGATCACCAGCCCGGGCTTTACCGGATATTCGCCCTTCAAAATATGCAGATCGGTTCCGCAAATCGTCGTCAGAGTAACTCGAATTACCGCTTCGCCTGGCCCGGGTCGTGGAATTGGAACTTGTTCGATGCCGATCTGATTTGGTCCGCGAAATACGAGCGCTCGCATCGTCGTCGGCTTAGCCTGCTTTTTGATTTCCGCATCCTGGAGTGTCGCAAACATGGCCTCCTCCTCTTGAGTTGGCTTCCCTTTTGTGCCACTGCTCGAATCTCTTTGCCAACAAACTGCTTTCGTAAGACTCCAAATTTTCGCCTTGCCCTCGAGTCAAATCTCGAGGTGGGGCTCCATCGTGTAAGACACGTTCTGATTCTTGCGATGGACTTGGCGACGTTTTCGCGGTTTGGCAGACCTTACAACAGCGTGTGGACTGCGAGCACCGCTCGAAACTTCTGCCGGCCGGGCTACGTGAATTCGTCCAAGCCATTCATTCTCGCGGGCAACATGCGCCCTCAGGGCGCTGACCAATTCTGTTCCAGCACCAGTGAGTTCGTTCGCCCGGTCCGCGGTTGCATAACGCAACTCATGGCGGAAGTTCCCGAGAAGGCGAAGAATCTTGTGATGCTCGGTTGCGATTTGCGCGCGCTGCTCTGCTTTCAAGCACTGATCATAGACAGGTTCGACGATGCGGTCTTCGGCATGGCAATGTTCAGCGATGCCGTCGAAAGCGTGTTCGAGGGCGCGCAATCCCGCCAAGCCCTTTTGTTTTTCGGGAAAATCCGGGCTGGAAGTCAGCGCCAGGCTTCGGGCCAGACTCTCCCCTGCTTCGAGCAGCTTGTCGTGTTCGGCACGCGAGTATGCAATCCGATCGCTGAGTCCAAAGGTCTTCTCTATTTGAGCATTCGCCGGTTCTACGGCGCGTTTGAGCGCTGCCCTTGCCGCCATGGTCGTGTACCTCACTCTCTCGTTGCCACCGGGGCGTTCGCACCGGCGCTCAGGCCGCCGCCTGCTTGGTCGTGAGCAGCGCCAATTGTTGGCTGTTGATCGCGCGCAACACGTTCACGATTTCTTCGGATGTGACGCCGCTATTCTTCCCTGTCGCCGGCGCTTCCACGCGCAGCAATATGTCGTCCATCGAAATCACGCCGGCAAGCACGCCGGCTTTATCGATCACCGCAAGCCGCCGAACGTGCCCGTCGCGCATCGTGCGGAGCGCCACGTGAACGTCGTCCTCCGGCTTGCACGCGTGCACCTGGGGGGTCATCACTTCCGCGACGGTTACCTCACCAGAAGGCCGGCCGCGCGTCCCCAATGCAACGCAGATGTCTCTGTCCGTCACCACGCCGACAACCTTTCCTTCGTTTCCCACTACCGGCAAGAAACCGCAGTTCCCTTTCCACATCAATTCCGTCGCAGAGCCCAGATTCGTTCCAGGCTCGCAAAAGTAGGGAGTTCGCATCATTGCATCCAGGACTTTCATCGTATTATTCCTTTCCTCGAATTTTCTTCGACCCCTCGCCCGAGGGTACAGACCCCCGAATCACTTCGACGGAACACGGTGCGTGAAACGCGACATGCTCGGAGACGCTCCCGAGCGTCCAGCGATCAAATCCACGCCGGCCGTGCGAGCCGAGGACAACCATTTGAGCCTGCCAAAGCTCCGCTTCTCTCACGATTTCCTTCGCATCGCTGTCCATTGGCAAGAGCGTGGCCGGTGACGCCTCCAGCCCTGCCTTCTTCAGAATCTCCGCGCCGGCCTCGGCATATTTCTTCGCGTCCTTGATTGCCGCGGCATTCAAGCTCTCTATCTCCTTCATTTCCATATATGGAAATTCGCCGAGCGGCATGAATGGCTCAGGAATCGAAATCACCTTGAATTCACTGGCCTCAGGCCAGGGGCGGCTTGCAACGGACTTGAGCGCCGCCGTCGAGCAATTCGATCCATCGGTCGCCACGAGCACCTTCATTCCATGCCCGGAAATCAAGCCCTCTTCTTCTTCGCGCCTCCTGCGCACAACTTCCACGGAGCATGGCGCGTGGCGCAACACCGCGCGCGCTGTGCTGCCAAGCAGCAATCTTGTCAACGCTCCCGGATCGTTGGAACCCACCACAACCAAATCCGCCCTCATCGAAGCGGCGATCTTCGCAATCCTCTCCCGGGGGCGGCCCAGAACAACTTTCACCTCCGTCGCAAATCCGTTCGCGCAGAGCCTTTTCGCTGCCGTCTTCAGCTCGCTCTCGGCCGCCCGCTTCGCCCCTTCGAGCGAAAGCGGGGCCTTCGCGAAGGGATAGGGGTCAAGAACATGGAGCAGGTAAAACTGGGTATCCGCAAGCCAGGGCCGCGAAGCAACCTCTTGCACGATTTCGCCGCACTCCGGCGTGGCATTCAGGGCAATCAGCACTTTCATCTTTTTGGCCCTCCCTTCTCGCGATTTCTGCCTGAGTAGTTCCTCAGTCGGTCCCCATTTCCTTCTAACTGATCGGAGTCAAACGGGCTGTGATTTCGCGCATATCTGGACGTGATGCCGCTCATACGCACCTCCGCGGAGGCGCAATCTCAGCGGCGCATTCGATTGCCGCTCACACGAACAACGGACACCCCTCGAGAGTTGGCCAAGGCTTATAAGGATGGAATTACGAAGACGAGGAAACTCTCAGCGAGCAATACCGCGGGGATACAGCGGGTAATTGCGCCACGACCTGCGCGCAAATTCCCAGCACTTTCTTGAAGCTGATATGAAGTAGCGGGCGAGCCTGTAAGCCGGATTCTGTGCGGCTTGCCGCCTCCTTTACGGAAGCAGCGCGCCGCGGCGATCATTCCTCTAGGCCGTGATTCGCACCACGGCTCCAGCAGCCTACCCGAGGGTTGCTCTCGCCGCCGCATCGCTGCAGCAACAAGGAAGAAAATTCGCTTTCGCGAACGTTCTCGGCGAGCCGGGCCGGCTCTCCCCTCCTATTTGGCCTTGCACCACGCGGGGTTTTCCATGCCTCCGGTGTTGCCACCGGAGCGGTGGGCTCTTACCCCACCGTTTCACCCTTACCGAACATTGTGCAGGTGCCGGACTTTCGTCCAGCTCTTGCGTGGACGCTTCACAGGTTTCCCTGCTCCACGTCACCGCGCTGCATTCCGCCGGCGGTCTAGTTTCTGTGGCACTTTCCGTGAGCTTCGCTGCTCCGCGGCGGATCCGAAGACTCGCCACTTTGCATCGCCGCTCCCCTGACGTTATCAGGCGCATCGCCCTTGTTCGTCACCGGCTCTTGCGAGCCTACGACGATGGTGTCCGGACTTTCCTCCCGCTTCTGCTCGTCGCCGCCGGACTTTCGTCCTGCGTCGCAAGCAAAAGCCGGCGATCACCCGGCTCACCCGCTACATGCATTATACCTGTATTTCTTGCTCGCATTTCGTGGACCTCCAAACGATGCAATTCGCGTTACAAAAGCAGCTTCCCGGTCGAATGCGAAATTTTCCGAAAATTTCGAAAAGTGCGTCCGTAACAAACTGTCTTTAACTTTAGAAGCATTCACTCCCACAATTTGATTGTCACGCCCGTCAGGCTTCGATAGGGTCGGGCTAATCACACGCTTTCGCTGTGAAGACGGAGGACCTGACGTGAACGGACTTGCATCGGCGAACACACCATCTGACATGCCGCCCTGGAAGGGCGCGCTTCTCGGAATTGCCGCGGGAATGGTTTACGGCCTCGGCGGCTTTTTCGTGTTGCGCGTGCTCGAAAGCCCACGCATGGGAGCAACCATGTTCCTGCTGCTTCCCTTTGTTGTTGGCGCGACCATCGCCTTGATCACACCCCGGCCCATTGCTGCGATAGCCATAATCTCCGCGGGTATTTCTCTGTTGTTATGCCTGCTCACCCTGGTTTCTGCGCATGCCGAGGGCGTGCTGTGCGCGCTGATTGCTTTCCCCATTGTTTTTGTTTCGTTGGCTATCGGCGTGGGAATCGGGCTCCTGCTGCGTTTGCTTCTCCGGAATCTCCGGCCGGCCTCTATGAGCGCCCTGGTTTTTCTGGCCGGCCCGGCATTGATCTTTGGAGGTCACGGCCTGGAAAAGCGAGAGCTGGCCCAACCGCGTACCGAAGCAGTGGTTACTACCGTTCATTTGAAGGCCAACCCCGAAGACGTCTGGGCCAACATCCAGTCTCTCGACAGCCTCACCGGGAAAAAACCGTTCCTCATGTATGTCGGCCTTCCAATTCCCCAAAAGTGCGTGTTGCAAGGCAAAGCTGTCGGCAGCAAACGCACCTGCTACTTCGATCAGGGCTACATCGAGGAAACCATTCTCGAATGGGACCCGCCGCGCCGCATGTTGCTCTCCATCGACCGCACCAACATGCCCGGCCGCCACTGGCTCGAGTTCACGGGCGCAGAATACGATTTGCAGCCCAGCGGCGACGGAACTACCATCACGCGCATAACCACGATTGAATCTAACCTCAGTCCCGCCTGGTATTGGGCGCGATTCGAACGCTGGGGCGTTCAAAGTGAACACGAATATCTGTTTCGCGATTTAGCCAAACGGCTTGCGCCGGCAAACTAGCCGCCGATTAGTTTTTCAAAATCCTTTTCGCTCACGATGGTTACTCCCAATTCCTTCGCCTTCTCATACTTCGACCCCGGATCCGTCCCCACCACCACGTAATCCGTCTTCTTGCTGACAGACCCGCTCACTTTCCCGCCATTCTGCTGCACCAGTTCCCCGGCTTCTTCACGGCTCCGATTCGCCAGCCCGCCGGTAAACACAAACGATTTCCCCGCCAGCTTCTGGCTTTTCATCACGCGCTTTTCCGCCGTCGGATGCACTCCCAGCTTGTTCAGCTTCTTGATCAATTGCCGGTTTGCCCCTTCGGAAAAAAACTCCACGATTGCTTCCGCCACTTTCGGGCCAACTTCATGTACCGCTTCCAGCTCGGACTCCTTCGCTGCCGCCAGCTCTTCGAGCGACGAAAACTCTTCTGCGAGCAGTTGCCCCGTGCGCTCTCCGACAAACCGGATTCCCAGCGCATAGATCAGCCGCGCCAAACTGTTCTTCTTGCTTCCCTCGATTTCTTCGAGCAGATTATTCGCGGACTTTTCCGCCATCCGCTCCAGCGCCGCCACTTCTTCTTCCTTCAGCGCGTATAGATCCGCGACGTCCTTCACCATCCCCTTGTCCACGAGCTGGTCGACGATCTTCTCGCCCAGCCCGTCAATGTTCATCGCATGCCGCCCTGCAAAATGCAAAAGCGATTCTTTCCGCTTTGCCGGGCACGCCGCATTGACGCAACGGTACGCCACTTCGCCTTCCACGTGATGAATCGCGCTCTCGCATTCAGGGCAGCGTTTCGGCATCCGGAACGGCTTTCTACCCTTCCCTTCCTTCACAACTTTCAACACGTGCGGAATCACTTCGCCGGCGCGCTCGATCAATACCGTGTCCCCGATTTCGAGCCCAAGGCGGTCAATCTCATCCATGTTGTGTAGCGTGGAACGGCTGACAGTGACGCCTCCCACTTGCACCGGCTCGAGCACCGCCACCGGCGTCAGCGTCCCCGTCCGGCCTACTTGCACGATGATGTCGTTCACCACGGTCGTCTCTTGCCGCGCGGGATACTTGAACGCAATCGCCCAGCGCGGCGCCTTCGCCGTGAATCCCAATTCATTCTGGATTCCAATCGAATTCACCTTGATGACCACCCCATCTATCTCGTAGGGTAGCTTTTCGCGCTTCCCGTCCCACGCTTCGCAATAAGCGATCACCTCTTCAATTCCCTTGCACAATTTCCAGTCGTCCGAAGCGCGGAACCGTAATTGCTTCAGTATTGCCAGGGCTTCCGAATGTCTTGGAAATGGAACTTTGCCGTCCACCAGAAAGTAGTACGCAAAAAAATCCAGCCGCCGTGATGCAGTGATGGAAGGGTCCAGCACGCGGACCGATCCCGCCGCCGAATTGCGCGCGTTCATGTAGAGCTTGCCGCCGCTCTGTTCTTGCTGGCGGTTCAGCGCCTCAAACGCTTTGCGCGTCATCATGGTTTCTCCGCGCACTTCGAAGTCCGCCGGAATTTTCGCTTTCTTCAGCACACCGCCATCCACGCGCAGCGGAATCGAACGGATCGTCTTTACGTTCGGCGTCACGTCCTCGCCTGTCGTTCCGTCTCCGCGTGTTACCCCTCGCGCCAGGGCGCCGTCCTCGTACTGCAACGAAATGCTCAGCCCGTCGAACTTGTGCTCGGCGATGTACTCGATCTCTTCGCGCCCGCTTCCTTCTCTTACCCGTCGGTCCCACTCTCGCAATGCGTCGAAGGAGAACGCGTTGTCCAGGCTCAGCATCGCCCGCGCGTGCCGCACGGTCTGGAATCCTTCCCGCGGAGTTCCGCCCACACGGACGGTCGGCGAATCTGGCGACGCCAGTTCCGGATACGCAGCCTCCAGTTCCTTCAGCCGTTCCATCAGCTTGTCGTAAGCGGCGTCCGAAATTTCAGGCTCGTCCAGAACGTAATAGCGGTATTCGTGGTAGCGCAGCTTGTCGCGCAGCGCTTCCGTCTCTTTCTTGATGGACGCGGGGGCAGGTTTGGCCATAGATCCTCGGCTCTCCTTCAAACCATCGCTTCAAGCGAAGCGGGCTCTCCGCCTTTTCTCATCGTTCCGCCGCGGAGAAATTTCTCTTCGGCACACCTGACACGGAATCGGGGCGCGAAATCGCCTGCTATTATATAGAATCAACCTTTTGCCAGTCGCAGCCAATACCGGGGACGTCGAATGACGGCCGAATTGCAAAACGCCTTGATGATTCACAATCCCAACGCCGGCAACGGCGGCCAGGATCGCCGCCGCCTCCTCGATCAGGCGCGACACATCTTCGCGTCTCGTGGCATTGACGCCGAACTCTCCGAAACTACCGGTCCCGGCCACGCCACCGAAATCGCTGCTCGCGCCGCACGCGAAAATCGCGGCCTTGTCATCGCCTGCGGCGGCGACGGCACCCTCAATGAAATCGTCAACGGCCTCGCGACCCAGCAAAATGGCCATCGTGTCCCGCTCGCTCTTCTTCCCGGCGGCACGGCCAATATTCTCGCCAAGGAACTAGACATCCCCTGGAATATTCCGAAGGCCGCTCAGAAACTCATCCACGGCCAAGTCCGGGAAATTGCTCTCGGACTCGCCACTCCGCTCGATCATCCCGGAAAAAAGAAGTATTTCCTCAGCGTCGGCGGGGCTGGTCCCGACGGCATGATTGTCTATTCGATTGACCTCGAGCTAAAAGCCCGCGTCGGCATTCTTGCCTATTGGTGGGAAGGCGCTCGCGAAGTGTTTCGCTACAAGTTCCCACGGTTTCGCGTCACGGGCGGCGGGCGCAGCCTAGACGCTTCTCTCGTCATCGTCGGCCGCACCAAAAATTATGGCGGCCCTTTCAAAATCACCACGCAAGCCGATCTCTTCGAGGACCGTTTCGAAATCCTCACTCTCTCCACCCGCAGCGGCCTGCGCTACTTGAGCTATCTTCCTTCACTCCTCTTTGACAAGCTTCGCGGCACGAAGGGCGTGGACTTCTTCAAATCCGATTCCATCGTTTGCGAGCCGCTCGATGCAAACCCCGTCTACGCCCAGGTGGATGGCGAGCCTCTCTCACGTCTTCCCGTCGAATTCAAAATCGTGCCCCGCGCGCTGAAGCTTCTTGTCCCCGGTGAAGCTGGCCACCCCGCTTCGGGCATCGCCGGCTCTCCCAACTAGCCGTGGACCTCGTCATCCACATTCTGGTTTCGCTCGCACTCGCCCGCGGCTTTTTTCCTCGCCTCGGCAAGCTGACCGTTCTCGGCGCGATCCTCGCCGGCTGTGTTGCCGATCTCGACGCCCTCAGCGCTTACTTCGGCCCTTCTGCTTATTTTTCCTGGCATGGCACGTACACCCACTCCATTCTCGCCGCGCTGGTTTTCTCCATAGTCCTTCTCGTAATTCCACTTCTTGCTTCTTCTTCGAACGGCCCCGGCCCCAAACTTTCTGACCCAGCGCCAACCGCCTCCCATCTCACTCACAACTCAGCAAGACCCTCATCCCTTCGTTCGCTGCTCGTGCGCTCTTTCTTTCTCTTCTTCCTCGCTTCGCTTTTGCACATCGCTCTCGACGCCGCCCAATCTGACGGCTCCTTGCTCCTCTGGCCCTTCAGCTCCCGCCGGTTCGACGCGGGCTGGCTCCCGCGCGTTGACCCCTGGCTCCTCGCCATTCTTTTTTGCGCCATCGCCGTTCCGGAATTGCTTCGCCTTGTCGGCTCCGAAATCGGCTCGAAAGAAAAGCGCCCTCGCGGCCAGCTCGGTGCCCTCGTCGGCCTTTTGCTCGCTCTCTGCTACACCGGCATCCGCGGCAGCTTGCACTCGACCGCCGCTGCCCTTCTCCAATCTCGCAATTTTCACGGAGAACCTGCGCGCCGCGTTTGGGCTTTTCCCCAGCCGCTTACCGCATTCCAATGGCATGGAGTCGTCGAAACCGAAACCGCCCTCGATCAGATCAACGTCAATCTTCTCAATACCGGCGATTTTGATCCCGATCGCAGCATTCGCAATTTCAAGCCGGAGGTTTCTCCTGCGCTTACGGCAGCGCGCGCTTCCGTTCTCGCGCAGCGTTTTTTGGCGACCGCTCATATCCCCAAAGCCGCCATCGAGACGACTCCAGCGGGCTACAGCGTCACGCTGCGGGATTTGTGGTACACCGAAGAAGGCGAACCGAACCACGCCGTCGCGGCTTATTTGGAATTGGATCGAAACTACATTCTGACTTCCGCGGAATTGGATTGGGCGCGCGACCTCAAACCCTAGCTCCGCGTTCGAATCACTCTGCTGGATGCTCCGGCGGTTTGTGCCGCAGCAGCAGCCGCGAGAATCCGTAGCTCGCCGCCACCAGCCCGATCGCCAGCATCGCCGCCTCAATTTTATGCGCCATCAGGTACGGCATCGCGTCCGCCCCGTACCGCACCGCCAAATATCCTTCGCCGAAATACCGGAAAAGCCGCGCCAGCGTTATCGCCCCAACGAACCCGCCAATCGGCGCTTCGAAAACTCCTCCCGCAAACACAAAAATCTTGAATGGCGTCGGCGGTGGCAGCAGCGCCGCAATCAACATTCCCCCAAATCCATTTCGTTCCACCCAGTGCCGGACGGCCATCGCTCGCGGTCCCGCCTTACGGTGGAAATATGCTTCCCCGCCCATCCGCGCGATGAAATAGAGCAACACGCAGCCCAGCACCGATCCCGCCGCCGCCAAAAACGCATACAGCGGCATCCTCTGCGGGTGCTGGATCGAAAGGTCGATCAATAAAAAATCATTGATGATCGGAAACGAAAGAACGGACGAATCCAAAAACGAAATCAGAAATAATCCCGGCGCTCCCAGCCCGCTGGCGAACGCGATGATCTTTTTCTTCCAGCCATTCAAATTTAGAGACACCCGCGGCTCCAGAATGCCTTCTGCTCCACCGGTTTCATCTGCTTTTCAGCAGCAGTTGCATTGCCATTACTGGAAGTTATTGCGCGAACGCCGCCCGGTCAAAGTGATTCATGAAGATTTGCATCAGCGCCGTCCGGTGCAGGTTTGGCAGCCGCGGTATTTCCCCGATCACGCGCACGTGCCCAAACCGCTCGATCGTCTCCCGGTTCTCCCGGTTCTGGTCCCCGATCAGCACCACTCCGTGCACCGGCAACTCCGCCGCGTGCAGCGCCGCCAGCGTCAGCAGCGTATGGTTGATCGTTCCTGCTCCGCTCCGCGCCGCCAAAATCACCGGCAGTTTGAACTTCACCATCAAGTCCAGCATGAACTGCTTTTGATTCACCGGCACCAGCACGCCGCCCAGCCCTTCCACCACCAGCCAATCATTTAACAAACTCGTCGGCAGGTTAATCTTTCCCAGGTCAATTTCCACGCCCGCCCAGCGCGCCGCGAGGTCCGGCGACACGGGCGGCACAAACTTGTACACCTCGTCCAGCGTCCGGTCCGTCCCAATTCCCGCCAGCCGCATCACCGTCACGCGGTCCGATCCCTCCAGCGTCCCCGTCTGGATCGGCTTCCAATACACCGCGTCCAGCGCCGCGCAGAGCAGCGCCGATAGCGTCGTCTTTCCCACTCCGGCGTCCGTGCCAGTAATAAAGAAATGATTTCTCACGCGCGTCCCGCGGCTCGCTGCTTCCGCGCCCTTAACAATTCGCCGGGCGTCTGCCTCAATTTGATTCGCGCCATTCCCTCTCGCTCACTCTTTTGGTCGCGGGATTTGGCGAAGACATCTTCAGCATACCCTGAAGCCTCCGCCGGATGATTTAGGATCATGCCCCCTCATTCGAATCGGGTTCTGTCGTTTCCGTGCAGTGCTGGCATGTTATCATCGCTTCACCTCAGTTTCGCCCCTCCGAATTACTAAAAGTGCCATTCCTGCAAACTCCCCGGCGAACACGTCAGTCAGAATCACGTGGCTTTCGCCGTCCAGTACTGTCACTATGGAATCGTTCTTCTCACCGAGCGGCCAGCAAATGGTCCCGCCACTCTCTGCCCAGAACAGAGAGGCTGGCGAATATGTATTCGTCACACGAAATCGAGGCATCTCCCACTTTTCCTGTTGCCTGCATCGGCGGTTCGGCGGGAAGCTTGGCCGCTTACGTTGACATTCTCAGTCAAATTCCCGCAAGGGCTGCCATGGCCATCGTGATCGTTTCCCATCGCGCGCTAAACGACTCCGGCCGATTCTTAATCCTCCTCGCCAGAGCTACAAAAATGGAAGTCGTCGAGGCGGCTGACGGCATGCTGATTGAGCCCGGTTGCATCTACGTCGCGCCGCCGCAGCGTGAAATGATCACGGACGGCGTCGTTCTCAGAGTTGCTGCCGCTCTTCCAAAGAGCCACGGCTGGCCTACCCAAATCAGCGATTTCCTCTTTTCCTTGGCCCGCATGTGCCCCTCGCGCGCCATTGCGATTATCGTTTCCGGTATGGGCTACGATGGCAGCATCGCCCTGGGCGAGATTAAAGAGCAGGGCGGCTGGACTCTCGCCCAATCAGACCCCGAATGGCTGGATATGCCTCAATCGGCCATCAACACCAGTCATGTTGATTTCGTTTTGACTGCCAGGGAAATCGGCACCTACTTGGCTTCCCTGAGTGCCCATCTTTGTTTCGTCGCTCGCTGAAGAAGGGTGACGCCACACCCTGCAGCCCGGCAGCCGCCGCAGCCTGGCAGTTGCTCTTGACTCTTGTGGGTCGCAACCACTTGCTCACAAATCCCTACCGTCAAGGTCAATGTCATCTCCGCTCAAAGTCCCCTCGCGCTGTCAGCCCTCTTTTCCTTACTGTCAGTCTGAATTTCTCGTTCGTGACACACTAAGCCAGAAATTCAACCTGATTCACCATGGAGCCCACAGGCAAAAGCTGCTCTGGAAGTAGACGGAAGTTCGCCCGTCACTAGCTGTGTTTTTTCACTTATCGCCCCAGCCTGACGACCTGACCGGGCTGGATGGATTGCAACGCTACCAAAACGTTCGGAACGAGTGGCAGCAAGTCTTCCAATTGATTCGACGCCGCAACCAGCAAAACAATGGCTATTTTGCGGCCAAGGGCGCTTACCTGCTGCGGGATTCCTTGGTCTACCGTCAACAAGACCCCGTAATCCGCATTTTCGGCGGCTCTCAGCAAGTCGCCATTTTTCTTCCCCTTGAAACCAGCCCATTCAACGGTGTTCGCTTCGTGCTCCGGAAAGCTGTTCCGCAGATCGATTGGCAGGCACTCGTCCAGCAAAATCTTCATGCAATTCGGGCAAGCAAGGAATCCTTCGCTTCTTCCAGCGCTTGCACGGCCATTTCGCGCGTTACGGTAGGAAACTGTCGCAGGAATTCGTCCAACGAGTGGCCACCCTCGAGATAGTCCACCAGGTTCTTGAAGGGCACACGTGTTCCCCGGAAGACGGCTATCCCGCCCAGAATCTCCGGATCTTTAACAATCACACCTTGCGTAGAAGCCACGGTTGGCTCTCCATTTCTCGCGAGTATAGCACGCCAACCGGCGGCAACCCCTTCTCACAAGCCCCTCGAAGCCCCCACAAACGGGAACATCGCGTGTAAAATCAGCTCATGCCTTCCAGCGAAATCATTCTCTCCATCCAGGAATCTCCAGAAGGCGGCTACGAAGCCCGCGCCCTCGGTTTCTCCATCTTCACGCAAGCCGATTCCCTCGACGCACTCAAATCGAACGTCCGCGACGCCGTCCATTGCCACTTTGATCCCCCGGACAAGCCCAGTGTCATCCGGCTCCAAAGCGTCAACGACGACATCACTCCCGATTGACCCTTCCCCGCAACGCCAGCCCTCTTCACCGGAAACAAACTAGTTCGTCGCTCGTTATAGCTAGCGTGACCCGCGGTTCGGAGCCTGAGCCACGCGCCACCACCGCACTGTGCCCTGAGGAGGTCCGTCATGCGTCGCATTGTCAGCCTGCTCGTCTTGCTCGTCTGCCTCAGCCTTGGATTCTTCTCGAGTGCTGCATTTGCTCAACAGAGCTCTGGATCGGCTCCCGCGGGAAATGACTCCGTCCGCTCCGGCATGCTCGTTAGCACGAAATGGCTCGCGGACCATCTCAAAGATCCCAACGTCGTCGTCCTGCACGTCACCGATAGCCTTGCGGACTACAAGCGCGGCCACATCCCCGGCGCGCGTTTTCTGGCCATGCAAAAATTCACCACCGATAATGGCCCGATCAGCACCGAACTGCCCAGCATCGAGTTGCTGCAGCAGACCTTCAGCGAACTGGGCATCGGCGACAACACTCGCATCGTCCTCTACGCCACCAATTGGTTCCCTAACGCCGCGCGCGCCTACTTTACCCTCGACTATCTCGGCTACGGCGACAAAGCCGCTCTTCTCGATGGCGGCATCGAGCAGTGGCTCGCCGAAGACCGTCCTGTCACCGGAGACATTCCCAAATTTTCCGCGGCCACGTTCACGCCTCATGTCCACGAAAATTTCCGCGCCTTGCTCGACGAAGTGAAATCCGTCGTGGACGCCAAGCCCGGCCAGGAGACCGGGCAAATCGTGGATGCCCGTCCAGCGCGCCGCTATACCGCCGGCCACTTGGCCGGCGCCGTCAACATCTATTGGCAAGACACGCTGGTCAGCGAAGCCAATCCGGTGTTTCTATCGCCCGAGAAGCTCAGGGCGCTCTATGCCTCGCGCGGCATCGTGCCAGGAAAAAAGATCGTCACCTATTGCGAAATCGGTCTGCAAGCCTCCCACGGATATTTCCTGGCGAAATATCTTGGCTATGACGCCGCCATGTACGACGGCTCGTATCAGGAGTGGTCGTCCAAGAACTTGCCCGTCGTCAAAGGCGACTCTAAACGCTGACGCCTCCAACGGCTCATCCTGCAGGGCCTTCACCCATTCCATTTCGTCAAAGGCGAAATTCCCGAAATCCGGTCACGAAATCCGGCGACAACGGAACGGTTTTTACTTTGCTCGCCATCCGCGCTGTTGTCCCCCCATGCGCCCTCTTCGCTAGTCCATCAACATTTCCCTGGACGGCCGCTGCAGTCTCCGCGCCGTTACCACTCTTCTCCTCGCCCCCGTCAGTTTGAATTTCTCACTCGTGACACACTAAGCCGCAAATTCAAACCGCCTCACCACCGAATCCCGCCCGCCCTCGACGCCAACCCCCACCCCCCGTCGCCCGGCAATCCGCAAACTAGAGAATTTTAGTCGTTGTGAAAACGGTCTTCTAGTTTTTTCGCCCAGTCTGGCGCATCGGCCTTGAGAGCTTAAATGGCTTCATCGCCCCACGTTTCTGATACGAGCTTGCCAGTCTTCACGTTGCCAAAGGCCAGTGGGCTTATCGGAGTGGTATACTTCTGCGCGACGGCATGAAGCGGAGAACTCCAAGCGCGAGCTTGCCTAAATGAAGGTCGAAAAGTACAAATTCCCGCCCGAGGACAAGCCCAAGCTGCTTAGGGAAATCAAATTAGCCTACAGGGCCAATAATGAACGAGAGTTTATGCAGATTTTGAGGCGGCTTGGCGTGAAAGACGAGAATCCCGTCTTCGCCGCGGCCGTAAAGCTTTTCCGCGATTTAAGGAGCGCGAAGACTTAACAGCTAGCGCGGTCATTTCCCTTCTTGCAGCTTGCGCCTTCTCGACTGGAAACTCTTCGAGCAGTTCGATCACTAGGTCGGTTATCTCTGACAGAAGCCTATCGGCTTTACCCTTCCTCTTTGCCATGCCAACAGTGTAGCCACTACGGGGGTATTGATTCAACCTTTGAATGGCTGGATCGTGCTCATAGATGGCGGCTCAAGCCTCTGCTTTTACTTAGATTTAGCCCAACGGCCAGCGGCTCCTTACTCACAAATCAGGCCGCAGCCCCCCAAACGAGCACATCTCGTCTAAAATCAGCTCATGCCTTCCAGCGAAATCATTCTCTCCATCCAGGAGTCTCCAGAAGGCGGCTACCAAGCCCGCGCCCTCGGTTTCTCCATCTTCACGCAAGCCGATTCCCTCGACGCTCTCAAATCGAATATCCGCGACGCCGTCCATTGCCACTTTGATCCCCCGGACAAACCCAGTGTCATCCGGCTTCATTTGGTCAAGGACGACATCATTCCCGCTTGACCCTTCGCCGCGCTCCAGCCCTCTTCTCCTCATCATCCGTCCGTTTGAATTTCTCATTCGTGACACACTAAGCCAGAAATTCAAACTGGCTTCCTTCACCACCACAGGCAGCCTCAAGAGCAGAGAACCCGCAACGACCGTGCCACCCACCAGCCGCCCTTGTTGCGATTTACTTGACAGGTTTTTCCAAGTTCGCTAGCGTGCGGGCAACTGAGGTCCACCAATGAAAGCCAGCACCCGCCGGCGGCTCCTTGCTTTCTGCTTCATTTCACTGATAGGCGTATGCGGCTGTAGACACCACGCTGTGGCTCAAGCGACCTCTGGGGCAAGCTGCGCCGGAGCAGGCTACTGGCAACGGTCTGACCCCTTAAATCACATTTGGTACTGCAATAATTTAGGCAGCACGCTTGGAAACCCGCCGGGCAGCCCCGGAGAGTGCGGCCGGACCATCGCAAATGATGACGGAAACCACTACCCAACCCTGCTTATCGGATTCCCACAGAATGGGCCATACCATGTGAATACGCCCATCCCGATAAACTTCTCGGTTCAGAACCTCGGCAGCGGCGATGCGATTGTCGTCACCCCGCAAGGAAATTTGGCGCAAGGCGGCAAGGTAGACTGGGGAGATGCCAATCCGGTTGAATATCTCAATGTCTTTCTTGGCAGCCCGCTGCACACAACGAAGATCTACCCCAATGCGATTGGCTCCACAACGATTCATGCAATGGCTTGGGCACAATTCAAATACCAAAACGGCGGCGAGTCCGGCTCATACGAATCATGCGTTGACGCCACGGCATCCCTGACCATAGGCCAGTAGGCGTGCCAACAAATTTCCAAATTGCAGCCTCATAATGCACTCGCGGTGCCTCTCAAGTGCGGCGAAATGCTTCTGAGTCCGGCCTCGACGCCAGCCCCCAATCCCCTCTTCTCTTCCCCGTCCGTCAGTTTGAATTTCTCGTTCGTGACACACTAGCTCCGAAATTCAAACTGACTCCCTACATGACCGAAGGCAGAACCAAGACGAAAAAACTCGCAACGACTGTGCCACACGCCGAGAGCAGCATGCCGGCTTGCTCCAGTCTAGGAACTTCTGGGACTTAAGCAGGACTTCCTGTGATGTGCTGGATTTCATCGGAAACCCCATTTTACCAATGTGAATGAACTGATCGACGGGGCTGCTCACCTGGATGCTACTTACCGTCTATCTTTGGTATCGAGGAAACGAGTATAAGAATGACTACAAGAATCAGTTGAACTCGAATCATGGCATCCCTCGACAGCAACACTGCCCAAAATGTGGTGCACGATTATAAGAACCAACATGGAACGGCACGGTCGAATACACGTTGCCAGACCTCCAAGGCCCCATCGACTCCACCGTCCAAACGCCCCAAGTCCCACCACGAACCGAAAGCGCCACCACCGCAGCCAGTTCCCCCAAGCCCATCACCCCGTGACAGCTTCCCTCTCCGAACAGCCGTACTTTCGAGCCTCGGCCCCCAACCGCGCCTCCCCACACTCTCCCCCTCCTCCGTTTGACCCGCCCCTCCCCGTAATGTTATAAAAAAACGTTTTGTGTTAGCCCGTTCTCGGGCCCTACAGGGTGCTGCCTCGAGTGGTCACGATGGCGGATAGGTTGGGTTCGCGCACGGGTTGCCCCGCTCCTCTCGGGGGCGCACAAAAGTGTCGTTCCTATCCTGTTTCTATTTGGGAGCCTTTGGATATCCGGCAAGGATCTCCCCGCCGTTCCTCGAACGGCGTTCTGCTCATCTTGTGCGCCGGAGACAAGTGTGCAGGGCCGCTGCTCGCCCTGAATCCGAGTTTCTTTTATGGAGGATTTTGATGCTCACCTGGCTTGCCAACGCCCGGTCCCTCAGACGTGCATTCTTCGGAGCCGCCGCCTTCGCCGCGCTCCTCGGCCTTTTTTCCAACGCCGTTTTTGCCGCCGAAAAATCCGGCGGCGAGGCCAGCCTCAAGCTCCCCGATCTTTCCCAGGTCTCTTTTCTCGGCAGCCTGCACATTGATGGACACAAGCTGCTCCTCGTCGGCATCGCCTTCTGCGTCTTCGGCCTCATCTTTGGTCTCGCCATCTATAGCCGCCTCAAGGGCATGCCCGTTCATTCCTCGATGCGCGAAATGTCCGAGCTCATCTACGAGACCTGCAAAACTTACTTGTTCACCCAGGGAAAATTCCTCCTCCTCCTCTGGGTCTTTATCGCCGTCGTCATCATTCTTTATTTTGGCGTTCTCGCTCCCGTTCATCCCACCGCCGTCACTCTCCCCATCATTCTCGTCTTCAGCGTCCTCGGCATGGCCGGCAGCTACGGCGTCGCCTGGTTCGGCATCCGCGTCAACACCTTCGCTAATTCCCGCACCGCCTTCGCCGCCCTCGGCGGCAAGCCTTACCCCATCTACCACACTCCTCTCGAAGCCGGCATGAGCATCGGCATGATGCTCATCAGCGTTGAGTTGCTGATGATGCTGTTCATCCTGCTCTTCATCCCCGGCGATTACGCCGGGCCTTGCTTCATCGGCTTCGCCATCGGCGAATCTCTCGGTGCCGCCGCGCTTCGCATCGCCGGCGGCATCTTCACCAAAATCGCCGATATCGGCTCCGACCTCATGAAAATCGTCTTCAAAATTAAGGAAGACGACGCCCGCAATCCCGGCGTCATCGCCGATTGCACTGGCGATAACGCGGGCGATTCCGTCGGCCCCAGCGCGGACGGCTTCGAAACCTACGGCGTCACCGGCGTCGCGCTGATCACTTTTATTTTGCTGGCGATTCCGGCTTCGCACTTCTTGCCCCCCGGTGTGACGGTGCAAACCGCCACCGCCGATATGCTCGCCAAAGCCACCGCCATGGCCGACACCGTCCAAGTCCAGTTGCTCGTTTGGATTTTCGTGATGCGCATCATGATGCTCATCGCCGCGGCCGCCGCGTATTTCCTCAACAGCTTCATCGCCAAGGCAAAATACGCTACTGCGGACAAAATGAACTTCGAATCTCCGCTCACCTCGCTCGTGTGGATCACCTCCTTCGTTTCCATTGGCCTGACCTACCTGATTTCCTACTACGTGATTCCTTCCATCGGCGGCGACACTTCCCAATGGTGGAGGCTCTCGACGATCATTTCCTGCGGCACGCTGGCCGGCGCGATCATCCCCGAACTCGTGAAAGTCTTCACCTCCACCGAATCGCGCCACGTCAAGGAAGTCGTCACCTCCGCCGAAGAGGGCGGCTCCTCCCTCGGCATTCTTTCCGGCTTCGTCGCCGGAAATTTCTCCGCGTACTACATCGGCCTGGCCATGGTCATTCTGATGTCCATTGGATATTTGATTAGTACGGTTAATTTGGGATCCGTGATGCTCGCTCCCGCCGTCTTCGCCTTCGGCCTCGTGGCCTTCGGATTCCTCGGCATGGGCCCCGTCACCATCGCGGTGGACTCCTACGGACCGGTCACCGACAACGCGCAGTCCATCTACGAACTTTCGCTGATCGAAACCATTCCCGGCATCCAGCAGGAATTGAAAAAGAATTACAACATTGATGTGAATTTTGAGCGCGCCAAGGAAATGCTCGAAGCGAATGACGGCGCCGGCAACACCTTCAAAGCCACCGCGAAGCCCGTGCTCATCGGTACCGCCGTCGTCGGCGCCACCACGATGATTTTTTCCATCATCATGGCGCTGACGGACGGCCTCACCGCCAACGTCAACAGTCTTTCTCTTCTCCACGCGCCATTCGTTCTCGGACTCGTCACCGGCGGCGCCATGATTTATTGGTTCACTGGCGCGAGCACGCAGGCCGTCACCACCGGCGCGTATCGCGCCGTGGAATTCATCAAGGCGAATATCAAACTCGAAGGCGTCGTGAAAGCCAGCGTCGAAGACAGCAAAAAAGTTGTCGAGATTTGTACCCTCTACGCGCAAAAAGGCATGCTGAATATTTTTATCGCCGTCTTTTTCGCCACGCTCGCGTTCGCCTTCGTCGAGCCGTTTTTTTTCATCGGCTATCTTTTTTCCATCGCGATTTTTGGTTTGTACCAGGCGATATTCATGGCCAATGCCGGCGGCGCCTGGGATAACGCCAAAAAGATTGTAGAAGTTGAACTTAAACAAAAAGGTACTCCCCTCCACGACGCGACCGTAGTAGGAGATACCGTCGGCGACCCATTTAAGGACACGTCGTCGGTGGCGTTGAATCCGGTGATCAAATTTACGACGCTGTTTGGGCTTTTGGCGGTGGAATTGGCGGTGCAACTGACGGTGAGCCAGGGCGGGACAGGGCTGACGCATATTTTGGCGGCGGCCTTTTTTATACTATCTTTCTATTTTATCTTTAGATCATTCTACGGGATGCGGATCAAGGCGCAGACAGCCGGGTAGCTGTGCGGATTTAGTTTTGCGCGTTGGGCGCGGCGTGCGTATTGCTGTGCGCGCTTTATGCCGGGCGTTTTGTGGCGCGAGTTTAGCAATGCGCGGGCGCTACGAGGGGTGGCGAAGGGAAGTTTTCCTGTATTCGGGGGAAAATCGAAGCTAGAATTCTTGGGCTTCGGTGCCGAGGTCCGAGCCATGAAAAAAACCCGTATCTGCATGATTATCACAGCTGCAACTATCTTTCTGCCTACCATTCTCGCCGCGCAAGTGGATACGCGGTGGAAACAACACGACATGAACCGGCCGGTGCCGCCGGTGATCGATCCGGGAAGTTCAAGCACGCAACGCGAGGCGGGACGTGCGCCATCCGATGCGACGATTCTTTTCGACGGCAAGGATCTTTCGAAGTGGGAGCACGACGACGGCAGCGCGGCGAAATGGAAGGTCGAGGACGGCTATTTTGAAGTGGTGCCCAAGACGGGCGAACTGCGCACGAAAGAATCTTTTGGCGATTGCCAGTTGCACGTAGAATTTCGCGAGCCCACGCCTCCGCACGGAGAGAGCCAGGAGCGCGGCAACAGCGGAGTTTTTCTGCATGGGCTTTACGAAGTGCAGGTGCTCGATTCCTACAACAACCGGACGTACGCCGACGGACAGGCAGCGGCGCTCTACGGACAATATCCTCCGCAAGTGAACGCGGCGCGACCGCCGGGCGAATGGCAGTGGTACGACATTGTTTTCCACGGACCGCGTTTCGATGCGTCCGGGAAAGTGCTGCGGCCGGCGCGCTTCACGGTGTTCCACAATGGAGTGCTGGTGCAGGATAACGTCGAGCTCACCGGTCCTACTGCGAATGGACGGAGGCCGCCGTACAAGCCGACTCCGGAAAAATTGCCGCTCGCGCTGCAGGATCATGGCAATCCAGTGCGGTACCGCAACATCTGGATTCGCGAGTTGAAACCCGGCGAGTGACGCGCTCACAAAGAGCCACACATCTGCTGCATTTTTTCAGCAAACAGTGCGGGTGATTTTCTCCGCGAAGGAACTTATGGCGGTGCCGCCGCTTGCATGTGGGGATTGGGAAGCGGACCTAGCGATTGGCGACACCAACGAGGCGGCGCGCAGATGGCGTTCCGGCTGAACTTTGCCCGGCGCCACTGCAGTTCAAACTATTCTGAAGAACTTTGCGGGGAGATTCGAGGATGGCAAAACTTGTGTATGGATTGAACCAATCGCTGGATGGCTACGTGGACCACATGAAGATGGGACCGCCTCCACCCGAGGCCTTTCGGCATTTCGTCGAATTGGTGCATGGTGTGAAGGGCCTCCTCTACGGCCGCCGCACGTACGAGATCATGGGCTATTGGGAGGAAGATTCTCCTGACTGGGACGCGGACGATCGCGAATTCGCGGCGGCGTACCGAAGCCGGCCGAAGTGGGTGGTGTCGCGCTCGCTCAAGTCCGTTGGCCCCAACGCCACGCTCATCGCGGATGACTTCGAGAAGAGGATAGGCAAGCTGAAGGCGGAATTGGGCGGCGAGATTCTGGTTGGCGGACCAGTCCTGGCGCAGAGCCTGGCGGAAGCCGGCCTGCTTGATGAGTATCGGATATACCTCCACCCGATCGTGCTTGGCGGTGGGCAGCCATTTTTCGGCGGCCCGCGGCCGCCGCTGCACCTGGTGGCTAACGAAGTCATCGCGGGAGACTTAATTCGGCTGACTTACGTTCCCGCTTAATTGCAAGGCTCGCCCGGCGGACTGCGCCCGGAGATTAAAACTGAGACACTACCGAACTCATCGCCGAGTTCATTGCCGGCTATGCCAATGCGGCGCGAACGATTATTCTGAAGCGTGACGGAAAACCCAGAGACAATCCCAAGCGCGCCACGACGAAGGAGCTTTATTCGATTTTGCCTTCGCTGGATTCTTATTGGAGTTGCGCTTCTCTGGTGCTTCGCTTCCCTGCTGCTGGTGGCGGCGCGATGGATTAACCCGCCGACGACCGCAGTGCACATGGAGCGGCGCGTGCAAGCCTGGATTCAGCACAAGCCGTATCACGAGCGATACGAATTCGTGCCGCTGAACCAGATTTCGCCGGAGCTGCAACATGCCGTGATTGCGGCGGAAGATGCGCGTTTTTATCAGCATCATGGATTCGACTGGCAGGCGATTGAGATTGCGGCGGAAGACGATATGGAAGGCGGGCGCATCCGGGGCGGGTCCACGCTCACACAACAGCTTGTAAAAAATTTGTTTTTCGGAACGGGGCGGTCCTTTCTTCGCAAGGGCGCGGAGACGACGCTTGTGCCGGTGGCGGAATTTGTTCTGGGGAAGCGGCGGATTCTGGAACTTTATTTGAATGAGGTGGAGTGGGGGCCGGGAGTGTACGGCGCGCGGGCAGCGTGTCTTTACTACTACCGGATTCCCGCGCGAAATGTGGACCGCGAGGAGGCGGCGCGACTTGCGGCGATATTGCCGTTGCCGCTGAAGAGGAGGCCGGAGCGGATGAACCGGTACAGCGGGTTGATAGAGGAGCGGATGCGGCAGATGGGGTGGTAGGGCGGGTGACGCAGCTTCTTGAGTAAGAGGGCAAGTCCCGTTATTCGGACGTGGCCCAATTTTTGGCGCGATCAAATCTCGCTGCGCTGATCCACACGTTCTGATCCCCCACCACGCCGATCTTGGCAATGGCATCGCGCGCCGCCAGCTTATCTCCAGCCTTGACGGCCATGCTCGCGAAGCGGTTTCTTTTCAACTGCGACATGCCAAACTGTTTTTCGAGCGCTGCGTAGCCGCGCTTAATTCTCGGCCAGGACATGTTTTGCAAGACATCGTCTTGCGCGTCGCATTGACAGGCGACGAGACTGGAAATCTCAAAATAATCGATGTCGCCCTTGGGTCCGCCGATGCGGTCAGCCACTTCCGTCGCAAATGCCTCCACTTCGCCTTCCTCTCCATACCACTTGGCCTGCAAGAAGTTCGCTTGCTCTCGATAGTAGTGATAATACTCCGGCTCGAAAGCCACGGCTTGCTCGAGGAGTTCTCTGGCTTTCGCCTTGTCCCAACCTTGAGCCAGGGCCACTTGCTGCATGAGATCGTACCAGTAGGGACATTTCTCCTTTAAGCGAGCTGCCGCAACCAACGTCTCCGCAGCCGCATTGGTCCGCTGCCCGAAGAGCATCCATCCCTGTGCGGAGACAGTGCTGGCCGGACCGGCGCCACGAGCTTTCCACGCATAATCCAGGTACGCGCCTGCAAGGCTGAGGCGAGCGGCAACTGAGTCCGGTTTTGCCTTGATCCATTGGTTGAGGGAGTCGAAAAACAACCTCCAATCGGCGCCGCCCGAAAGCGGGCCGATAAAGGTAGTTCCAATCGCGCCGTAGAAAGCAGCCAACTGCCATGTGCCGCCCAAAACTCTTCCCTGGCTCTCGCGGGCTTCGCGGACGATTTTCTCGAGTTGATCAAAATTTCCAGTGCTGAAGGCCTGCTTGACGGGCACGTCGTAAGCTTCCTCGGTTGGGAGCTTTGAGGGAGAGACAAGAACTGCGGGCTGCGAGGATTTTGAATGAGGATTATAGGAGCGCACGACTTGCATGAGGGCATCGCTGCTGATTTGTTCTGCAGCGGGCTCTTGGGCGGGCCATTTTCCGCAGGAAACGCTGGGCATGGCCATTCCGAATGCCAGAAAGAAGCTTGCGCACGCCTGCCAGTACATTGGGCCTCCTATACAAGTCCTAACGTAGCTGAAGCGTAGCAGGGACAGTTTGCGCAAGAAACTGTCCCGAAGGACAAGCGGCGTATTGAGTTGGGCACAAGCATGGCAGGGGCGAAAAGTGATGCAATGGCGATTTGTGAATTGCGGGAGAGGGGATTAGGCAGATGGGGTAGTAGGCGGGTGACGCAGGGGTTGACTCGTGGACGAGATAGGTTAAGGGAATGGTTTCGAAGATTGCAGGTGACTTCCGATTGATCCCGGTCTACCGTTAGCGCAACTCGACACTCCGGTCGCCGGCATTCAAACAGGGCTCGATCTCGTGCCATTAGCGCGCGAGTGCCGCGAGGAGCGCCGGTGTCCGGCAGTTGCCTAGTCGCACCCAAGTAAGTGTAATAATAAAGTGGACGAATCAGAGCGTGAGCGTCGCTATGCTCTCGTCTGTTAGAGGAACTTTTACCTTTGCTGTATATCAAAACACGTACGCTGTAACTGTGCGATAATCATTTTGATGCTTGGGTGGTCAAGGTCCTAGAAAGAGACCCTTCGTAGTGTTAGTCGGTCACATAGATGATAGCGGCAGCGCCAAATCGCGCCTGCTCACCTTGTCCTGCTTAGTGGGGCATGGGGGAATGTGGTGGTTTATTGAGGCGGCGTGGCTGGAGATTCTAGAGAAAAAGAATCAAGAATTGCGAGCGCAAGGCCGTAGGGAGCTATCCCGCTATCATGCTTCCGATTGCAGCAATCTCAGGAAGGAGTTCAAAGGCTGGACTCAAGCCGAGCAGATCGAATTCGTTGACAAGTTCATTCGTAGGGTTTTTAGATATCCGATGGTCATCGTGGCATACACTTTGAATTTAGATGACATAGCGGCGGAATTTCCAGAGGCAAGGGAAAACTGCTACCCTCTAGCCTATATAATTTTGCTGAACTACATCGTGAAGTATATCGCAGAAAAGATTCTGGGCGATGAGAGGTATCTGCAAGACAGGATTGCCTTAATCCATGACAGAGGCGACTACGACGCCGTTCTGCTCGAGGCGTTCAATCGTCTGCGGCAGGATGAGACTCTAATAAATCGTGAACGTTTTGCGTCCATTGTTCCGATGGGATGGGAGGACTGCGTTCCCCTGCAACCTGCGGACATGATTGCCTATTCTAATTTCAGAACTATCGAGCGTAGGCATGACAGGAGAAAAGACTTTGGGTTGATATTGGATTTGGATTCCATCGGTGGACGCGGGGCCTTCTTAACGCGACAAGCGTTCCGCGAACTAAGGGAGAAACTGGATGGCGAGTCCGAGAAAATCCTCTTCAAGAATGCGCGAATACGAGCGCCTCAAGAAATTGGCAGCAAGTCTCGTGAACATTCCACACAGTGAAGTAATGACAAGATTCGAAGGGGAGAAAGCCGCGAAAAAGCAGGGGAATCCTGAGGATTCTTCCGCCTCCCACAAAGATAGTGGCCCGACTTAGTTTGCAGTTGAAACTGCTGCCTTGCCGGTGGCCTCGGCATGGGTGAGACGCCGCCCAGGTAGATGAGAAGCAATGTGCTCGCGTCTAGTTCCGTCGGGAGGCTGTTCGCAGAAGTTGTACCGAATTGCCTGTTGGTCCAGGTACCAGATCAGAGGGAATGGTTCTGCCCTCGCGGAAGCCCGTTTCAAGCTGCGCTTGAGGAGACTCGAGAAGTCTTAGAGTTCGTTGATGTGAGCCTGTCCGTTAACATATTCTTCCGCGTTGTTTGTGGCTTCGTGCTGGAAATCCTGCTCTTTCAGCCCTTGGCCGCGCGAAACTCAGCCCCGCGCTCCAAAATGCCGATGATGGCAAGGTTGTCGAGATCGCTGACGCGAATGCGCAGTCCACGGATACAGGGACGGCCGCCACACTTCCCCGGTTCGACGGTGATCCTTTGCAAGCGATCGAGACTCATAAGCTTCCTCTGGAGCGACGATACGCAATTCAAATTTTGATGGCAAGGGATTCGGGGCCAAAGTGTCGCCGGGGCGTCAGATTGGCGCCGATGAGGCGGGGCAGCGGGCTTGGCGGGAAGGGCTTGGTGGTGGGTTGAGATTTTAGTGTTGAGATTTTAGTGTTGAGATTTTAGTTGACGAAATAGCTGGCGATTTGGTATAGTGGGGGCGTAGAAAACTGCGTATTGAAAGCGGGAGAAACCTTCTCCCGCTATTTTTGTTTTGGGCGGTTCACTCCTTAATTTTCCAACACAGACAACTGGAAGAGCGGGTTTTGCGGACTCGAGAGGTTTTGGTGCGCGCGGATTGGGCGCGGCCTCGATGCGTTTTTTTTCAGGCGGAAAAGCGCGCAGGCCGAGATTGCTTGCACAGATTTTCTTCTCGCCGCATAAATCGCAAGTCAAGGAAGAGCGGTAGCTAGGCGCGCAGGTCGAGAGAGCCCTTCCCTTTCCAACGCAGCAGAGCAGCAGGCCAGCCATGCCCGACAAAGAACAGATCGTGGCTTCGATCCAGAAGCTTGCAAGAAAACTGCGCCACACGCCGACGCATTGGGAATTCACGAGTCAAACGGGATTTACGGACTATGTGGTGACGGAACATTTCGCGAAGTGGAACGACGCGATACGGGCGGCGGGACTTCAACCGTATGCGCGAAACCTGCGGGCGGAGGACAGCGAGCTGCTGAGCGATTGGGGCGAAGTAACGCGAAAAAATAGAGCGATGCCGGCGCACCGGGAATACCGTCGGACGGGAAATTACGATCCGCGGACGATCGAGCGGCGGTTTGGAGCGTGGTCCAAAGTGCCGGGGGCGTTCCGGCAGTTCGCGGAGGGCAAGCGAGAGTGGGCGGACGTGCTGGCGCTGATTCCGGAGCGCGTGAAGCAAATGCGAGAAGGAAAACGCGAGCGGAGAGCGGCGAAGCACGGAGCAAACGCGGGAGCTCCCTGGTACGCGGGACGGAAGAAGCTGCCGGTCTATGGGAATCCGACGCAATATCGGTGGCTGCGGCACGAGCCGACGAATGAAATGGGAGTGGTGCTGCTCTTCGGAATGATGGCGAAAGACCTTGGCTACCTGATCGAGAATGTGCAAGCGAGGTTTCCCGACTGCGAAGCGAAACGGCAGATCGGCCCGGACAGATGGCAGCGGGTGCGGATCGAGTTTGAATATGAGAGCCGAAACTTCCGCGAGCACGGCCACGCAGTGCAGGGCTGCGACATGATCGTCTGCTGGCGGCACAACTGGAAGGAGTGCCCGAAACAGCTCGAAGTGATCGAGCTAGCGCGGGTGATTCAGACGATGAGCGGCTGAGCTGCGCGCGGGCAAGCTTGCGCGAAGATTCCAGGCGAATTTAGAACGAAAGCCGGGCGCTCAACTGGATTTCGCGGCCCGGCGTCATGGCCATGGTAATGGTGCCGAATTGCGGCTCGTTGACGAAGCGATTGGGCGTGCCGAGATTGGTCTGGTTGAGGGAGTTAAAAGCTTCGGCGCGAAACTCGAAGCTCGTTTTTTCCGTGATATTGAACGAGCGCTCGAGCGCCAGATCCAGCGTTTGCAGGCCCGGGCCATAGACCGAATTGCGGCCGGCGTTGCCAAAGGTGAAGGCGGACGGCGCGGCAAACGCAGCGGGATTGAACCATTCGGCGGGCGTGTGCGTGCCGGGACCAAAGACGGGCTGGCCAGTGACGTTCGCGCGAATGGGATTTTCGCCAAGCACAGTGCCGGAATTGGCGGTGTCACCGAAGACGGAAATGGTGAACGGCATGCCGGTCTGGACTTGATAGAGCGCCGAGAGGTGCCAATTTTGGGTGGTGAGGCGCGTCCACGCGTTGCGGCGGTAGGCGGGAATGTCGTAGACAGTGCTGAGAGCGACGCGATGGCGGACGTCGCAGCCCGGGCCTTTCTCGAGCGGCAAATCGTTGTTGTTCTGTGGAATCGAAGCCTCATCCATGGCGGAGCGGAAGTCAGGCGAATTCGTGAGATTTTTTGCGAACGTGTAATTCACGAGGAGGCTGAGGCCGTGCGAATAATGGCGGCGGAGATTGATGTAACCGGCGTCGTACCAACTCTGCGCGGTGTCCTCGAGGAGATTGATGGTGCTGACGGGAAAGGTCTGGCTCTGGATGACCGCGTTGGCGCTACCCGGCTGAAGGGTGGTGTCCGGCACGAAGGTGAGCGTCTTGAACGGGCGGCGCGGACCAATCGGGCCGGGTCCGGGGAGGGCGTTGTTGATCAGATGAGCGCGCTGCAAGTGGAAGCCGCGCGCGCCCATGTAGCCGATTTCGAGGGAGGTGTCGCGGCCGAGGCTTTTCTGCAGCGACGTGTTCCACTGCTGGACGTATTGAGCGGGAGCGTGCGGGTCAAAGGCGGTGAAGCTGACGGTGGTTGGAGGCAAAGCGCCGGCTCCGAGCACGGGCGTGCCAAAATTCAAGCCGCTGGCGAGGAGCGAGGCGGGCGGCGTGAAATTATCGGCTTGCTGCGTTTCGGGGAAGACGTAGGGAACGTTGTGGCGCTGGTTGCACCACGTGTTCTGATCCACGGGCGTGAAGAAAATGCCGTAAGCAAGGTGCAGAACGATTCCCCATCGCGGCAAATTTTTTGCGAGGCCGAGACGCGGAGCAAAATTGTGCTTGTTGGGATACATCAGCCCGCGCGGATAGCCGTTTTCACCGCCGACGAAAACGGAGGGGACACCGTTGTTGAAGACGAGATTGGTGTTCGTGTTGTCCTTGTCGTAGAGCGGATCCGAGTATTCGTAGCGGACGCCGGCGTTGATCGTCGTGTTGCGCGTGACCTGCCAGCTATCCTCGACGAACGCGTCCGCGCCCCAGTTGCGCAAATTCATTTGCGGAATGCCGGCTTGGCGCTGCTTGACGGCGGGCAAGCTCAGAAGAAGGCCGGCGAGGCCGGAGCCGGTGCCATCATTGAAACCAAATTGCGTCGTGTAGCCGGTTGTAAATTGATAGAAGCCGCGATTCTGGAAAAAGCCCCACATCGGCCAGGTGAACCAGTGATAGTCGCCGCCGATCTTGATTCCGTGGCGGCCACGCTGCCAGGCGAAGGTGTCGCGGATTTCGTAGACGGTGTCCCACGCGTGCATCGGAGTCGCGGCGAACGTATCTCCGATGCCGGTGTAACCCTGCACGGCGAACCAGGGCGCTCCCCAGGCATTCTTGCCGCCGAAGCCAATGCCCTGGATGCCCAAGGCGCCGACGATGTCGTTCACGCCGTCATTTTGCGAGGTGCGGTCCATGGAGAGCCGGGAGACGGCGATCGAGCCGGTGTTCACTTTGTCGGCGGAGAAAATGTGGTTCCAACTGATCACGGCTTGCTGCGAACGGTTGTTGAAATCCGCGCCGAAGCCGGGGAGATTTTCGGACGTTGAAGTGGTTCCGGTGCTGGGCGAAAAACCGCTTTCCTGTCCAATGCTGTAGCGGCCAAAGAGTGTGTCGCCGCCGGCAAAATTGTGGTCAATGCGAACGGTGCCCTGATCCTGGTAGTGGGTCTCGTTGCGGATGTCGAGGTAATTGTTGGAGTCCGGGCCGCTGCCCATCATCGTCATGTTGGGTGCGGGAACGTACTGGAGCAGAAACTTTTCCAGCTGCTGGTTGATACGGCTCAGCGGAATTTGATTGTTGGGGAATTGCGAGCGCGTGTACGGAAAATTTCCCGGACCGGTTGGCTTGCTCGGATTGTAGTTTGGATTCGCCACTGCGGTCGTCGGGTCGTAGATTTTGATGGGGCTCATGCTGAAATCGCCCTGAAGCTCGGCTTGAGTGGGCACAGTCAGAATTTGGGCATCGGCTTGGGAAAGGCGCAAGCCTTCGTAATTTACGAAGAAAAAAGTATTTCCGCGGACGACGGGACCTCCCATCGAAGCGCCATAATTGTTCTGCACCAGATGATTGTTACCCATTGAGCCAAACGTGCTGGCGTCCAGCGCACCATTTCGCAAGAACTCGTACATCGTTCCGTGATACTGGTTGGAGCCGGCATGAGTGACGATATTGATTTGGCCGCCGCCGGCCCCGCCCATGTCCGCGGTGTAGCTGCTCGTCTCGACTTGAAATTCGCGCACGGCGTCCGGCGAGAGGCTGATGTTTTGCGTATTGAACGTTGGGTCGGTATTGGTTGCTCCGTCGAGTAGAAAGAAATTTGCGTTCGGCCGCGCTCCGCCGATCACGACCGCTGATCTTTGTCCCGGCCGCCAGTAGAGCGGATTTGTTTGGCCGGTCTGCGCGCCAAATCCGATGTGGGCACCCGGAACTGTCAGCACAAGATCGATCAGCATGCGGCCGTTCAAGGGCAACTGGCTGATGGAGCGGGGCTCGACGACTTCACCGACGCTGGCATCCGTCGTGCGCAGAACTTCAGTCCCTGCGACCACGCGGACTCCCTGGGCGACGGTGCCGAGAGTGAGCACGATGTCCAGAGGCAGTTCCTGGCCGACTTCCAGCCGCACGCTTTGCTTCTGCGGCGCAAAGCCCGCCGCTTTTGTCTGGATTTCGTACTCATCGGGCAGAAGACCCGGCGCTTCAAAGAGTCCTTGCTGGTTCGTGGTTATGCGGCGCACCGCTCCGGTGCTCACCGCTTTCAGCTCAATTGTGGCGTTGGCAATTGGCAGATGCTGCGCGTCCCGGACACTTCCTGAGATCACCCCGTAGTTACTTTGTGCCGATCCCGGCACGGCCAGCGCCAATGCCAGCAGCAGCGCAGGCACAAACAGCTTTAGCATCCGCATGAACTACCCTCCAAGCGCCCGTTCGCACCTCTTGAGCGTAAGTCCGCAGCACCGCGAACCTGTTCACATCTTCCTGTGATTTATCTTCGCCCAGGCAGATCAGCCGGGCGGCTCCGCCAAGTTCCCGACACCCTAACTGGGCCGACCGAGGCGTTCAATAATGCAAAAGCATTAGGCGCCGGCGTGGCAATGCAGGCCCCGACGCTGATCTGTTTTGTCTGGAACAATGGACACGCGTACGATGTCGAGATGGTCGATTATCACTAGGAGCGGAAGATGGCAAAGAAACTGAAGCCGGTACATCCAGGAGAGATTCTTCGCGAGGAATTTATGGCTCCGCCGGGACTGAGCATGAACAAGATGGCCATAGCTCTGCGCGTACCCGTAACGCGCATCGCGGATATCGTCAACGAGCGCCGCAGCATTACCGCGGATACAGCGCTTCGCTTTGCCCGTTATTTTGGAAATAGTCCGGCGTTATGGATGAACCTGCAGACTGGCTATGACCTGGAAGTCGCAGAGGATGAGATTGCGCGCAAAGTGGAGCGCGACGTACAACCGCTAGCGGAGATTCGCGCATAAGTTCGGAAGACAAAGCATCGGGAAGCGCGGGCCTCGCCAAAAAGCCGACGCATTCCAAGCAGAGGCTATGGCGGAAGCGAATTTTTTATTTCGTGTGGTCCGCGCTCGTTCACGAGAGCGCGCTAAGATTGCTTCGGAGCCGGTCAGCGTCGCCGTCGCAGAGAAGCGCATCGAGGGCGGCGTGAGTTTTTTTCCAGGTGGGGACGGCGCGGCGCAATGTCTTTCGTCCTTTTGCGGTCAGCGACATCAAGCGGCTGCGGCGGTCGGCTGGATCGGCTGTGATGCGGACAAGGCCGCGGCGACGCAAAGGCTTAAGAGCGGCCGTCAAGGTTGTGCGGTCCATCGCGAGGAGGGAGGCCACCGAGGTCATGCCGGCGGGCTTCGGGCGGTTCAGCGACATCAGCAGAGAGAATTGTCCGTTGGTGATCCCCACGGGGCGGAGCGCTTCGTCAAAGCGGCGCGCCAGCGCTCTGGCCGCACGCTGAACATGCAGGCAGAGACAGGTGTCGCGGACGAGGTGAGTCGTCTCGAAGGTGGGCTCCTCGACGGTAGCCATAAAGAAATAATAGGGATATCAACGTATATTGCCAAGCGGCGGTTGAGTGTGATAGGTTGATATCAATGTAAGTTGCCGAAGCCCATTGGCCCGGCGTGGTGCCGCCGGTCCCTGGAGAAATTATGAGCCGAAATAGAGCCCGCACCACTGCTTTCACCGCACTTGCAGCATTTCTAATGCTAGCTTCAGCTTGTCCGGCAAACTCCCAGACCTCGAAATCGCGTTATCCATCCATGGCTCCTTACGAGCAATACCTGATGCCCGATCGCGACGCAGAGATTCAGCTCGCGCGGAGCGCCGCTCCGGATTCCATTTCGCGCGACGCGGAAGTGCTCGTACTTGGCAAGCACGGTTACGAGACGGCGGTTCGGGGGAAAAACGGATTCGTATGCCTGGTCGAACGCGCGTGGACTGCGCCGAGCAGCGATACCGGCTTCTGGAATCCCAGGTCCCGCGGTCCGATTTGCATGAATGCCCCGGCGGCGCGCTCTTATCTTCCTCGGACCATCAAAAAGGCCGAGCTTGTGAGCGCCGGCATCACAAAAGAAAAATTAGCCGAAGCGATCGAGTCGGCGCTCGAAAAGAAAGAGTTGCCCGCGATCGAACCCGGCTCGATGTGCTACATGTTATCCAAGCAGGGCCACCTGAACGACGAGGCCGGCCACTGGCTTCCGCATCTGATGTTCTTCATGCCACAAACGGATTCCAAAGCCTGGGGCGCCGACCTTTCGGGTTCGCCAATTTTCACGATACAAGCCCCTGAGGAGCATCTGACCACTTTCCTCGTTCCGGTAGGCCGGTGGTCGGATGGAACTCCTGCGGCTTCCGGCGATTCGCACTAACGCCGAGTCTCGCAGAGGCGATGGCCGTGCGATTTAGAGAAAAGCGAGGTTGAAGCCACGGGAGTTTAAGGAGTTGATTTTTTCCAGGCCGTTAGCCCGAACTCCGCGAGTGGTCGGTTTAACCAAAGGATGCCCCATACCCCGGGCAAGAAAGCAGGAGGTTGCCAGATACCACGCAAATCCGGCAGCCTCCTGCCCCGCTACTAACTCTGGAGTGGCCTGCTCTTCGCGTTATTAAAGGGTGGGCAGATCTTCGTCTGTGCGGAAATTTTCCGATTGGCCGCACACGCCGCCATGTAACGCGATTGCAGGACCAGACTCATCCACGGCGTGAGGGTCAAGCTCTCATGCGGCGCGAATCAAGTTTTGATCAAGCCGGGAAATTTGTGGGGAGTGTTGTCGAAACCGGGGAAAACGGCCGAGAGATCCGGAACGCCCGCGTGTTTGTTTAGAATTTCGCCGAGCACGCTTCGAAAATCAGTCGTGAGCGCGAGATCACGGCCTTCGTTCAACTGATGATCCTCGAGCCCCGGCCATTTTCCGTAGACGCGCCCGCCCTTCACGTCGCCGCCCATGACGAACATGCAATTCGCGTGGCCGTGGTCCGTGCCGCGATTTCCATTTTCGTGGGCGGTGCGGCCGAATTCGCTCATCGTTACGAGCACTATATTTTCCATCCGGTCGCCCATATCCTGATGGAATGCCGCGAGACCTTGGCCAAGATCGCGGAGAAGATTTGAAAGCTGGCCTTGCACGCCGCCTTCGTTCACGTGATTGTCCCAACCGCCGCAATCCACAAAGAGCACTTCCACCCCGATGTTTGCCTTCAGCAACTGACTCATTTCCTGGAGGCTCTGCCCCAGGCGGCCCTTGGGATATTCCGCGCCATTCTCCGGCTGATATTTGGCAGGATCCGCCTTCCGGATCATGTCAATCGCTTCAAACGTTTCCGTTCCTGTGCCGCGCAAGGCGTGATCCACGGTTTGCGCGTACATGGCTTCAAATCCGCCTTCGACCATTTGGCCGGCGCCGGGCGTTTGAGCAATCACGCGAAACTGCTTCAAATCCGGCAAAGCAATCGCCGGTGCGGAACCGCGAAGCGTCAGCGGCAAGTTTGGTCCCATCGCAACGGCGCGAAACGGCGAGGCTTCCTTTTCGGGAATCGTTTCGAGCGCGCGGTTCAGCCAACCGTCATCCGTGGCGCGCAGGCCCGGCGTGCCGGACTCCATGAAGTCCTGCGCATCGAAATGCGAGCGGGTCGAATCCGGCGAACCGGCGGCGTGCACGATGGCCAATTGGTTTTTGTGAAAGAGCGGCTCGAGCGGCGCGAGGCTCGGATGCAGTCCAAAAAATCCGTCGAGATCGATGGCCGCTTCCGCTCCACCACGCTGCGGCTGAGGGATCGCGATCGTCGGGCGGATGCTGTAATAATTCGGCTCGCCGAACGGGACCACTATATTGAGGCCGTCGGCCGCGCCACGCTGAAAAAGCACCACGAGCTGCTTCTTGCTCGCCACGGGCGTTGCCGCGGCCGCGCGCTGGAGAAACGCGGGCATCGCGCTCAAGCCGACGAGAGCAACTCCGCCCTGCTTCAAAAAATACCGGCGCGAAAATTTCAATCCGCGAACGCCTTCGCAACATTCATAGCTCATGGCTTCCTCGCTTCACTTTTGCAAACTCTGCGGCGCGCCCGAATTGCCGCCCACAAATTGCGCCGGCCCGCAATTTTCGAAATCTACCGGCGCTGAAATTCCGGCGCTCCGAGAACCAAGCCCGCCACAATCGCCGAGTCCACATGTTTTACAGGATCATCCAGGCGTGCCTGCAGCACTTGCGGATTATCGAGTTGCTTTTGAAGTGTCTCGATCGTCGCCGGCGCGGTCTGTCCATCCAGAAAAACCTGGACGGCGCGATCGAGCACGGCCTTCGCGTCGGTGGATGCATCGAGTCCCAGCAGGGCGCCTACGTCCGTGCGCGAACCGCGCACGCGATTCGCCGCGAGCGCCAGCGAAAAATTCAGCCGGTTGAGCAGCGCGCCCGTATTCACCCAGGTTTCCGCCTTGTCCGAATATCCCGTTGGCGGCTGGCATCGGTAGAGCGGCTCACCGATCCGTCCAACCCAGCCCACAAGCGGCAGGGCTGTATCCACGTCCGTGCCCAGCGCTCGCGCCGTGGAGACCACCAGCTCGAAGGGCGTCTTGATTTTTGAGCGGTACGCTTCGCGGGACCAGAACTCGGGCGAATAGATCATCGTTCGCATCACCGCTTTGATATCGCCCGACGAGGACTCGAACGTCTGCGTCATGCGGGCGACGAGAGCGGGCGGCGGAGTATCGGAAACAAAGCGGCGAGCCAGTTCGGTGGAAATGAATTTTGCCGTGCTGTGGCTACGTGCAAGCAAATCCAACACCTGCTCGCCATCTTTCATTCCGCCGGCGTGGATTTTTTTGCCCATCACGATTTTTACACCGGGATCATGGAAGCGGTCATCAAATTTGAATTCGGGATTCAGGCGCGGGCGGTCGATGGTCCAGCCGGTGAAGCAGCGAGCAACTTCGGTCACATCTTTTTGTGTGTAGCCGCCGTCCACGCCGACGGTTTGTAACTCCATGAGTTCGCGGCCGTAGTTTTCGTTCAGTCCGCGTTCATTCTGTTTCTTGCGCTGCGCGGAAGGCGGCACAGGCATTGGCCCCCAGCCGCGATAGCGGGCCATCTGCCGGGCATAGCGCTCATGGGCGATGCGTTGCTGAGCATTGGGATCCACGCTCAAAAAATTATCCAGATAAAAAAGTTCGGCGGGACTTTTTGCGGTGGCTTCGAGCAAATCGCGGAACTTGCCGAGAGTGTGCGGCGCGATGACGTCGCGTTCAAAGGAGGTGACGTAATAGATGTCCTCGCCTTTGCCGGCGAAAATATTGAAGTGATTGAACCAAAAATCATCGAGGACTTGCTGAAGCTGGCGCTCGCTGTAAATCGCGCGAGTGACTTTGGCCATGGAAAGCTCGGCGACGATGCGCTGCGGGCGATTGCTGTCCGAGCCAAGGGCGGGCGGGAAATTATCAAGATTCTTCCTGCGTGGGCGCCGCGGCGAGTCAATGGGGCTGGCCCGTTCATCTTGCGGCTGTGATTGCTTCATGGGAGAAGGGGCATCGGCGACCGGAGCACTCGGCTGATTTGCGGAGGAAGCCTCCGCCGACTCGTTGGCAGCCATGTCCTGAGAGGAGGCGGCAGCCGGCGCGGAATTGGCGGGAGAGTTCTGCATGTCGCGAGGGACGGCGGCGGCAACATCGGAGCGCCGCTGATTATCCTGCTCGATCTGAGCTTGCGCTCGCTCGGACGCCAGCTTCTGCACTTGTTTGGGTCGCGGGTAATCCGCGATCAGCTCGGCGGAGGACATGCGCAAGGTGGGGTAATCGGCGAGGCGCGCTTCCATTGCTTTGTCGTCGATGGAAGACGGATTCAGTTGCTGCTCGATCCAGTTTGCTAAACCCATTTGCCGTACGCGCTCGATGTCGCCGGGGCGAGGACCGTAAGCGAGGCGATTTAGAGCATGGAGAATGGCTTCGTCCTCGGTCAATTCCGTGATGGGCAGGCCCTTGAGAACGGGATCCTTCTCCGGTTTTTTGACGTTGGTGGGCCCGGGGCTGGCCGAGGAAGCGGGCACACTGATGCCGAGAGAGAAAACACAGGCGAAGGAGAGGAGAACGGCGAGGAAGGACTTTGGAGTGGCGGAAACAGAGACGGGCGAGGGGCCGGGCTCCTGGCGAAGGTGCATCACGCGCTCCTTTGAGGGAAAACGGGGCTCAGTACACTGCGCATTTTGAAGAATAACCCGACAGGCGGAAGGAAGTTGCGGGAAAAGGTGGCGGATGTCAAAAGGGAGTAATGGCCGGAGGGACAGGGGGAAGACGAGGACGGTTTGAGCGGAAGGAGAGAGGACGGAACCGAGATGGGGTGCGAGCAGGCGGTGAGAGTTGAATGGTAAACACGCGGACTTAAAGAACCAGAGCCTGCGGCATCCGAGAGGAATTCTCTGCCCGCCACGGGATTATGGTGTCATTGTTTCAAGTAACGGAGAACAACGCATCCGGAGTTGAGAATCTTTGACTCGACCAGTTTCAATTGCAATTTTTCGTGCAGGCTAATGCCTTCGAGCAAGCGCTTCCCTTCTCCGGCGATGATCGGGTTAACAATAAAAAGGTATTCGTCCACGAGACCAATCTCGATCAATTGCGAAGAGAGAGCTACACCACCGACCATAATCTTCTTGCCACGTTCTTGCTTCAATTTGGGTATTTCGTCCCGGGGGCTGGTACGAACAATTCTGGTATTTTTATCCCCGGAGCTGGCCAATGAATTGGAAAAGACAATTTTGCCGAGGGAATCAAAGGCTTGAGCAAATTGATTCGCTGCCTTTGTCTCTCCAGAATGGTTTTTTGCGACCTCGGGCCAAAAAGGGACCATCAATTGATAGGTCTTGCGCCCAAAGACGAGCAGGTCAACGTCCCGGAGGAGCGTCGTAAAAAATTCAAGTATTTCCTCATTGCCAATCATTTTGGTGTGGTCGCAGGAGCCATCCAGGGTGATGTTGATCGGGAAGAGAACGTTTCTCATAAAGTTGCTTTCGTTTTGATTTTCCTCGGATTGGTGAATTTTTCAAGATAAATGACCCAGCAGGGGGGACGCCGCAGAGCGTGAGGGTTATCAGCGATGTCCTGCTTGCAAGCCTTATCGGTGGTTTGATGAGCAAAATATCGAAGCAAGAGCAAGGTGGCGCTGGGACGGCGATTGATGGCTTTGAAGATCAACTTCGTGACCGAGAAATTTCTGACTAGCTCAATTGCCGCCGCGTGCGGTGAGCCGGGATCGCCAAGATTGGAAGCGGCTCGAAGTATCCGACGATCCATGCAACGGAGAAGGGACAATGCTTTCCGCGAAGAAGGCGATTCGAACTAGTTGGTGACGTCGAAATCCACAACGCGGTTTTTCGCGTGATGGCCGGCGCCATCCACAGCCATCATGACCATCTCATAGGAGCCGGGAGAGAGATCCTTGAGGCTGAGGTCCAAGCCCACGGGAATCATGGGGCTGCCCTTCTGAATGTAATGGTCGAGGCGAATCGCGCCAGTCTGAAAGACGACCTTTTGAGTGGCGCGGTCGAGGAGCGCATAGCCGGCCATGACTTCGGGAGGATTGGCGGAAGTCAAGAGCGGCTCATAGACTTCGGTATAGACCGCGACCTTATCTTTCTTTTCGAAACGATTGCTGGCGGAAGGAGTGATCTGGACGCCTTCGGCAACCAGGGGAGTGCGGTCCTCGAGCAAAGTCGAATCGAGATCGAGAGGCGTGCTGGCGAGGCTCTGGTAGGAATCGGAGAGAACGACGCCACCGAGGCTGAATTCTTTTCCGTCATAGGGATCGATTTCAAGCGGGGCTTCATATTTTCCGAAAGCGTCGCTGCCGGAACTGACGACGACGGTGAGCTTGTACTTTCCGGGTACGGCATCGAACTGATTCTGGTAGGAGTACGGTTTCTTCTCGAACTCCTTCATCTCGTCTTTTTCCAAATCGAGGTTGACGGCATCACTGAATTTGGCGCCGATGGAGCCATCGGGCTTGTAAGCGATGCCGAGGACGTTCAGGCTGGCGTGATATTTACCTTTCTCCTTTTCAAAGTGGACGGAATCAGAAGGAATTTCCATCGCAAGGTTGACGCGAGCGATGTTAGGGGAGGTATAGAAATAAGGCGTCTCGAACGGGCCGCGAATTGAGCCAGCTTGGGAGCCGGTGGCGCGAGCTTCGAGCTGTTTTTCGACGGGCGTGCCTTCGAGAACGTTGGCCGACTTTGTGTTGCAGTATCCACTGCGGGAGCGAACATGAAACCCGCCATGCTCCATTTTCACTTTGAGAGTGTGGCAACTGCCCTCCGGAGTTTGCGGAGGGACATAACCGAGAAGATAGAATTCGTTTTCTTCCTTGCCGATTTTTTCGAGTCCGCCAAAAAGGTCGTTGGTATTGAAAATCGTGAAACCGCCGGTTCCCTCCGCGAGAGCAGCAAGGATTTGCTGATTTGTGGAAGCGGATTCGGGGAATTGCGGAACGATGGTCCTGGGCTGCGTGAAGATGGAGCTCGGACTATAGACATTTGGATTGGCGACGCCACCACCGCCGCGACCAGTCGTTCCGCCGCCTGTTCCTCCGCGGGTTCCACCGCCGGTGCCACCGCGAGTTCCGCCACCGGTCCCGCCGGTACCACCCGTGCCTCCGCGGCCCCCGGTTCCGCCAGTTCCACCGGTGCCTCCGGTCCCGCCCGCGCCACCTCGACCACCACCGCCGCCACCAACGGGTCCGCCCCCACCTCCGCCCGGCCGCCCGCCGCCGCCTCCTCCGACACCACCACCACCGCCGCCGGGACGCTGGGGATCCCAAAGCGTTGGGGAGAACGAGGCAAGGACCAATCGAGGAATTTGAGAATCCATGTTACGGGATGCGAGCGCGGAGAAAGCGGAGGAGTGATCTCCGGGAGTTTGAAGGCGAGACGATCCTCCGGGAGGAGTCGCGAGAAGGCCGCGAACGTCCACGGCGTAGATGGCCACGTTGGCTTTGTTGCAGGCGTCAATCGTGGCGGTCAGCTCGGATTCGGCTTCGTCAGTTAACGGGAAACCTGCCGAAAAGAGGACAACCATTTTGCGGCCTGGAACGCCGCGAAGATTCTTGGCGAGACTGCGAACGGCCAGGAGCATGCTGCGGATTCCAAAATCGGCCTCGGCATTGCTCATGGAGGGAAAGGGGGAAGAAAGTCCCGAGGCGGCGGAGTTTGGAGAGAGGCCAGCGGAGGCGACTTCGACGGGAGCCTGGGCATTGGGATTAACGGAGGAAGGTTTAACGCCGCCGACGGCCGCTTGCAAGAGGCCCGAGTTCGCCGTGAAATTCTGGACAATGCGGAGAGTACCGCCAAAATCCACGACGGCCATGAGGTGGTCCGGACCGGAGTTCGCATCAATGAATTTCTTGGCTGCGGCGCGCGCTTGGATCTGATCAGGAGCAGCCATAGTGGAGTTATCGAAAAAAAGAATCAGATAATGGCGCTGGGAAGGGCCTTTGATAGCAGGATCGGCGGCGAAGGAAAAGCTGGTAACGGGCTGTTCCTTATTGTCCGCGTAGATCTTGAAATCCTTCTCCGTGAGATTTTCGACGTAGTTCCCTTTTTTGTCGGTGACGACGGCGTCCACCAGAACGAGGCGCGATTCGGCTTTAATAGTCGCGCCGGGAGTCTTTGTGGCATCCACGGCCGCAGGCTGCTGAGCTTGCTGAGCCGGGGGAGTCTGCGCGACAGCAGTAACAAAAAAGAAGCAGACGGCGGCCGCGGACAATCCGAGAGGCCAGCCCCAAATTCGAGAACCCGTTTGGCTTTTCAGACTCCTTCCAGGATTCATAGCGCACCCCCATCAATTCGGAATGATAACGGCTCCGTTGTGGGCCGCGAGCTGCGCGCCCTCGGAGTCACGAACAACCTGCCGGACAAGATAACTGCCCGGCTTCACATCGAAGCTGGACTTGACGTTCAAACCTGAGACCAACAGGCGCTCGTAGGTAATGTCCCGAAGCTTCATCTCGATGATTTTTTCGTTGCCGGTAACGTAGTTGCCGTTTTCATCGAAAATCGCGGTGGCAAAGGTCAAGTCGTCGCGAGTGCGGCCTTCGGCTTTGCGGAATTTGACGGATTTGATGTCCACGTGAGTGACCACGGCTAGGCGGGCCTCGTCCTCCGAAGTCTTGAAGAACTGAGTATGGAGGTCAACGGGCAAATCCTGAATTTCATCCTGAGAAAAGATGGCTTCCTGAATTTCCTGTTTGGCCTCCTCGGCAGGATCGGCGATGTGACGAGGAGCAAAATAGCCGTGGCGCGACTGGATTCTGTAACTGGATTTATGGAGGAAAGAGACTTTGAGAGTGTGAAGGCTGCCATCAAGCTTCAAATTCTGAGGCGAGAAGCCGAGCAAGTAGGTGATTGAGGGAGCGGCGGCGGCTTGACGAAGGCCCTCGTCAAGATCATTTCGATTGTGAAAGAAAGTGCCGCCAGTGCCGTCAGCAAACTGAGCCAGAACATCTTCCTGGGCTAATTGTGCGGAGGTGCGATAGGAGGCTTTAAACCCGGCGATTTGTGGCGGGTCGCGATACGAGTCGCCTATATCTCCCATATCCGGGGTATACAGGCCGCGCTCGTCAATCGTGTTAATGACAATGTTCGCTTTAGTTGCGCGATCGACTAAATCGGAGGCTTCGGCCTCGAGAGTCGAGGGAATGAAGCCGGGCGAGACCAAAACCACAATTCTCTGACCAGGCATAGCGGAAAGACGGCGCATCACTTCTTCAAGATGGCGAAAAACATAATCTGTTGAGCCATCCTCACGACCGAGAACGGCGCCTGCCATGCCGATGGCCATACCCTGGGCGGCAGCCCTTTGAGTTTCGTCGCCCCGGAAGGCGCATTGAACGGCATCTTCGGTAGCCACATCCAGGGCCTGCGGATCGCGCTTGTTCTGAATCAAATCGGCCTGGTAGTAACTGATATCGGGACAATCGTGGGTGCCCATGGTGAGTGCGCGCGGAAGGATGCGGACGAGGACACTGCGCAGAAGGTCGTGATCGCTGGTAAATTCCTGAGTAAATTGGCCGGAAGTCGAGAAGATTCCGGCGCGGTCGGAAGGAGCGAGGGAATCCAGGAATTTGCTTGCGGCGTTCCGAACAAACATTGCGTCGGACATTGAGTTCATGTGCTGGTCATCGAAAACTATGGAGACAAAACGCTGCGGGAGCGCAGCCATAGCCGCGGCAGAAGCCGAAGCAGAATCAGCTGAACCTGGAGCGTCAGCCGATGAAGGTGCGCGGGAACCGGGAGTTTCGATGCTGAAGAGGGAGATGGCCTGGCGTTTGCGATTGTCGAAGAGCTCAAAGTCTTCCTTGTGAAGATTGGGAACTACATGGCCTTGCGCGTCGCGGACGACAACGCGAACGAGAACGAGGTTCACACGAACCTTAAAAGTTGGCGGGGTATCGTGGCTACTAAGCTCGGCAGTGTCACTGGCATTGGGGCTTTGGGACTTCGGTGCAGGTTGTTGCGGAGCCGTGGAAGAAGACTGCGGAGAGCCTGGAGGAGGCGCCGCCGGCGACTGCCCTCTGGCGAAAGAGCCCGGCGCGAGAAACCATAACAAGCAAATCGCAAAGCCAAGAAAGCGCGCCAGCGGGAATTCGGGTAGGTAGGACATCCCAATCCTTTATTAGACAGTCCTCGCAGGCACCGCCGGCACTCTGGGAAGCCGGCACACTGGAGGAGCCGCGCACCGTTCTTGAGAACCGACTATACGCTGCGGTTAATTTGGGTGTCAACGAGAGTGCGGTCAAGCGGGGACATGCGAAGAAAAGAACGGCCCACCCTTTGAAAAGCACAAACGGTAGGCCGCCAGAGGTTTCTAATGGTTAAATCAAAAGGGATGCGGCGCCCCACGTCGCTATTGTACTCACGAATTTGAGGGGCTGGAAGGCGCTGTTGAGATGTAAAACGGGAGGGTCATCCGTCTGCGGATGACCCGTCTTATTCTCTGTAGTTACCCAGCTCGCTGCGCAGCGGCTCCCGTTGCGCGATCCGCAAAAGGCTGGATCACGCTCTCGTAACCAGACGACGTCTATTACGACTACGGCCCACTCCGCACCACCATCACCACACTTTCCTCGGCTGTGCTATACTCGCGCCGGTCTCATCCATGAAACTGAGGATCCGTATTCTTTCCGCCGCGATGCTGTTCGCGGGAGCAGTTACCCTTCTCTCCTTTCTCACCCAGATTGCATCTCCGCAGTCTCCCAATGAGAAAAAACTCAAGAATCGCCCTCTCGTTTGGAATCCGCCCGCGCTCAATTCTCCTCCCGCCGGTGTAGCCTCTTCTCCTTCTTGCGATCTCAACAGCGTGCTTGCCCACGCAGCTCAGCGCACCACCGCCATGGTCAACAATCTTCAGAACTTCACCGCCCAAGAAGACATCTCTTACCGTGCACAGGACCTTCAAACCTCCGCCCAGCAATTCGGCTCCGAGGATTACGATTACGTTGTTGTGTTTCAACAGCGCGGCGACAAACCCATCGTGGATGAGCGCCGCCATGCGGTTCACGGAACCAACTCCGAAATTGCTGCCGAGAGCCGCGGGATACCCGAAATGGCTCTGCTTTTTCTTCCCGCCCTCCAGCCCGACTACGAAATGAAGTGTCGTGGCCAGCTCTCCTGGGAAGGCCAGCCAGCTTGGCTCGTCGAATTTCGCCAGCGGCCAGATCGGGCCAGCCGAACGTTCGGATTTAGCTCTCTCAAAGGATCATTCGCCGTCCCGTTGCTGGGCCGCGCCTGGATTGCCGCCGATTCTGGCGAAATCCTCCATTTGGAAGCGGGCATGATGCACGGTCTCCCGGCGATCAAGATGTCTCAACTATATTTCTCGGTTACCTACTCTCCCGTTCGCTTCCAGTCCCGCGATGTACGGGTTTGGCTACCTCACATCGCTGACGTCTATTACGATTACGGCGACCTGGAAACCATCGTTCATCACACTTTCTCTGACTTCCTCCTCTTCTCCGTAGACACCGATCAAAAAATCGCTAAGCCCAAACCTTCCGATCCGCCCAAGCTTTAAATCTACTGTTCCATTGAGGTTCACCTCGCCGGGGAGTCGACCAGAGGATGAGTCGCGCAAAGGTTTTGCTTGCCCCAGGTTTCGTGTTTTGAAACCCAGGCTTTGCCTTCTTCCCCTTCTTCTGGTCGTATATGCAGGTCGGGTGGAGTATGGGCGTCGTAAGCATATCCCACCTGTCTCATGGAAAAACTTTCCATCCCCACGCTTTGAAAAGCGCAAAAGGTAGGCCACCGCAGAGGTGCTTAGAAGCTAAGGCGTGACACCCGCTCTGCGGGCGGAGGAGCGGAAGGCGGAGAGGGACCAGGTGGATTGAGCGTCGTCACGGCGGAGGACGTAGCGGTCGCCGGTGGATGCGAGCACGCGAAAATAGGTAGCGCCGGGCGAATACCATTGGTCCTCGACGGCGGAAATCTCGATGGTTTGCGATTCAAACACGATGCGAACAGGCCGTTCTTCGGCCTTGTAGCCTGAATAACACTCGACTCGGACAAGTTTCTCGCCCATCTTTTGGCATCCCTGGCATCAAGCCAACGAAGTGCGGCGTTTCAAATCGAACTCCGCGTTGCAAGCTGCACCGAGAAATACAATCAAGACCGAAAGCTGCATCCAGATCAACAAGCCGATCACGGCGGCCAAGCCTCCGTAGATGATGCTATATGGGACCCGGCGGACGTAAAAGCCAAAGAGAATATTCGCGAGCCACCAGAGCGACGTGGCAACAACGGCGCCGGGAAGCACGTTGCGCAAAGTTTCTTCGGTGGGCCGGGCGACGCGATAGATGACGGTCAACGCGAGGAGAGCAAACACGAAGGCGGCGGTGGGAAAAAACACGGACCACCAGCCCTGCATCCAGTGATGAGGGCCGAGTTCGCGGCCAAGCCATTCGCGCAAAGGACGGCCGAGGACGCCGAGTATGGCGGCGGCGAGAAGCGGAGCGATGGTGACGATGAGCAAGGCGAGTCCACGAAGCTGGCGCTGGAGAAAACCGGGTTGTACCTGGTCGCCATAGATGCGATGGATCCCATCCATGAGCAAGCGCATGACTTGCGAACCGGCGAGCAGAGTTCCGCCCCATCCGATGAGAGCGACTTTCCAGGCGTCCGGCCCGCGGTTAACGAGGAATTGCGAGACGATGCCCTGACTGCCGGGAGGAAGAAACTCGGTGAGGTCACGGATGAGATCGTAGAGGCTGGTGCGGCCGCCGAGGCGAGTGGTGGCAAAGCCGACGGCGATGAGCAAGGTGGGGAAAAAGGCGAGAAAAAGATTGAAAGCGATGGCTTGCGACACCATCCCACAGCGTGGAAAAACGCGGCCGAGAACGCTGAACACTCTCCGGGCGGAGGAAGAGGAAGAGCTCATGGCGCGACATTATACCCGCGAGCGGAGAATGCGCAGCTGTGGAATAGCCTGCTGCTTGGCGGCGATCGAGATGAACGAGATTACATTGTGAGCACGACGCGGAATTGGGCTTTGCCGCTGGTCATGCGAGCGTAGGCGTCATTGACCTTTTGCAGTGGAAATTTTTCGATCATGGCGCGGACGCCGGTGAGTTCCGCGAATCGAAGGGTATCTTCCGCGTCGGTCGGAGTGCCGGAAGCCCAACCCTGAATGCCGCGGCTGCCATGAATGAGATCCATCGGGGTGACCTCGATGGGATCGAAGCCGGCGCCGAGGACAATCATCTTGCCGCGGGCAGCGAGACCGGGGAAAAGCGCGGACATGGCATTGGAATTGGGAGCTGTCGCCAGGATCACTTGGGCGCCACCGAGATTCTGGAGTTCAGCGGCGGCGTCAGATGCGGAACTGTCAATGTAGATGTGAGCGCCGAGCTTTCGAGCGAGCGGTTCGGACTCTTTGCCGCGGCTAACCGCGGCGACGCGGAAGCCGGATTTCGCGGCGAACTGCACACCAAGATGACCGAGTCCGCCGATGCCCTGAACGGCGACGAGATCGCCGGGCATCGCGCCGCTGTGGCGCAGAGCGTTGTAGGTGGTGATTCCAGCGCAGAGTAGCGGACCAGCTTCGGCAGGATCGAGCGAGGCAGGCATTCGAGCGACGGCCTCCGATGGCGCGAGCATGTACTCCGCATAGCCGCCATCCTGGGTGAAGCCGGTGATTTTTCCGGCGGCACAGTTCACGAAATCGCCGCGGCGACAGGCGGGGCAGGTGCCGTCCTGGCCGCCATGCCATCCGACGCCGACTCGATCGCCAGACTTCCAGATGGAGATGCCCGAACCGACGGCGTCAATCGTGCCGGCGACTTCGTGGCCCGGAGAGCGCGGGTAGGTTAGGCCGGGCCAAAGGCCGTCCTTCACCAAGTGGTCGCTGAAGCAGATGCCGCAGGCTTGGACCTTGATGCGGACCTCTCCGGCAGCGGGTTTTGGAATTTCGCGCTCCTGAATTTCGAAATCGGCTCCTGCTATGGGGACAACGGCGACTTTCATTTTGGGCATAGCTGGTTACCTGCCTCGCGTGGGAAGTGTAAAGAAATTGATTGGAATTGGATGCGAAGAGGCTGGAGACGGTTAGACGCTTTGGGAGTGCGGAAGTGGCGGCTCGCGGGGAAAAGGACGGCTGCAAGAGTTGCGCTTGCTTGCCGCACGAAAGTGCGCGTCGTAAACTCAGAGGGCACTGGAAGGATACAAAGCGTCCGAGAAGGAACCGACCATGACAACTCCCGCCAAGCCGCTTCAAGCCACAGCCACTCGCAGCGAGGAAGTCGTCGCGAAACACAAGAAATACCTATGGCCTTCGGTGGCGAACTACTATCAGCAGCCGCTGGTGGCGGATCACGCGGAAATGCAGCATGTGTGGGACGTCGAGGGACGGAAGTACCTGGATTTTTTTGGAGGCATCCTGACGGTGTCAGTCGGGCATTGCAACCCGAAAATTACGAGCAAGATCAACGCGCAGGTGAACCGGCTGCAACACCTTTCGACGCTCTATCCGACGGAACAAATTGTAGCGCTGGCGGAAAAAATCGCACAAATCACACCGGGAAATTTACAGTCCAGCTTTCTAACGAGCTCGGGAAGCGAAGCGAATGAAGCGGCGATTCTGCTGTCGCGGATGGCGACGGGGAACTTTGACGTGGTCGCGTTGCGCCATGCGTATTCCGGCGCGTCTTCGCTGGCGAAATCGATTACCGCGCATGCGCCCTACCGTAAGGCGGCGGTGGTGAGTGTGGGGATATCGCACGCGGTGAATCCCTACTGCTACCGCTGCCCGCTGCACCTGAAATATCCGGAGTGCGAGGTGGCCTGCGCGGGAGATGTCGAAAACCTGATTCAAACAGGGACCAGCGGAAACATCGCGGCCTTCATTGCAGAGCCGATTCAAGGGGTCGGAGGGTTCATCACGCCGCCGAAGGAGTATTTCAAGATTGTCTTCAGCATCGTAAAGAAGTACGGCGGGATTTTCATCGCCGATGAAGTGCAAACCGGCTGGGGCCGGACGGGTAAGAAATGGTTCGGGATTGAGCAGTGGGAAGTGATTCCCGACATGATTACGAGTGCAAAAGGAATGGCGAATGGGGTGCCAGTGGGGTTGACGGTGACAACCCCGGAAATCGCCGCCAGCTTTCAAGGTCTGAATATCGCGACATTTGGCGGAAATCCGGTGACGTGCGTGGCCGCACGCGCAACCATCGAGCTGATTGAAGAGGAGAATCTACTGGAAAACGCGCACACGGTGGGAAGCTACTTCCGTGGGAAGCTCGAGGAGCTCCAGCAAAAATATCCGCTTATAGGCGATGTTCGCGGGATGGGGCTGATGCAGGGGCTGGAGCTGGTGAAGGACCGCAAGACGAAAGAACCGGCAGCGGCGCAGAGCACGCAACTGATGGAACGGGCGCGAGAAAACGGGTTGCTCATCGGCAAGGGCGGATTGTACGGCAATGTGATCCGGCTAGCACCGATGCTCAACACCACAAAGGCGGACGTGGATGAAGCAATACGTTTGCTGGATAAATCCCTGAGCCAAGTTCCAAATTGATTGCGCGAATGAACTTTTTGATTGTTGCTGTGCTTTGCTTTTCGTTTGGGCCGCAGCCCGCAGCGCAAGCGCCCACCGCAAAGCTAACTTGGAAGCCGATCCAATTTGCCATCGTGCGCTTTAACGACGAGGCCCCGCAAGCGTGGAACATTTATCACGCGGAGAAGCACGAATCGCTTCTGATTAAGCTGTGGAAGCGCTACCTTCTGATGGATCTGAAAGAGCAGGAAATCTATGACGTGGATCCGCAAACCGTGAAGGCGGATGGAGAAAATGTGCAATGGTCGTTCTCCGATTTGCCGAAGGATCCGGTTGAAACTTCCGAATGGAAGGTGCGCGACGCGGGACTCGTGGAACGGATTCGGTTTCGCTTTGGCACGACGGGCCACTTTGTGGACATCGAATTGCCGCTGAAACCGAACGGGAAGATCGCGTATTGAAGGACTAGCGCTCAGCCAGGAGTCGGCTAGCGACGATACACTTCGTAGTACCAGGGAATTCCCAAGGCGCCTGGCTCGACCGCGACGGTCACCGTGTCTCCATCCTGAAAGCGATCGAAATCATCCGGATCGACTGCCAGGCGCTCGACTTTCTGACCCGTACGCCACGACTGCACTAGCAGGCGGCGGCTACCGCGTACGATACCCTTCATATTGAACTTGCTGACCACTACCGTGGGGTAATACACGAGATTTTTACGGGAATCGAGCTGGCCATTCACAAAGAGAGTTGCCGCGAGAATCCAAGGAAGTGGAATGAATCCGGAATACACACGCTTGAGGATTTCGACCTCTCTGTGTTGCCTGGCGCGGCGCTCGAGAATCACGGCAAGCGTAAGCGCCAGGAAAAACAGAACTCCGAAAAAGACCAACATCAGATCCAAATCGAGCGGAGGATAGATCTGGCTGACGTAAGGAAAAGCGAGCGAGCCGAGGAGAAAAATGGCGGTGCGGAGGATCAGACGGCGGCGGAGAAGGACTTCGGCTGCGTCTGAAGTCAAACCGCAGCTGGGACACTGGTCGGCGGTGCGAGGAGAACCGCAATCGAGGCATCGGGTCATGCCAGGGAAAACGCCTTTCCGGGCGGCGTCTTGGAATGACTCGAGCAGTCCCAAGCTCGCGGGGAACGCCGCGCTGCTGAAAAGATAGTATATGCCGGGATTAAGTTCGCGGGTTGGATAGAGAATCTAATAGCTTGTGGTAGCGCTCTTCGTTCTGGGTCTCGCGCAGAGTCACGGAGACGCCCATACCTCTGCCTGGTTCGACTCGCTTTACGTAACAATCCACGCGGAGCGGACGATCTAGGACGATATGAGCGGTGAAGCCGGCTCCAATCCACAGAGGATCGGGTGATTCGATGAACATACCACTTGAACTGATATCGCGTGTGTTCGCGCGAAGAAGCGCAGAACCCCATTCGATTTCGAGATTCGCCCGGAAAACATATCTCTGCGCCCAACGACGCTCCGACCGCCGGGGCGGCTGATCCCCACTGCCCATGGACCTGGTAGACCCCCCTGCCAAGGATGCCAAGTCGCGGCGCCAGGGCTCTATCGCCGCACGAACGCTCTAAGCATACGCCTTCTGCGAGCACTTCCATACGACGCCGCAACAGAATGTTTTGTTCCCGGCAATTCACCTCGAGGATGGCTGTCAGGGAAGGACCCTGGCGTGACGAATGTGCTTCTTCGATGCACAGGGAGGGGTTGAGGTTGGAAGCATTATTGGAATATGTTTCAGACTTTTTCGCCAGAAGGCTGAGCTGCCTGGATACGCCTTCGGACTTCGGCCTGAAGGTACTTTCTGAGACTCTCGTGAACGATTCCTGGCGAGGCAAGCTCGCGCAAATCGGTGACGGTTAGCTCCGGCAGAAAGGTCAAGACCACGGCTAGAGGGGAAGCGGGGTGCCGAACGAGTGCCAGACGCACGTTATAGGTGATGGACCATTTGCGGTGGTGGGCGACGGATTGCACGAGGACGGGAGGGAGTTTTTCGCGAGAGAGCACTTTGAGCACGTGGGCTTCGGTGAGGAAGGGGTTGTCCAGGGTAATGGGAACGATTTGAGCGTGGCCTTCCGCAAGAAGCGCACCGGCGAGCCGTCCTGGACCACGCCGCGCCAGCGTGCGTTTTTGGCCGAGAGGCAGTTGCGGGAGGCGAGCGATCAATTGATCTTCGGCGTTGAGCTTCAATTCTTGAGGAATGCCTGGCAGCAAAGTCATTTGCACTAAATCCATCAAGTACAATTCCTTGAGCAGGCGAAGAGTGGCAAGACGCGGGGTACGCGGATGAAACGCTAGTGCGCGCTTGACGCGATAGCTTTTCAGAAGAGCTTTTCGCTGTGACACTTCCTCGAGAATCTCGCCCGGCAGATTTTTTCGTTCCAGGAGGATACAGAGCTGAGTTTCGTCGAGCGCGCGATTGTCCAGGAGCGCGAGGAGAACTCCTGAATCCGGATGGTGGAGCAGGCAGGCCAGTTCCTCGCCGGTGGCGGCGATAGCGCGCTCGCGATCGCGCTCGGCAGCCTCCATTCTAACGGCCTCCGGCCGAACCGGAAGTCAGCAATCGCAGCGCCATGCGTGCCGCCGCTTCGGCCGGTGTCATCTGCAATTGGCCCAACTCCATTTGCGGGAAGGAACCACGCAGGCGCTCGTCGAGCTGCGCTTCCAGATATTTGCAACGACCCATCATCCCCCCGGTCTTGGCAAGATAAAATCTGTCACGCGAGAGCTTGAGCCGTTCAGCCAGATTTTGAGCGAGAGTGCACAGATCAATAGCGGCGGCGCGCAAAATCCCTTGCGCGGAAGCCTTTGCGGAACGCAGAGCGGCCGCGGTTGCTTGGTCGGCGGAGGGAGCATCGAGCGCATCAGCAAATGCCGCAACAACGGAGAAGAGGCGTGGAAATACTTCATCGGAAGCGGCTTGTGCGCGCGCTTGCACTTCCGGCCACGTTGTACAAGCGAGTTCGCGGAGCAGTCGCTGACCCAGCAGCGAATCCCCACCAGTGCGGTCGTGTTCGTGCATTGCCGTAAGAACGGCGTGCCTTCCGATATCGTAGGCGCTGCCCTCATCACCGATTTGCGAACCATACCCGCCAGCGCGGGCCGTTTCGCCGGCAGCATTGCGGCCAACCGCGAATGAGCCGGTACCAGCAAGCAACACAATCACAGCGCCCTCGCCGGCTGCGGCGAGCGCCACATCCAGGTCCGTACACAGGAGAATTGCCGTGCCCGAAAATTCTGCAGAGAGGAGAACGCGCAACTTTTCGGCGGAATCGGGCGGGCCTGCTCCAGCGAGACCAACGCAAATGGCCGCCGGGGCGTCGCCGCTTACTTCGGCTTGCGCCTGAGCTGCTCGAGCGGCATCGCGCACGGAAGCGAGCGCGGTGCCAAAGCCGACGCGGAGAGGATTAGACGGGCCGCTTTGCGAACGCGCGAGAATCTTCCCGGACCCGTCCGCTAGTACGCAGTCTGTCTTAGTTCCGCCGCCATCAAATCCCAATACAAATCGCATACGCACAGGATAAGCGAAATCCAGGCTCCCTAGTCTTCAACTCCCCACGTCCGTGCACAATCGTGCGACCGGCGCCGGCCAGCGGTTTCGCTGGGAAGCACAACCGTTCAAGTTTGTTCAGGCCATTCTTGACCTTCGGCATTCCTCCCACTATTCTCGCCTCTCTTTTATTCGCTCATGCGGATTCATCCACTCGACCTCGGAATTGTCATTGCGTACTTGCTTGGCGTGACGGCGCTGGGAATGCGATTCCGGCGCGGCAGGAAGGAATTGTCCGGCGGCGACCGGGAAGCCGCGGGGCTCGATTACTTTCTCGGCGGCAGGACGGCGCCCTGGTGGGCGCTTGCGCTTTCGATCGTGGCGACGGAAACCTCCACGCTCACTATCATCGGCACGCCAGCAATCGCCTACGCCGACAATATCACATTCATCCAGCTTGTCGTTGGCTATCTGATCGGCCGCGTCGTGATTGTTTTTCTGCTGCTGCCCGGCTATTTTCGCGGACAGTTTCTTACGGCGTATGCCGTCATCGAAAAACGCTTTGGCGAAAGAATGCGGGCTGTTGCGGCAAGTACATTTCTCGTGACACGAGCTGTTGCTGAGGGAGTGCGGGTATCCGCGATAGCTCTGGTCGTCAGCGTGGTGCTCGGCACTTCGCAGCACTTGGCGATCGTGATTGTAATCGCCCTAACAATTCTCTACACGTTTGAAGGCGGGATGACGGCCGTCATCTGGACCGACGTTGCGCAATTGCTGCTCTACATCACGGGAAGCGTCATTACTCTTTGGATTTTGCTGCACCGTATTCCTGGCGGCTGGACTGAAGTGACGAGAGTCGCCGCGGCAGCGGGCCACAAGCTGCAGCTCGTGGACTTTTCCTTTGCATGGGCGACGAAGTACACGTTTTGGTCTGGGCTGATCGGCGGCGCGTTTCTAACGATGGCGAGCCACGGCACAGACCAAACGATAGTTCAGCGGCTTCTGGCCGCTCGCAACCAGCGCGACAGCAGTAAGGCTCTGCTTGCAAGCGGCGTTATTGTTCTTGTGCAATTTGGAATTTTTCTCGTGATTGGCGTGGCGCTCTACGTGTTTACGCGGCACATTCCGCTGCTTCCTCCCGGCGCTCGCACAGACGCAATTCTTCCGATGTTTCTCGTCAAGGAGATGCCAACGGGCCTGGCGGGGCTGTTGCTCGCCGCGATCATCGCCGTAGCCATGTCCAATGCGAGTGGCTCGCTCAATTCGCTCGCTGCTTCCAGCGTGCTGGACTTCTCACAATTGCGTGGACGTCCCATGGATTCCGTGCAATTCCTGCGACTTTCGCGGCGCATCACGTTGATTTGGGGGTTGATCCTGATGGCGTTTGGCTTCGTAAAATGGGGACCGCTGCTCGAAGCCGGACTCACCGTCGCATCACTTCCCTTCGGAAGTTTGCTTGGACTATTTCTTTTGGGCACGTTGGATCGTAAAGCGACAGCGGCAGGAGCCCTCACGGGAATGTGCGCCGGCTTGGCAACTATCCTCTACATTTGGCGCTATACGGACGTGGCCTTCACATGGTACGTCTTAATTGGCTCCCTCGTGACCTACCTGGCCGGAGCCCTTGTGAGCAGAATGGCCAAAAAGACTGCCGCGACCGCGGGAAAAGGCGCATAAATCCATGAGCGAAAAGCGCCTCGAACTCGTTCGCGGCCTGGGCGGCTGGGCTTCCGGAGCGATCGTGGTCGGCACCATGATCGGCACCGGGATATTTTTGAAGCCGGCCGAAATGGCGCGCGAAGGCCGGACGGTTAGTGTCGTCTTTGCAGCGTGGATTGTGGGAGGAATCCTTTCGCTCTTCGGCGCTCTCTCTTTCGCGGAGCTGGGAGCGGCAATACCGGAGGCGGGCGGCGAATATGCTTACTTGCGCCGTGGCTTCGGCCCGCCGTGGGGATTCTTGTTTGGTTGGATGCATTCAATCGTGGGACGTCCGAGTTCGCTTTCTTCTATCGCTGCGGGGCTGATGCGCTTCTTGGGATTTCTGATTCCAGCAGTTGCAGCCCCCATTTTTACTTTGCACATCGCCATTCCCGGCCTGACGGAATGGATCAAACCATATAATTTTGTGTTCACTTGGGCGCAACCGCTGGCCGCCCTCTGGATCATTGGAATTACGGCGGTCAACTACCTGGGTGTGCGGCTTGGCGGAGCCGTGCAGGTGATTCTGACGGCGATCAAAATCGGTTCCGTGCTAATCGTGATTGGCGTGGCGTTTTTCGCACCCGTCTCAACCACTCACGCCATTTCCCCGCTATGGCCGCAGGCGATGAACAGCAGCGTGTTCAGCGCGTTTCTCGCGGCGCTGGCGGCAGCGCTCTGGGCGTATGACGGCTGGGAAGACTTGAATCTCGTAGGCTCCGAAGTTGAAAACCCGCAGAAGAATTTTCCGCGCGCTTTGTTTGGCGGAGTCGCATTGGTCGCCGGGATTTATTTCGTCTTCAGCGCGGCTTGCTTGAAGGTGCTGCCGTTTTCTGCCGTGGCCGCTTCGCCGCATATCGCTTCGGACGTTGTGGAACACGTCGCCGGACCAGTTGCTGCGGCATGGATCACAGTGGCCATGGTGATCAGCGCGCTAGGTTCGATGAATTCCTCGGCGTTGAGCGGGGCGCGTCCTGGATACGCCATGGCACGCGATGGGATTTTTTTCAAGATTGTGGATGGCGTGCATCCGAAATACCGCACGCCCGCGCGCTCGCTGGTCTTTCAGTGCGTGTTGGCCTGCTTGATGGCGCTGACGGGAACATTCGAGGAGCTCACAAATCTGTTTATCTTTGCCGCGTGGATTTTTTATGGCTTTGCCGTCGTCGCCTTGTTTCGCCTTCGGCGCACGGAGCCGGACATGCCGAGGCCTTACCGCGTTTGGGGCTATCCGTGGGTGCCGGGAATCTTCGTGGCGGCGGCGCTGGCGCTTACGTTCAATATCTGGCTGGACCGGCCGGGCCGGTCGTCCATCGGACTTCTGCTTATCCTTGTGGGGCTTCCGTTCTATTGGTATTGGAACAAGAAGCTGCAATCCAATCGAACAACTCAATTGGAACAGTGAATTTTTTCGTTCTGCACTCGAGCGTGCTAGGAGTAAATTTCTGCCCCTGTCTGATGGCGCCGTGAAACGAAGAAATGCGCAGGCAGGCCGCCAATCAAGAGAGCCACTCCGGGGATGATGACCCAACCAAGCAGCAACATGACCAGAGACATGGGTGCGATGTTGTGCGCGAGGAGACGATCGAAAAACAGACTGACGGGCAACGCCATAATAATTGCCACGAGAAAAGGCAAGACTGGAAAAACGATGGAAGCGAACACCATTCGTTTTGAACCGCCTGCTCGATAAGAGAGATAGGCTCCGAAAGCGCCAACCACGGGCAAGAGAAGCAGCCACGGAATGTAGAGCAGCCCTATCGGCAATACGCCCCGCAAACTCATGACCCAGGGCCGTGGACCAAACTTCTCGAGCAGCGCGAGTGCTCCTCCCAAAAGCACAAACGTGACAAGACCCGGCAACCAGAACTGCTTGATGCGATCCGCCACACTAGCCTCCTTCGATTTCGCGATTTCAATTCCGCGTGCGAGTTTTCGCCAGTCTCCTGCGTGCAAAAATATTCGCCTCACCGCTTCCTCTTCCGGCACGGCCTGACGAACCATTCCTTCGCAAATTTCTTCAAGGTGAGCCGCAAGCTCCGCAATTATCTCGGTGCGTTCTTGCGGCTCTAACGCGAGCGTGGCGAGCTGATGCCGTACTAGGTTTTCCCAATTGGCCACGCGTTCCACCTTTTCAAACAGTTGCTGCATCACGCGACTGCGCTCGCCCAGCGACTAGGAATTGCGCGAGCCAGCCGCCCATTAGAAGCAAAATGCCTGGGACCACCAGCCAACCTATGCCGTCTTGAAGTATTGTGGTGGCAACCCAGCCAAAATCCACCGTTCTTGCAATCATGCGTCCATACGCCCATCCGATCGGAAACATGAGAAGCAGCGCGCCCGTCATCGCCAGGGCGGGAAAGACGCTCGCGAGGAACGAATTACCGCGCGAGCCTCCGGCGCGCAATGAAATGAAGCTCCCTAGCGCTCCAACCAATAGAAGAGCAAGAAGCCACGGGGCAAAGAAAAACACTCCCTTCGATCCAAACCAAACGATATTCGGTTGAAAGCCGAGTTTCTCGAGACCAATTAGAACGATTCCGGATAGCACCATGCTGAAAAAACCAGGGAACCACAACCGTTGAAAGCGTTTCTTCATAACTTGCCTTCCCTTCTTTTCGTTCACGATTTTTCGCTCCAGGTCGCGCCAATCTCCGGCGAGCGCCAATGTGCGTTTGGTGGCGGCTTCGTTGTCTAACCCTTCCGCCCGAAATGCATCGAACGCATCCTTCAAGTGAGCTGCCAGCTCGGCGATGATCTCCGCTTTCTCAGGAGGATCCATCGGCAAACCGGCAAGCTGTTGTTCGACAAGCTCGTGCCAATCAGGCATGAGACACCTTCGCAAGATTCTTCAAGGCACGAAAGAGCTCGTTCCATTCGGCTCGAATCGGAGCCAGATTTTTGCGTCCGTCTAAAGTCAGGCGGTAACACCTGCGTCGCCGGCCCGTCTCGCCCGTTTCCCATGAGCCACGGATCCAGCCGCGCTTTTCGAGCCGGTAAAGCAGCGGGTAGAGCGAGGCGAGAGTGAAGCGAAGAGCGCCGCGGGTTTGCTGCTCGATGCGCCGGGACAATTCGTAGCCGTGTAACGGCCCTTCTTCGAGCACGCTAAGCACCGCCAGTTCCGCCGTTCCTCGTTTTATTCCCGCCGTGATCATAGGTTCGTTCCTTATGTATAGGAACCTTATATATGATTGGCATTCGCCTGTCAACGGTACTAAAGGTCAGGTGACGTGATGCAGAAATGCGTGGCTGTTTGGTTCAATTCAGAAGATCAGGCACTTGTCGTCCCAAGGGTTGGAGTCACGCGGTTGCTACGCGAATGCTCCTCGGAGCGCTGCTCTCTTGCGAGATGCGCAGAGATAAGCTTCGGGCATCCCCCCCCACGGTGATCGCGGGATGAAGCACTCTTGCAATCCCTTCAAGTCCGGCGATCAGACGGGGGCCCGGGCGGGAAAAATAACCGCTCGCATCGAGTGCGTACACTTCGCCGTTGCGAACCGCGGGAATGTCCTCCCAGCCCTTCGGGAGGGACATGGCGAGATACTCGTCGCGTGCCTGCCTCATGGAGTAACCGCATTGTGCGATGAACAAAACATCGGGCGCGGCTTCCATCACATCCTCGGCTAGCACGCGGAAGGAGGCCGTGCACTTCCTTCCAAGCACATCTCTTCCGCCTGCGAGTTCGAGCATTTCCGGGACCCAGTGGCCGGCGACGTAGAAGGGCTGCAGCCATTCCAAGAAAGCAACGCGTGGGCGGCTTTTCGTCATTTCGATTTGAGTTTCCAACTCGCCGAGCCGCGTTCCGATTTTCTTGAGCAGCGCTTCCGCTTCATGGCCGCGGCAGGTCGCCTCGCCAATCCACAAAATGTCGCGCCACGCGTCGCCCAAATCCCGCGGATTCAAGCACAGGACTTCCGGCGGATCTTCAAATTTACGGAGAACGGAGGCGAGATCATCCGGGGACGCGGCGCAGACCTGGCACAAGTCCTGCGTCACGATCAAGTCTGGGGCAAGCTCGAGGAGTGCATCGGTATCCACGGCATAAAGACTCTCTCCTCGAGAAACATATTCGCGAACCAGACGGTCAATTTCCGCAGGGGGCGCACCATGAGGAAGGCGCGAGCGAATGACCATACGCTTGCTGGCAGCTTGCGGGGGAAAATCGCATTCGTGGCTAACGCCGACAATCTCCTCGCTCAGACCGAGTGCGAAGAGAGTTTCCGTCGCGGAAGGAAGCAGAGAGACAATCCGCATGGGCACGACTGTATCACAACCGGGCAATCGCAATGGGCGCCGGATGAGCGCACAGCACTTCAGAGGTTGAGTGTCGCGATCACTTATAGAGTAAATATTTGCGACGAGTTTCGTCGTACTTCGCGAGCTCGGCGGACCAGCTGGCAATGATCTGCTCGGGCGGAACTCCGGCTTTCAACTGCCGGATGGTCTCCTCGTTGCCGACGAGAGTGATCATTTTGGCGGGATCGAAGTTCGTGGGGTATAGCTTGTACAAGATTGCGGCGATCTCGAGTCCCACGCGCACGGAGCGCACTGCGGCGCGATCCGTAACGCGGATGCCGACGCCGCCGCACCTCTGGCCGGCGTGCAAGCCGGAGACGGGAATGAATGGATGGTCGTCAAAGCGCACACCGGGAAGATGCAGCGCGTTGAGGCGAGTGGCAATGGCCGCGCCGTCCATCCAGGGCGCGCCAAATTCCTCGAAAGGTGTTTCCGTGCCGCGGCCCACGGAGATTCCAGCGCTCTGAAGAATTTCGATGCCGGGATAAAGGATCGAACCCTTTGGGGTGAGCAGATTCGGCGACGGAGGGACCCAGCGAATGCCTGTGCTCTCAAAAAAATAGTTGCGATGCCAGTTCTTCATGGGGATGACGTGCAAGTCGCAGCCGATGTGATTTTCGGAATTGAAGAATTGCGCGAGCTCACCGATCGTTAGCGCGTAGCGAATGGGAATCGGATAGTACCCGACGAAATTGGTCTTATCCGCATCGAGCATGGGCCCTTCTATGATTTCGCCGCCCAGAAGATTGGGGCGATCGAGCACATAAAAAGCGATGTGCTGCTTGGCCGCTTCTTCCATAGCGTAGGCCATCGTCACGGTGTAGGTATAGAAGCGAACGCCGGCGTCCTGAATATCAAAAACGAGCGTGTCTATACCGGAGAGCATTTCATCTGTGGGGCGAAGGGATTCACCGTAAAGGCTGTAGGTGGGCAAGCCAGTCGTCGGATCCTTGGAAGAAGAGACTTTTTCGTCCGCTCTGCCTGAGATGCCGTGTTCAGGACTGAACAAGGCAACGAGTTGGATGCCCGGTGCGTGATACAGGCGCTCGATGGTGGTGTGGCCCTGCGCATCGAGGCCGGTATGATTCGTGATTAGGCCGACGTGTTTGCCGCGCAACGGAGCAAATTTTTCGGCTTCGAGAACATCGAGCCCGGTCTGAACGCGAGCCGCGCGCCGCGCGCGATGGCGAACAGTGGCGTAGGTGACGGGCACGAGCGGAAAGGTCAAGCAAAAAGCAAGAAGCAGATTCTTGACGAGACCGCGGCGGGAAAGGGGCAATTTGTTTCCTCCAGTAATTCGTGGGCTGGCGCGCCATCAATGATATTCTGGAACGCGCCGGCCGGAGCTGCGTTGTGAGAGCGAAGTGCGTGTGTTATATACACGCGCAGGATTCAGGCGGTCACCGGGAGACCCACAACTGATGAAAGGACGCTGTGCCGTCTTTTTCGCTTCTGCTGCCTTGGCATTCTTAGTCCTCTTTATGGCCCACACGTCGCGTAGTCAAAACAAGCCTGCTCCAACACAAAGTAAGAATACGGCCGTTCCCGGAAAAACCGCTCCAATTAGAGTGATACAAAAATTGACGCCCGCTGCATCGCAGTGGGTTGAAAGCACGCTGAAGAAGATGACGCTCGACGAGAAAGTCGGGCAAGTGTTATTTGCGACATACCACGGGAGCTTCACACCTGCCGACGCGCCCGCCTACGCAGAGATGATGCGCGAGGTCGAAACGTTGCACGTCGGCGGCTTCATCAATATTACCGATCGGTCGCCACTGGGAATCGTGAAGAGCCAGGTGTACCCGACTGCGGTATTGAACAACCAGTTGCAAGCAAAATCCAAACTTCCTCTCCTGATTGGCGCGGATTTCGAGCGCGGCACAGCCATGCGCCTGGATGAGGGCACTTCGTTTCCGACCGCGATGGCGCTGGCGGCGGGCGGCAATCCAAGCGACGCATATACGATGGGAAAAGTTACGGCGCTGGAAGCGCGCGCGGTGGGAATCCAGTGGATCTATGCCCCCGTTTCGGACGTGAATAACAATCCGGACAATCCGATTATCAACACGCGCTCCTTTGGCGAAAATCCGCAGAAGGTGGCCGAGTATGTTTCGGAATTTGTGCGCGGCGTGCAGGATAATGGCGCGCTCGCAACGGCGAAGCACTTCCCTGGCCACGGCGACACGGCATCCGATTCACACATTGATTTGCCCGTAATTCGTGCGGACCGCGATAGGCTCGAACATCTCGAGTTGGTGCCGTTTCGCGCGGCAATCGCCGCGGGTGTAGACACGGTGATGACCGGGCACCTTTCGATTCCGGCGCTTGAGCCGGATCCGAATGTGCCCGCGACGCTTTCTCCCAATATTTTGACGGGCCTGCTGCGCGACGAGTTGGGCTATCGCGGACTGGTTGTCACTGACGCGATGGATATGGGTGGAATTACGGTGCGATACGCGCCTGGAGACGCCGCTGTGCGCGCGTTTGCCGCCGGCGCCGACGCGCTGCTGATGCCGCCCGTGCCGGACGCGGCGTTTGATGCACTGAAAGCCGCCGTGAAATCAGGGCGCATCTCGAAGGAGCGTTTGGATTCTTCGGTGAAGAGAATCTTGCAGGCGAAAGCGCGGCTTGGGCTTTATAAGCAGCGGCTTGTAGATGTCAATGCGCTTAACCAGCACTTCGGGTTGACGGAATGGCAGAAGGATGCGCAGAACATTTCGGATCGAGGAGTAACGCTACTGCGCGACTCAGCGCACCGGTTGCCCCTGGATGGAACGAAGCCTACTCGCGCGCTGCTGGTTTCTCTTTATGCCGATCCGGAACCATATCCAGGCGAGGATTTGGAGCGCGAGTTGCGCGCACGGGTGGATTCGTTAACAGCGCTGCGCGCAGACACCAAGTTTGTCAAAGCCGACAGTCTGAATTTGCCTTCCCCCGATACGTATGACGTGGCGATTCTCGCGTTCTTTGTGCGAGTCAGCGACCGCAAGGGCAACGTGGACATCCCGGCGGAGCAAGCCGCGTTGGCGGACAAGATCTACCAAAGCGGCAAGCCCGTGATTACTGTCGCCTTCGGAAGCCCCTATTTAATCGAACATTTTCCGCAGGCAGACACCTGGCTTGCGGCGTTCGGCATCAGCGACGTAGCGCAGATTTCCGTGGCGCGCGCATTATTTGGCGAAATTCCGGTGCGCGGCCGGCTGCCGGTAACAATTCCCGGGACGCAAATGAACGCTGGATTTGGCATTGATGTCGCCCCGGACCCTATGAAGCTGCAGCCGATGGATGTTCGCACGGAAGCCAAACTTCAACCGGCCTTCGACATAATCGAGAAGGCGATCGCGGACAAGGCTTTTCCCGGAGCAACGCTGGCTGTGGGTTACAAAGGCAAAGTTTCGCTGCACGCCTTCGGAACCTTGAGTTATGACGCGAAGTCTCCGCCAGTGAACTTGCGAACCATGTATGACGTGGCGTCCCTTACCAAGGTGATTGTGACCACGACTCTCGTTGAGAAAATGGTGGAGGGCGACTTCCCCGTTCCGCTGCAACTGGACGCGCCCATCGAACGATATCTGCCAGAATGGGCCACAGGACCACAGCCTGAATGGCGCCATCGTGTGACCGTGCGCCACTTGATGACGCACACTTCGGGACTTCCCCCTTTCAAGGAGTATTGGCGGACGTCCAAGGGAAAAGCGGACACTCTGCGAATGATTTATGCCGAGCCGCTCGAATACGAGCCCGGCACAAAAATGATCTACTCCGATCTGGGAATTATCCTGATGGCCGAAATTATCGAACGGTTAATAGGACGCACGCTCGACGACCTGGCCAACGAATACATTTTTTCGCCGTTGGCTATGCACGATTCCATGTATAAGCCTCCAAAAAAGATTTGGCCGACGGTCGCGCCGACGGAATATGACGCGCGATGGAGGCACCGGCTGATTCAGGGCGAAGTGCACGACGAAAACGCATACGCAATTGGCGGCGTCTCCGGCCACGCGGGAGTCTTCAGCACGGCACCGGATTTGGCGGCATTTTGCCAGATGTACCTGAACGGTGGTGTGTACGCGCACCAGCGAATTGTGAAACGTTCCACGGTGGCGGAATTCACAGCGCCGCAGGAACTCGCCAAAGGCACCCGGACGCTCGGTTGGGTTGTGCCGACGGAGGGCAGCTTGAGCGGACACTATTTTTCACGGCACAGTTTTGGCCACACCGGTTTTACAGGAACTTCTATCTGGATTGATCCAGACCGCCAGGTGTTTGTCGTTTTCCTGACAAACCGCGTGAATCCAACGCGCGAGAACCACAAGATTGCCGCAGTGCGGCCAGCGTTGCATGACGCGGTGATGGAAGCGCTGGGATTTGCGTCGGCCCCAGCACCAAGTCCAACAAAATAAGTTAGCTCGAGACGTTCGATCCAGTTTTCTCTGATCGATCCACAAGTTCCACTCGCTCGGATCGACGAGATGCTTCTGAAAAATTCGCGGGTCTATGCCTGCGGGTTCCGTCGCAAGTCGAGGGCGGCTTGGGTGAGGTCGGCGGGACGACCGAGATCTTTCCAATAGTATTTGTCCGCGCGGAAGCCAAGGATCTTGTGCCCGTCGGACGCAAGCCGCAAATAAGAATCAATGATCGAGAAGACCGGAGCCGTTTCGCTGAGCAGCGGCAGCAAACCCGGTGAGATGACGTGGACTCCGCAGAAGGCAAGGCGTTCCAGCGATGAGCGAACCGGCGGAGACGCGGTTCCTTTTTTGGCTCGCGAATCCATACTCACTTCCTGATTATTTTTCACGCGACCGCCAAGTTGGAGGTCTTTGCCAAAGAGCAATTGGCGGGAAGACGCACGAGGCTGAACCGCGAGCGTGGCAAGCGCCTGCTGCTGGGAGTGGAAACGCAGCATTTTCGCCAAGTCAATGCCCGAAAGCACGTCCACGTTGTGTAGCAGGAACGGCTCATCCAATCGCAGATTATCTTCCAAAAAAAACCAGGAAGCTTGCTTCAAACCGCCTCCGGTATCCAGCAATAGATCGTCCTCGCGGGAAAGTTCGATGCGGAAGCCAAAATTACGTTTCGAAGCGAGATACGACACCACCTGATCTGCGAAGTGATGGACATTGACGATGAATTCTGAAACTCCAAAAGACGCGAGCCTGGTGACCACAATTTCCAGGAGCGTGCGTCCATCGAGCTCGACGAGCGCTTTGGGACGATCGTTGGTCAGCGGGCGCAATCTCGTGCCGAGTCCAGCCGCCAAGATCATGGCCTTCATTTGCGGAGATTCTCCAGGCCGAGGTGGCGGAGCCTCACATCGAGGCCCGGGCGGTTGCGCAGGCGCTTGGCAAGCTGGTCGGCGAGAAACACGGACCGGTGCTGGCCGCCGGTGCAGCCGAAACTCACCATCAGATTTTTGAAGCCGCGCTGCTGATAATTGGCGATGGCGGAGTCCACAAGTGTGAGAACACTGGCGAGGAATTGGTGAACGCTTTCCTGCTGATTCAAATACTCGATCACGGGCGCGTCCTGCCCGGTCAGCGGTTTAAAGCGTTCCTCGCGCCCAGGATTCGGCAGGCTGCGGCCGTCGAAGACAAAGCCGCCGCCGTTCCCGCTTTCATCCTGCGGCAAGCCTTGATGGAAGGAAAAGCTGAATACGCGGACAACAAGATTGTCGGCGTCGTTGGCGATCGATTGAAGCTTTTCTGAAGCGAGCATGCTTTGGAACGCCCCAAGCAGCGTGGGCAGCGCAATTGGTAACTCGATATGGTGAAGCAACCAGCGCAGGTTTTTCAATGCGTAGGGTACGCTTTGAAGAAAATGTGCTTTGCGCTCGTAGAAGCCGCGAAAACCATATGCGCCCAAAGCCTGCATGATCCGGACGTAAACGTAGGGATAGAAAAAACGGAGAAACTCATCGCGGTTCACCGGGATGTGGTTCGTGAGCGCGCGAAGATAGTCGTGGAGCAAATCCTCGCGTAACTCCGGCGGAAGATCAGCTTTGGCGTCATAAAGTAGAGACGCGAGGTCGTACTGGAGAGCACCCTTGCGGCCGCCTTGGTAATCCACAAACCAGGGCTGGCCATCGCGCAGCAAAATATTGCGGGACTGAAAATCCCGATACAGAAAATAATCGCGCGGCGCAGTAAGCAGAAAATCGGTGAGCCGGTTGAAATCGTCCTCGAGGGACTGCTCGTGAAATGGAATGCCGGCGAGCCGCAAGAAATAATATTTGAAATAGTTCAGGTCCCAGGCGATGGACTGCCGGTCGAAACTGGCGATGGGATAGCAGACGGAATAATCGAGGTCGCGGCCAGCTTCCACCTGGAACCGCGGCAGGGTGGCAACCACTTTGCGATATGCGTCTACTACCAGAGGGGCTACAGCGGACCCGTTGCGATTCTTCGACAGGAATTCGAAGAGCGTCGTATCGCCGAGGTCTTCTTCAAGGTAGGCACCTTGATCGAGAGCTTCTGCGTAAATCTCCGGTACGGGCAGGCCGTGACGGCGAAAATGCTTGGAGAAGGAAAGAAAAGCGGCGTTCTCCTCACGAACGCTGTACAAAATGCCGATCGCGCTGATTGGACCCGCAGAAAACCGGATGATCTTCCGGCCCGAGCCACCGAGTTCGCCCTGCAGAGGCGTGACATGTTCAACCGGCGCGTGAAAGCGCTGCTCAAAAAGCGACTTGAGGAGATCCATGGACATACTGTCTCTAACAATAGCGTATCTCGACCGCGGGCACGGAACCGGCATCGAGTGTGTGTGCTCAGAGTTGCCAAGAGCCGGATATTCAGAATGCGCACAACCGCAGGCAGCCCTGCCTGCTTGAAGTGCAAAGCACAGATATAATCGGCGAATGCGATTGACAGAGGACAGAAAGACCGAGCAGCGGCTGGCAGCCTCGAAAAAATTGGATCGGATGACTGCACTGCAAATCGTGCGGTTAATGAATCGCGAGGACCGCAAAGTTGCAGCGGCGGTCAAGCGCACCCTGCCGGCGGTTGCGCGCGCGGCGGAGGCCATCGTCGAAGCGATGCGAGGAGGCGGACGGCTATTTTATGTTGGCGCGGGATCGAGCGGCAGGATGGGCGTGCTTGACGCGGCGGAGTGCCCGCCAACTTTTGGCATTTCGAAGCGGCAGATGCAGGCGTTTATTGCTGGCGGGCGGAAAGCCGTGACGCGCGCGGTCGAAGGCGCAGAGGATGCGCCCGAGAATGGCGGGCGAGATTTGAGGCGAGCTAAGCTCACGAGCAAGGACGTGGTCGTCGGAATCGCAGCCAGCGGAACGACACCTTACGTGCTGGGCGCGCTGCGGTACGCGCGCTCATGCGGAGCGCAGACGATTGCGGTTACGGCAAATCGGAACGCAGCCGTGGCGCGCTTGGCGAAGATCGCGATTACCGCCGTCGTGGGGCCAGAGGTGTTGACTGGTTCAACCAGATTGAAAGCCGGAACTGCCCAGAAGTTGGTGCTGAACATGCTTAGTACAGCCGTGATGGTGAGGCTCGGCCATGCGTACGAAAACCTGATGATTGATGCGGTGCTGACAAATCAAAAGCTACAGCGGAGAGCAGTGAGGATTCTGGTGGCGGCAAGCGGCAAAAGTGTGTCCGCAGCGGAACAGGCTCTGCGTACTGCCGGACACAGCATGCGCGTTGCGCTCGTAATGTTGAAGCTCGATGTCGGCGCCGCCGTGGCTCGTGAATGTCTCAAGAAGGCTGGAGGAGATCTTCGTGCTGCGTTGGGAGAGTTCTGAGACCCGGTTCGTGGCGATTCTTTAGAAGAGCTATGGATAAATTTCGCATCAAAGGCGGCAAAGCGTTGCGGGGCACCGTGACGATCAGCGGAGCAAAAAACTCCGCGCTTCCCGTGATGGCGGCATGCCTTTTGACAGCCGACCGCGTGGCGATTCACAACATTCCCAGAGTGCGCGACCTGATCACCATGAGCAAGCTGCTGGCGTTTATGGATGCGAAGGTCAGCGCTATGGAAGTTCCAGCGAGCGATTACATAATCGAGGCTCCTCGCCTCAATCACGCGGAGGCTCCCTACGAATTGGTGAAAACCATGCGCGCTTCGATCTTGACGTTGGGGCCGCTCATGGCGCGCGTAGGGATGGCCCGAGTCTCTTTGCCCGGAGGCTGCGCAATCGGCGCACGGCCCGTGGACCTGCATTTGAAAGCGCTCGAGAAGATGGGCGCGGAAATCATCACCTCGCACGGGTACATCGAGGCAAGAGTGCCGGGAAACGGCGCCAGCGGACGGCGTTTGAAGGGCGCGCATATTGCGTTTGAAAAAATCACTGTAACCGGCACCGAGAATATTTTAATGGCCGCGACTCTGGCGGAGGGAGAAACCGTGCTGGAAAATTGCGCGCGCGAGCCAGAAGTGACCGACCTTGTCGTTATGCTCCGAAAAATGGGCGCGCAGATCTGGGGCGACGGTACGTCCACGCTCAAGATTCGCGGAGTGAATGAGGTTCATGGCACGGAGCACACCGTGATTCCCGACCGGATTGAAGCGGGAACGTTCCTGGTGGCCGGGGCAATCACCGGCGGCGAGCTAACCATTGCGAACTGCCAGCCGAAGCATCAGGGTGCCGTAATCGCCAAATTGGAGCAGGCGGGCGCGTGTATCGAGATCATGGACGAAACCACCTTGCGAGTCCACGGCGGCAAGAAGCTCGTTGCCGCGGACATGACAACGGAAGAATATCCGGGATTTCCTACCGACATGCAGGCTCAATACCTGGCGCTCGCAACGCAAGCTGAAGGCACATCCGTAATCACGGAGACCATTTTTGAAAACCGCTACCTGCATGCAAGCGAAATGATGCGCATGGGCGCGCAGATTTCCATTGAAGGGCGCACGGCGGTGGTTCGCGGTCCGGCCAAGCTTACCGGAACAACCGTGCAGGCGTCGGACCTGCGAGCCAGCGCAGGGCTGGTGCTTGCGGGACTTGTCGCGAACGGCGAGACAATCATTGAGCGCGTCTATCACATTGACCGTGGCTATGAAGGAATCGTGGAAAAATTGAAGGCAGTCGGTGCGGACATAGTGCGGGTGCACGGCGGGCCGGCCTGACCTGCCCCGCACGATCCTCGAGACTCCTGCGAAGGTGAGCCACCAAATGAAAAAGCCCGCAATTTTCTGCGGGCCTTTTCCATCAGATTTTTCAAAACGACTGTGAACTACTCTTGGCCGCCGGACTCGCCGGAGGTCCCTTCTCCGCCCGATGGGTTATGTCCGCCGCCCGCGGCTGCCTTTTGCTGCTTCTCGCGCGCTTCCTTGATCAACGCCTTTCGCGAGAGGCGAATCTTGTTGCCTTCCATCGAAAGTACCTTGACCAGGACTTGATCGCCCAGTTTCAGTTCATCGCGCACATCGCGGATGCGATGCTCGGAAATTTCGCTGATGTGCAAGAGGCCGTCTGTGCCGGGGAACAGTTCGACGAAAGCGCCGAATTCCGCCAGCCGCACCACCTTCCCCAGGTAGGTCTTCCCCACTTCCGCGGATGCGGTGGTTTCGCGGACCATTTGCAGAGCCGCATCGCCGCCGGGACCGCTGGTAGAGAAAATGTGCACAGTGCCGTCTTCCAGCACGTCAATCTTGACCCCAGTGGCTTCGATGATAGACTTGATCTTCTTCCCGCCCGGACCGATGAGGTCGCGGATCTTGTCCTGCGGAATTTTCAGTTTGAAGAGCCTCGGCGCATACGCTGAAATCTGCGTGCGCGGCTGGCTGAGCGTCTTCTCCATGATATCCAGGATCTGCAATCGCGCCTGCTTCGCCTGCGCCAGAGCTTCGCGCATCATCTGAATGCTGATGCCGAGCACCTTGATATCCATTTGCAAGGCAGTGATCCCGGCGCGCGTGCCAGCGACTTTGAAATCCATGTCGCCGTAATGATCTTCCGCGCCGGCAATGTCCGTAAGGATGGAGTACTTGTTGTCGTCGCCGACCACCAGCCCCATGGCGATTCCCGCGCATGGCGCTTTCACGGGTACGCCCGCATCCATTAGCGCAAGCGAACCGCCGCAGACGGTGGCCATCGAGGACGATCCGTTCGATTCCATGATGTCCGAAACGAGCCGCATGGCGTACGGAAAATCCGCCTCGGGCGGAAGCAAGTTGACGAGAGCTCGTTGCGCAAGCGCGCCGTGGCCAATCTCACGTCTGCCCGGACCCCGCAGGAATTTCACTTCGCCCACGCTGAATGGCGGGAAGTTGTAATGCAACATGAAGCGGTTGAACTGATCTTGCTCGAAGAGCAGGTCGAGCCGCTGCATGTCTTCCTTCGTGCCCAAGGTGAGCGTGGCCAGCGCCTGCGTCTCGCCGCGGGTAAAGAGCGCGGAGCCGTGCACTCGGGGAAGCAAGCCGACCTCGCAGGTAATTTTCCTGATTTCATCGAAAGCGCGATGGTCGGGCCGGCGCCGCGCGTTGAGCACGTCATCGCGGAAAATATTCTCGCGCAGCCGCTCGAAGGCACGCTTGGTGAGCGTGCGCTTTTCGTCCATCTCTTTCTTTGGCTCTTCTGGAATTGTCTCCAGGATTTCGTCCTTCAACTCATCAACGAGGTGATAGCTTTCTTTCTTCGGATGCTTCTTCGTGTCAAGGGCATCGTGAAGCCGCTCGCCATACTTCGTCTTCAATTCCTTATAAATCTTCTCGTCGAAGGGCAGCGGTGCGACAACGACCTTTTCCGGCTTCAACTGCGCGTGCAGTTCCTTCATCGCGCCGATGATATTCTTGATCTGGGCGTGGCCAAATTCCAGCGCGTCCACTACGGTTTCTTCAGAAACTTCGAGCGCGCCGGATTCCACCATCACGATGGCTTCTTGCGTTCCCGCAATCACGATATTCAACAAGCTTTTCTTTTGCTCCGCGACCGTGGGATTGGCGACCAGCTGCCCCTCCAGCAAACCAACGCGCACACAGGCGATCGGTTTTTCAAACGGCAGGTCCGAGCAATAACACGCGGCCGAGGCCGCGGTGACGGCGATGACGTCCGGATCGTTGTCGCTATCGGCGGAAAGCACCATGGAGACGATCTGCGTTTCATTCCGCCATGATTCTGGGAAGAGCGGCCGCATCGGCCGGTCAATCAAACGAGACGTAAGAATTTCCTTCTCCGAAGGCCGGCCTTCGCGCTTGAAAAAGCCGCCTGGAATTTTTCCCGCGGAATAGGTGTTTTCGCGGTAATCAACGGTCAGCGGAAGAAAATCGCGATCATTGGCGGTCGGTGCCATGCAAGCAGTTGTCAGGACAATCGTGTCGCCATAGCGAGCGGTTATTGCGCCATTGGCCTGCTTGGCAATCTTTCCTGTTTCCAGAATGAGCGTGCGCCCGCCTACTTCAACCGAAACCTGGTGTGGTGCGGGAATATGCGTGTTTTCAGACATAAAGATTCTTTTCCTTTGGCTCCGGTTCACACGGAGCGGGTTGAGACAGTCCGCAGGTTCGCCGGCTAGGCAGGGCGATGGGCCGGATTCCGGCTGGGCAACCGCTTCCCTGCTTCGAGTCGGCCGGCATAGGCCTGGCCTGGAGTACCCCAGAGAAGAAAAGAGCTATTGCAGCGAGGAAAGAATTACGAAACGATCCGGATCACACCACGAGTTTCGCCGGTGGAATTACAGCCGACGGCCTGAAGTTTTCACTGCCGGGACGGACTACCCCGAAGCCGGCAGACAGACTTCGTACGGAAGTTGTCTCTTCGTGAAATCGCAGAGGCTGCCGCCCGTGGAATGAACCAAAAGTGAGGCGGCTACTTGCGCAGGCTAAGACGTTCAACAATCTCGCGGTACCGATCCGGGTCGCGACGGTTAAGATAATCCAGCAAACGGCGGCGCTTGTTGACCATCATGATCAAACCGCGCCGGGATGCGTGGTCTTTAACGTGGGACTTGAGATGCGTTGTGAGGTAGCTGATCCGCTCGCTCAAAAGTGCAATCTGGACTTCCGGTGAGCCAGTATCCTTCACTTCCCGCCGGAATTGCTCGATCAACACCGCTTTGGCTGTGCTCAAGTGCCCCTCTCCGTCGTCCCCTGAATTTTGCTCTTCTCTTCGACAACTTCAGGCTAACACAGATTCGATTTGAGTGTAAAGGAATGCGAACGCGGCTGAAAGATGCCGTGGGTCCAGCTGCCGAGAAAAGGTCATTGCACACATTCGGGTTGCGCGTTGACGACAAATTGGGTTGAATGCTTAGTGCGAGTGAACACATCGAAGCTAAGGAGGAATTCATGCAGAAGCGAATCGCGATCATCGCCGGGCTTTGTGTAGGACTGGCATTGCTGGCTACACAGGCATTCTCTCAAATGGACAAGAGCAAGCGGCCGAGCCCTCCGGCGCAAGCCACCTGTGATTTGGGCGGAGGCAATACACTGACGGTGGACTACTCAAGCCCGAGGGCGAAAGGCCGAAAAATTTTCGGGGGACTAGTTCCCTACGGAAAAGAGTGGCGAGCGGGCGCGAATGAGGCGACAACTTTTGTAACCACGGGGGATGTGAAAATCGGCGACAAAGATGTGCCCGCGGGCCACTACACGCTCTTCACGATTCCCGAGGAGCACAAGTGGACGCTCATAATCAGCAAAAAGACCGGAGAATGGGGAATCCCTTATCCCGGAGAGAAATTCGATTTCGCGCGCACGGAGATGACCGTTGCGAGTGTGCCGGAACATGTCGAGGACTTCGCGATTGCGTTCGAAAAGAGCGGCAACGGCTGCAAGATGGATATGACCTGGGAAAATACTCGCGCGAGCGTGGAAATTCGGGCGAAGTAATCGGCGCGATTTGATTTGACTTGAACAGCCGGATTCGAGCAGTTCGGCCAGCTCCCGTGCGAATCAAGTCTTCGGTGTTCGGACCAGTGCGAGAAACTCGTCACGCGTTTGCTTGTTGTGCCGGAAACCCCCGAGCATGGCGCTTGTCACAGCCTGGCCATGCTGCTTTTCCACACCGCGCATCTGCATGCACAGATGGCGCGCTTCAATGATGACCCCGACGCCCTCCGGACTGATTTTGTACTGAATCGCGTCGGCAATTTGCCGGGTGAGCCGCTCCTGAATCTGAAGCCGGCGAGCAAACATGTTCACGAGTCTGGCCACTTTGCTCAGCCCAATCACTCGCTTGCCGGGCAAGTACGCCACATGGCACTTCCCGAAAAATGGCAGGAGATGATGCTCGCACAAACTGAAGAACTCGATGTCCTTTACGACCACCATCTCGTCATAGGAGACGCTGAACGTCGCTCCATTCAGAATATTGTCCGCGTTCTGCAGATAGCCACTGGTGAGAAACTTCAGCGCCTTTTCGTACCGTTCCGGAGTCTTGCGCAGGCCCTCCCGGTTCGGATCTTCGCCAATCAGACGAATGATCTCGCGAACGTGACTTGAGATTTTGCTCGCATCGAATTCTTTGTCGTCCTGCAGTGAAATTTCTTCCGCCGGTTTGGCCATGAACTTCACCTTTCAGAGGATGGGCAGTTCTCACCGTGATACTCAAAACTGTTGTTGGAAGTCTCTTGAACGCGCACACCTTCCAATTTCGCCTTCGAAAAAGCACTCAGGCGCCGATAAATCTCAATGCAGAGATTTTCCGTTGTGGGAACGCGGTCCTTAAATTCATCAACATCTTCGTTCATCGATTTGTGGTCGAAAGGCTCAAGGATTTCTCGTTCTACAAAGCTGTCGAGTTCCGCGAGATTCGCGATCATCCCTGTGGCCGGATCGATCTCGCCGGAGAGCCGCACTTCCAGATCGTAGTTGTGTCCGTGACCGTAGGGATTGTTGCATTTGCCGTACAGGCGGCAATTTTCCTCTTCGGAGAGATTAGAGTTATGCAGACGGTGTGAAGCGGCAAAGCGGTAGCGCCGGCCCAACTCAACTTTCAATTCCCCCAGTTGCGGCCGGTGGCTCATTGCCCCGCCCCTCCGCTTCCGTTGCGATAGCAATCCGCAAAGAGGTCCTCAGATTCATAGAGCCGCACTCGATGGAGCCTGCCCTGACCGATCTTGGGTTCCAGCAAATTCCAAATCACTCGGGCCACGTTTTCGCAGGTAGGGATCTGGCCGGCAAGCTCGGGAACTTCGTAGTTCAGAAACCGGTGATCCATGCGCTGCATGATCTCGCGCTCCAGAATGTCCTTTAAATCCTTCAAGTCCAGCACCATTCCCGTGATGGGATCAGGCTCTCCGGCAACGGTTACCTCGAGCTTGTAATTGTGTCCGTGTCCGTGCGGGTTATTGCACTTTCCAAAGACACGGCGATTCTCTTCCGGGGAGAGCGCCGGATTGTGGTAAAGGTGCGAAGCAGCGAACTCGATTTTGCGCGTCAGCAGGACCATGTCGTATGGCTCGTCTTTTGTTTAGCGAGGTGCGCCGGGAAGCGAGACCGGAACTTGCCGTCCCTTCCACTCGATTTTGCCCTTCGTGTAGCCACGGTAAGACGCCCAAAGGACGCTCGCATAAAGAACTACACCGGGTACGTAATAGATGATGAGCCTGCCTGGGAAATGGTTACTGCGCAACTCCGTCCCATAAATGAACTCGCGGACCAGCAGGAAGCAGACTCCGAGAAAGAAAAGCACTGGGAGCTTGAGCCCGCCTAGCATCAGAAGCAGCGGAATCCAGGGGATTATGGATTCCAGTTCGCGGTAAACTCCGTGCGGCTTCGCCCCAACCAGCAAATACGCGTTTTTCTTCCACCCCTGCCACATTGCGCGGAAAGAGCGGTACATCCGCACGCGCACAATTTCTTTGCCAGAGGCGAACCAAAGCCGAACGCCTTGGGACTTCGCAAGCCAAGCCAGCGCCACGTCCTCGAGCACCTCTCCCGCAACCGCTGAATGGCCACCAAAGCTTTTGTAAGCTTCCCGCTGGACGAGCAAAAACTGGCCGTTGGCGGCCGCGATTGGCGACGCCGGATTGTTTACCGTGTCATAGGAAAAGCGCTTGGCCAGACGAATATACATGAACGGGATGAGCGCTTTTTCGTACCACTTTTCCGTGATTTGTTCGGGCGAGAGGGAAAGCAGTGCGGCGCCCTTTTCATTCGCTAGCTTTAATGCCGCCGCCGCCGCGCCAGCTTGCAGCTCAGCGTCTGCGTCCGTGAAGAGCAGCCACGGACTTTTCGCAACGTTTGCTCCCACCCAGACGGCGTGATTCTTCCCCACCCATCCCGCGGGAATTTCGCCGCTTTCCACCAGTTTGAGCCGGGGAATCTTGGGAATCAGATTCTTGACAATCTGCGCCGTTGCGTCCGTGGATTGATCGTTCACCACGATGATCTCTTCGATTTCTGGCTGTGCCGCCAGCGACTGCACGCAAGTGGCGATGACCGCCGCTTCATTCCGGGCCGGCACGATGGCCGTGATGCGGGCCGGGAGCTCCTCCTGCGTAGGCTTCGAATTTTGCGAGGGTTCAGTCACAGTTGATTTAGCTGCAGCGCCATTGCGCGATTAGCTTCTATTCTACTTCTCCCCTGCATCTTTCGATGTGGAAGTGTGCGCTGCAAAGGGGTTTTGCTGAATCATGTGGATACGCTAGTATAACATTTGATGAAAATAGGCCCGAAACTCCTGGCATGGGGAGGCTTGATAGCCTTCCTTGGAATTATCGTTGCATTTGCGTTCCCGGAATACCGGCACGGCGAAGCGAGCGTAGCCGGAAAACGGGCAGAAGATTTTTCCTTCAACCTCAACGGCAAGCAAACTCATCTCTCCGACCTGCGCGGAAAAGTCGTTGTGCTGAATTTCTGGGGCTCTTGGTGCCCACCTTGCATACAAGAGACTCCCGCGCTCAATAGTTTGCAGAAATATATCGCGCCGCGCGATGCGCTTGTTCTGGGCGTGGCTGCCGACGAAGACCCCGACGCTTACCAGGAATTCCTGAAAGAACATGGCGTGATCTTCCCGACGTATCGCGACCCGGGAACAAAAAACAACATTTCTCCCATTGCCGTTTCTTATGGAACGTCAATGTATCCGGAAACGTACATCATCGGGCGCGACGGAAAAATTGAGCGCAAAATCATCGGCTACCAGGACTGGGATTCTCCCCAAATGCGCTCGTACTTCGATTCCATCCTCGGCAAAAGTTAATCCCGCAATCGACGCCAAGCTTAGAGCCGGGTCTTGCGCAACCGAAGTGCATTGCCGATCACCGAAACCGAGCTGAAGCTCATCGCCGCACTGGCAATCATTGGACTGAGAAGCCAGCCGAAAATTGGATAAAACACGCCCGCCGCAATTGGGATTCCGAGCGCGTTGTAGAAAAACGCAAAGGCCAGATTTTGTTTGATGTTTCCAATCGTGGCACGGCTGAGCTTGCGCGCGCGTACCATGCCTCTCAGGTCCCCTTTTACCAAAGTGATTCCCGCGCTCTCGATCGCGACGTCGGTGCCCGTCCCCATCGCGATGCCGACATTCGCGGCAGCCAGCGCCGGCGCATCATTTATGCCGTCGCCCGCCATCGCCACAATGCGGCCCTGCGATCGGAAGCGTTTGATAACTTCACCTTTTTGCGCGGGCTGAACCCCGGCCTCGAATTCTTCGATGCCGAGCTGCTCCGCCACCTTCGATGCGGCGCCGTGCTGATCACCCGTGAGCATCACAATGCGTAAACCCTGTTCGCGCAGCTCGCGAATCGCCTGCGGCGTGGATGCTTTGATTTCATCGCTAAGAAGAATCTTGCCCGCTAGTTTTCCATTGATGGAAATGTAAACGGCCGTACTCAAGTTTGCTTCGCATTGTGAAGCTGCGGCCAATTCCTCGCTTGTGATCTGGAGCCCACGCGTTTTCAGAAATTTCAGCGTTCCAGCTTGGATCTGCTTGTTCAAAACCTGGGCTTCCACGCCTCCTCCCGCAGTAGCCAGGAAGTTGGTGACGGGAGCGAGAGGCAGTTTGTTGTCCTCCGCAGCACGCACAATGCCGCGGGCCAAAGGATGCTCGCTGGAGCGCTCGACGCTCGCAGCAAGCGACAACAACGAATTTTTCGTGACCCCGGAGCCGGTAAGCGGCTCGACGGTTGTAACTTGCGGCTTGCCTTCTGTGAGCGTTCCGGTCTTGTCTACAACCAGCGTATCCACTCTGGCAAGCACTTCGAGCGCTTCCGCGTTGCGAACCAGCACGCCACTGTGCGCTCCGCGGCCAACCGCAACCATAATGGACATCGGCGTAGCGAGCCCTAACGCGCACGGGCAAGCGATAATCAGAACGGCCACTGCCGCAACTAGCCCGTGAGCAAAGCGCGGCTCGGGGCCAAAGAGCCCCCACCCGACGAAAGCCAGCAATGCCGCAAGAACCACCGTAGGCACAAAATATCCGGAAACTTTGTCCGCCAATCGCTGCATCGGCGCACGGCTGCGTTGCGCTTCGCTGACCAATTGAACGATTTGTGCTAGAAACGTTTCGGAGCCAACTCGTCGCGCTTCCATCACGAAACTGCCGCTGGTGTTGAGCGTCCCGCCGGTAACCGCATCACCCTCCGATTTTTCCACGGGCATCGGCTCGCCTGTGACCATGGATTCATCCACGGCGCTTTCCCCGTCGCGAACGATGCCGTCCACGGGAACACTTTCTCCAGGACGCACTCGCAAGCGGTCGCCGTGTAGGATCTCTTCCAGTGGCACGTCCGTCTCGCGGCCGTCTGGCGCGATGCGATGCGCCTGCTTCGGCCCCAGGTTGAGAAGGGAGCGAATCGCCCCGCTAGTCTTGCGCCGCGCACGCAACTCGAGAACCTGTCCGAGCAGGACAAGCGTGGTGATCACAGCCGCAGCTTCAAAATAGGTGGCGACTGCCCCCTGCGCATCGCGAAAGGATGCCGGGAAGGCTTGCGGGAATAGCGTGGCGGCAACGCTATCGAGGTACGCGGCGCCAGTGCCCAAGGCAATGAGCGTGAACATGTTCGGACTGCGGTTTATTAGTGAGGCCCAGAAGCGCTGAAAGAACGGCCAGCCGCCCCAGACTACGGCCGGTGTTGCCAATATAAGTTCAAGCCAGTTTCGTGTTTGTGCGGAGAGCGGCAGCCGCAGCGCGTCGCCGAGCATTGCAAGAACGAGCACCGGCAAAGAAAGCGCAGCGCTCACCCACAGGCGTCGCAACATCGAATCGTACTCGGGGCTAGCTTCGACTTCGGCGAGCGCGTCCATCGGCTCCAACGCCATCCCACATTTGGGACACACGCCAGGCCCAACTTGTACAACTTCGGGATCCATTGGACAGGTGTACCGCGCCAACTTCACCGCGGCGGCCGCAGTTGCGTTTGGTGAAGGAGCGACTGCGTCATGCGCGTGACGGTGTGCGCTGGGCGCGGACTCCATCCCCGCTGCGCCGGGTTGCGCGAGAAACTTCTCGGGCTCCGCAACAAACCGTTCGCCGCAGCGTTTAGAACAGAAGTAGTACGTTTGGCCGCCGTGCTCGGCTTTGGCCGCAGGTTTCTGTGGGTCAACCATCATTCCGCAGACGGGATCTTTCGCACGAGGCGCGGCTCCAAGAACCGGCAAAACTGGTTTTTGAGCGCTAGGACCAGGACTCTCTCCAGACATGGCCCTATCTTAGATGATTCAGGGGCGCGCCGGGCTTCGAAACGAAATTCTTGCCTGGACTGGTATAATCTCTTGCCATGACCCTCGTCGAAATCACTTACGAATTACAGTCCCCTTTGACGCCCAACCAGCTTCGCCTTCTCGGCGAGTTCTCCAACACCTATGGCCTGCGCCGCTTCCGTTTCGATGAAGCCAAGAAACATCTTTCGTTCGAGTATGATGCCTCGCGTCTGCGTGATACGCAGGTCGCGCACGTCCTCGGCCAAGCCACAATAGCCGTCACCCGAAAAGTGAATTGAGGCTGCGAAGTTTAAGTAAATGGACCTTAGCCAGGGGACAAGACCTGGAGTGTGCAGAAACTCTGCTGCCAGAGTTTACTGTGCATTCTGAAGACTTAGTTTTGCTTTGGCGGCGAGTTAACTAAAGGAGAGCAAAAAAATGGGGCCCCCGCTTGGGATCGGGGGCCCCGAAGAGTGCGTTTCGTTGTCAGTGTCGTTTTCACACCGACGCGTGGGGTCATCCATCCTAGCTTCCCTCTCAGAGGCAGGTGGGAACGAATCGCGAAAAGTGACGAGCAAGCCCCTTCCCCCTCGCTTGCCACTCTCCACAACCCGTCATGTGAAACGCACTCATAGTAGGCCTTAATGCACGGAAGACGCCAATTCTCGGTCCGACCTGAACCTTTTGTAAGTGGTTACAAATAAAAGAGTTGCTTTCTTTCTGACATGGCGAAGGTTGCCCCAATTCCGTCCGCTAATTTCAGAATGGAACTGCTTCAAATCTGATTCGGGAACTTGCCTCATTTACTGCGACCTCACCTGCTCCTCAGCGGTTCTAGAACCCCGGTAACAAAATCTTCCCCCGCTTCGCGCTATCGGTTTTTCAACCTCTCGGTTCCACAATTCCCGCATGACTTCTTGGCCTCGCCGTTCTGCTCTGCTGAACAGAATCATCCTTTGGACTGTATTTATTCTTGGGTGCTTTCTGGCCAGTTCGCTGATTCTCATGGCCGACACCCCGCCTGCGCGGACGAATGCTCCTGTTGGAAGCTGTTACTGCCACTGTGCTGGCTCGATGGCGCACCGAGTCTGCGTGAAGCTTTGTGAATTGCCAAAGTACGCCTCGCGCCCCTGGGCTGTGACTTGCGCCAAGCCACACGCGAAAATCCGCATTGACAGCCCGGATGCCGGGCCACGCTATGAGCATCCCGGCCGCAACGAACGCGCAGCAAACACGAGACTGTCTCCAGCAAGTTAAGCGGATGTATTGACCGGGATTGGTCCGGCTTCAGGTTCTGGCGTTTCAGCGGAACTCCGCGAATCCATAAACCTGGCAAGTATCCCGGGGATTTCAAAGACTGCGCGGTTGTTCAATGCAGAAGTGTTTCTTCGAAACATCGCGAGCGTCTCCGGGTCTAGCATCTGCCGAACACCAGCCACGACATGTCGGAAGCTTTTCAGCACAATGCCCACCCGCTTCTCTCTGACCCACTCCGTATTGAATCGCTCCTGCGGCAGCGTCCAAGCATTGCTTTCCACCACCACCGGAAGTCCGCGCACCACTGCTTCGGCAATGGTTCCGGGGCCGGGCTTGCCAATCAAGAAGTCTGCGATGCGCATCAGCCGCGGAATCTCTTTTGTGAAGCCGACAATGTGCACCGGCATCTCCCAAGCGTGCGAACGCAGCTTGGCGGCCAGTTTTTCGTTGCGACCGCAAATCAAGATCAATTGCAGAGGAAGGTGTGCATAGTCCAGCCGCTCCGCGATGCTGTACATCACCCTTGCTCCGTGGCCGCCGAACAGAACTAAGCCTGTAGTCAGATTCTCGTGAAGGCCAAGCTCCTTTCGAAGTGCGATTGGATCGGTCGTATCCTCCGCATAAAAATCCGGCCGAAGAATCATCCCGGAAACCTGGAAGATACGAGATTTGTCGTGGCCCATGGCGCGAGCTTGTTCCGCCGCACGCTCCGTCCCGGCGATAATGTGCTGTTGCTGCAAAGGTTCAATCCAAAAGCGCGGCGGATAATCCGCCAAGTCAGTGATCAGCGTGACGAACGGCCGTCCGGGATACACGGCGTTCCAGCTCTCGCAAATCGCCCGATTGAAGTGAGGAATCACGGAAACAAGGAGATCGGCAGGATGCTCGCGCCAGTAATTTTCGAGCAACCGCACCAGCGGACCATGAAACAACCGGATGGTCGCCTGCAGAATGCGCAGGACATACTGGCTGCCGAGCGTCCAGCCAGTTTGCAACATCATGTTATAGAGCGTCTGAATGCGAATTCCGGTGAGTTTGCGGAGTACGTCGAGCGAATCTGTCAAATCCTGGAATTGCACGAGCTCCAACTCCCACGGCCGCTGTTGCTGCGCCACGATCGTTTGCAGCGCAACTGCCGCGTTGCGGTGCCCTCCGCCGGCATCGTGGAAGAGCACGAGAATTTTCTTCATGTGCGGATTGTGCCATACGCTTCTTCTTCGCTGAGGAGAGCAAACTCCATGCCATGTGGATAACTAAGGAAGTCCAATGTGCTCAAGAAGTTCCAAGGCCACATTCACTCACATTTTGCCGTCTCTTCATGCCCTGTTCATATCGCCATTTAACAATAGTTTCATGCGCTGCGACCTTCATGTTCACTCCATCGCTTCTGGCATGTGTAACACTCCGGGCCTGACCAAAATCTGCCGGGAGTCCTACAATGACCCCGCGGAAGTCTATGCACGGCTAAAGCTTCTCGGAATGACCTTGGTTACCCTGACTGACCACGACTCGATTGACGCCGCCGAGGTTCTGCGCCACAACCCCGACTTCTTCCTCAGCGAGGAAGTTACTGTGGTCATGCCGAGCGGAACGGAAATGCACTTGGGCGTATATGGCATGAACGAGCGCGACCATATTGAAATTCAAAAGCGTAGGAGGGATTTCATCTCGCTGATAATGTTCCTCACCGAGAGAAAGCTCTTCTTCAGCGTAAACCACGTCTTTTCCGGCCTTACCGGGAAACGAAGCGAAGGCGATTTCCGCTGGTTTGCTTCTTATGTTCCAGCCCTTGAAACGCGGAATGGCCAGATGCAAGCGTGCGCGAATGAAAGCGCCCGCCGCCTTGCAAACCACTTGGGCAAAATTGCCGTGGGAGGTAGCGACTCGCACACGATCACCGGAGTGGGTCGCACGTTTACAGAGGTGCGAGGGGCGCGTACCGCCGATGAGTTCTTCGCCGGGTTGCGTGCCGGACAGGGCCGCGTGTGCGGGGCAGAGGGCAGTTACGCCAAACTGACGGAGGATGTGTTCCACATTGTATTTGGCATGTGGGATGAAAAGCCCTGGACAATCGCGCTTGCTCCTCTGGCCTTGCTCGTTCCATTTTGCACGGCCGGCCACTGGCTGAACGAGTTTCGGTTTCATGAGAAGTGGTCGAAGATTCTGGAGCGAACGGAAAAATCGCACCCTATGTTCTGGGACCTGGATTCGAATCTCCAGGCCAACTGGGGCTTGATGGGCTAAGCAATATGGCTGTTGCGCGCGCACTTTGGGGTTTCATCGAACGGCGCGATCACCGTGTCATGCGTCGCATGAACCGCTGGCGTGCGCCGCGCTGGTTTCGGATCTGGATGATTCTCTCGACCCGCATGGGCGACGGTTGGTTGTGGTACGGCCTTGGAATCATCCTGCTCTTGGACGGCGGCGCCCAACGTTTTGTGGCTGTGGGGGCTGCCGGTAGCGCCGCAATCCTCGGCATCGTGGTCTTCAAGGCACTGAAACTCTTAAGCCAGAGACCCAGGCCGTACCACCTCGAGCCACATTGCTGGTCGAACGTGCTCCCGCCGGACCGTTTCTCTTTCCCTTCCGGGCACACCATGACCGCGTTTTCTGTCGCGTTGGTGGTGAGCTATTTCTACCCTCCGCTGGAATGGCCGCTGGTGTTCTTGGCGATCAGCATCGCGTTTTCCCGCATCGTTCTGGGCATGCACTTTCTAAGCGACGTGCTTGCCGGGATAGTTCTTGGAGTCGCGCTCGGATGCGCCGCGATTACCAGCTTTGCCGCGCTCGGCTGGATCTAATTTCATTCAGCGCAAGTTACGAATTCTCTTCCGAAAAATCCCCCACCCGTGCTTCCTCTCACACAATGGCAAACACTGCTCCGTGTCCATTCGAACGGCCGGCACAGGAAGACACGAATTGACATAGTCATCGGAAATTCAGCAATATGCCGCCCGGAGGTTGGGACATGCGACTGCGTATTGTATTGGCAGGGATTTGCGCTTTTGGAATTGTTGCGGGAGTTCGAATTTCGGCACAGCAAGCGGCACGGCCAAGGACGAACCAAATCGTCGCTTCAGAAACTGTGAGGACGCTGGTGGGCCGCCTGGATTTGGAACGCTACAAGGCGACCATTAAGGGACTCACAAAATTTGGTGATCGCCGCCAGGGCACGGATCGAAATCGCCAAGCCGTGGACTGGATCGAGGCGCAATTGAGAAGTTACGGATGCACGGAAATAGGACGGATTAAATACGACTACGAGCCTGGCCCGCCCCGCGCGCGTCGCACGCCACCTCCACCAGGCGAAATTCCGACCGCCGTCGGCGGCGGACGTCCGCGGGGAGTTCGCGAGCGGACGGGGGTGAACACGGATCCGAATGCGCAGCCTAACTTGCAGATCCGAGCGCTCGATTCACAGGAGTCCACTCCAGGACCTCGCGAGGAAGTTTATTGTACAAAAATCGGCACAACACACCCGGACGAAATGTACATCGTGGGCGGGCACATGGATGGAATTGGATGGGGTGAGGCGGCGAACGACGACGGTTCTGGCACAGCGCTCGTCATGGAAGTTGCGCGTGTGCTCAGCAGCCCGGACGTTCGAACGGAGCGTTCCATCAGGTTCATCTTATGGAACAACGAGGAAACCGGACTGAACGGCAGCCGCGCCTATGTCGAGCAACGTGAAGGTCTGCAGGGCAAAGAAGATCCGCCGGGCTCGGGGCGCTATCCGGAACCGAAGTGGCTTGGAATGATCACGCACGACATGATGTTGTTTGACCACGGAATGCCGCGAGCCGATGGAACAATGAGCAAGGAGCAAAGGCCGGAAGCCGATATCAACATCGAATTTCAATCGAGAGCCAAAGAGGCCGGAACAGCGCAGGAATTGGCGTGGGCATTCGAACGCGCCAACGAAAAATATGCTTCGGACTACCCTGCAAGCGTAAGCAGCCACATGACGAACACGGATTCGAGTTCGTTCATGGACGTCGTGCCGTCCATCAGCTTGCGAGAAAACGAACGCGGCACGCAAATCGGAAGCGGCTGGGATCCGCAGTGGCATCAGCCAACCGACGTGTTCACAACCTATTCTGACGCTGACTTTCGTCTCGGACTGAATGCAACGCAGACGACGCTGGGCGCCATCGCCGAACTGGCGGGCGCAAGTCTCCAAAAGTAGCTGAGACGAATATCCGTGAATGCCAGCCCGCGTCATTCAACCGTTTGCAGAGCGAGCCGCGCAGCCTGCAATTCAACTCTAGAGCGGCTTGGGATGAGCTGCGAGTGCCTCGCGGAAGGCCGCGAGATTAGTCTTATCAATGATGGCCGTCCCGGTATCCACCCAGGAAGGTAGAGGATCTCCCGGCGCGGTGCGCCAATCTTTGAACTCATGCACTGCGTTGTGGTGCAAATCGTCGACAAAGCGTAGCCCGTAATACGCCATGACATACGGCTTTTGCGCAATCGTCGCGTTGATCCACCCTTTATCAATGGCGTCGAGCGTTTCCGGATCCTTGTCGAAGGAAACGATGGCAATTTTCCCGGTTTCGTCAAGCCGATGAAACGCTTCGGCGACTCCTGAACCGCCGGAAGCTTCGAGACAAATCACGCCGTCCACCTTTTCTTTCTTGGCGAGGACTCCAGAGATGGCATCATTTGCCGCGCGGGGATCGCCCTTGTCGTCCAGCGTCTCCACAATCTTGATCCCGGGATATTTCTTCAAGGCTTCGGTCACGCCGCGAACTCGATCGTCTAGATTTGGCTGCCCGGGCACGGTGATAATCGCTACGCGCCCTTCGCCCTTGAGAATGTCCGCCATTCTCTTGCCGCTCTCTTCGCCGGCTCGAAAATTATCTGTGCCAACAAACATAATGCGCTTCGAATCTGGCGCATCCGCATCTATGCAGATGACCGGAATGCCCTGAGCGACTGCGGAGTCGATCGCCGGTTTCAGGAGTCCCTGGCTCATCACGGAAACCAGGATCCCCGCGGGATGAAGCGCGACTGCTTTTTGAAACGAATCCAGTTCATCTTTGGGAGAAAGCGTCGTTGGCCCGTCCATTTCTGCTTTGACGCCCATCACCTGCGCCGCGTCGCGAAGCCCAGCTTCCGCTTCCTGCCAGTAAGGCAAGTTGATATTCGCGGTAATCAGATAATATTGCTCGTCCTTCTGATGGTAGGGTTCCTGGCAAGCAGCCAGGGCGGCTCCGAGAGCGATCGCCGAGAACGCGATAGTTTTGGAACGGAAATTCATGGGAAACTCCTCTGAAGAATTTCGGAATCTGGAACAACAGACTATGAAAGCCGGGAGTCCCGGCGAAAAAGATTACCACAAGCAATATCGGGAGCAACTACTTGAGAGAATTCGAAAAGTGCGATGCCACAAGAAATGAACAAATTCGAAACCTCAAACCATCCGGGCGCGTCTGCGCTGGAAATGATTGTCGCGAATGCACCTCTTGGGGATGTGCGGTTCAGCGCCCGCCAGGCCGCACTCCCGTGGCGGAGAATCATCCGATAGCTGGATAGCAATGAAGCATTCCTTTCGAGTCGAAATCAGTGTGGAGAGCGCGAAGGCTGCCGCCGCGGCCGAACTGGGCGGCGCAGACCGGATCGAATTGTGTGCCGAGCTTGCAGTGGGGGGGCTAACCCCTGACATTGCGTTAATGGCGGGAGTCCGCGCTGCTGTACAAATACCGGTCTTCGTGATGATTCGAGCGCGGGCAGGAAACTTTGTTTATTCGGAACAGGAATTTGCCGCGATGTGTGCGTCTATTCGTCAGGCAGAGAATCTCGGAATGAATGGGGTTGTGCTGGGAGTACTCACGCGCGCTCGGTGTATAGACGTGTCCAGAACCAGGCAACTCGTGGAACTCGCGGATGGAATGGAATCTACATTTCACCGGGCTATAGACGAATCCGCAAATGTACTGCAAGCGCTGGAAGAACTAAAGCGCACCGGCATAACGAGAGTGCTGACTTCCGGCGGTTGCAGCACGGCGCTCGAAGGAGTGGCTGCGATTGAGGAAATGGTGAAGAGAGCCCGAAGGAAGATTGCGATCTTGCCGGGAGCGGGAATCGTTGCCGGCAACGTCCGCGAAATTGCGCTGAGAACCGGCGCGACTGAGTTTCATGCGGGCCTCAGCACCGTCGTTGGGCGCTCACCCGATGCCGCGCGATTTGAGGAAGAAGTCCGGCGGCTCGTAAAGGAAGTCAGGAAGCTAGAAGCCGGGCCAGAATATTCCCATGCTAATTAAAAATTGCTGTGGCTTGTTTCCTGACCGACCCCGCTCCGAATCTTTGAAAGAATTCCAACCGCGATAATCCTCTCACGCTTTTTGCGCCTGACGGCGAAGGAATGTCGGGACATCCAGATCATCCGCCGGCACTTCGTGGCTCACGTCCCGGACGTTTTGCTGTACCTGGTGAACGACATTCGGCAAAGATTGCTGCTGCGGGGCCGGCTCCTGCATCTCGCGCCCAGCCTTCCAGGTTTTCGGCAGAAAGGACGGTTTCTGCACCGCGTTTTTCTTGTTGGCTTCCTTGAATCCCGCCGCGATGACGGTGATTTTCACTGCATCCTTCATCGTATCGTCCATGACCGCGCCAAAAATAATGTTCGCGTTCTCATGCGCGGCCTTTTGAATGATTGATGACGCCTCATGAACTTCATGCAGCGAGAGGCTCGAGCTGCCGGAAATGTTAATCAGAATGCCTTGCGCGCCCTGGATGGAATTGTCTTCGAGCAATGGACTCGCAATCGCCCGGTTGGCGGCGTCGATCGCGCGGTTTGTGCCCGTCGCGATCGCCGTTCCCATCACGGCGTAACCCTGACCATGCATAATGGCTTTCACGTCGGCAAAGTCGCGGTTGATAATCCCCGGAACCGTGATGATGTCGGATATGCCCTGAACAGCCTGTCGGAGAATGTCGTCCGCAATTCGGAAAGCGTCGAAAAAACTCGTGCCACGCTCGACGGTGTCCATCAGCCGCTCGTTGGGAATCACGATGACGGTATCCACCCCGCCAATGAGCTCTTGCAACGCCTGTTCGGCTTGCAGCATGCGGCGCTTTCCTTCGAACGCGAAGGGCTTTGTGACTACCGCGACAGTTAAAGCTCCCAGTTCGCTTGCGAGCGACGCCACAACAGGCGCCGCGCCGCTGCCTGTTCCTCCGCCGAGGCCGGAGGTAATGAAAATCATGTCCGCGCCTTCGAGCGCTTCGATGATTTTCTCAGTATCTTCGAGCGCAGCTTTCCGGCCGACTTCGGGATTGGCTCCCGCGCCCAACCCCTTCGTCAGCTTTGCGCCCAACTGAAGTTTTACGGGCGCCTGAGAAAGCTTCAACGCCTGTAGATCGGTGTTCGCCGTGATGAACTCGACGCCCTCGACTTTGGCCCGAATCATTCGGTTCACCGCGTTGCAACCGCCGCCGCCGACTCCGATCACCTTGATCTTCGCCGGTTGCAGTTCCTCGCTGAAGCTCATGCGAATTCCTGCGTCTTTCATCGTCATACGTTCCTCAACCTTCTCCACGTTCGTGGCGCTGCGCTCGGGCAGGTTCACGAGGCACCGGCAAACATGGACTTCAATTTGGATACGATTGTTCCGGAGCGCTGCTGCGCGGAGCGCCGCATTTTCGCGCCGTACATCGCTAGACCCACCACCGTTGCATATTCCGGCTGCGCCACCTCTTCGGGCAGATCAGCCAAGCCCTTTGGTTCCGCGATTCGCACCGGCAAATGGAAGGATTGCTCGGCGAGTTCAAGCAAGCCATTCAATCGCGCGCCGCCGCCGGCAAGAATAAATCCCGCGGGGATTTGAGAGTCCAGCCCTGCGCGCTGGAGATCTTCTCGAATGAGCGCGAGAAGCTCCATGGATCGGGGTTCGATGATATCGGTCAACACGCGCGAAAAAATCGTGCGCGGCGGACGATCTCCGACGCTGGCGATCTCGATCGAAGTGTCCTCGCGGAGTAATGTGGAAGAGGCGCATCCATGCTGTCGCTTAATCCGTTCTGCCTCGGGAATGGGAGTTCGCAGTCCGACCGCGAGATCATTCGTGAAATGGTCGCCGCCAACCGGCACGGCCCCGGTGTGGCGAACGACTCCGCCGCCAAAGACAATCAGTTCCGTCGTCCCTCCGCCGATGTCCAGCAGGCAGCAGCCCAGTTCGCGCTCGTCCTGTGTCAAGCAGGATTCGGCGGAAGCCAAGGGTTCCAGCACTGTGTCATTTACCAAAATGCCAGCGCGGTTTGCCGCCGTGACCAGATTCTGCGTCGCCGTTATGGACGAAGTCACCAGGTGGACGTTTGCCTCCAACCGGTGGCCAACCATCCCGGTCGCGTCGCGAATCCCCTCCTGCGCATCCACCCTGAACTCGTGCGGGAGTACATGAAGAACTTCGCGGTCTGCGGGCAGTGTGATATTTCGCGCGGCGTCGATAGCGCGGCGAATATCGTCGCGCTCGATATCGCGGGCACGGTTGCCGATCGTCACACCGCCCCGGCTGTTCACCCCGCGCACGTGACTTCCCGCAACTCCGATGATCGCCGATTCGACGGGAACGTCGGCGACGCTTTCGGCCTCTTCGACCGCACGCCGAATCGAGCTTACGGTGGAATCCAGATTGACGATCAATCCCTTGCGCAGCCCTTTCGATTCCGCCGCGCCCAGCGCCAGAAATTTCAATTGATCGTCCACCTGCTCCGCGATCAGTGCCGACGTCTTCGTGCTGCCAATATCTAACCCGACGATGTACCGCTCTTTCTTTGCCAAGCCGCCGCCCCCAGCCCTTTTTCTTTCGATGCTCTGCCGCTAATTCTTCAAACCCGCCGAACTCACACTACTGTCCGAATTCACAACGACTTGTCGCGAGTATTGCAAATCAATGGACAAGACCTTCCCCGCGTTTGCCTGCCATTGCGCAAAGTTGTCCACGAGCATGCGGTATTTGTTCGTAAAGTCTCCATCGCCAAAGTGAACGGTCACGGCCTGCGTGTCGTTCGCCGAAGCCAACCCGGACATCACCACGCGCAAATCCTTCGGATTGGAAAGGTCCACTTCGCTGACGTGGTCGCCGGACCCGGAGCGCACCAGCTCAATGTCCCTCAGAAATTCCTGGAAGGTCTGCATCCTTTTTTCGCGCTCTTCCTGCGGGACGCTCTCAGTGAGTCCTGTGACGATTGGAAATTGGAACTGACCGCCTCCGGGACGGTCCAGAACCACGCCATGTGCGTCTATCAGCGAAAGCTCGCCCCCGGTTCGAATAAAAGCAATGGGAGTCCGTTCCGTTAGCTCAACACGTACGTGGTTGGGCAAAATTCTTTCTACACTCGCCGATTCGACCCACGGGAGCGCTTCAAGTTCGGCGCGCCGCTCGTCTAACGGTATGCGCACGACGCTTTGGCCGCGGTCTCGCGCGAACGGCTGCAGAACCGCTTGGCGCGTGACGAAGTGATTGCCGGTCACTTCAATCTGATCCTGCTTGAGCAACAACACTTGCGGCGAATACAGCAAAAATCGCCCGGCAACGACCGCGAACGTGACTCCGGCTGCCCCGCTCAAAGTCCAAACTAATACGCGACGATAGAACGTCCAGCCGCGGCCCCCAAATTTCTTGCGCCTTATCTCGAGAGGTTTCTGTCGCCGCAGATAGCGCGGCTCTTCCTCGGCCAGCATTTCGGGCCGGTAGGGTTCAGCGGCAGCGGCCGCCGAGCGCGACATGGTTTTCATGCGCTCCAAACCACCACCTCATATTCGAGCAAAACCCCGAACGATTTCTCGACGCGTTCGCGGACGGACGCGATCAACGCCAGCATCTCTTTCGCTGTCGCGCGGCCCGTGTTGATGAAGAAGTTGGCGTGCCGGTCGCTTACGCGGGCATCGCCTACGTTCAGTCCCTTCAGCCCAAGCTCGTCAATCATGCGTCCAGCAGAAGCGCCTGGAGGGTTTTTGAAGATGCAGCCGGCGCTCTTTTGCCCGAGCGGCTGGCTCGCGCGCCGTTTTTCGTTGCAGATGCGAATTCCTTTTAGGATTTCAGGATACGGTTTGGAGGGTAGTTCCAGCTTCACTGCCAGCATCATATCATCAGCCGCAAAAGAAGTGTGCCGGTATTCGAAAGAAATTTGATCGCCTCGAAGAGTTTCTATCTGCCGGCGGCACGCCCGGTAAATCTTCACTTCCTTTACGTACGTGCCGATTTGCATGCCGTAAGCGCCCGCATTCATTCGCAGAGCTCCTCCCACCGTTCCGGGCACGCCGATGAGACCTTCCATTCCGCCGAGATCGTTTTTCGCGCAGTAAGTGACTGTCCGCCCAAGGTCGGCGGCCGCATCTACACGAGCAGTGTTGCCCTCTAGAATGATGTCGGGCTTCTGCGAAACAAGCTGCAGGACAACCCAGGGCAGCTCGCCGTCTTCGACAAGCAAGTTCGATCCGCCTCCAAGAAACCGGTGAGGTATCCCACGTTCGTCAAGCAGCTTCAAGAGTTCAGGAATCGCTTCGTGCCGGGTGATTCGAAACACGTCAGTCGTACCGCCGATTCCCAGCGAAGTAAGCTCCGCCAGCGAGGCCGCCGGTCTTAGCTGGACACCGAGTTGCGAAAGACCCGCCGCGACTTGGGGATTCTCAACGCGCATCTGGGACCGGGTTCTCTGTTCCGAGTAGCACCATGAATTCGCCGCTGGCCCGGCTGACGTTTCCAGCCCCAACCGTCAGGATGGCGTCGCCGAACTTTGCCTCGCGCAACAGAAACTCGATGCCCTCTTGCATGGAGCGAAAATAATGAGTGTTCTTGTGCCCCGCTTCTCGGATGGCTGCGGCAAGCGCCTCGCCAGTAATTCCGGCTATGGACGCCTCACCCGCGGCGTAAATGTCCAGCAACACGAGAATGTCTGCCTCATTGAAGGCGCGGCGAAACTCATCCCAGAGATGTTGCGTACGCGTGAACCGGTGCGGTTGGAACAGTACAAGCAGCCGATTGAACTTGCAGCCGCGCGCCGCTTCGAGAGTGGCTCGAATCTCCGCAGGATGATGGCCGTAGTCGTCTATAACCGTGATTCCATTGACCGAGCCTTTGATGTCGAACCGTCGTCCGACTCCCGCGAATTTTGCGAGCCCTTCGCGAATGAGGTCCGAGGGAACATTCAGATACAGCGCCACGGCTGCCGCAGCGGCAGCGTTGCGAACGTTGTGCATGCCGGGCGGGTGAGCCAGGCGGAAAAGCCCGAGGTCCTCGTCTTTATAGGTCATCCGGAACTCGCTGCCCAGGCCTTCGAGTTTCACGTCGCTGATGATCAAGTCCGCCTGGCTCGAAGTCCCATACGTGATGATCGGCCGTTTCACCTTGGGAATAATAGCCTGCACGTTTGGCTCGTCCAGGCAAAGAATCGCCGCTCCATAAAATGGCACGCGATTCACAAACTGTACGAAAGCGTTCTGAATGTCTTCCAGCGAGCTGTACTGATCAAGATGCTCGCGATCAATCGTCGTGACAACGGCAACGACAGGCGCAAGCATCAGGAAGCTGCGGTCGCTTTCGTCCGCCTCCACTACGAAATATTCTCCTTTTCCCAGGCGTGCCGTTGTTCCCGCCTGGTTTACGCGGCCGCCAACGACAAACGTTGGGTCAAGGTGCGCGGCGGCTAGGACAGAAGCCACCATCGAGGTGGTCGTGGTCTTGCCGTGCGCACCGGCCACCGCGATTCCATATTTCAACCGCATCAATTCCGCCAGCATCTCCGCTCTCGGAATGACCGGTATTTTCCGTTTGTGCGCCTCGATCACCTCGGGATTGTCTTGCTTGATCGCCGAGGAAATCACAACCACATGCGCGCCCTCCACATTGCCAGCCTTGTGGCCCTCGAAAATCGTCGCTCCAAGATTCTGCAGCCGCTCTGTGATGTTGGAAGGTTTCGTGTCTGATCCAGAAACCGAATAGCCCAACGTCAATAAGACTTCAGCGATGCCGCTCATTCCGATCCCGCCGATTCCCACCAGGTGCATGCGCTGAAAATTCCGAAAAGAAACCATCATGGACTTGTCCTCTCGCGAATTGCCTGCACGTTGGCGGCCTCTTCGATGAGGTCCACTATTTCGCGTGTTGCGTCCCGACGCCCCAGGGAACGAGCCACGGATGCTTGTCGCTGCAATTCATCCGCGTGGTCCACCAATCCAAAGATCTCGCCGGCCAGCCGCTCCGCGGTTAATTCTTTCTCAGAAATCAGGCGGCCCGCCCCAGCGCGCTGCATTTCCTGCGCGTTTCTCAGTTGATGGCTGTCCGTTGCGGCACCGAAGGGAATGAAGATGGCGGCTCGGCCCGCGGCGGCAATTTCCGCCGCGGTGATGGCTCCTGCTCGGCAAACGATCACATCTGCCCAGGCAAAGCGCTCCGCCATATTTGAAAGGAAGGGTACGACCTCCGCGTTAATTTCGCGCCGCGCGTACGCGGTGCGCACCGCATTATAATCGCGTTCGCCCGTTTGGTGCACGATTGCGAGTTCGCCCTTCCGCGCCGCCAGCAAATCCATGGCGTCCACAAACGCACGATTGATGGGCAGTGCACCTTGGCTGCCGCCGGTCACTAGCATTCGAAATGGCTTTTCAGGTTTTCGCGGCGCGATCCCAAAAAATTCAGCGCGCACGGGACACCCCGTAACCACTGCTTGCTTTCCCCATGCCTGAGCAGAAATTTCATAGCCTGTGGCAATTTTTCGCGAAAGCTTTGCGAGCAGCCGGTTCGTTAGACCCGGTTCTGCATTCGGTTCGAAGATCACATTGGGAATCCCGCTGAGCCAAGTTGCCAGCAGCATCGGACCAGCCGCGTATCCGCCGACGCCGAATGCCGCAACCGGTCTGTGCTTCCTCAAAACACGTCGGGCATCGAGCATCGCCGGAGCCAGCATCGCGAGATTCTTCAGCAAAGTTGCTCCGCCTTTTCCCTTCAGGCCTGCCACTCTCAGCGTCTCGAGCGGCAGCCCAGCTTGCGGCACCAGCTTCATCTCAATTCCTCGTTCCGTTCCCACGAGCACGACTTCTCTCTCTTTTCCGCGCGCCAGCCACTCCTGCGCCACCGCCAGCGCCGGGAAGACGTGTCCGCCAGTGCCTCCCCCAGCGATCAGCAGCTTCATACGTCCGTGGCTTGGTGGCTGATGTTCAGCAAGACCCCGGTCGCCAGCAACATCACCATCAAGCTCGACCCTCCGTAACTCACGAACGGCAGAGGAATTCCCTTGGTCGGAACCATTCCCAGAACCACGGCGAGATTGATCATTGCCTGGCTCAACACCATGGTCGTGATGCCGAGGGCCAGCAGCCGGCCGAATCCGTCCCGCGCAGCAAACGCGGCACGCAATCCACGCCACCCATAAACGGCGAACATCGCGATCACCAGCGCCCCGCCGATGTAGCCCAGTTCCTCGCAAATCACCGCAAAGATAAAATCCGTGTGCGCTTCGGGCAGATAGAAAAGCTTCTGTTTGCTTTCCATCAAGCCCACGCCCGTAAATCCGCCCGAGCCCACCGCAATGAGCGATTGCATCAACTGAAAGCCCGCGCCTTGCGGATCCGAATCCGGCTTGAGAAAGGCAGCCAATCGCGCTTGCCGGTATGCGACGTGCGTAATCAAGAGATAAAGGACCGGGGCAGCCCCTGCCATGCCCGCTGCCAGCCACTTCCATGACAGTCCAGCGGCGAAAAGCACTGCCGTCGCAACCACCACGATGGCGATCGACGTCCCCAGATCAGGCTGGAGCAAAATCAATGCGACAAACACCAGCACGGGCACCACTGCCGGTAGAATTGTTTGTAGAAAATCCTCCTTGCAGAATTCCATCGCCGGCGTGCTTCGCCGCTTTTGGTCCAGAAACCAAGCCAGATAGAGAATCACCGCTAGTTTGGCCAGTTCCGACGGCTGGATCCCAACGGGGCCAAAACGAATCCACCGGTGCGTGGCATGGGACTTATCCAGAAAAAGCGTTCCTACGAGCAGCAAGAGCACGATGCAAGTCGTCGTGTATACGACCGCGGGCTCGCGAAGACGGTGGTAATCTGTGCGCATCAGCGCGATCATTCCGACAAGCCCCAGGGCCAGCCACGCGATCTGCCTCACTAGAAAATAGTACCCATGACCGAAATCCCGTTCAGCGGTGACCGCTGACGCGCTAAAGATCATCACCGCGCCAAAAAAGCACAGCGCAATGGTCACCGAGAACAACCACATGTCCGTCTCAAGTCGTTTCGGCACTTTGGTTCACCCTCGCCCCGAGTTCGTGCCTGCAACTTGCTTTTCCAGTTGCCGCACTAAGTCCTTGAACACTCGCCCTCGGTGCTCGTAATTCTGAAATTGATCGAAGCTGGCGCACGCCGGCGCTAGAAGGACGATATCTCCCCGCTGCGCCGCGTGTGCGGCTGTCTCGACGCCTCGCTCGAGCGTCTCCGAGCGCTCGATCGCCACGCTTCCTGTGATTTGTTTTTCGATCTTCTCCGCCGCCGCGCCAATGAGCAGCGCGAGAATCGCCTTCTCACGCAGCGGCTGCCTCAGCACCGTGTAGTCACTCCCCTTGTCCTTGCCGCCAAGAATAATCAGGACGCGCCCCGGAAATGCATCCAGCGCTTTAAGCGTGGCGTCCACATTCGTGGCTTTCGAATCGTTGTAGTAGCGCACGCCTGCAATTTCCGCCACGAACTCGAGCCGGTGCTCGACTCCCGCAAACGTTCGCACACCTTCGGCAATCGAAGCGGCGTCGGCTCCCGCCAGGCGCGTTGCGGCCGCGGCGGCCAGCACGTTCTCAACGTTGTGCGCACCCGCCAGCGGAATATCGCCGACTTCAAGAAGCCGTTCTTCCGTCCTGCCGTCGCGGCAGAAAATCTCCGTGCCACGGAGGAACACTCCCATTGCGGCATCCCGTTTCCGGCTGAACCAGTAAACTCTCGGAACGGGCGGCGCGTGTCGCGCGGCGGCGGGATCATCCGCATTCAGAATCGAGGCATCCAAAGCAGTCTGATTCTCGAAGAGGCGCGCTTTCGCGGCGGCATATGCTTCAAACGTGTGATGGCGATCGAGATGGTCCGGCGTCAAATTCAGCAGGACGCCGATCTCCGGCCGAAACGTATCAATCAATTCCAATTGAAAGCTGCTCAGCTCAACGACCGTCCAGGTATCCTCGCGCATCGCTTCCACGCAGGAAATGAGCGGCGTGCCGATGTTTCCCGCGAGAATAGTCTTTTTTCCAGCGGCCTTCAAGATGTGCGCCGTAAGCGATGTCGTCGTCGTCTTTCCATTCGAACCGGTAATCCCGATCATGCGGCCTTTCATGAACCGGTACGCCAACTCGATTTCGCTCCAGATCGTCACGCCTTTTTCACGAGCCGCCTGCAATCGCGCGTCATCCGCTGGCACGCCCGGGCTCGGCACGATCAAGTCTTGCTCGAGATACGTTTTCGCCGAATGGCCGCCGAATTCGAGTGCCACGCCCTCCGCCCGCAATCTTGCCGCTGTCTCCTCGAGTTCCTTTTCGGCCCGCGTATCCGTTGCCGTGACGCGCGCGCCCCGCGCCGCGCAAAAAAGTGCTGTCGCTACGCCGGTCCGCGCCACTCCTACCACCAGCACGTGCTTCCCTCGCAACTCGAATCCGCCCGGCATTCTGCTTCCCGAAAATTCCCCGCTGTCGCCTTTCTTCACCGCAACTTGAGCGTCGTCAGCGCGAACAGCGCAAACACCAACGCCGCAATCCAAAAACGCACAATCACTTTCGATTCGCTCCAGCCCAGCAGTTCGAAATGGTGGTGAATCGGCGCCATTTTGAAAATTCGTTTGCCCCGCAACTTGAACGAGCCGACTTGGAGAATGACCGAGAGTGCCTCGATCACAAAGATTCCACCCACAAAAAACAGCAAAATCTCCTGCTTGATGATCACCGCGATCGTTCCCAGTGTTCCGCCCAGCGAAAGCGATCCAACATCCCCCATGAAAATCTCCGCCGGGTGCGCGTTGTACCAGAGAAATCCCAGCGATGCTCCGACCAGCGCGCCGCAAAAGACAGTCAGCTCGCCGACGCGCGGGATGTACTGAATCTCGAGGTAGGTTGCCCATCGCGAATTGCTGCTCACGTAAGTGAGCATCGTCAGCGCGCCCGCTGCGATCACCGTGCACCCAATCGCCAGGCCGTCGAGCCCGTCCGTCAGGTTCACGGCATTCGACGAGCCCACGATGACGATGCAAATGAATGTCAGAAACGGAAGAAATCCCAGAAACCAAAAATGCCGCGTGTTCAGCAGCGAATGAATCACCAGATCCGGATGCAATCGCTTGAGAAACGGGATCATCAACTGCGTCGAGTACGCGTAGTGCGTCACCAGCACCAGCAGCGAGATCCCAACGACTAGACTCATCAGCACCTGAAAATAAATTTTCTTCTTCGCCGTCAAGCCCAGGTTGCGTTGTTTCGAAACTTTGGCGTAGTCGTCAACGAATCCGATCGCCGCGAATCCGACCTGGGCAAAAAGCGCGAGCAGTACGAACGGATTTGCCAGATCCGCCCACAGCAGCGTCGGCACCGCCGTGGACAACACAATCAGAACCCCGCCCATCGTCGGCGTCCCCGCTTTTTTCTGATGCTCTTGCGGTCCTTCCTCGCGGATGTACTGGCCGATCTGCAATTCTCGCAGCCGGCGGATCAGCCATGGACCAAAAACCAATCCCAGAAACATCGCCGTCAAACTCGCATACACGGTTCGAACCGTGATGTAACGGAAGACGTTCAGCGGACTAAAATATCGCTGCAGAACGTGGTAGAGGAGGTAGTAGAGCATCCTAGTGCCGTCCCTCCGGGGTAGATCCTTCGCCGGGCGCGGCATATCGCGCCAGCAGCGCTTCCACGACGCGCTCCATCTTCACTCCACGCGAACCCTTCACTAACAACACATCGCGCGGCGCGAGAAACTCTTGCAAAAAGTTCGCGGCTTCTTCCGATGACCGGAAAAACTTTGTGTGCTCTCGGGGAATCCCCGCGGAGACAGCCCCTTCCACGATTTGCGCGGCATCGCCCTCGACTCCGATCATCCAGTCAATCTTTCCCGTCTTCGCCGCGAACACTCCCGCCTCACGGTGCAATTCTCCCGACGTCTGTCCCAACTCGCGCATCTCTCCCGCCGCGACGATCCTCCGCTGAAAGTTTGGTGTTGCCGCCAGAACGGACACCATCGCCTGCAGCGCCGCCGGGCTCGAGTTGTAACTGTCGTTGATCAGCGCTGCTCCATTCGAGAATCGCAACAACTCTCCGCGCATCGCCGGCACTCGCAACGTCGGAAACACGCGCTGGGCTTCCACCGCTCCGATATTCCAAACGCTCGCCGCCGCCAATGCCGCCAGAGCGTTGTAAATCGCGTGCCTCCCGGGTACGGGCAATTCCAACCGTACTCGTCCCTCCGGACTGACGTAATCGAACGCCGAACCCAGCGCTCCTCGGTCCTCAATCGCGGTGGCCATAAAGAAAGCCTGCTGCTCGAGCCCGTACGTCACCACGCGGCCCGGCGCGGAAGGCCCAAACGCCGCAACGCGCGGATCATCCGCATTCAATACCGCTGTCGAGTCCCGCCCGTTCAATCCTTCGATCAGTTCCCGCTTTGCCAGCGCAATCTCATCCACCGACGAAAAAAATTCCAGGTGCGCCGGTGCAACTCGCGTCACGATTCCCACGTCGGGCCGCGCAATGGCCGCAAGCCGCGCGAGTTCGCCCCGCCTGGACATTCCCATCTCGAGCACGGCTGCCTGGTGAGTCTCATCCAGTCGAAACAAGGTCAGCGGCAGTCCGTACTCGTTATTGAAGTTTCCTTCTGACTTCAGGACCCGAAGTTTCGCGCCCAACAATGCTGCCAGGATCTCCTTTGTCGTGGTCTTGCCCACCGACCCTGTGACCCCGGCAATTTTCCCGCCCCACGCTTCTCGCACTGCTCTCGCCAGTTGTTTGAGCCCTTCAAACGTATCCGCCACGGCGATGCATTTTCTTCGGGTGCTTTCGCCGAACCGGCCGGCTTCCGGCTCCGCAACCAGCGCCGCCACCGCTCCCCGCGCAAGGGCGCTCTCCACGTAATCGTGTCCATCGTGACGCGGTCCGTGGATTGCCACGAACAGTTCTCCGGTACGTACCGTGCGAGAATCAATCGACACGCCGGCCACCCGGGCCAGGGGGTCGAGTCCGGCCCCCGCCGCAGCACCCAATGCGCCAACCACCTGTGCAATCGTCCACCGCATAAGTTCCTCAGAGGGTTCGCCTTACCTACACACCCCACGCCTTGGTCGTTTCTCACCTTTTTGAGGGCTCCTCCTTTCGCGAGTTGACTCCTGGCTCGCGCGCCCTCGCCGCCTACTCAAACAAGCGCGCTACGTGCCAAACTCTGACCCATTTTCCCCGTTCTTTGCTCCCTCTTTCGCCGGGCTCTCGGTGTATCCCCGTTCGCGCAACGCTCTTCGCGCTTCCTCGCGATCATCGAATTCGAGCGCCCGGTCGCTTAAAATTTGATAATTTTCGTGGCCTTTTCCCGCCAGCAGGATGATGTCGCCCGCGCTGGCTTCATCCATCGCCACTCGAATCGCCTTCTCGCGATCCGGTTCGATCATGTATTTCCCGGCTGTCTTCTGCAGGCCCACGATAATGTCGCTGATGATTTTCAGCGGATCTTCCTGCCTCGGATTGTCGCTCGTTAGAATCGTCAAATCGCTAAGCCGGCCCGTGACTTCGCCCATCACCGGACGCTTCGTCCGGTCTTTTCCTCCGCCGCATCCAAACAAGGTGATGATGCGTCCCTTGGGATTTAATTCCCGCGCCGTTCGAATCAGATTTTCCAGCGCGTCGTCCGTGTGCGCGTAATCCACCACCACAAAGAACGGCTGCCCCTGATGAATGCTCTGAAACCGGCCGGACACGCTTTCAAGTTTTCGTATCCCACTCTCGATAAGCTCGTTCGAAAGACCCAGCGCCTGCGCCGCTCCGATCGCCGCCAGGATGTTGTATACGTTGATCCGCCCCACCAGCGGCGAGACAACCTGCAATTTCCCTTGTGGCGTCTGCGCCGCAAATGTTAACCCGCTAAACGACAGCTGGAATTTCCTCGTCGTAATTTCCGCGTCAGACTCCAATCCGTACGTCACCGTCTTCGCCGCCAGCCCCGCCAATCTCTTTCCGTACTCGTCATCCGCATTGATGACCGCTGTGCCCGGCGCCCCTCCTCCAGTTCCCTCGAAGAGCCTCCGCTTCGCCGCGAAATAATCCTCAAATGTCTTGTGATAATCCATGTGTTCGCGGGTCAGATTCGTGAAGACTGCCGCCGTGAAATGGCAGCCCCACAATCGGTCCATGGACAGCGAGTGCGAGCTGGCTTCGAGCACTCCGTACTTGCCGCCGGCATCTCGAATCTCCGCAAGGAATCCCTGCAAATCCACCGATTCCGGCGTCGTATTCGGCGCGGGATACTCGCCCTTCGGCGTGTGGTAGGCGATCGTGCCAAAGAGCCCCGTCTTCGCTCCCGATGCTTTGATGATCGAGTCGACGAGAGATGTTGTCGTCGTCTTTCCGTTCGTCCCCGTCACCGCCACGAGTTGCAACGCTTTTGCAGGGTGTTCGTAGAAATTCGCGGACGCCACCGCCAACGCTTTGCGCGCTTCTCGCACGCGAATCCACAGCACACTCGACGGCAGCGCCGCCGGCGCGGCATCCTCGCTCACGATCGCCACCGCGCCCTGCGCCACGGCGTCCCGTGTGTACGCGTTCCCGTCCGCTTTCGCGCCGTGGAACGCAAAAAACAGCGCTCGCGGCTGCACTTTGCGCGAATCGCATGCCACTTGTCTGATTTCCAGCTCTGCTGAAGCTGAAGGAAAGTCTGCTTCCGTCCCCAGCAGCACGTCGCGCAATTTCATCACGCGCGCGGGCGCATGCACCGGCCAAGACTTGTTCCGCCCATCTTCTGTGGGATTGGTTTTCGAGTTTCGCGTATCGTTTTCGATGGGACTCAATCCAGTTCTCATCCTAATTCCTGGCTCCCGCTCGCGAAGCCATTTTCTTTGCCGCCGGTGTTCCGAACCGCACCGTGATCTTCGCGCCTCGCCGCACTCTTGCGCCCGCCCCCGGCGTTTGCTCCACTGCAAGATCGCTGCCAACGAGCACAGGATCCAACCCAAGCTTTAGGGCCGCATCCGCCACCTGCCGCATCGTTTCTCCCGTGAAATCCGGTATCTGCACGGCCCCGCCGGAGTCCACTGCGACCGTCAACGCCTCCTTTGATGCGACTGCCTGCTCCCTCACCCTAGTTCTCTCCTGCGCGCTCGCCGTCGCATCCGGCTGCGCCGAAAAATCCACCGAGGAAAGTTCCTCGAGCGACCCCGCATCCCCTTTGCTCGGCCTTTTGTATCCGGCGCGTAGCAATTTTGGATTCAGTGGTACGTCCCGCGGCACGTCGAGATACGCCAGCACCTGCTCGGCAATTCGCTTGAACACCGGCGCTGCCACTTCTCCTCCTTCATGCTGGCCCACTGGCGAATCCAGTGACACGAGAATCGTCACCGCCGGATCGTTGATCGGCGCAAGACCCGCGAACGACGCGATGTATTGGGTCCTCGAGTATCGGCCCGTGCTCGGATCAATCTTCTGTGCCGAGCCCGTCTTTCCTGCGGAAGTCCATCCGTCCAGCTGCGCGCGCGTTCCCGTCCCGTTCAGCACGACTCCTTCCATCAACTTCCGCAGCGTCGCCGCTGTCTCCGGACGGATCACTCGCTTCGGTTCGGTTGCCGCCAGCTCCCCGCTCGCGGGCAACGCTTTGCCGTCACGTTCCAAATCCTCCACGATGTGCGGCCGGTAAAGCAGTCCGCCATTGGCGATGGCTGAAACCGCTGTGATCAACTGGATCGGCGTCACGCCGACTTCCTGCCCCATCGAAATCGATCCGATCGAGAAGGAACCCCAGTCGTCGAGCGGCCGGAGAATCCCCCGGCTCTCCCCCGGCAAATCCACGCCTGTCAGTGATCCAAATCCAAACGCGCGAATATATTTGTAGAATCTCGGCGCTTGCAGCCGCAGCGCGATTTTGATGGCTCCGACGTCGCTTGATTTCTCCAGGACTTGGGCCACGGTCAACAGCTTGAACGGCTGGTGATCGTGAATCCTGTGGCCCGCCACGAGCACGCTGCCATTCTCGCAATCAATGACCTCGCCGGGCGTCGTGACTCCTTCGTTGAACGCTGCCGCCAGCGTGACCAGCTTGAAGGTCGAGCCTGGTTCATAAATTGCGCTTACCGCGCGGTCCATCCGCGATTCCGCCGGCGCTTCGCTCGCCCGGTTCGGATTAAACGTCGGCCAGTTTGCCAGCGCCAGAATCTCTCCATTGCTTGGGTTCATGACGATCGCCGTGCCTGCGATGGCGTGTGTCTGAGCGATCGCTGCGTTCAGCTCTCGTTCCGTGATGTACTGGATTTTTTCGTCAAGCGTCAGCACCACGTCGTCCCCGTTGTTCTCCCTCACTTGCCCGCCGTCGAACCATCTCCGGTGCGCGTCTTCCATCACCACGATTTTTTCGCTCTTGCCCCGGATCTGTTTGTCGAACTCGTATTCGATCCCGCCTAGCCCTCGCTCGTCCAGGTCCACAAAGCCCAGTACATGCGCGGCCAGGTCGCGCTTTGGATAAAACCTCTTGTTTTCTTTCTGCAGGTAGACGCCCTTCAAGTTCAGCGCCATGATCGCTTCCGCTTTTTCCGGCGGCAGCTTCCGCGAAATCCATGCGAACGAGCGCGACGATTCCAGCCGCGCTTCCAGCACGTCCTCCGGCACGCCAACTACTCCGGACAGCAGCCGTGCCGCTAGACTCTCGTCCGCCATTTCCGAAGGCACCGCGAACGCCGAATCCACCGGAATGCTCATCGCCAGCGGATGCCGGTTGCGGTCGTAGATCACTCCTCTCTCCGGCGTGATCTCGAAACTCCGCTGCTGCTGCCGCAGCGCGCGCGCCAGGTACTCGCTATGTTCGAAAAGTTGCAGGTAGGTCAGCCGGACAAACACCGCGGCTATCCACAATATCGCCACGCCGGCGATGATCAGCAAACGAACGTGGACGCGCTCGGGTCGCATGGCGAATTTAGGTCGGCAATCTCTCCGGCAGGAACCTCAATGTAAGCGAGCGCTTTGGGTTGGAGTGGGCAACGCGCGCCGCGGGCTTCACGGCGCGTGATTCGGTCGCACGTATCGCGCGGCTTCTTCCATGCCTACCGGTGCTTGATAGTCCTGCACCTGCGACGGCAGCGGCGACGTCAGCCCCAGCCTTTTCCGCGCAATTACGTCAATTCTCATGGGGTCACGCAAGCCGGCGATTTCCAGCTTGAGCTCGGAGTTCAGCGCTTCGGCTTTGGCTTGCTGTGCCTTTAAGTCTTCCAACTGGAAGCTTAGGTCAATGCAGCGAAAATGCTGGAAAACGTACAGCAGGAAGAACAGCGCCACGCAGCTTCCCAGCGCCACTGTCTTCCACAAACTTCTCATCTTCGCCGGTTCTACGTTCCGTCTCAGCCGCGAATTGTCGATCCGTTTCACGGTGTGGAATTCCGCCATCACCGCCTTCTTCCTTCTGCCCCTCATGACTACACTCTTTCTGCGCACCGCAGTTTCGCACTTCGCGATCGCGGGTTGGCCGACTTCTCTTCCTCGTTCGGCTGGATCACGTGTCGGGTGAGCACTTTGAGCGTCCCTTGACGCTCCCCTTCCTGCAACGCCTGCTTCACCATCCGGTCTTCCCTCGAGTGGTAGCTCAGCACCACCCATCGCCCTCCCGAATTCATTGCGGCAGGGGTCCGCAAAAGAAACTGCCCGAGTTCCTCCATCTCTCGATTCACCGCTATCCGCAGCGCCAGAAACGTTTTTGTTGCGGGATGCAGTCTCTGCCTTCCCCATTGCTTGCGGGCCCCTGCCACAACCTTTGCCAGGTGCGCGGTGTCTCGTATCGGCCGCGCCCTCAGGATCGCCCTGGCGATTCTTCGCGAATCGTGCTCATCCGCCTCGCGGTAGAGCAAGTCGGCCAGGTCTTTCTCTGGCCAGCGATTCACAATCTCGTGTGCCGTCAATTCGTCGTTCACGGCATCCATCCTCATATCCAGCTCCGCCGCTTCTCGAAACGAAAATCCTCTCGCGGCCTCGTCAAGCTGCATGCTCGAAACTCCCAAGTCGGCCAAGACCCCGTCCACCTTCGGAATCCCCAACTCTTGTGCGGCCTCCGCAATCCTCGAGAACCGCGACTGCGCCAGCTTCACCTTCTCTCCGAATCTCTTCAGCCTCTCCGCCGCCAGTTCTAACGCCCGTGCGTCCCGGTCCAGGCTGATCAACTTTCCGCTCGTCAGCCTCTCGGCGATGGCTTCCGAGTGCCCTCCGGCTCCCGCCGTGGCGTCTATGTACGTTCCTTCCGGCTTGATCCGAAGCCATTCCAACACCTCTTCCAACATCACCGGCGTATGTGGCTGTCTCGGTATCGTGCCGCTCATGCGGAGCCACTCGCCCAATTCCTCTCTTGTTCCAAGCCCGCCCGCTGACCTTGCCCTGATCCCCGGGTTCCATCTTTCCTACTACTCACTACCCACTACTCACTCTCTTCTCAAATCCCCAGCGCCGTGTCGTCCGCTGCCGTGTACGGCTCGTTCTTCAGCTTGTCCAGCACCCGCGTATGGTTCATCACTTCCAGGTAGTTCAGCGTCCCAAAAACATCCACTTCCCCGACCGTCTGCGCCGACTCACGCAACACCGCTGGCAACAGCACTCGCCCCTGCCCATCCAATTCCGCTTGCTGCCCGTAGTAGCTCGTCCGCATCAGAAACTTCTGCTTTGCCACGTGTGTGCTCGGCAGTTGTGCCAGTTTGTCTTCGATCTCCGACCACACCTTCATCGGATAAATTCGCGCTGTTTCCCCAGTCGTGCTCGTGATATAAAACTGGGTGCCGTACTCCTTCAGCTCTTCGAGAAAGATCGAGGGTATTTTGAGACGCCCCTTCTCGTCGACTTTCGCCGGACAGTTTCCCCTCAGCTTCATGCTCTTTGCTCGTTTGCCTGTTTTGCTTGCCGCGTCTGCTCACGTTCACGATTGCCCTCGAGAACGCTTCAATTGGCCCCGGGAAGCCTCTACTTAACTCTACCGCCACCCACAAAATCCCACTTTTCGCCACATCATAGGCTCCTTTCCGCCTTTGTCAAGTGAAATTCTTCATTCTTCCAAAATTTTTGTGCTTTCTCCGATCTTGCATTTTCCTAATTTTTCCACACCACCCCTTGTGGTTTGCATCATCGCTACACTCAACCCTTCGTAGCCCTTATCTGCCCGCTCTCCCACCCTACTTTTCTCGCCAACTCTTCCTTTTCGCTCGGCCATGTGCTACCATTCCGCCGATGTAAATCTTGGAATCTTCGCTCATTAGGAGCCCCTGATCATGGAATGGACTACCCCTCAGCACGAAGAGATCGACCTCAATTGCGAAGTTAGCTCTTACGCCAACGCCGAGCTGTAGTTCGATGACCGCGCCCCGCGGTCACTCGCCGGCGTGCCGGTATGCTCGTTAAAGTCCTCGGCTCCGCTGCCGGGGGCGGCTTCCCCCAATGGAATTGTTCGTGTTCTCAATGTGTTGGTGTGCGCGCCGGCACTCTGAATGCCCGTCCCCGCACGCAGACCCAAGTCGCCGTCTCCTCCAACAACACAAATTGGTTCCTTCTCAATGCTTCTCCGGATCTGCGTCAACAGGTCCTCGCTTGCAAGGAGCTTTCCCCCGCCGCAGGCACGCGAAATTCCCCGATTGTCGCCGTCCTTCTCACCAGCGCCGATGTGGACGCCGTTATGGGACTGCTTCACCTCCGCGAATTTCATCCGCTCCGGATTTTTTCAACTCCTGCCGTCCGTCGCATTCTGACCGAGGAAAACGGCATCTTCCGCGTCCTCTGTCGCTCCGTGCCTCCCGTGAAATGGGAAACTCTTCTCCTGGATCGCCTGACTCCCTTACTTCCCGCCACGCCCGCAGACAAGAACAGCGGCCTCTTCTGCCGCGCCGTTCCGCTCGCTGGCAGTTTTCCCGATTACGTCAGCGATCCTCTTCGCAATTCGCTCTCTCCCGAGGAGGCCGTTATTGGTTTGAGTTTGGTTTCGCGGGAGAAGCGCTTTTTCTACGCACCAAATTTGCCCGGAATGGGTGACCGCTGGCAGCACAGCTTCGAGGAAAGCGATCTCGCGCTTCTCGACGGCACTTTTTGGAAAGATGACGAGCTGAACTCCATTCAAAAAGGCAGCAAGTCCGCTCGCGCCATGGGACATCTCCCTCTTTGGGGTGACCGCGGCCTCCTTCGGCAGCCTTTCCGTGCCTCAAAAGCAAAGCGCGTCCTCATCCATATCAACAACACCAATCCCATCTTGAATGACTCCGGTCCTGAATCCCGCATCGTGCGTGATGCCGGCTGGGAAATCGCCTATGATGGAATGGATTTCACGCTATGACCCTGGCCCACGCTACCGCCGCTCCGCTTCTCTCCGAATCCGAATTTATCGCGGGCTTTCATGCCATCGGCGAAGAACGCTACCACCACAAACATCCGTTTCACGCCCTCATGCACGAAGGAAAACTCACCCGCGCCCAGCTTCAGGCTTGGGCCTTGAATCGCTATTTCTATCAGAGCCGCATCCCTATTAAAGACGCCGCCATTCTCGCTCGTAGCGAAGATCCCGCGTTCCGCCTCGCTTGGCGCAAACGCATCCTCGACCATGACGGCGACGGTTCCAAGCCTGGCGGCATTGAAAAATGGCTTCGCCTCGTCGAAGCCACCGGGCTGCCTCGCGAACAGGCTCTTCGCGGCGACGGAATCCTCCCTGCCACGCGCTACGCCGTTCAGGCCTACGTGGATTTCGTTTCCACGAAGTCCCACCTCGAAGCCGTCGCTTCCTCCCTCACTGAACTCTTCTCAAAAAAACTCATCTCTCTCCGCATGGACCGCCTCCGCCAACACTATCCCTGGCTCTCCAGCGGCCTCGATTACTTCACAGGCCGCCTCACGCAGGCTCCCGAGGATGCCGAATTTGCTTTGAAATACGTCGTCGCGCACGTCCGTACTCGTGAGCAGCAGGATTTGGCTCACGCCGCTCTGCGCGCGAAATGCGACATTCTCTGGGCGCAGCTCGATGCCCTCTATTTTTCTTATGTTCACCCCGGCTGGCCTCCTCCCGGTGCATTTCGGCCCGATCCTGAAGTCGTGCACGCAGGCTGCTCTTCCCTGCGCCCCGCGGCGGAATGAGCGCATTCACTTGAGCCTCGATCTCACCAGCAAACCTCGCCTCTCTCCCGGTGTCCGCCTCGGCGAGACTCAGGGTCAGCGTGTCCTTCTCATGCCGGAGCGCGCCCTCCGCCTCAATGGCCCCAGCTTGGAAATTGTCCAGCGCTGCGACGGTCAGCACTCCATCCAGCAGATCATCGCCGATCTCCAGCAGCTTTACTCCAAGGCGGACCCTCACAAAGTCGAGTCCGATATCCTCGGCTATCTCTCTCTTCTCCAAAAGGAACGCGCTCTCGATTTTGATAGCTGAGCCACCCGATGCTCTGCCTCCATTTTTTGCCTCCATTTTTTGCTTGACATTTTGATAGTAAGTGGTAGACTTACTTCTGGGTAAAAGTATGCAATCCTCCCGGCGGCCTTTGGCCGCCGTTTTTTTTCCGCCCTCGCGAATCGACTCTGGGGCTTAACCTGACTGCTTTCTTGCCCCCTTGAGCTATTGAAATCTCCAACACGCTAAGTCTTTTAGAATCAACACTTGTGAAAGTGTATCAAAACAAAAGACTTTAAGTCCTTTAGAATCAACACTTGTAAGAAATCAGGGGGGGCGGGCCCGATTATTGTTAACTAGAATTTGCGCCCCGCACAGCCGATTCCTCACTCTGCCGTCGGGAGGAACCCGCACCTGTCAGCGCTCCCTCCCTTACTGCCTATTCAGGTATTCTTGACTGGGATGCCCTGAACACATGAACCCGCCCACCCCCAACCCTCTCGCCCTGATCGCCGAACTGACTCATCGCTGCCCGCTCCACTGCGTCTACTGTTCCAACCCTCTCGAACTCCAGGCTCGCTCCGCGGAGCTTTCCACGGACACCTGGTCCCGCGTTTTCCGCGAAGCAGCCTCGCTCGGCGTCTTGCAGGTTGACTTCACCGGCGGCGAACCCCTCATGCGGCCGGACATTCTCGATCTCGTTCGGTCCGCCCGCTCCGCCGGCCTCTACGTCAACCTGATCACCTCCGGCCTCCCTCTCGACGAAGTCAAGCTTTCCTCTCTCGTCGAAGCCGGTCTAGACCATCTTCAGCTCAGCTTTCAAGGCGCTCGCGAAGAAACCGCTCAGGAAATTTCCGGCACCCGTGCTCACGTTCAGAAGCTTCGCCTCCTCGATTGGCTCAAACGTCATCGCCTCGCCGTCACTCTGAACTTTGTCATCCATCGTCGTAATCTTGATCAACTCTCCGAAATGCTCGCCCTCGCTGAATCCTCCTCCGCCTCTCGCGTCGAGTTTGCTCACGTCCAGTATTACGGCTGGGCCTTTGCCAATCGCGATGCTCTGCTTCCCACTCGCGCGCAACTCGATCAATCGCTCGCATTCCTGAAAGCCGCTCAGGCCCGCCTCGAACATAAAATTCGCGTTGAATTTGTAGTTCCCGATTACTACGCCAGATACCCGAAGCCCTGCATGGGGGGGTGGGGGCGCAAACTCATTCTCGTCGCTCCGAATGGCGACGCGCTTCCCTGTCATGCCGCACGCGTCATTCCCGGCTTGTCTTTTGAAAACGTCAATACACGCGCTTTGCGCGAAATCTGGGAATCTTCGGAAACCTTTCAGAAATTCCGTGGCGATTCCTGGATGCAGGAGCCTTGCAAATCCTGCGACCGCCGCTCGCAGGATTTCGCCGGATGCCGCTGCCAGGCATTTCTGCTCGCCGCCGATGCCGCTGCGACCGATCCCGTCTGCTCGCTCTCTCCTCGGCGCGGCAAGGTGGACGCCATCCTCGCTGGAATCAACGCCGCTTCTGCCGAATCAGCCGCGCCGTCTCTCTCCAAACCCAACTGGCTTTACCGCCCCAACCCTTCCTGAATCACTGCCTGCGCATCTTCATGTGAATTCAGTCGCATCACCACCCTGAAAATAAAAATCATGCTTCCCACGAAGCAGATCACTCCAAAAACGGCCAGCGTGACGGGCGCGCCAAATCGTTTCGCCACTCCTCCCGCAATCAACGATCCCACCGGCTGCACTCCCAGAAACATCATCGCGTACACCGCCATGATTCGTCCGCGCAACTGATCCGGCACGCGGTTTTGCAGCGTAGTGTTCGTCGCCGCCATTTGCACCGTCGCGCTGAATCCGATTACCACCAGCACCACCAGCGACAGCCAGAAAATCTTTGTCTGCGAGAAAACCACCAGGCCAACTGCGCTCACCGTGGACGCCGTCGCGATCCACTTCGCCAGCCCCTTGTAACTCGTCCTCGCCGCGAAGTGCAGCGCTCCCAGCACCGCTCCCAATCCCGCCGCGCTCATCAGGAGGCCAAATCCCCGTGCGCCGCGATGCAAAATGTCTCCCGCGAATATCGGCAAGAAAACCGTATACTGCAGACCCAGCAAACTCAGCATGCTCAAGAGCAGCAGCGAAGACCGGATCGGCAAATCGCTCATCGCAAAACGGAACCCCTGGACTAAGCTCTGCAGCGGAGAGCCCGTCTCCTTGATGATTGTTCTTCCTGCGAGCCGCATCGCGAGCAACGCCACGATCACCGCGATGAAGCTCATCCCGTTCAGCGTGAAGCACCACGTCGCGCCCTTCCAAGCCAGCACAAATCCCGCGATCGCCGGCCCGACCACTCGCGCGCCATTAAAAATCGAGGAATTCAGCGCGATCGCATTCGGCAAATCGTCCTTGCTGACCATCTCCACCAGAAAAGACTGCCGGATGGGCACATCAAATGCGTTCACGATTCCGGCGAGAAACGCCACCAGAATCAATTCCCACACCGTGATGATATTTGCGAATGTCAGCCCTGCCAGCGTGAATGCCAGCACCATCGAGAACGATTGCGTCCAGATCACTCCATGGTGCCGGTTATACCGGTCGCCGACATACCCGCCGAGAAACGATAGAAATAGGATGGGGATTTGATTCGCAAAACCGAATACACCGAGCAACGCCGCGGATCCCGTCAGCTTGTACACCAGCCAAAGCTGTGCCGTTGACTCCATCCGCGTGCCGATGAGCGAGGTGAGTTGGCCTGCAATAAACAGTTGAAAATTTCGGTGCTGCAGCGCGCGAAAGCGCGGCGACAAGACGGGAATAGCGCCCTCCCCTTATTGGATGCGCGCGTCCTGAACTAGTCACGATGCCCGGCTCTCACGTTCTTGTCAACGCAGCTTCTCAAATGACTTTCTCGCGCCTTGCGCCAATTTGTCAGCGAAAGGATGGATTTACTCTCGGCTGTCTCTCGTGGAACTTGCCGGCGAATTGCCCAAGGTTGGGCCATAGGCCAATTCGCCGGCTATTACACGAACTCGCTCCAGGCGGGCACTGCTCTCCAAGACGGCGCGGCTTAAGCCAGGCGCCGGCTTGATTGCATCGCGGCTTGGGGTTGATGCTGCAGCAGAATTCGGAACGCGAGCCCGTGCGTAATCAGTAGCAGCGGCACTATCAGCGTCGGAAGAAAATATGCCGCTCCCAACTGCCCCGCCAGGAGCCCCGCGTGGTTCGCCTGGTAGAAAGCGTTGAGGATGTCAGCGAAGCCCCAAAGATTGAAGATCCACGCCGTCGCAACGCCAACGCCGCGTGGCAATGACAGCAGCGATAGCAACGCGAGTGTCGCCGCGATTAAATCCCCATATCCTGCGGAATGCGCGAACGCAGCCGGCAGGTCGGGTGACACAACCCCTGGAATGAGGAATGCCAACCCGATATACCGGAAGCTGTGCAGAATGAGCAGAGGCCGCAACGCGTCGGCCCGTTCCCGAACGCGCAGTGCCGGCCAGATATAGCGCGCAGTGACTACTCCCCATGCAACTAAGCTGAATGCGATACTTACGAAAAACCAGATCATTTGTTGCGGCATGATGTTTTTCTCCTTCCTAGAATTCGAGTCCCTGGGTGAGCTTGCTGGAGGTGATTAGGTTGTTGTCGTTGCTCTCCGATGTGGGCATGGCGGAGTCCGCGAAGCCGTGCTCACGCCTCCACACCTTCGAGTCGGTCGCGAAGTATGGCTCCGCCGGAAATGGACGGCGCAGTTCTCGGTCGTATCGCTCGAAATTAAAGCCAGGGCTGAGCGGCGCGATCAGGAACTGCGTAAACGCGCGAACCCAGTTGCCGAAAGTCCTCCGGTTGCGTGGCAGCGCCGCGTAACGACGCGCGATGGTTTCGAAGTCCTCGGCTGGGCGGCCGGTCACATCGAGCACATCAGACGTTGGTGCTCCCAGCTCGAATGCGCCGCGCCTGTGATCTTCAATATAGTAGCGAACGCCATTCAACACGTCGATCGGATAGCCGATCCGGCGCGCGGCCTTCAGGAAGAGCCAGGTGGGCGTCGGCACGACCTTCACGGATCGCCCAACAGCTCGGCCAATCGCTTCGGCGATATCTTCGGCGCCAAGCAGTTCAGGTCCGGTGGGACGGTAACTCTTCCCGGCGTGACGCACTGGATCGATTAAGGCTGCAACGGCGACCCGCGCAATGTCCTCGTTGGAAGGCGGCGCGTTGCGACTATCGCCGAAAATCCACGGCAACATGCCGAGATGCGCGGCTGGTCCGATCATCGCCAGATACGCGTCGGCAAAAAAGCCCGGATTGACGATCGTGTGCCCGATGCCCGGCGTCATCGAGAAGAGCCGGTCCGCCAGCCAATGCTGGCGCGTCATGAGCGCGGGGTGCGAGGGGCTCGCCAGCCACTGCGTCACGCTGACGATGTGTTCGAGCCGCGCTTCTTTCGCGGCGACCGCGAAAGCCACCGCGCCCTGAATCATGTGTGGATCGAAAGGCGGACAATAATAGGCACGCTGGACGTCTTTCAGCGCCTCGGCGACGCGCTCGACATCGCTCATGTCGGCGACCGCGATCTCGGTTCCTTGCGCTTTCAGCTGCGCGCTCCGTCCGTCTTCCCGGTGCACCATCGCGCGGACCGGATAACCGGCTCGCAGTAATTCAGTGACAACCACGCTCCCAGTTTTACCGGTCGCGCCAGTCACGATGATCCGTGGTTTGCTCATAATCCTCTCCTTCAATAGGTCTCCTTGCTGCAGCAGTGCTTTCGCAAGCAGCCTTACTGCAATGCTCCCGGATTCAATGCTTTCAGCGGCATCAACGGCCCGACGGGAATGTACTGGTGCTCCATCAAGTGCTCCTTAGCGAGCGGCAGCGTTTCCATGATTGCGCTCGCTTCTTCCTCGCTCCTCGCATCGACCAGGAACACCACGCCTTTGCCATCGCCACGCGAATACCACTCGCGGATTTTCCCGTCGAGGTAGAGCTTCAGCGTTGCTCGAATCTCTTCCGGGATCACGGCCATGATTTGCTGAGGTGTTACGCCCGGCCTTGGAGTCTCAATGACCAGCACTGCCGTGGTTTTGGGTATGGCCACGCTCGGCACATCGGAGGCTGCCGCGGACTTGGATTGCGCTACCGCCGCTGCAGGAATCACTGCCATGGGGATCACTGCCATTAGAAAAGAGGTGACGAAGTTCATCGGGTTATCCTTTCGATTCCGCTTACTGCCAGTCAATTTGATGCCACATAGAGTACGATGGTACTCTTTGCGGACAAAACACTTTATCTTTTCGCGAAAGCCCCTGTGAAAAACTCCCTCGCCTGCCTCAATATCTGCTCGCGACTCTCCTGGCTCGTCGCAACCCGCGCCATCATCAGCACCCCCGCCATGCTCGAAAACAACAGCTTCACTTTCGCGTGCTTCTCTTCTCGCGTCTTACCGGGCATGAACGGCAGCAGCCGCCCACGATACGCCTCCAGGATCGCCTCAATCCGTTTCCGCACGGGTGCGGGCTTTCGCGCGAGCTCCGGGCCTAGGGTTGAGAGCGTACAACCGCTTCCCACCGAGTTTGCATGCGCCGCACTCAGATACCGTTCGATCACGGCCCGAAGACCCTGCCCTTCCGGCGCGGACTTTGCCACCTCCACCATGTCTTTTCCCGTCTCGTCCAGCGCTCGTGCCACCGCTTCAACGAAGAGGTCGTCCTTGCTTTTGAAATGCCGGTAGAAGCCGCCCTTTGTCAGTCCCGCCTTTTTCATTACGGTTCCAACTCCGCTGCTGTCGCCGCCGTGCTGGCGGAAAGCGCGGGCCGCCACGGCCAAAATTTTTTCGTGGTTGTGCGCTTTATGTTCCGGTGAGTATCTCATACCTGTAGAGTACGACTGTACTCTAAGGCCTGTCAAGCTCAAGTTGCCGCCACTCCGGCTCACCCTTCTCTCTCAAAATGCCGGACCAAATAGTGATGGCGCTCTTCTCGTTTTTCTGATTTGAAATGTTGACTGCGGATTGGTTGACTCGAGTGCTGCTCACTCGCCCGGAGGATCCGGTGCGCCAACGTGCATGTGGCTCAAGTCCCGCAGAGTGGCTCTATCTTCATCGCTCATGCCGCGCGTAAAGTTCGGATCGTTCAGCCGCTCGTTGCGCGCGAACTCCGGCATGTTTTGCAGGATATGCAGCCTCTGCTTGATCGCCTGCCGGCGATCCACCGGCATCTGCCGCCACTTCGGCATAATGTCGTTGCGAATGTGATCGCGCTGCGCCGGCGTCAGGTGCTTCCACGTGTTGGCTCGATCGGTGAATTCCTGCCGCTGCTGCGGCGACATATTCTTCAGGCGATTGTAGTTCTGAAGAACCTTTTGTCGTTCCTGCGGATTCAAATCATTGAACTTTTTTGCGGGCGGCGGATTGTAGGCCGAAGGCGGCCGGTTGGGGTTGCCGCCACCGCGCTCGGCTCCGTTGGGACCGTTGGGACGGTTCGCGGAATTTCCCCGTGCATTCCCTGGCTCGCGGTTCTGCCGCCGCTCTTGCTGCGCCGCGCGCGTTTCATTGCGAGCTTGCCTCGGCGGACGATTCTGCTGCATTCTCGGCGGCCGTTGCGCTCCAGGCCCGCGGCCCGCTCTGCCGCGTTGCGCAAGGCTGGGCATTGCCAACACTCCGGCAAGCCCGAGCGCTCCGAGCAACCACAGCGCGATATGGATTCGTAGTTTCATTCCTTACATCTGCTGTTTCAAATTCTGATCCGGCATCGGATTCTGTTGCTGCGCCGGCGCCTGATTCTGATCCGGCTGGCTCTGAGTGCCGTTCGGATTCTGATCGCTGCCTGTCGCATCTTGCTGCTGGACCGGCTGAGGCAATTCCGTTAGCGCGCCGAAATCCGAAATCACGTCCATGTTTTCCAAACCTGCCAAATCCTGATTGATTTGCGCCTCATCCGCAGGCGTCAGCACGCGGTCCGCGGGCTGCGGCCGCGATGCGATCCACACCGTGGCGAGCAGCAGCAGCGATGCGGCAAACGCCACGCGCGGCGATGGCCGGAGCCATGCCAGCCAGCTCTGCTTCACCGGCTCCGCCGCCACTCGCGCTCGCACTCGCGCATCGAACGCCGCCGACGGCTCGATCTCCGGCAGTTCATCCAGTAGGCTCGTGATCGCGCGAAATTCCTTGACCCGCAGTTGGCACGCCGCGCAAGTCGCCAGATGCTTTTCGACATCCAGCCGCTCGCTCTCTTTCAAGCGCCCATCCACGTAGGCTACGATCCGGTTTTCCATTCGCCCACAGCTCATGACTTCCTTCCTTCTCTACCCAGGCTCAGTTCCCCATCGGCTTGGGCCGCACGGACCGGCTAATCTTCCGGTCCTTACTTCCCTTGCCTCGCCACGAGCGGGGCTAGTTCCACCCGCAGCGTTTCGTAGGCTCGGAAGAGCAGCGACTTCAATGCGCTCTCCGAGCACTCCAAAATCTTCGCGATATCCGCGTAATCCAGCTCCTGATACTTGTGCAGGAGCACCGCCGCTCGCTGTTTTTCCGGCAGCTTTTCAATCGCATGCCGGATCATTTTCTTCCGCGCTTCCTCGAGCAAATGCTGCTCGATGTTCGGATTTTTCTCCGCGACGTCCAGCGTCTTCTCGTCGCCATCCTCGGCGTCCACGGTTACCGGCGCATCCAATGAGACTTCCATGCGCTGATAGCGGTTGTCTCGCACGGAGTTCAGCGCCAGATTCGTCGCGATGCGGAAAAGCCACGTCGTGAATTTGGCGCTCGGCACATAATCCTGCCGCGCGCGGTACACCCGCAGAAACACTTCCTGCGCCAAGTCTTCCGCCTCTTCCCGCACCCGCACCATGCGGTAGAGAAAGTTGACAAGAGGTGTCCTGTAGCGCTGGAGGAGAAGCTCGAACGACTGCTCGTCGCCCGCCTTCACGTCCAGCATCAGTTGGACGTCCGACCTGGCCATAGCCGCCACATCATATCGAACCCCAACCGGCTCTTAAAGTTGCAAATGTTAATCTGGCGTTTAGGCGAATACGAGGCGAAGTTAAACGTGGAATAAACTCTGTAGGATCAAGACGATAGCGACCCCGGTAAAAACCAGGAACGCCATCCGCCAATTCGGTTCCCGGTTCACTTCGGGCAGCAGATCCGTCGCGGCAACGTACACGGTCACTCCTCCAGAAATCGGCAACGCATACTGCAATTCGCTCTGCATCACGCTTGTCAGCAAAACTCCCAGCAGCGTCGCCGCTCCTAATAACCCGGCCGCAAAAATTGCGTTGCGCCTTCCCTGCCCGCTTGCGAGCACCACCGACGCCACCGTGAATCCTTCCGGCAACTTGTGCAGAAACACGGCGACAAAAATCATCGCGCCCAGCCAGACGGAAACGAGAAACCCCGCGGCGATGGCCACACCGTCGAAAAACGTGTGAATGATCAGCCCGAGCAGCACGGTGTTTCGCGCATGATTGTGCGCCATTTCATGAAAGTGCGTTTCCTCGCCAAAATGAAAATGCGGCGCAATCGTATGCTCGAATAAATGGACGAGGAAAAATCCGAGAAGGACAAATAGCAGAGCGCGCTCGCCGGCGAGTTGCACGGACGCCGGAATCACGTCCACGAACGCCACCGCCAGCATGTAGCCCGCGCCGAGCGCCAGAAAATACTGCAGAAATCTCCGCGGCCATTCCCTGCGCACGACAAAATAGCCGCCAATCAAATTTCCCGCCGCCGCCACCAGCCCAAGCAGCGCCGCAAGCCCCGTCCGAAATGCGATGTCATATCCCATGCCAGCCTGCAGACTCTCCAAACCGATACGTGGCCATTCCGCTTCAGGACTCTTCGATGGGCTGCTTCAACCGCTGTGCCGGAACAAAATCACGTCGCCTTCCTGCACGATATATTCCTTGCCTTCGAGCCGCACGAGCGCTTTTTCCTTCGCCGCGGCGATGCTGCCGCACGCCAGCAGGTCGCTCCACTTCACGACTTCCGCGCGGATGAATCCTTTCTCGATATCACTGTGAATGGCGCCGGCGGCTTTTTGCGCCGTCGAACCTTTGCGAATCGTCCACGCGCGGACTTCCGGTTCTCCCGCCGTAAAAAATTGGATGAGCCCCATCAAGTCGTAAGTCGCGCGAATGAGGCGGTTCAATCCCGGCTCCTTCAAACCGTACGACGCCAGCAATTCCGCGGCTTCGGCCTCGTCCATTTCCGCCAACTCCGCTTCCAACCTTCCGCACACAGCCACGACGGCGGCATTCGGCCGCCCTTCGAGCGCTTTCAGCTTGTGGCGCTCGACGGCCGTATCCAGCTTGTCGGCTTCTTCATCCCCGCAATTGAGCACGAACAAAACCGGACGCGCGGAGAGAAACAGAAATCCGCCGATCGGCTTTTTCTCTTCCGCCGTCAGTTCCAATTCCCGCAACGGCTTTTCTGCTTCCAGATGCGCTTTGCATTTTTCCAAAACATTTTTTTCGGCAACGAGAACCGGATCATTTTTCTTCTTCAAATCCTTGTCCAGCCGATCGAGCCGCCGCAAAATCTGATCGTGATCGGAGAGAATCAATTCCAGTTCGAGATTGGTGGCGTCGCGCAATGGATCGACGCTGCCCGCGGCGTGAGGCACGCTGGGATCCTCGAAGACGCGAATCACGTGCGCGATAGCATCCACTTCGCGCAGCGATGCCAGCGAATCGCGGACACGCTCTTTCTGCATTCCTCCCAAGTCCACATACTGCACCGTCGCGTACGTAATCTTCTTGGGGTTGTACAGCTTGGCCAGCTCGACCAACCGTGGCTCCGGCACTTTCGCCACTCCGACGTGCGTCGTTGACGCCCCGGCCTTGCCCTCGACGCTGGCTTTCGTCAAGATTCGGAACAGCGTCGTTTTTCCCACCTGCGGTAATCCAATAATCCCGGTCTGCACTTAGCTTCCCTTCCCCTAGCGCGTCTTCTGCCTCAACCGAAACGCACAATCCTAGCACACCCGCGGAAGGGACTTTACGCCCAGGGAGACTTTGCTGAAACGTTCGAGCGCCGAGGAGAGTCTTATCTTCCAGCGTTTTGCGTCAGGTGAGTGATATCGCTTGAGAAGCCACTCCGTCTAAAGGATGAGAATGAGCTTTCGTTCCAAGACCAGCCGCCTCGCCTCCGCAGCCCGATGACGATCTCCCTGCTGGACTTATCCGCGTATCTTGGCCTGATTGCCGTTGGAGCCGTGAGCATCAATATCTTGCTCGGGATATTGATGGCGTTTCGCTACAGCCCCGTACGCGCGTGGCCGCACCGACGGCTCAATTATTTTCAGCTGCACAACTGGACGGGTTACCTGGCGCTGGCATTTGCCGCGGCGCACCCGCTGGTCTTGCTCGCGAACAAATCGCCGCGCTTTCGCATCGCGGATATTTTGTATCCGGTGCATTCGCCGCAGCAGCCGCTGGAAAATACGATTGGAGCGGCCGCACTGTACATTCTCGCCGTGATGGTTGTGACGTCCTACTTTCGCGTGCAGCTTGGCCGGCGACTGTGGAAGTCCTTTCACTTCACGGTGTATCTCGGCGCCATCGCGCTTTTCTGGCACTCGCTTTTCACCGATCCAACTTTGAAGCCGTCGCCGGTGGATTGGCTCGATGGCGGAAAAGTGTTCGTGGAAGTTTGCACCGCCCTCATTCTCGCAGCATCGCTTCTGCGCTACCGGCTCTCGCGGAAAAACGCTCTCGCCGTCAAGCAGCCTGTGCGGGAAACGGCCGCGATTTCTTCTTGAATTTGCGGCGCTTTATTGCCCGGCGTGGGCCGACGCGAGTTGGCCGAGATAATCCGGTTTGCTTTCGTCGCGCACGAGATGGGGATAGCGCTTTCCGCCGTGATAATTCACCACGCAGGTTTTGTAGTAACCGTCGATGACAACGAGGAGCGAGATCGGCTGCGAAGAATCCTTCGAAGCGGCGATGGCATCTTCGAGCACGTCGTGGTCGTAAACGCGGCCGTTCACGCCAATCACTTTCATTCCTGAACTGATGCCGGCATTGAATGCCGGGCCTCCGACGATCGAATCGCCCACCACGCCCTCTGGATTCAGCCGCAGGCCGATCGTGTAAATGTCGCCGACGTCGCCGTGCCTCGTTTGGCTTTTCGGCGCCTGATCATTAAACACAAATTTCCAGCCGCCATTTTCGATACCGCCAAGCGGCGGATTGGGAGAGGTGGAATCGAGGTGCTCATTCAGAAACTTCGCCCAGTCGTAGGGAGCGATGGCGTTGAGCGCGCGCACGACATCCTCGAAAGTATATGGCTTCACTTCGGGGCCTTTGTTCGGACCGCCATAGAAGGCGTGGCAAAAATCATCAATGCTTTTTTGTCCGTTGGTTTGCTGATGGATGATGGTCGCGGCTTCGAGCCACATCAAATCGCCTTCGTCGTAGTAATCCGTGCCACGCCGCCAGTTGAGCCAGCCGGGAGCAAATCCTTCGCCGGGAACAGCGACGGCGGTATCCAGAAGCGGCCGCCACGTGCGGCCAGGACGGCCTACTCCTAATTGAGCAGAAATGTTCGAGAGATTGTTGCGATAGTCTTCGGCGCTCCAAAGACCGCTACGCGCGGCGAGAAGCGGGCCGGCAAATTCGGTGAAGCCCTCATAGTCCCAAAGCATGTCATCGCGCATCGGTGTTTCGTAGTCGGGAGTCGCGAGACCATGCGGGCGGCGGAATTTGCCGCTCCAGGAGTGCGCGTATTCGTGCGCCAGGAGGCCGCCAATCGCCAGGCCCGCGTTCGGTTCGAGGAGAACGCGTTCGGGCAGGCGGCTGTCGTTGCACTCGTTGTGTTCGAGGCCGAAGTGCGCGACGTGATCGCTGAGGGTCAGCAGAAAATGGTATTCGTGATAATGGCGCGAACCGAAAAGTTTTCCGGCTTCGGCGACAAGATTCGTCAGCCCTTTCTGAATCGCCGGGCTCATGTTCAAGGCGGCTTCGCTATCGGCGACGAGGTCAATTTCATGATGAACGGGTTCGCCGGGCGGAGTGATATCAATCGCGCGGTAATACTGGCCGGCAATCACCGGGGAATCCACCAGACGCTCAAGCGAGAGCGGCGCGAAGGTGACAACCTGGTTGCCGGATTGCGATTCAACGTGCTGCGGCGTGCCGAATTTCCAGCCATCTGGAAGAATGAGCTTGGGGTGAAAGATAATTTCGCTCGCGGGCCGTCCGGCGGGATAGAGAACGTTCTGGTTCCATTCGAGGACGATGAGTTTGTCCGTGGCGGAAAGAGAAGAAGTGGCAAAGCCGCCGCCGCTGGGCTCGATATAATCGAACGCGACGTCCAGCGAGCTGGCGCCTTCGGGGACGTCGACATGAAACGTGAAAACATCGGAGAGATCGCGCTTCCAGGGAATGACAGTGCCGTTCGCGGTGAATTTGAGTCCCGTGACATTGCTGATCGGACCATCCGGCCCGTGTTCGCCGGGAATCCATTTCGGGTAGTAAAGCGTCAGCGGCCCGGGCTTGACGGGAATGACTTCGCGGGTCCTGATCAGTTTCAGCGGAGTTTGCGTGGCATCCACCGTCAAAGAAATGACTCCGGACTGCGCCGAGGCGCGCGACGGCAGGAAGATGAGAACGGCGAGGAGCAAGGCGAACGCTGCGTACGGGAGCGAAATTCGACGCGAGCGAGAGCCGGCGCCGCGAAGGACACACATCACGAACGAGAAAGAAGTCATGCTGCGTACTCCAGATTGGATTGCGTTTGCGCGGACGAGCTCCTGGCCGTACTTTCCGGCGGCGCATGCGCCCGTGTAAGGTAGCACGAACGGGCGGAAGCAGTTGCCGGAATCTGAAAATGCTGGACGGCTCGGCGTGCGGAATAGAATCAAAGTACGCGAAATAATGGCGCTTCGTGATTTACGTCACTGCGGGAAGTCTCAAGGAATGTCAAAAGACACCCTGCTTTTGGTCGATTGACGCGCTTCACGAGTCTTGTATGAAGCATTCTTGAATTCAGGAGGTACTATGCACGTTCGCGGTCTTTGGATGGTGTTGTTATCGGCCGGTCTTCTTGGCTTGGCCGCTTGCCAAGCGGCGGTTGCTGCTCCCGCGGCGCAAGAAGCTGCCAAGAAGGATGTGGTTTTGAAGGCGTCGCAGATTACGGCCAGGATTTTCCCGGAAAGCGTGTTCTACCGCGGACAAGTCGCACCCGTTCAAATGCGCAATGCGGGCGGCGTGCACTTTGCCGATGGCTATTACGTTCTCGCGGGGATGGTGGACGCCAGCGGGTACGCGAGCGACGTGAAAGAAAAATATCAGGGATATTTTCTGGTGGAGGTTCCCATCGAGATTAACGGCCAATCGCTGAAGCCGGGCGCGTACGGCATCGGTTTCATGGAGAACTCGAAGCTGGTGGTGACGGATGTGGGAGGCAATACCGTCCTGGAAATCGCGGGCGAGCGAGACGCGGATATCAAGCGGCCGGTTCCGCTCCAGGTGATTGCCGCACCGGAGGCAGGGTCTTACCGGTTGTATCTCGGGAGAAATTTCGTTTCGATCAAGCGCGGAAGCTGAGTAAAGCTTTCTGCGTTTGAGCGAGTTGTTGCAAGTCCAATCCACTTTTCGCGACTACGCGCGTTTGACGGGTGTCCAGACTTGCATCGGAGTCGGCGCGCGATTCGCCCAGGCGTAGTACGGAATCAATTGCAGGTCCACGGCCCGCGACTGAGCCGAAGCGGGCGTGTAATTCTGGTAGAGCGCGCGCTCGGTAAGAGTTTTGTCTGCCACGGCGCCCTTGTGCGAAAGCACCATCACGCCGCCGAGCAGGTCCTTGTGAAACTCGGCCTGGAAGCTCGGCGATCCTGGCTGATGCACATCGAGAGCCACATCGAAGAGATGCACGCCTTCGGGCTGATCGAGTTGCTCGAGGCAATAGATGAGCGGACCGCGCTGCACGGCGACGCGGCCAAAATCGTCAACGACGCGCGGATTTGCTTCGATAACCTGCGCGTTCATGTCGAACTCGACGCGAACTTTGTCGCCAGGAGACCAGTTGCGCTGCAGCGCGAGATATTTTCCGGGCGCCGCGCCGGAGACGGGTTTGCCGTTGACCGTCGCGTGAGTTGAACGAGACCAGCCGGGAACGCGCAGATAAAAAGTAAAGTCTTTCGATCTCTCGGGCGTGACCGTGATTTCCGCCGCGCCATCCCAGGGAAAATTCGTTTTCTGCGCGACCTTTAGGCCGGTTCCGTCCTCGAGGTGCCAATCCAGTTCGGAATTGTCGTAGAGATGCAAATACAAGCCGTCCTTGCTGGTGCTATAGAAATAGCCGGGCAACGATGCGAAGGTGCGCTCGAGATTCGGCGGGCAGCAGGTCGTGTCATACCAGGGATTGCGAATTTTGTCGCCATTGGAAGGATCAAAACCGAGCGGATTGCGATAGCAGTAGAGCGTGCCATCGAGCGACATGCCGGAATTGATGCCGTTGTACAAGGCGCGCTCGATGACATCCGCAAATTTGGCGTCGCCAGTGGCCGCGAGCATGCGCCAGTTCCACATCATATTGCCGATGGCCGCGCAGCTTTCGCCGTAGGCGGTGAAATTTGGCAGTTCATAGTCATCGCCGAACGCCTCGCCTGAGCTACGCGCACCAACGCCGCCGGTGACATACATTTGCGCGGAAACGAGATCGTCCCAAAGCGTAGTGAGCGTTTTCCAGTAAGCCGGATCACCGGTCTCCATGTAGTAGTCCGTCGCGCCGCAGCATGCATACATGGCGCGGACGGCGTGGCCTTCGAGATGCGTGCGCGTGGTAAATGGAATGCCGCAGAAGTGATAGACGTAGCCGTAGGCCGGGATTTTGATGCGATCGTCGCCGTGAAGTATATAGCCGGCCAGATCCACGTAACGTTTGTCGCCGGTTGTGCGATAGAGCTCGATGAGGGCCATTTCGATTTCAGGATGACCAGAGAAAATCGGTTTCTTGTCGGGCCCGGGGCCGAAGCTGGGAAGGATGTAGCCGTCAACATAGCGAATGCAGGCGTCCAAAAGTGTCCGGTCGCCCGTGGCGCGATAAAACGCGATCGCGCCCTGAATCATGTGGCCGAGGCAGTAAAGCTCATGTCCCCAGCGCTGGACTTGCGGCGTCATACGATCCTTGGCGCGCTCGCCGACATAATAGGTGTCCAGATAACCGCTGGGCTCCTGGGCGGCGACAACTTCCTGGATGATTTTGTCCGCTAGCGCGTGCAGATCCGGGCTATCGCCGGATTGCAGCGCGAATCCGGCGGCTTCCGTCCACTTGTAAACATCGGAATCGGAATAAACGGGCCCAGTTTGCGCGGCGGCGCTTTTGCCCTCCAGGCGCAGAAAATTGTTCATGCGGCCGTTGGCTTCCAGAAGTTTTTCCATTGAAGGAATACTGCTATTCACGTTTGTGGTGCGGCGCGTGGCCCAAAATCCATCCGTAATCGTCACGGCATGAACGGGAATGTTGCGCAGTTTGGCGTAGGGAGACTTATCGAGATTCAGCACGCCTTCTGCTTTCCACGCGGCGGTAGGAACGGCGGCGCGGGCAGCTCGCGTGGAGGCCAGCAAAGCATCGAAAGGAACGGCGCTGGCTGCCGCGGCCGAAATAGCCGTCCCCACAAATTCGCGACGAGACAACTGCGATGCTTTCGTCATAAGAACCTCCCCAGAATGTTGGCGGCGATTGGCCGGGTGCGATTATACGCCCGCGGCAGCAAACGTTTACGCGAATGTCGAGCTTTCAGCACGTCTCCAATTACAGCTTGCAAACACTTTCAAATGCCACTCGAGCCAGCGGTTCCGCTACAGGCGAACTCACTTTTGGACGGATGTTGCCGACGCGTCAAGCTTGGTGCGCGTGCATCTCCCAGCCGAGATAGCGCGAGGCCGCTTCATGAACTGCGGGCGCGACGGAGGAAAAGTTCGCCGCCACGTGATGCTCGAAGCCGTTTTCGCAAATGTAACGGAGAAGCTTTTGCAGCCCGGGAATTTCGACGACGCCGGCTCCGCCGAAGGTTTCCAGCGGATCGTCCGTGAAGCGGCCGCTGCCGGTGTAGCCGCGAATGCGCCCGGCCGCATCGTCGGTTGAAAAACGCGCGAAGCACATCGCGCCAGCTTTGACTTGCCCCACGCAGGTTCCAAACGTATTTTCCTTGCCCACCGTGCCGGCGATAATTTCCTGATAGTCCATCCGGACGTCCCGAAAGAAATGCTTGGGCAAATTGCTGCAGTGGAAGCACACAGCTTTGTTGGGATCGCTGCCGTAATTGTTGTTCCAGTCGAGGAGCGCGCTCGGCGTCTCGGACGCAAGTTGCAAAGCGTGCATCGCGAGCACGCCGCAGACATCCACTTCGCAGGCGCTCGAAAGCAGCGAATCGCTCATCATGCTCATGATCGTGCAAGGCACGACTCCCAGGTTTTCTTCGAGCGAAGTCCAGCACTGCACTGCGCTGATTTGCAGATCGGCGGCTTTCATCCAGTCGTCCACGACGGCGCCGAGCTTGGCCATTTTCAGGAGCGCGGCTTGCGGAATGTTCGTTGTCGTGACGTAGCGCTGAATGGATTGGAGTTTGCGGACGGCGGATTCGTCCGTGTCTTTCATGCGGCTGATGCGGCCAAGAACTTCGGAAAGGTCGAGAGTCTCGACGGTGACGCCGCTGCCTTCGAGGAGTTTTTCGCTGTAGCGGACGGTGTTGAACGCCGTCGGCCGCGCTCCAATCGCGCCAATTCGCAAATTGCGAAGGCCCTTCACGACGCGGCACACCGCGGCGAACCACTCGAGATCCCTGGTGAATTCCGGCGAATCCGGCGATTCCGTGTGCAGCGTGGTCAGCGAATACGGAATGCCATATTGCTGAAGATTGTTGCAGGCAGACATTTTCCCGCAGAAGCTGTCGCGGCGGTGCGTGATGGTCATCTTGGAAGGAGTGTCCGGAGTGGCTTGGACGAGCACGGGCACGTTCAAGCGAGCCAGGCGAAGAGTGCCGGCAATGGCGCGCTCGTCGCCGAAGTTCGGCAAAGTGACGATGACGCCGTCAATCGCATCCGCCTTGGAACGGAACAGTTCGGCGCACCGTTTGGCTTCCTCGTAAGTTTCCACGGCGCCGTACTTGCTCTGCTCCGGGCTGAGCACCACGACGTCCATGCCGGCGGCTTGCAGAACGCGCATCATCTCCTCGCGCCCTGACTTCGCCAGGTGGTCCGGAAAGAAACCCCGGTTCCCTACGATCAAGCCCATCGTCATTTTCCGTTTGTTGGCCATGGTCCGTTCCGTCGCTTTCCTTTCGAAAAGTCAGATTGTTTTGTTCGAGCCGGGTTCGCGTCACCGGATTCCACACGCACGGCGGAAGCGGGGCAAACCGAAGGAGCTGCAGGAAACTGTAAACGTTTACCATTCGAGGGCGCTCGTGGCAAGCGCTATCCGCCGGCAGACCGGAAGACACGAAAAAAGAAGTCCTTCAATCCAGTGTGGGGAGTCGTTGGTCGCGCCATCCGGATATCGTATACTCTAGCCGAAACGCCCGCCGACGCCCTATGCAGAGGGCGAAAGAGGTCTCGTGGACATACGTGATGTCGCCAGACGAGCCAGGGTTTCGACAGCCACGGTGTCGCGGACCGTCAACCGGGTCGCAACGGTGGATGCGCAACTGGCCAAGCGTGTCTGGAAAGCGGTTGCGGAGCTTGGATACTATCCGAACCGGCAGGCGCGAGCGCTGGTGTCAGGAAGGAGCCGGGTCTTCGGATTGATTGTCTCGGAAATCACCAACCCATTTTTCCCTGAAATTGTGCAGACGTTCGAGACGCTCGCCGTCGAACACAATTACGAAATTCTGCTCACGTCAACGATCCACGACCCGAAGCGGATGGAGCTGGCGGTTCGAAGGATGATCGAGAGCCGCGTGGATGGCGTGGCGATTTTAACGTTCGGCATGGAAGAAGAACTCTTGCAGCATCTGCGCTTCCGCAATCTCCCGCTGGTTTTTGTTGACGTCGGACCACAAGCCCCGCGAGTGAGCAACATCCGGGTAGATTATGTGCATGGCATCCGCCAGGCGGTGCAACACCTGGCGGCTTTGCGGCACACGCGCATCGGTTTCGTGACTGGCCCGCTGACACTTCGTTCTGCTCTGGCGCGCAAGGACGCCTTCGAAAATTCGCTGAAGGAGATCGGGCTGGAAGCGCGGCCAGAATTTATGGTCGAAGGCAATCACAGCCTGGAGGGCGGCAAGCTAGCCCTGCAAAAGCTGTTCGCGCTTCACGAGCAGCCCACCGCACTGATGTGCTCGAATGACATGACCGCGATCGGCGTGATGAGGCAGGCCTTCGACCTCGGCATTTCCGTGCCGCAGGAACTTTCCGTGATCGGCTTCGACGACACGCGGCTGGCCGACTTCATGATTCCGCCGCTGACGTCCATCCAGATGTCACAGGCGGAACTGGCTACGCTGGCTTTCAACGCGCTTCTCAAGGATGTAAAACGGGAAACCCCCGCGCCCGATGGCACGGAGTACGACCTCAAAACAGAGCTGATTCTGCGCAGTTCGACGGCACAGGCAGTCGAAAAGTCGCAGTTAAAGTCCCGGAAAGATTCCAAGCGCGCCCCACAAACCACGCCGGGGAATTAGCACCGGATAAGGACAGCAACTTCTCGCCTGCGTGAGATTCCGTGCGCCAAGTGGAAAACTGAAGCGTAATTGAAAAGTGTGACCGCTCGTTTAACGGGCGAAACCTTCGCGATGCGTATGCAGCTCGAGGAACTCATCCTCGTTTTGCGCCTGAGCTGCCGCAACGGTGCGGAACGCCTGGTACGCGGCACCGATGAGCGGGGCATCCTCATTTAGAACAATGGAAATGGGAATCTTCGAAAGCACGGCGCTCAACCGGCCCTTATCGGCGAAGGACCGGCAGAATCCGCCGGACTGCAGCTTCGCCAAAATTTTGAGCACGATGCCCCCGGCAAAATAGACTCCTCCGTACGCGAGAACGCGCAGCGCGAGATTTCCCGCTTCGGCGCCAAACGCCTCGATCCACCAGTCCAGAACCTGCATGCAAACCGGGCATGTCCCCTCGAGGGCATTGTGTGTGATTTCGCCGGCCGAAGCCGCTTCCGCGCCATCGAAAGTCGGATGAGTAACCGAGGGATTCAGAAATTCGTGGAGCTTGCGGAAACCGCGGCCGGAGAAAATCTCTTCGCAGGAAACTCGCTGCATCTGTTGCTTCAAGAAATGCACCAATTGGATTTCGCGTTCGGTGCGCGGAGCAAAGTCCGCCGAGCCGCCTTCAGACGGTGAAGCGCGATACTCGGCGCCCACCCAAAACATCATAGCTTCTCCCAATCCAGTGCCGGCGGCGATCAAGGCGAGATTGCCATGCCGCTGTGGAACGCCTTGATTCAAGACCAGAAAATCCTGCGGAGCCAGATGGGCCAGACCGTAGGCAGTCGCGACCAGATCGTTGATCAAGGTCAATTGTTCCATTCCAAGACAGAGTTTCTGTGCGACGTTGGACTGCGTGAGCTCCCAGGGAATGTTATTGGCTACGAGCCGGCCGTCCACCACCGCGCCGGCAACTCCGAAGCCAGCCGCGCGGATGCGTGATTGGCGTTGAATGCCAAGTAAGTCCTCGGATTCAGCAAAGAAGCGATCGATGACCGCTTCGAGATTGTGGAACTCGCGCGTAGCGTAACGATTCTTATTTATGAGATGAAGCGACGCGCCCTGGACTTTAAACAAGGCCAGGTTGCACTTCGTTCCGCCGATATCGCCTGCAAGAATCATTTGTCCTCAAACCGCCGCGTCGAGTATGTCAGCAGTTTTGATTTTGTCGCTATAGAATGAGCGCGCAATTTCAATTTGCTCTTGCGACCGCACTGCCCTGGCTTCCACTCGCCCCAGGAAAACGCTTCACCTGAAGCGTCGAATCACGAGATTGTGGCGATCCGAGCGGTAAAATCCGAGCACATAGAGAACAGCTTTTCCGGTGGTGGAAAAAATGACTTGGCGAATGCGCAGAAGCGGCTCGCGGCGCGGCACATCGAGTAAATCCGCAGTGCGCGGGTCGGCCGCTGTGGCATCCACTTCCTCGTCGGCATAACCGATTTCCACCTTGTATTCGCGTTCGAGAATTCCAAACAAGGATTCGCGGTGCAGAGGAGCCGAAAGCAAATCCGAAAATTGCGCCGCGGAAAGATAACACGTCTCGAGAGCGAAGGGCTCGCCCGCCGCGTGCCGCAGGCGTTCGAGCTTGAGCACGCTGCTCTTCGGCGAAAGAGAAAGGCGGGCGCTGGCTTCCTGTTCATCGTCAATAATTCTCGCGAACAGCACCTTGGAACCGGGAACCATGCTGCGGCTGGCCATCTGCTCCGTATAACTCATCAACTTATTGAAGTGGATTTTGGGGGCGGAAACAAACGTGCCGATACCGCGCCGGCGTTCGACGACGCCTTCGCGCTCGAGAGTTGCCAACGCATGTCGCGCGGTCATCAGGCTCACTTGATGGATTTTTGCCAGGTCGCGTTCGGAAGGGACTGCTTCTCCGGTGCGCAAGTCTCCGGACTCAATGCGTTTGCGGATGCTGCTCTGAATTCTCTGGTAGGCGGGCAGCCCATTCGTTCGATTTTTGGGAGGCATTCTCACCCCGGGAATTTAGTAACAGACTACAACGAAATGGCCCGGCCTCGCACCCACGGCAACGTGAAATTCCTGTAACCCCGCTCGTCGCTCGAATTTCCACAACCTAGTCTCGCAGCGAGCACCCGTACCGGGAGGTGCGTGTCCGATTAGCGCACCCGAAGCATGCTGGGGATGTCTCGGACCAACAAGTGATATAGAGCAGTCCTCATAGCTGCTATGTATCACGAAAGCGGAGTGCTATACATCTTCACTTCTTTTGCCCTTATAAAGCATTACTTTCCACTTGACAAGCACAAAAGTGTGCTATATAGCTATGCGCCATTCGGCCATATAGCAGACATGGGGTGCTGGTTGCAGTGCGCAAGAATTTGAATGAGCAGAGGGAGCGGGGCGATGGCCGACGGCCCGTTCCGGAGGAATCCACTATGAAAAAACTGCAGTCGATGGGGTTGGTAATTTTGTGCGCGGCGTGTATTTCGCTTATGTGCGGAGCACACGCCGCGTGGGCCCAGGATGTCACTGCTACCGTTACTGGAACAGTGACGGATCCAAGCGGGGCGGCAGTGGTCGGCGCGACGGTCACGGTGAAATCCGTGGATCGCGGCGTCAACTACACTGCTGTTACGAATGAAGCCGGGGCTTACCGCGTTTCGCAATTGCCGGTTGGAAATTATGAACTCAGGGTCGAGAAGGACGGTTTTCAAACCACAGCCTTCCCGGCCTTCACTCTTGCGTTGAATCAGGTTGCGCGGATGGACGCGACGCTAAAAGTCGGCCAAGTGAGTCAGACGGTCGAAGTCAGCGGAGCCGCACCTTTACTCAAAACAGAAACCACGCAAGTGGACACCATCATCGATTCCACGACCAACGATACGCTGCCCCTTGCCACTCGCAACTACGTTGAATTGACGCTTCTCGCTCCCGGTTCCATCACCACGAACCCTGCCGGCTTCAACAATGGGGACAACGTGAACAGCGGCGAGCGCCCGTACATCAACGGGAACCGGGAACAGTCAGACAATTTCCTTCTGGATGGCATGGATAATAACGAAGTTTCGGACAACTTGCTCGGGTACACGCCCGCGCCCGACGCTATCCAAGAATTCAACCTCATCACCAATAATGCGCCGGCGGAATTCGGAAATTACCAGGGCGGCATCGTCAGCGCCACTATCAAATCCGGGACGAACAGCTTTCACGGAGACGCTTGGGAATTTTTCCGAAACGATAAGCTGAATGCGAATAGCTGGTCCAACAATTTCAACACCAATGGCGGTGTTTGGGCTCCGTTACCTAAAGACAGGCTGCGTTGGAATATGTTTGGCGGCACGTTTGGCGGGCCGATTTTCAAGAATAAGCTGTTCTTCTTCGCCGATTATCAAGGCCAGCGCTTTGACCATCCGAGTTCTTCCGGTCCTTTCACCGCTTTTACAAAAGCGGAACAGGGCGGCGACTTTGGCGCGCTTTGCCAGACCAGCTTTGTAAGCGGAATATGCCAGCCGGCAGCTGCGGGATCAGGCCTCAGTGCGATCCAACTCTACAACCCCTGTCAGGCAGGAACTGGAGTTAGCGGCGTGCCTTGCGCGGCGGCTGCGACTCGGCAACCCTTTCCGAACAACGTGATCCCCGTCGGGATGATCAGCCCGGTCGCTTCCGCATTGTTCGCTTCGTCGCTATATCCGACGCTGGCGAACTCCAATCTGCGGAACAACGCGATCAACACTTCGAGATCCGAGTTGAACGCCAATCAAGGCGACATCAAGATTGATTACAACATTTCGGAGAAAGATCAGGTTTCCGGACGCTTCACTCGAGCGTTCCAGACGGATCCGACGACAAACTCACAGCCGCTCTTCGGCAATGGTTCGGTGACGGCGCCGATTTGGAATACCGTCGGCGACTGGTCGCATGTTTTCCGCACAGACCTTGCCAATGAAGCTCGCTTCGGTTGGAGCCACATCACCCTCAACACCGGCACAAATTTCAATCCTTCCGTCGGCGCCTTTGGTAACACCATTGGCATCGGCAATGGCAATCCTGCTTCGCTCGTCGGCCTGCTTAGCCTAGGAGTCGGCAACGTGGTAACTACCTTAGGCAGCAGTCTGGTAACGCAGAACTTCGACAGCAAAGTATGGCAGGCTGAAGACGCGGTGACCTACACACGTGGGCGGCACGCGTTCAAGTTCGGCGGCCAGTACTGGCTGGACCGGATCACCGTCTTCTACTCCGGCAATAACGGTGAACTCGGTTTCATGAACTTTGCCAACAACTTCACAGCTTCTGCCCCGGCGGCAACGAATGGCTCCGGCGAAGGTATGGCTGACTTCTTCCTCGGACTGCCTACTGAGTACGGGCGCGGCTTAAGCACCGGCCAGACCTGGCAGCAATCTTCAAATATCTTCGCAGCGTATGCGGAAGACACCTGGCGTGTAACGGACCGGCTGACGCTCAATCTGGGCGTCCGGTACGAAGCGCATACCCCGTGGGTCGAAGCCAACAACCATCAGGACAACTACGATCTGGCAACCCAACAGATTATTTACGCTGGCCAGAGCGGAAATGGGCGCGCCCTCTACAAGGGATTCTATGGCGGCCGCGATTTCCAGCCGCGTCTTGGGTTTGCCTGGCGGCCAGCGATGCTGGGCGAACACACCGTACTTCGAGGCGCGTTTACAATTTCCTCATACCTCGAGGGAACCGGCACAAACCTGCGACTGCCCATTAACCCGCCGTTTAGCCCGGCGGAAATCGATGTGCCGTACAAAGGGGCGGCTTTCTCCCTGCCCAACACGACTGCGTCGCAAGGAATTGTGGCGCCACCACCTCCGCCAGCTGGATGCCCGAATTACACCTGCTTTGCGGACGCGCAACTGCGGATTTGGGATCCAAACGTTCAGCCTTCAATTTCCGATCAATGGAATTTGACCGCTCAGCATGAGTTTGCAGGTAACACCACACTGCAAGTCGGATATGTGGGCCAGCGCGGAACGCACTTGATGGTTCCATTCGACTACGCGCAGAGGGTGCTGGGTACAGGCGGAACGACTTCGCCCAGCCCGTTCTTCGTAAACAACCCTCAACTCGCGAGCGTCATGTCTGTGTACGCATCAGGAACGCAATCCAACGGCACGATGATGTACAACGCGATGCAGGCGGTCGTGAAAAAGCAGATGAACAACGGCCTGCAATATCAGGTCGCGTACACCTACTCGAAGTGCATGACCAACAATAGCGGCTACTACGGCTCTTGGGGAGCGCAAGCGGATACCGCTTCGCCCTATTGGCAAAACACGTGGGACCCGAAGGCCGAGTGGGCACCCTGCTACTACGACTCAACCAACGTGCTCAGCGCTTACGCGGTGTATGAATTGCCGATAGGCCAGGGCAAGCTGCTTGCAAAAAATGCGAATAAGGTCGTTAACAACATCATTGGCGGGTGGACTGTCAGCCCGATCGTGTCTCTCTACTCGGGCTTTCCGCTCGCTCCCTACGGAAATGACAACTCCGGCACAAACTCCCGCGGCGCGCGCCCGGATTGCAACGCCACCGTTCCGACTCAGGGCCGGGTGGCCGCTTCCGGCACCGGGGGGTTCCAGTGGTTCGTCAACAGTAACAACGCGTTTACCAACGCCGCCGCTGGAACGTTCGGGTCCTGCCCCGCTTCGCTCGGATGGTTGCGCGGACCGGGATTTGCAAATCTTGACCTTGGGCTTCAGAAGAATTTCCAGATGACGGAACGGTTCAGGCTGCAGTTCCGCACGGACTTCTTGAATGCCTTCAACCGCGTGAATCTCAACGCACCGAACACGGGCGTTGGCGCAAGCATGGGCTTGATTCAATCCGCTCAGCCACCAAGAAACATCCAATTCGCCCTGAAACTCTACTACTAACAATCAACCGCGTATAATGGGGCAGGCACGCTCTTTGCCTGCCCCCTTTTATTTATGTTCAGATTCGTTGCCCCGGTTAGCCTGCTTGTTTTCGGCCTGACAGCGCTCCCTGCCGTCACCTTAACGCAGAGTGCGTCTAAACAACCCGCAATCGCTCCTCCTGTGTCGCTGCAAACAGGCCTCGACCTTGCTGGGAGTGGCCACTGTGCCGAAGCTCTTCCCCTCCTCAAACGATTTGCACCGCACACCACGGACAAGCAGCTCAAGTTGAAGGGAGGGCTCGCTACTGTTCGCTGCGCGCTTTCCGTAAGTCAAGTTGAGAGCGCAGTAGACGCTTTGCTTTGGCTAAACCGGGAATATCCGGACGATCCGGAAGTTCTGTACGTGACGGCGCACGCGTACTCCGACCTTTCCTCGCGCGCCTCGATGCGACTCGTCCAAACCGGGGCGAATTCGATACAAGCGCACGAACTGAACGCAGAAGCTCTCGAGGTGCAGGGAAAATGGGACGGCGCGGAGCGCGAGTACCGCGAGATTCTAAAGCAAAACCCGCGTCAGACTGGAATCCATTTCAGATTGGGCCGGTTGCTGCTGTCCAAACCGAATCCGGAGCCTTCCTCTGTCCAAGAAGCGAAGCAGGAGTTCCAGGATGAATTGGCGCTTGACCCCAAGAATGCCGGCGCGGAGTACGTCCTCGGAGAACTGGATCGCCAGGCAGGCGACTTATCCGGAGCCGTTGAGCACTTTTCACGCGCTTCCCATTTCGATGCCAGCCTGGCAAACGCGTTTCTGGGGCTTGGTATGGTCCTCATCGCGGATGGAAAAGCCGCGGAAGCGATTCCCCCGCTGGAAAAATACGTGAAGATGGAGCCCGCGAACCCCGGCGGACATTACCAACTTGCGCTTGCCTACAACCGTGTTGGCAGAAGAGAGGACGCTAAGCGCGAGGCGACCCTGCAGAAAACGATGGCTGAGAAGTTAGAACAGGAGAAACAGAAGGCTGCCGCTGTTCCTCCAGACCATCCGGTACCGCAGAGCGACCAAAAGCCCCAGTGAGTCCTTCGCGATTTCGCGTGCGCCATGTTGTTCGCAGTAATTGATGGTTGAGATGTCAGCGGTGAAAGGCGATTTCTCGTTGCGACAAAGAGTTAAGAATCAATTTATTCAACTTTTTCTGGAAAGACGGGCGAAAAGGGCCTTCCACTCAAATCTGATTTTCTTAATCACTTCTGCTGCCTTTCTTATTTTCATAGCGTTCGCTCCTCATGTGGGTGCGAGTCCACAGAGTCCGCCTGCCCCGAAAATTCAATTCGTTAACGTCACCTCAGCAGCGGGCATCAAGTTCATTCACTATCGCGGGAATGATGGCATCCCCACAAATCTCGAGATCTTCGGCCCGGGCGTTTGTGTTTCCGATTTCGATGGCGACGGATATCAAGACATCTACTTTGTGAACGGGCGGGATCTGCACCATAGAGGAATCGTGACGCGAAACGCCCTTTACCATAACAACGGAGACGGCACATTCACAGATGTTACGGCCGAAGCGGGAGTCCCTGGAACGGGTTACGGCCTCGGCTGTGTTTGGGGCGACTATGACAACGACGGCTTTCCCGATCTGTTTGTCAGCCAGTTTGGCCGAAATGTTTTGTATCACAACAATGGTGATGGGACGTTCTCGGATGTAACGGATAAAGCCGGAGTGGCTGGCATGGATTTCGGCACGCTGTTTCATTCTGGAGCGACCTTTTTCGATTACGATCGCGACGGGCGGCTCGATCTCTACGTCGGCGGTTACGTTGACCTTGGCCCGGGTGCTCCCGAATACTGCGTGGTCAGCGGCACCAAGACCAGTTGCCCACCAAGCGCTTACAAAGGAACCGCGGACATTCTGTACCACAACAACGGTGACGGCACGTTCACGAACGTGACCAAGGCAGCAAAAATTTTTCAGCCGCAAGGCAAAAACCTCGCCGTGGGCGCGGCCGATTACGACAACGACGGCTGGCCGGACCTGTTTGTCGCCAACGACGGAATCAACGCTTATCTGTACCATAACTTGCGCAACGGGACCTTCGAAGAAATCGGCACAATCAGCGGCATGGCTCTGGCGTCGCAAGGCTTCGTGATGGCGGCCATGTGTATCTCGCTTGGCGATTACGACAACGACGGCGCGCTCGACCTCTTCATCACCGACTTCCAGAGCAACTCGGATCACCTTTGGCATAACGATCTCAAAGGCTCATTTGACGAAGTCAGCGATCAAGCTGGAATAACCGCACCAACCCGCTCAGTGCTCGGCTTCGGCGGCGGGTTTTTTGATTACGATAATGACGGGTGGCTGGACCTCTTCGTCGCGAATGGCCATGTTTATCCCGAAGTAGCTCTCGTTTCTCCGGACGTAAAATTCAAACAGATCAATTCCCTTTTTCACAACGAGCATAACGGGAAGTTTGTGGAGACAACAAAGATCGCTGGGCCTGGATTCGATAAGCCTTACGTGGGCCGCGGCGTTGCCTTCGCCGATTTCGAAAATAAAGGGTTCTTGGACGTTCTTGTGGCGAACAATGGCGATCCCCCGCTTCTCTTGCGCAACACGGGCGGAAATCGCAATCATTTCGTTTCGTTCAAGCTTGTGGGAACCAGGAGCAACCGGGACGCTATGGGCACTCGCATCCGTCTAACGGCAGGCGGGTTGACGCAGATCCGCGAAATTGAAGGCGGCGGAAGTTATCTTTCGCAGAGCGATTTGCGCGCACATTTTGGCTTGGGCTCCGCAACGCACATCGAGAAAGTGGAGATCAGCTGGCCCAGCGGGCTGAAGCAAACGTTTGGCGATCTCGATGCGGACAAGTTTTATCTGATTCGCGAAGGCGAGGCCCACCCTCAACTCCAGGAGTTCTCGCCGCACTCGCCAGTGGCTAGGCGGGGAGCATCACGTTGAACTCGCGGAGCGACCTGTGTTTGCCTCGGGACCCGAGCCGACGGGAACTTCTGCGCGGCCTGTCCAGTGTTGCACTCGCATACGCACTGCCGTTTCGGGCATCGCCCGGCGACGGAACGCTGCCTTTTTTTTCGGAGGTTCCGCCATCCAAGAGCGGTATTGCATGGCGGCATGTGAACGGACGATCTCCGGAAATGTACTTGCCGGAGACGACGGGCGCGGGCTGCGGCTTCCTGGATTTCGATAATGATGGATGGATGGACATTTACCTGGTGAACAGCGGCACCTGCGATTTTTACACTCCGCCTTCGCCGCTCCGCAACGCTCTTTACAAAAATAACCGGGACGGAACTTTCACGGACGTCACCGAAAAAGCAGGCGTCGCCGGCGGAGGCTATGGGCAAGGCGTCGCCGTCGGCGACTACGATGGAGACGGCTATCCCGATATTTATCTCACGCAGTACGGCCGAAGCATCCTGTTTCACAATAACGGGGATGGGACGTTTACGGATGTCACGAAAAAGGCGGGCGTGGCCGCTCCCGGCTGGGCCTCCAGCGCGGTTTGGTTCGATTACGACAACGATGGCAGATTGGATCTCTTCGTCTGCCGCTTTGTTGATTACAACAAGCAGAAAAATAAGTGGTGCGGAAATCGCGAAACGAACGAGCGCTGGTATTGCATTCCCCGAGTTTACGAACCCATGCCCTGTTGGCTCTTCCACAACAATGGAAATGGAACGTTCACCGATGTGAGCAAGGAAAGTGGAATCGCCGGTTGCCTCGCCAAAGCCTGGGGCGTCGTGGCTTGCGACATAAACAATGACGGCTGGATGGACCTCTTTGTTGCCAACGATACTGTGGCAAACTTTCTCTTCGCCAATCGAAAAGGCAAGTTTGAGGAGATCGGTCTGCTTGCCGGCGTCGGCTATAGCGCGTATGGCCGCCCACGCTCGGGAATGGGAGTTGATGCCGCTGATTACGACCAGGACGGCTGGGTGGACTTATTCGTCGCCAACGTTGACCAGGAAATGTTTTCGCTCTATCACAACAACAAAAACGAAACTTTCAGCGACATGTCCGTCGCGACCGGCATCGGAAAAGCCACGAAGTTAATGAGCGGCTGGGGGTTGAAATTCTTCGATTTTGATAACGACGGCGATCTTGACCTGCTGCTCTGCAATGGACATCCCGACGACAAAATTGATGGCCGCGCGCCGGGCGTCACCTATCTGGAACCGATGCTCCTCTACCACGGCTCAGGTCGCACGCTAAAGAATGTAAGTGCCGAAGGCGGCCCGATATTCTCCCAGCCGATCGCGGGCCGCGGCATGGCGCTCGGCGATTTTGACAACGACGGCTCGGTGGATGTTCTCGTAGCTGTAAATAATGGCGCCCCGATTCTCTTGCGCAACAACGCAGGACGGTCAAACCACTGGCTTGGGGTCCAGCTGATTGGAAAACACTCGAATCCCGACGCCGTCGGTGCGCGCATCAGCTACCAAGCTGGCGACCTCAATCGAACAAGGCGGAAAGTCGGCGGCGGCAGCTATCTTTCTTCGCACGACCCACGGGTCGTTCTTGGCTTGGGAAAGCACGAGAAGTTGGATTGGCTCGAGATCAAATGGCCTCAACCTAGTGGTCTCGTGCAACGATTCACAAACCTTCCAGTCGATCGTTATGTCAAGATTGTCGAGGGCGATTCGCATTGGAGCTGACTTGCTCGCTCCGCCGAATTCGATTGCTATTCGCTGCCGAGAAAGGCGTATCGCGCGAGAAATAGTGCGCTGAGTACCCAAATGAGCGGACTGATCTCGCGACTCCTTCCGCTGCCCAGCTTCACCAGAGTGTAGGAAAGCAAGCCGAGGCTCAGTCCGGTTGCAATGCTGAACGTCAGAGGCGTCGCGACTAACGTCAGAAACGCGGGGAACGCCTCGCTGAAATCGTTCCATTGCACTCGAGCGACCGCTCCGCACATCAGCGCTCCGACCAACACAAGCGCGGGGGCCGTTGCGTACTCTGGAATCGCTGTGATTACCGGAGCGCAAAACATCGCCGCCAAAAACAATGCGGCAATTACAATGTTGCCGAGCCCGGTTCGCGCTCCGGCCGCTACCCCTGCGGCGCTCTCAATGTAGCTCGTCACCGTGGATGTTCCCGTCAGCGCGCCGAAGATCGTGCCTAACGCGTCCGCCAGGAGCGCCCGGCTCGCACGCGGCAACTTCCCATCGCGCAGGAAGCCGCCCTCTTCGCAAACGCCCACAAGCGTTCCGACGTTGTCAAAGAGGTCGACAAAGAAAAAGACGAATACAAGCTCCCCAAGCCCCAGCTTCATCGCGGAGCGCAAGTCCAGCTTCAGAAATGTCCCGGAGGCATGCGGCATCGAGAACAAATGCGCCGGCCAATGCGCCAAACCCAGTGGAATCCCGGCCAAGGTAATCACAACAATTCCCAACAAGATAGCGCTGCCCACTCTGCGCGCCATCAAGATTGCAATCAAAATCAATCCAGCGCAGGCGAGCAACACCTGTGGATCGGAGATTTTTCCGAATCCCACAAGCGTGGCCGGATTGGAAACAATCACTTTCGCGTTTCGCAGCCCGATGAAGGCGATGAAGAGTCCGATCCCGCCTGCTGTTCCATATTTCAAGCAATCCGGAATGCCGTTCACGATCTGCTCTCGAACGCTAGTTAGTGTCAGAATCAGGAAAAGCACTCCAGACAGAAAAACGACGCCGAGTGCGGTCTGCCATGGCACGCCGCGCCCTTGCACAATCGAGTAGGTGAAGTACGCGTTCAGCGACATTCCCGGCGCAAGCGCGATTGGATAGTTCGCCCACAAACCCATGACCAGCGTCGCCGCCGCCGCGGAAATGCACGTCGCGAACAACACGCCCTCGATTGGCATTCCTGCTTCCGACAAGATTCGAGGATTCACCACGACCACGTATGCCATCGTCATGAACGTCGTGAGCCCCGCCAGCAGCTCGCGCTGCACGGTGGTCTGGTTTTCACTTAGGTGAAAAATCCTTTCGAACAAGCCGCCGCTCCTTCATGAAAAGAGCGCCACTATAGGCCGCAGGACGTGGGAGGTCAACGCTACAAAATCACTGGTAAGCCCCCCGCTCTTTATATCCAGGCGTCGCTATCACCATCCAACCTCCTGTTTGTTTACACTGAGTAGTGGCGTTAGAGGCTCGCATGAAACTCGACCCAGCTCTTCTCCGCAAGGTACCCAAGGTTCTACTTCATGAACATCTCGACGGCGTTTTGCGGCCCCAGAGCGTGATCGAACTCGCCGCTGGCGAGCACTACGAAGGCCTTCCTGCACGAGATCCCGCCGCGCTTGCAGCCTGGTTTCACCAAGGCGCGAATCAGGGCAGTCTGCCTAAGTATCTCGAAGGTTTTGTGCACACTATAGCCGTGATGCAGACCGAGGCCGCGCTCGAACGGGTAGCCTACGAACAAGCGGAGGATCTCGCTCGCGACGGCGTCGTCTATTTTGAAACTCGTTTTGCGCCCGTCTTTCACACCAAGCGAGGGCTCACACATCAGCAGGTTGTCTCGGCTGTTCTCAAGGGCCTCGAGCGAGGGCGGAAGGAGTTCGGCGTCGGTTCGGGCCTGATCATCTGCGCCATGCGGAATATGGACGTCTCGCTCGAAATGGCCGAGCTTGCCGTGGATTTTCGCGGCCGGGGCGTTGTTGGTTTCGATCTCGCAGGCGAAGAGGGCGGCTACCCTCCCAAAAAACATGTGGACGCTTTCCACTACATCCAGCGCCAGAATTTCAATATCACGATTCACGCCGGCGAAGGTTTCGGCAAAGAATCCATTTGGCAGGCCATCCAATATTGCGGAGCGCACCGCATTGGCCACGGCACGCGGTTAGTTGACGACATCGCCTTCGCCGAAGATGGAAAGGTCGCCAAATTGGGCGACCTGGCGCAGTACGTTCTAGACAAACGCATCCCACTCGAGATTTGCCTGATCAGCAACGTCCAGACGGGCGCCGCGCGCAGCCTGGCCGAGCATCCGTTCAAAATTTTCTACAAGGAGAAATTTCGCGTCACGCTCAACACGGACAATCGCCTGATGAGCGATACCTCGATGACAAAGGAATTCCAAGCTGCTGCCGAGACTTTCGGCTTGGGCCTCGATGATTTTGAAAAACTTACAATTAATGCGATGAAGAGTGCGTTTTTGCCTTACGACAAGCGCATCGAGTTCATTTACAAGGTCATCAAACCGGGCTACGCACGGTATCGCGGGCTTCCGGAGGGAAAGTGATACGGCGACCGCGACGCATTCCTCGCGCAAATGTCGCCATCCGGCGCGCACTGCCGGGCAGCGCTTTCATGGAACGGGCAATTCAACTATCCATCGAAGCGGTCCAATCGGGCCAGGGCGGGCCATTCGGCGCGGTGATTGTGAAGAATGGGGCCATCATCGCCGAAGGAATCAATCGCGTTACCTCGACCAATGATCCGACGGCACACGCAGAAATTCTCGCAATTCGGCTGGCGTGCGAAAAACTCGGAAAGTTCGAATTAAAGGGCTGCGAGATCTACACTTCGTGCGAACCATGCCCGATGTGCCTGGGCGCCATTTACTGGGCTCGCCTGGCGCGCATCTACTTTGGGAATTCAGCCAGCGACGCCGCGAAAGCTGGCTTCGATGATTCGTTCATTTACGCGGAGTTGAAAAATCCGACAGGACGCAGGCATATCCCATCATCACAGATTATGCGAGAAGAAGCCGCGGCAGGATTCGCGATGTGGGCTCAAAAACCCGATAAGATTCCTTATTAGGGTTCGTTTTCCAAATTCCAGATTGTGACGGGCAACTTATTCTCGGCTTGCGTGGATGTTTGGCTTCTGGACGCATTCCGTGGCGCGCACTCTTGGGCGAATTAGGACGTCTGTCGCCTATGTGTCTCAGACCTGCTCGCCGGCTGATATTTCGCTTGGTCAGACGCCATCGCGCGGACGTTGCGTGCGCACCAACATCAGGTCCTGCGTTGGCTCCGATTCGCATTCGATGGCCAGAGTCGTGACGGGTTGATCCGGCGCTTCTTTTGGCAGACCCAGAAACCGGACGCGGAAGTGTTCCTGATCAAACTTCACTTCGTGGCCGGATGCAAAGAGACGCGCCGACAGGACTTTGGTCATCAAGCCGCCGAGTGCAACGGTTTCGCCCGGCCAGAAATGCACGTGCATGTAGAGCGTATTGCCCTGCCGCGTGAAGCCGGCAAAGTTTGAGCGGCTGACCTGGCACCTGTCGGATGTATGAATAGTCCTCGCGTTGCGCGACATCCATTTGCCGACTTTGGTGAACACGCGGACGGACTCTTCGGGGATCGATCCATCGCCTTCGGGGCCGATGTTGAGCAGATAATTGCCGCCGTCGCGCGCGCAGGTGATCAGGTTCCGAATTACGCGCTTAGAACTTTTCCAATCGTCGTCGGCGCGCTGGTAGCCCCAACTGTCGTTCAGCGTCATGCAGGTTTCCCAGGATCGGCTGCCCTGTTCCGCTCTGATTTCCTGCTCTGGAGTGGAAAAATCGCCAGGCAGGCCGTTTCGGTTGTTAACAATGATGTCCGGCTGCAGTTCAAACACCATTTTATTCATTCGCGCAGATTCCCACTGCTCGGGTGTCAAAGGCCAATCCACGTCGTACCACAACACATCGATTTTTCCGTAGTTGGTCATGAGTTCCCGGATCAAACCGTGCGTGTATTCGACGAAGCGCTTTCGCGCGTCGGGATCGGTTGCGCATCGGGCGCCGTCCGGATGGTGCCAGTCCATTAGGGAATAATAAAACCCGACACGCATGCCTTCCGCGCGCGCGGCTTCCACGTATTCGCGGACAAGATCGCGGCCTGGCCCTTGTTTTGGCGCACAGTAATTCGTGAGCTTTGTATCGAAATTGCAGAAGCCTTCGTGGTGCTTCGATGTCATCACCATATACTTCTGCCCCGCTGCTCTGGCGAGTTTGGCCCAGGCGCGCGCAGCGTTCGGCTGCGGCTTGAATCTTTTTGCGAGTTGCTCGTACTCGGCGATGGGAATGCCTTCATCCTCCATCGCCCATTCGTGGCGGCCGAGAACGCTGTAAAGTCCCCAATGAATGAACATGCCAAAGCGCGCTTCATGCCACCACTGCATCCGGCGGGTGCGGTCAGCATCATCCGCGCCAGGCGTCGCCTGAGATAAAGGCGTTTCCAGAGGCACGCCGCCCGGTGCGGCATGGGCTCCCCGAGTGGCAGCTAAGGCAGCAAGCGACGCGGTCGTGCCCAGCAACCAATCGCGACGCGGTATTCGATTCATCCCCATGAAACTAGCCCCCTTTTTTCAGTCCGGCATGATCGAGTGCGTAGGTCGAGCCATGGTCAGCCGGGCGATCTCACTTTTCAAGTTCAAAAATCTTCTCCATCAAGATCCACTTTTCGCCGGGTTTCGCGCCGGGCAGAGGCTGTTGAAATTTCCACATCAACTCCTCCCACTCGCGGACCTTTGGATTTGCCAGATCAGCGTTCGCTTTGCGTTGGAACGAAAAGTCTTCGTTAGCCTCCATGACCATGAAGAGCCGCGTCCCGGTTAAATAGATTTGCATGTCCTGAATGCCCGCATCTTTGATGCTTCTTGTTATTTCGGGCCAGATCTTTTCGTGGTGGCGCTTGTACTCGACAACGAGTTGCGGGTCATCTTTCAGATCCAGAGCCAGACAGTAGCGCCGGTTCATTGTGCCTCCGCGACTGGGGCGGTTCCAGATACGACCGCCAGCTGATTGGGTTTATAGCCGCTCACGGCGAAGTAAATCACGTACAAATAACAAATCAGCGGCACGACAAAAGCTCGCTGGATATTGCTCAGATCAGAAATCTTGCCCATCGCCGCGGGAATCAAAGCGCCGCCGATGATGGACATCACGAGGAGCGAGGAGCCGCGCTTGGTCAACGGGCCGAGATTCTTAATGCTCAGCGCAAAAATTGTGGGGAACATTATGGAGTTGAAAAAGCCGACGACCACAATTGCGAGCACCGCGGCGATTCCCGATGCGCCGATTCCTACGAGCACGCCTATCACAGCACCGATTCCAAAAATGCAAAGCAGGCGAGGGGCGGGTATCCGCTTCATCATCCACGATCCGGAGAACCGCCCAATCATAAAACCAGTTTGATGCGCCACCAGGAAAAGAGCCGCCATTTTCTCTGGACTTTCCGAGATGAACCGGGAAAGAAGAGTCATCTGAGCGCCGGAATGCGCGGAGAGATACTGCCGGCCCCACGCTGCCATGCGATCCAGCCCGTGCGGCATCGTTTGCATGGCGAAACGAATGACGAAACTTCCCACGCCGACTTGCGCCCCTACATAAAAAAACTGGGCGAGTATGCCTTTGATTAAATGCGGATGTGCTCGCAGCTCGCGCAGTCCCTTGGAATCCGAAGGCGTTTCCGCGCTTCGAGTAGGCGCCGCCTCCGGAAGATGCGCAAAGTAGATGAGCGCCGCGACGAATACAAAAATCGCAGTGATGACGAGGTAGGGAGTTTTGACCATGTCGGCTTCGGAAGCGAGATACGCCTGCGCTTGCGCCGGCGACATTGCCGCCCGCTGCGCCGCGGTGTACTCGATGCCTGTGAGAATGAACGCCGCGCCAAGAGTCGGCACGATTGCGGCGCCAACGGCATTAAAGGATTGCGCGAAGTTCAGCCTTCGCTCCGAAGATTCCGGTGGGCCAAGAATGGTCACGTACGGATTCGCGCCAACTTCCAAAAATGACTGCCCGCACGACATCACAAAGAGCGCGATCAGAAAGAAAACGTAGCGCCGAGAACTCGCCGCCGGCAAGAACAGGAGTGTTCCCATTGAGCAAATCAGCAGGCCGACTAGAATTCCTTTCCGGTAGCCAATCTTTTCCATCAAACGGCCGGCGGGAAACGCCGCGAGGCAATATCCTCCGAAAAACGCCACCTGGATGAACGAGGATTGAAAATCGGTGAGCTCGAACGCCTTCTTTAGATGGGGGATCAGAACATCGTTGAGGTTGACTCCGATGGACCACAGGAAAAATAGGCTGGTGACGAGCGCGAACGGCAGAACATACTTTCGTTCGGTGAACGCCGCAGCGGCCTGGCTCATTCTGCTCCTAAGTCAACGCCCGGTCGAGGTGAGTATACCCGCCATCCACGAAAAAGTGCTCGCCGGTAATATGCGAAGCCTGTGCTGAAATCAGGAAGAGCGCCATTGCCGCGATTTCCGCGGGCTGCGTCATGCGCTTTCCCAGCGGTATCTTTGAGGCGATGCGCGCCTGCTTCTCTTCTGGATTTGGAAATGTATTAATCCATTGTTTGTAGAGCGGAGTGCTTACTTCCGCGGGGATCACGGCATTCACGCGCACGCCATACGGAAGCAACTCCGCAGCCCATTCGCGGGTAAGCGCAAGAATCGCCCCTTTTGAAGCGGCGTATCCGGAGGTTCCACTCTGCCCTGTCACGGCCACTTTCGAAGCGACGTTGAGAATGCAGCCGCGCGAATTCTTTAGCGCGGGCAGCCCATAGTGCGCCATGTTGTAGTAATGACAAAGATTCAGCCGCAATGACGCCACGAATTTTTCGGGGCTGCCGGCTTCCAGACCAACACTATCATTTGCGCCGACATTGTTGACCAGCACATCCAGCCGGCCGAAAATTTTAAGCGTTTCTTCCACCGCCCCGCGACAATTCTCTGCCGGCAATACGTCTACTCCTAAGAACGTGCATTTCGTCCCAGCGTTCTCGAGTTCCGTTAAGAGTTTCTTCCCTGCTTCGATATCTTTGTCCACAAAGACGGCAATGGCTCCCTCGTGCGCGCAGCCTCGCGTGATGGCTTCGCCGATTCCTTTGGCGCCGCCCGTGATAAGTACGACCTTCTCTGTAAGTTCCAGGTCCATCAGTCGTCACTCATACGCCGTAAAATCGCGCGGCATTTCCACCAAAAATCATTTCGTGATTCCCCGGCGAGTTGTCCCGCACGTAATCCTCAAGCAAGCATTTGACCTGCGTATAGCTCGCCGCTAGCAGGCACACCGGCCAGTCCGAGCCAAACATGAGCCGCTCCGCACCAAACGCTTCAAACACCACATCCAGGTACGGCCGGAAGTCATCGGGCTTCCAAGCGCCCCAGTCGGCTTCGGTCACGAAGCCGGACACTTTGCAAAACACGTTTCGATTTTGTGCAATGGTTCGTATCTCAGCGGCCCACGGCTCCTTCTTCCCCGCTCTTATTTCGGGCTTCGCCAAGTGGTCAATCACAAATTTCTGTTCCGGAAGACGCGATACCAGTTCAATGGCCGCCGGCAACTGCCTCGGGTAAATAAGGATGTCGTACGTAAATCCAAATTCGCGGAGGCGGGAAACCCCGTGCAGGAAATCGCAGTTCACTAGAAAGCGATCGTCTGGCTCGGACTGCGCGATGTGTCGGAATCCGCACAATTTCTGGAACTGGGAAAAGTACCGCAGCCTTTCTTCAATCCGTGGCGAACGCAGATCCGCCCAGCCCACAACTCCGGCAATTCGCTCGTGCAATTCTGTCAATTCGAGCAGTATCCGCGTCTCGTCTTCGCTTTGATCCACCTGCACCGCCACCGACGTGTCTATGCCATTTGCATCGAGCTCCCGCTCCAAATCTTTGGGAACAAAGTCGCGCTTCAATACCGCCATTTCGGGCGTGATCCATCCGTCCCGCGTCGCATCATAGCGCCAAAAGTGCTGGTGCGAATCCAGTGTTTTTTGACGCCGGTTGCTGCGCGGTGGCGTTTCAGTTCCCATCAAGGTAGTGCGTTTGCGAGAGATTTCTCAGCCTGGCTGCTGCACCTTCCGGCGTAATATCCCGCTGCGGTGCGGCAAGCAACTCGTAACCGACCATGAATTTTTGCACCGTCGCCGACCGAAGCAACGGCGGGTAATAGTGCGCGTGAAAATGAAACTCCGGATGACTTTCGCCATCCGTTGGCTCCTGGTGAAAGCCCATCGAATACGGAAACGCCGTTTCAAACAGATTGTCGTACCTAATCGTGAGCGTCCTCAAAATCTGGGCGAGCTCGCGAGGCTCGGTGCCTTCGAGCGCTGCGAGGCTGGCGGAGTGGCGCCGGCTCAAGATCATCGTTTCAAAAGGCCAGACTGCCCAGTATGGCACGAGCGCAACAAAACCCTCGTTCGCGCAAACGATTCGCTCGCCATCCTCCATCTCCAGCCGCAGATATTCGCAGAGCATGCATTTCTGGCTGGTATTCAGATAGTTGCTCATGGCCGCCAGTTCTCGCAGAGGCAGGTTTGGCACTTCCTCGTTCGCCCAGATTTGGCAGTGCGGGTGCGGATTGCTCGCGCCCATAAGCGCGCCGCGATTTTCGAAAATTTGCACGTGCTTTACCCACGGAATCTGTCCCAACTCGGCGTACTGCCCTGTCCACACCTCTACCACCCGCCGAACGTCCTCATCTTCCATACGGGGAATGGTCAGGTCGTGCCGCGGCGTGAAACAAACGACGCGGCAAATTCCGCGTTCAACGCGCGCCGCAAGCAGCCCCTCTTGATTAGTCTCGTTGGCGGTGACCTCCGGCAGCATTGCTGGAAAATCGTTGTCGAAAACGTAGGTTTCCTCGTAGGCAGGATTGCGCACTCCCTGGGCGCGCGCATTTCCGGGGCAAAGGTAGCATTCCGGATCGTAGTTCAGCACCGGGGCCGGCACGATCTTGTCCACCCTTCCCAGCCAGGGCCTCTGTGTACGGTGCGGCGAGACCAGTACCCACTCTTCGAGGAGCGGGTTCCATCGGCGATGCGGCGTGGCTCGGAAGTCGCTGGAAATCATGGCTGGAAGATCTTATCCCGCATGCTCCGGAGCAGGAACCATACTGGCTCCATCCGCCGGCATACATGTATAGATGACAGGACGGATTCCAGTCTTCTTTTCATATCCCGCGGCGACATTTTCGGCGAAAGCGGCGGCATGAGCGGCATCCACAAGGTTAATCGTTGATCCGCCGAATCCTCCTCCGGTCAACCGTGAGCCATGCACTCCGCGCTCGTGCCTGGCCAACTCCACCATCAAGTCCAGTTCGGTGCAGCTCACTTCAAAATCGTCGCGCAAACTTGCGTGCGATTCTGCCATGTAGGCACCAAACTGCGCCAGGTCTCCTTTTCGCAGGCATTTGACGCTTTTCAAGACCCGTTCGTTCTCCGTGACTATATGCTTCGCGCGTTTATAGATCACTTCTCTTAGCAAGCCTTTGTGCTTATCCAGTTGATCGAGGCTCACGTCCCGCAGCGCACGAATCTCCGGCAGCGCCTTCGAAAGCTCGCGCACCGCTTCTTCGCACTCCTCTCGCCTCACATTGTATTCGCCACCGGACAGTTCGTGTTTCACTCCGGTATTGCAAATGACCAGCCTCACCGATTCGGGGATTGGAACAAGCTCGTACTCCAACGAACGGCAATCCAGCATAAGAGCGTGATTGGCTCGCCCATGCAGGGAGATGAATTGGTCCATGATGCCGCAACGCATTCCCACAAATTCGTTTTCTGCTTTCTGGCAAATCTGCGCCAGCCGTGCGCGACCAACTGAAAGCCCCGATTCCTCTGTCAACGCAAGGGCTGTTGCAACTTCGATGGATGCGGATGAACTCAGACCCGCACCGATGGGCACCTCACCGTGCACGAGCATGTTCGTGCCCTTCAGTCTGTAACCCGCCTCTTTCAGCGCGGACGCGACTCCTACGGAGTAATCGCTCCACGTGCGCGAGGGTGTCAGCCGCTGCCCGTTCAAATCCACCGTGACCTGTTCGGAAAACTCTTGCGATGACACTACTAATTTCTCGTCGTCCCTCCTCCCAGCCGCGATCCAGCAGTAAAATCCCAGAGCTGCGGGCATAACAAACCCGTCGTTGTAGTCGGTATGCTCTCCGATCAGATTGACTCGGCCAGGCGCGCGATAAACGTGCGGATTCCCGCCGAACTTCGCGCGAAACAGTTCCGCGATGCTCTTCTTATCCTTCATATCCCGTTTAGTGAGTGTCTTTCAAATCGGGCCTGAGGCGTGCTGTACCGGGGAAAATGGTGCGCCCGGAGAGATTCGAACTCCCGACCTTCTGGTTCGTAGCCAGACGCTCTATCCAACTGAGCTACGGGCGCGCAATTTAGAAATTCTAACATAGGGCCTCGCCCCCCATCCACCCGCGGCGTTCCTCAGTTAGAGAGCGGCGCACGCGCCGCTCTTCCCGGAAACACGCCTTGCACAAGTTCGCCATTTTTCAGCACCGGCACGCCGTTCACCAATACAAATTCGATGCCTTCGGAATATTGCAGCGGATTCTCATAAGTCGCCTTGTCAATCACTCGCTCCGGATCGAACACGGTGATGTCGGCATCGGCTCCAACGCGAATCCGGCCCTTATTGCGAAACGCCGGCGCTCGCCGCTCCAGCCTTTGCGCCGGAAGCAGCGTCATTTTTCGAAGCGCCGTCATTAGGTCCAGAACTTTTTCCTCGCGAACATAGTGGCCGAGAACGCGCGCGAACGTTCCCTGCCCTCGCGGGTGCACTTTACTGCCCGTGAGAGGCATTCCATCGCTCGCAATCATGATTGAGGGGTCGGCGACCGCAATCCGGGTTGCTGCTTCAGGGATGGAATGAACGACCACCACACCGCCGGTCTTTCTGTACTTTTCGAACGTCTCCGCCGTCAGCCTTTCCCCGGTTTCCGCCCACTGCAAGTCCTTGTACGTGATACCCATGCTTTCCTGCCACCCAGGATCGAAGATCGCGGATTGCAGCTCTGTACTACCCGCAGTATACGGATAGCATTCTGTCGTCACATCCAAACCATGCCGCCGTGCCCCCTCCACGATCGAAATCAGCTCCGGCGTGTATTTCAGCCCCATGCTGGTAATGTGCACGACGTGCAACGAAGCTCCCGTTGCTGCGGCTGCGGCCAGAACTTCTTCCAGCCCTGCGATTCCATTCGCCGGATCCTTCAATCCTGCGTAGCGCAAGTGCACGTGGACGGATGCGTGGTATTTCGCCGCGATCTGGAACATCTGAATGATTTCCCAGTGCGTCGCCGCCGCCGTGTAGTTGATTCCCATCCCTTCCGCCAGCGCGCCTTCGCGAAATCCTCTACCCATCAGCGACTCGATTTCGGTCAATTCCTCCGGCGTCGCTTCGCGGTGCGCCGCATCCCCGGTGGGTAGAAAAGTTCCTGGATCATGCATCACTTTCATCCGGACAGGGATGTGACCGATGCTCACGCCATAGTTAATCAGCGATTTGCCTTCTCGCGCTGCGTACCATGCAGCCACGTCCGCCGTGCCAGCCTCCAGTTCCAAAGACGTGGTTACGCCGTCGTGCGCTTGGAACTCGTAGTTCTTCGGCTGCTGGCCGTGCTCGTGAAGGTCTATAAAGCCGGGTGCGACCACCAGCCCTTTTGCATCCAAAATAGTCTTGCCTTTAAGAGACCGCGTCGAAATTGCTTCGATTTTACCGCCGACAATTCCGACGTTGCGCACCGCGTCCAGCCCCGATTCGGGATCCATCACGCGGCCGTTCGCTATCACCGCATCGAATTCCTGGCTTTGCGCCCGGATTCCCTCAGCGACTGTGAAAATGCAAGCGCATGCAAAAAGTGCTGCCGTCGCCCAAACGGCCAATCGCGCCCGTGCCCTCACCAGTGGCATGAATGAGCTCCCCATGGTTTCGCGGGGCTAAGTTTCTTTATCCACGCGCTCAGTGTCAAAGGAAATCTTAAGCGTTTAACTCGTATTTCGCAGCCTATTCCTGACCATCTCGCATGCCCCGATATATCTCTTCCGCCAGGCCTTACCAATGAAAAACCCCGGGTCGCTGGGGGGAGCGACCCGGGGCGGGGGTTACTGCTGAGGGGGGCCGGAGGAAATTCGTCTCGCCGTCAGTTCACCGGATTGACGGTCAGCATGCAAATCTTGCGAAGCTCTTCGTAGGTAAAGAATGTCTCTTCCTGGTCACCAGCGCATTCCTTGTGTCCGAGACCGGATTCTTGCGATAGCTGGGAAAGTTCATCTTCCGAAATTCCCAGCAGGAGCGCTGCGCGCCCTTGCGTCACGTACTTCGGCAATTGGCTATTCATCTCTTCTCCTCACGCTGGTAGAAGTGCCATCGCGTCTTGCTCGACCGCCAGGATCATGGTCTTGTATATGTCCACGTCCCAGCCGTCCCCTATCCTCATTCGAACCGTCTCGTTGCCGTCTTTAAGTAATGTCCCCCGGAGCGGCACCTTGATATCTCCCAGCGCCACTTGGAGAACCACCGCCTGGCCAATCCACGTCTTGTATGCGCTGTTCATTCCCCCTCCAGCGGACCTTGGTGCTTGCTGCCGAAACCAGAATCGCGGATAGCAAAGCGGCGAACAATGGTACAGGGAGGGTACTAGGCTAGTAAGATGGTACTGTCTTGTGTTGAGGCAGCAATTTGGTTCATTTCGGAACACAAGTACGCTCGTACTTTTTCTTCGGGACGCCCGGCCCATTGGCGCTCGAGTGCGCCGCTGGCACTCTTGTGAAATGTTGCGTCCAGTCTCCACGTCCCTGATGCGGAAAGGCCGTCACCAGGCCGCCCCTTTTGGCTTGGGACTCGCTTTGGGAGGTGGATTTTCCCGCGGCTTCGCGCATCTCGGAGTGCTGCAGGTCCTGGAACAGAATCAAATTCCAGTGTCTTTCCTCGCTGGCACGAGCGTCGGGAGCATTCTCGGCGCTGCGTATGCCAGTGGCGCTCCTTTAGCTCGAATTATTGAAGCATGCCGGAAGATTCGCTTTCGCGACATTGCCCGCTGGCGCGTTTCTCGTCTGGGTCTTGCCAACAATCAGCGCTTGGGGGATTTGATCAACCACGTCTTCGCTTCACACAGCTTTGAAGATCTCCGCATCCCCCTAGCCATTGTGGCCACTGACCTCGGAACGGGTGAGCCGGTCGTCTTCACGCACGGAGACTTATCTGGCGCCATCCGCGCAAGCTGTGCATTTCCAGGGCTGTTCGAACCAGTGGAAATAGGGACGCGTTTCTTGGCAGATGGCGGACTTGTCGCGCCCGTTCCGACCGGCGCCGTGCGCAGCCTCGGGGCGAGGCATGTAATCGGCGTTGCTCTTGGGGTCGAAGACGTCGTGCGCGGAGCTCCTACGAATATTTTTCAGGTTGTTTCGCGTGCCGTCAGCGCGGCCCAGAAACATCAGCTAGAGGTTTGGGAGCCCTACGCAGACCTCGTGCTCCGCCCGGATGTCCAATTCCTCGCCTGGGACGACTTCGACCGTGCCGACGACGCCATTGCGGCTGGCGCCGCTGCTGCTCGTCGCGCAATCCCAAGAATACTGAAAATCCTTCAGCCCGAGAACGAATCCCCGGACAACCCACAGTCCCGTCTGGATGCCGAAGCACAAAGTTATCTTTGGCTTGCGGAGGCTTCGCGATGATCCGGCTTGCAGCCTTGTTCAGCGTCGTTATCGCTTCCATCGTCCTCTGGTATGAATGCCGGGAAGATATCGGCATTTTCTGTTACCGTATTGGTGAGGGCGCTGTTGCACGAGTCCGCGCCGGCGCGCCAGCAGCTGTCTCTGCGTTGCATTTTGAGAGGTCGAGGAAAAGTTCCGCTTGCTCCATTCCGTCCTTCAGTTTTTACACTCGCTCTACACACCCGAGGGACTACGAGAGCTGATCCGCTCGGGCGGCGCTCCACTGGTCTGCATCATTGTTTTCATTGAAACCGGTTTCTTTGTCGGGTTCTTCCTGCCTGGCGATTCCCTGCTCATCACAGCTGGAATTTTTTCCTACGCGGGGGTGATCCCGCTGAAATGGCTGTTACTACCTGTCATGCTTTGTGCGATTGCCGGCGATCAATTGGGTTATTGGATAGGCCGCTCGGCGGGTTCCGCTCTGTATCGTCGCGAGGATTCCCTGCTATTCCGCCGAAGCCACCTCCTGCGCGCTCACGATTTCTACGAAAGGTATGGAGGTCGCGCGGTTATTCTTGCCCGCTTCGTTCCCATCGTTCGAACGTTCTGCCCTCCAGTGGCGGGTGCGGCGAAAATGTCTTATCCTCGGTACCTCGCCTTCGATGTCTTCGGTGGAGTCTGCTGGATTGGGACGACGATTCTCGGCGGTTACACGCTCGGGCATCTCATTCCTAACATCGGCCAGTACATTCACTACGTGATTGGTATTGTTGTGCTTCTCTCGATCCTCCCCGCAGTAATTGGCCTGCTCCGGGCCCGAAAAGCGGTCGAAGCTTCCGCAGGACCAACAGCCGCACCTTCCAAGGTTGAATGAGCCGATGACCGCGATTAGATTCCGAGCCATCATTTTCGATATTGGCCGGGTCCTCGTCCGGGTCGATGTCGCCCGGGCCATGCAAGGGCTTGTGTCCGGCACTTCACTTACTCCGGGCGAGCTTTGGTCTGCAATCGAGAAGGATCCCCGCTGGCCTGACTGGCAGGAAGGTCGCGTTGGCGAGCGCGATTGGTACCTCCATCTCAACAAGCGGCTCGGCGGCCGACTCTCATTCGAACAATTCACCGAAGCCTGGAACCGGGCCTTGGACCCCAACCCTATCCACTCCGACGAATTGTTCAAAAGTCTGGGGAAACGATATCGCCTTGCCCTTCTTTCAAACACGGATCCGATTCACGTCCACCACCTGGAGCAAACGTACAGCTTCTTTGCTTACTTTCCCGTTCGCACTTATTCCTGCAGCCTGGGGGCAAGCAAGCCGAACCCTTTGATTTATCGCAAGACACTGGATGCGCTCAAAGTGCGAGCCAGCGAGGCCATCTATATCGATGACATTGCACAATATGTCGAAGCAGCGCGGAAGCTTGGCCTTAGTGGCATCCAATTCCAATCGCCGGACCAACTCAGAAACGATCTTCTGGCTCTTGGAATACCAAGCGAGTGAAACTTCCTAAGCGTAAGAAACTCCGTGTTGGTGGCATTTTGAGTAAAGATTGCAAGGACTAGTACCGCCCACTGAAACTTCTCCTCTCCAAATCATTTCGCAAATAGTCCATTTTCATGGCCTTACGGTGTTCACCCCATGCGCTTCACTTTGCTCCCTTTGGTTCCAGGTTTGCACCCCTTCTGTTACGGGCCGATTACAGGACTAAAATCGGGCGCCCAATGAAGGGTGAGGAGAGAGATTCCATATGTCAGACGATCAGATTCTGGAAACTAGAAGCGGTTCATCGTGGCAACTGCCCGCGATTATCATACTCGGGCTGGTGGCTATCGGTGGCTTGGGATTCGGCTGGAACGCATCATCGAAGCTGGACGCAACGCAGCAGGCGGTCACCACGCAAGTGAAGACCGTCGAGCAGTCGGTTCAGCAAGATATGTCCTCGCTGAAGGACCGCATCTCCCAGGATGAGAAGGCCAACGCCGACCTCCAGGGAGACCTCAAGGTTGTCACGGACAAGCTCAAGATCACGCAAGGCCAGTTGAGAAAGGCGCGCAAGGAAGCGGCCGACCTGAACGATCAGACCACACAGAAGATCAGCGCGCTGGATACTTCCGTCCACACCGAACTCGCCACCAAGGCTGGAACGGACGATGTGAAGAATGTGGATGACAAGGTGACCGCAGTCGGCACCGATTTGAACTCAACGAAGGAAGATCTGAAGATGGCCAAGAGCGAGATGGGTACCTTGATCGCTCGCAACCACGATGAAATCGATCAGCTTCGCCGCCTCGGGGAGCGCGACTACATCGAATTCACCATCGCCGGCAAGAATAAGCCTCAGAAGGTCGGCAACGTTACCCTTGAACTCAAGGGGATAAATGTGCGCAAGAACCAGGTGAACCTTGCGATGGTTGTTGAGGACAAGCACTACACCAAGAAGAATCGGGCCGTCAACGAGCCGATCTTCTTCTACACGTCTGGAACGCGCGTGCCGGAAGAAGTCGTGATCAACAAGCTCGGGAAGAACACTATCAGCGGCTATGTGAGCATTCCGAAGGCAAACTCACAGGCGGCTGGGGCTTCCACCAGTTCGAGCATGTAAGTTTTTGCATCAACCCGCGGCCATTTTGATGGCCGGCAAAGCGCAGAGCGGGCAGGGTCACCTGCCCGCTCTTTTTATTGTTTGCTTTGCGCAATTCCTCTAGTGGGGTTTTTGCGCAAGCAAAAACTCGCTTCACTGTGCCGCGGGCCGCCGGTTCTTCTGCTGCAAGGCGGGCCAACTCCGTTAAGATGGAGCTTCACGCTGGGGGCGTGCCCGTTGCGGCGGACTACTCAGATCCTATACATCGCAGTCGATGATCTCTTGCCCCTTCACGGCAAGGCGACCGCGGGCTTTGACGAGTTTTCCGCTTCCCTAGAACATTATGGTATACCAGCAGTCTGGCTGACAAACCGCACGCGATTCCAGATTGACGAACCACGCCGCAAGATAGCTCATACGCATCCATTCATCGCCGAGGATGGATGTGGCGTATATCTTCCAGAGGATTATTTCCACCTAAAGCCGCAAGCTGCCGGAACGCTGCCAAAGAACAAACCTACTATCCGTCTCGGGCGTTTCACGTGCTTGCCGGTAGCAGCGCCGGAGCCCGCTGCAACCGAAGCTCTGGAAGCAGTTTCTGAGGAAACGGGCATAGAGGTTGTGAGCCTGCGAGGGATGGCTCCGAGGGAACTAGCCCGAAATCTTGGCCTTTCTACTCGCGACGCCGAGCTTGCTCGACAGCACGATTTTGAAGAGCTGTTCTTTTTTGTCGGTTCGAACGAAAGCGATATCGAACGCTTCCGCGCAAGCGCAGCTCAACACAAATGTCAGCTAAGGGCGCGGGAGAATATTTGGTCATTAACAGCAGGCGCGAACCTGCGGAGTTGTATCCGCGAGCTTTCTGGCTTGTACGACCGTGCGCTTCACGCGCACGCAAGAAGCGTAGCGGTCGCGACGCAAGGTCAGGAAGCTGCCGCATTCGCTGCGTGTGACAAGGCAATTTTGCTGCGAACAAACCGCCGAAGCCCCTCGAGCGAACACGAGGAAGCGCAAGTATCCCGACCTGGGCGAGTAATAGAACTACCCTTGCATTCCTCAAATGTCTGGGAGGAACTTCTCGATGCGATTCAGCGGGCTCGATAGGAGCGGCAAGGACTCGCGCAAAAGATTGGAAAGTTCTGTCTCTTTTTCGCCAAATTCTACACACATTGCAATTTCGCTCGGTGCCGGACGCCTTGACTGCTTAACGCAAGGCTTTTATTTCACGACGGTTGCAGAACTTGCTGGTGCCCCGCTTCTGGCCCTCTGATTGCCCCTAACTTCCCAACGAATCCTGTGAGCAGCCTGAGGGGAAGCTTCCAAGGTTCGAGTGCGATTCACTATCATTCGATCGAAGTACTAGGAGACCCCTTACCATGGCGTGGCTCGTTCGCAAACTTCATATTCCGGCCTCGGAATCCACCTTGGGAATCGTATTGACGGTATGCGTGATTGCAATGGGTTTCATGTCCGTCGCGTTGATCTGGCAGGCACAGATTATCGCTAACCAGCGGGAAGCGATTCGTTGGCTCGAGGCTATGCGGTTCGGCGGCTAGTTCGAGTTTCTTCGCCCAGCCTGACAAACGCCGGGTACGCGCCCCTCCGCGTGCCCGGCACCCCCCCTAGCACCAGGCCGGGATTCCCTCCACTTGCCCTGCCTTGAGAAAACACGATCACTACACAAAGCTTGGCGACGTATCGAAGTGGCGCAATGACGTGTGTATGGCTGCAAATACACAAAAATGAAAAAGGGGAACCGGGCGGTTCCCCTTTTTCTCTATTCAGCTGCATCGCCTGCGCATAGCGTTAAATTCACGTAGACTGCGCGAGCGACTCGCACCGCAAGAGCGGTGTGCTCAGGATTGTTTCGGCTCTAAGCCCGGTGGAGTCATGTCCTCTCCCGAAGCCCTATGAGCTCTCACCTTACGTGTACTCTTATGCAATGGAAATTGCAAGCGAAGTTCTGTGAACATGGATTCGCCCGAACGCGAAGTGTTCTCTGCAATTTAGGGCTTGCCTAGTTCACTTGATGAAGAGAGTCTCGCGGAGCTGATCCCGGCTGACAAAGGACTTCATCGTACGGAATCGAATGAACAAGTCCTGAATTTCGCGGTTCTGGTAAATCTTCTGCGCCGGGCAAAGCACGTTCGCTGAAAGGATCTGGAGTGAATTCGAATCCGCGATCCGATAGCGTTGGAAGCCCTCGGGCTTCTTGCTGTGAAAGAGTGCGAAAACGACACCACCGGGACGCAGCACTTCCGTGAGACAAGAAACTGTTTGCCTTGCCAATGAAGGTTCGAGGTAATCGAGAAGATCCCATACGAGCACCGCATCAAAGGATGACGGCGAATACTGAAGGTTGCCCTCCAGGAAGCGCGTTGCACGCCCGACAGGGGTCATATCGACGCTGTCAGAGACGGTTCCGGCATCTTGCAGAAGCTGCTCCTCGCCAGCCAGGAATTCCTTCCACTCGCGAAGTATGTCTTCCGAAGAGACCCGGAATCCGCGTTCGATAAAGAAGGTGAGCGTGGTCTGCCACGCGGGGCCCAGGTCGAGAAGCGTGCCGCGGCCGAGACCATCGAGGTTCCACAACAGTTCCTTTAAGCCATTCGAAACTCGCGTTGTGCCAGGCGCATCCGGCAATCTAGGCGAGCCGACGGATGGAATCGGCGTTGCATTGCGCGATCTTCCAGCCTGGGGTACAGGCCTTGCGACTTCTCGGCTTGTGCTTGTGCCAATTCCGAGCCCAAGTTTGTTTAGAAAGCTCATGGATTAGTCCGCTGCTGTTCCGGAGTTTAAGGAAACCGATTTGCCGCCTGTGGCGCCCGCACCAGCCGCAGCCGTCGCGTGCGCTTCCGGAGATTTCGCGGGCTGCTTTCCAGCTTCGACCCTGCCGCGCAACATCGCGCCGTCTTCGATGGCTAGACGATCCGTCAGGATTTCTCCCGCCACGATTCCTGTGTTGCCAAGAAGGACTTTATCGCGACCGGAGACCTTACCTTCGACTTTGCCTCGGACAACGACTTCTCGAGCCGTGACGTCGGCCTTGACACTGCCATTCGGACCGATGGTCAAACAGCCGTTCGTCAAACTGAGTTTTCCATCCACATGACCATCAACGAAGAGGTCCTCGCTGCCGGTGACCTCGCCCTTGATGCGGATTCCCTGACTAATTGATGCCGATTGTGCAGAAGCGCTGGAGAGTGAAGGATGTGGATCGCGAACCGCTGGCAAATTGGAACTATTCTGAACCGGAATCGCCGCAGGAGCTGTGGAAATCTCCGACCCTCCCGGGGATTTTCCGTCTTCTTTTTTCCACATCAGACACCTCGACGCCGTAAGTTGAATTTTCGAAGCCGCCGATCGAGTGCTGGGAGGAACCGCGACTCAGAAGCGTGAACATAGTACAGCACTTAGAGGCTGTAAACAAGAATGCAGGGTAGCAAATGTGGGGTGTTTCCTGAAATGCTATACTACCCTTTGTAGTTTCCCTTCCCCGCTACCCACAATGGATTGGGCCATGCCCCAATCGGACGGCCCCCGTCGCGGCTGGGAGCAGTTGAAGATGCGGAGGTCCTCGATTAAATATTACTAATATATAATCATAAAAATAGTATATCTGATGCTCGCAGCTTCCAACGGCGTTCGGCAGAGTGTCGACGAGGCTTGGGGACGAACGGTGTGCAGCAGACTCCGGTGGTTTTTGAAAAATTGTTGTAATTTCAATGAACACCAGGCTGAGAAAAAGGCGGAGAGTAAAGAATTTGCGTACCGGGCTGCAATTCAGTTTGGGTCGAGGGAACGAAGGTGCGCCGCGGCCTGCTCTGGAAGCTCTGAATTGAAATAGACTTCCTTGATGCTGTAAGACTTGCTCCGTTTTTCGACGATCGGCATGATTTCGATGTGCCAATGATAGTCTTCGGCGAGCGTTTTCCAGTAGCCGGCCAGTTCGCCCTTCTTGCTCTTAGTGTTTGGAGCAGTATGCACCACCAAATGGTAAGCGAGCGCGACCTTATCCAGTCGTCGTAGCACGCGGCCAAGCAGTGCCGCAAGTTGTTTGCGGTTTGAGCCAGCCCGCGGCTGCTCGAACAGATGGTTGTGCGAGCGATGCATCAACCAAATCTCATACGGAACCCGGGAAGCATACGGACAAAGCGCGTAATAATCGCCCTGAGCATCGACAATCCGCTTGCCCTGCCTTTCTTCCTGGCGCACCATATCGCAAAAAATGCAGCGTTCTTTGTCCTTATACCATTCGTGCGAAGCGTGGAGTTCGTACTTGATGCGGCGTGGCACAAAAAGCGTGGCCATTACCTCGGAATGGGCATGCGGCCACTCTTCGCCGGCAGCAACGCCACGATTCTTGAAGACGCTGACGTATTTGAATCGCGCGTCTTTCTTTAAATCCGCTATCCGGGACGCCCAAACTGACAGAACCCGCTCAATTTCTTCGTCGGTAAACTGAATCATCCGCCTGTCATGAATGGGTGTCTCGATTACGACTTCGTGGGCTCCGAGTGGCCCCATTTTGTCGTACATGCCTTCGGCAAGGCGCCCCGGCTCACCCTCCACACGGTACAGCGGATCGGGGTGAGGAACCACACGCACCTGCCAAGGCCCATCCGGCGGCCAACTCATGATCGGATTTAGTTTCTCCACCTTTCCTGGCTCGAACGGGCATTCGGAAATGGCCTCGCCGCCGACTTCGCGGTGTCCCAGGATGATCCAGCTTTGCGTGATGGGATCTTTTCGGAGCTCCATTCGGTTTTCTTCAGCGAATCGAGTGCGCGCCAGTTAGTGAGAGAACGGCGCGCGGCATCGAAGTGGATGAACCAAAAAGTGGATGCACAAGGAAGTTAGGCATGAGCGTAGTTTGTTTGCCCCTCTCCTAATTGTCAAGAACAGCGCCTGAAAGTTGAATTTGGCGCCAGCCGTGAGACTCAGAGTGGCAAGCGTGCCACACAACCTCTGCAGCCACTGTCCTTCTGCTTTGAAATGAAAATCTTCCATTCGTGACCGGCATAAGGCGCGTGGTATTCTCGGCGAGATACAATCGAGAGATGGAAAACGACGCATCTTTCATGCAGATGGCACTCGAAGAAGCGCGCGCCGCGGGAGCGGCCGGCGAAGTGCCGATCGGGGCGCTCCTCGTGTTAGAAGGGCGACAGGTTTCCGTCTCTGGCAACCGCACGATTCGAGATTGCGACCCTACCGCACACGCCGAAATCGTCGTAATTCGAGAAGCCGCGCGGTTGCTGAAGAATTATCGGATGCCGGGAACCACGCTGTACGTGACGACCGAACCCTGCAGCATGTGCGCGGGAGCCATGATTCAGGCCCGCATACCCAGGCTCGTCTACGGCGCCGATGACCCGAAGGGCGGAGCGGTGCGTTCGTGTTTCGAGATTCTAAACAACGCGAGGCTCAATCACCAAGTCGAGGTAACCGGAGGCGTCCTGGCTGAGGAGTGCGCCTCTCTTCTGCAGTCGTTCTTTGCCTCCAGACGTTGAAGCCCGGGCATTTGGCACTTTTTCGGTGGGCTTCCTGCGTAGAAATCGCGATTCGCCGTTAATCGCCAAGCGTACCCTTTGACTCTTGGCATCCGTTGCTCCGGCGGGAAAGCCTTGTTACGATTACAAATGAGCGACCGCGGAGAGGTGACTGAGCGGTTGAAAGTACTCGCCTCGAAAGCGAGCGTACGGGGAACCGTACCGTGGGTTCGAATCCCACCCTCTCCGCCATTTTCCTGATTTCGATCCATTCCAAACGGTTGTCGTTGGCATCCAAGCCCAAATGATGCCGACCAATCTCGACAAGATCCCATCTGGGCCGATCATTCACTACCAAGCTTTTGGCGCAGAGCGCAGCCTGTTACTCTAGTCTCCCGTTTCCGGAATGGAGCCAACTTGAGCGCAGCACCGACTCCGCAATTTGACCTTGCGGAAGCCATCCAACAGTTATCGTCGCGCGACGAAAAGCTAAAAGAACTGATCGAAACAACCGCAGCTTTCCAAATGGATGAGGACGAGTTGCAGAGCCCTTACGAAGCATTGCTCGAAGCGATCGTCTATCAATCTATTTCCGGAAAAGCCGCAAAGACCATTTTTGGCCGAGTGAGGGCCCTCGGGAGCGGCGGCCGAGCACCGGCGCCACAGGAAATGACGAAAATCCGCAAACAGACTTTGCGCAAGGCAGGGCTTTCCGGAGCGAAGGCTGAGGCGGTGAAGGACCTCGCGGCTAAAACGCTCTCCGGAGTCGTGCCGTCGCTGGAAGAGGCCAGGAAACTCTCGGATGAGGAGTTAGTTGAGCGGCTGACTTCAGTGCGCGGAGTCGGCGCCTGGACAGTCGAGATGTTCCTGATTTTCCGCCTGGGGCGCCCCGACGTGCTGCCGATTCACGATCTCGGAGTGCAAAAAGGCTGGTCCATTACCTACGGGAAAAAACATAAGCCGAAACCCAAGGAACTGCTTGCATTCGGGGAACGCTGGCGGCCATATCGCACGGTGGCGAGCTGGTATATGTGGCGAGCCTGCCACCGGGCCGGGCCAGCCGCGATGCGGAAGATTCGACCGGCGAGGGCGAAGCACCGGGCAAATGGCAAGCGACGTTCCGCAGGCCGCAAAGATTAGCGCTACTTGATTTCGATATCCGCCGCCCAGAGCGTCTTGCCATTCACGGCAAAGACGTTGCCGAGCGATCGATCCACATCGTGCTGCTTGGCGGCCGGCCGAATGATTCTTTGCTGATCATTCTGCGGATCGATCCACCACGTTTTCTGCGCACCATCTTCCGCTTCCGTTTGGTAGACATCCAGGGGCAAGAGCTCGCCGTCGGCGAATTCCCGCAATCTATTGAGAGTGGCACTGGAGAGCAGCGAGTGTTGCAGCACGCCAGCCCACTCCGCATCGCCGGATGGCACGCTCGTGAGCGGAGTCAAGACCTGCCCCTCTTCCGGTTGTGGCCACACGTCGAGAACCGGGTTCGAAGTAAATAGCGCGTTCAATTTGGCCTCGGTGAAAAGAACTTGGCCGGTCTTCGCGCTCAGGCCGTAGGTTGATTGAAAGCTCAAGCCTAAGAGAGTATCGGGGCCGGCAATTCGCAGAAAATACGGTGGTTCATCGAGTTTGAGCGGTGCTTCCAGGAGCGACTGGCCGGTGGTCCGCTGGATGCGATGCAAGCCTTTCCAATCCGCATAGAGAAGGGTGTCGGTGGCTCTGTCCCAGATCAGATTGGTGGTGTGACCATGAGTCCTGAAACGCCAGCGCTCGCTTCCGTTCGCGGTGCTGACCGCGGCGATATGATTTTCGCCAAGGGCAACTGCCAAATCATCGTGGACGAAAATTCCGGTGACTTTTCCCAGCTTCTCGATGGTCCAGGCTTGCTTACCGGTTGCGGGATCCACCGCTTTGATTGTGCCGGAGAAGTAGATCAGCCGTCCGTCAGCCAGATTTAGCGGGAGAGGCAGGCTGCTGCTCCCAAGATGCTTCAGGCCATCTTCCCAAAGAACTTTCCCGCTGGCCCCAGCCAGGCACGCCAGTATCCTGTTCCCAAAATAGATGTAGACGTTCCCGCCAAGCGCTTCCACGACTGTGGGCCCGGGTGTGAAAGTGCGTGGATACTCGACGCTCCATTGCAATTTCCCCGTGGCGAGGTCGTGACGTTCGATTTCGAATCGGTACGGATAGGGGAAGAGGAATGGATCGAGAAAAAAGGGAAACTGCATTCCCGACTCGAGCGCCATTTCCGCGGCGAGAACTTTCTTCTGGAGGCGCCGGGACACGATGATGACCCCGCCCGAGTCATACAACGGCAAGGCCGTCATAAGGTCGTCCACCTGGGAAGTAGCCCACAGGCGATCGCCATTCAATAGATTTACTGCGGCGAGTCTTGGCTCAGCGTCGTTCCGCAGTTTGAGGCGGTTGAGAATGAGCACGCCCATCCAGGGAACTTCGAGGACATTCCTTCCGCGCTCCGACATAGCTGACATAGCTGACACGCCACCCATGTTCCAGTATTTCGTGCTGATGTCGGAATAGGCCCAGAGCTCGCGCCCATCGGCGGCGTTCAGCGCGGTCAAGCTGTTGCCGGTGCGGGCGAGAATAATGCCGGGAGAAGTGCGCGCGTACCAGGAAACATTTTTCGAAAAGTCCTTCTTCCAGAGAAATTGAAGAGTTTGGGAGTCCGCCGATTTCAAAGGGAAAAAAGCAATCGTAAGGATCGCAAGACAAAAGAGACGAGAGCGCCGGCCCATAAAAACCCCGCAAACATGAGATGACGGAATAGATCTCAATCGGATGGTGGGCATACTAACATAAGTAAACTGTAATGTACGCTTGCGTGCAGTCCGACGCATCCATAGTGAGAGCTCGAGAATAGGTCACTGAGATGAATTCGCGCTAACGAGGACGACTAGAGTAACCCTGCTGCTTCCAAAGCTTATCCCACCACCAGATGCCGCCCCTTGCCTGATCAGGGAGGCGATAGCCGAGTTGGTGGGCAAGCATCAGGACTTGACCGCGGTGATGGGCTTCGTGAGAAAACATGTAGCAAAACATGGCTGCGCCAGCGGGCCAGACGGGCATGAAGCTGTCGCGGACGAACTTCTTGACTCTCCGATCTGGCTTTCCCGAGAACGCGTCGGTGAGCATGCTGACGCACTGTATGGCGCTTTTCTTCAGAGCAGCTGCTGTCTGCTCTCTTGAACAACGATGGGGATCGAGAGGGGGAGGACACTTTAAGTGCGGAGCCGAGTTTCGAATCCAATTGCGTCGCGTATTGTGTAGGTGGGCGAAGATGGCCGCTATAGTGCGACCCGAACGGCGGTTGGCACTTGGCGGCTGGGCACGCCACGCGCGCGCATCGAGATGCCTCAGAAGGAGCTGGTTCATCGCGTCGTTGACGGCATAGGTTTCAAGCAGAACATCGCGAATTCGGGCCAGGGATGCGTTGGCTTCCGTTTGCACGGCTCCTCCGAAGTACCACCTGCTGCAACATCTTGGGTCCCGGATGCGAGAACTATCTACGCGTAGACTTGATTTTGCCAAATTTGGCAAGAACTGACTTCAGCCAGGAATAGCCTCGTGGATAGCGCCTAAGTCCTTTACCATCAGGAATATCGCGATGATTCCAGCTAGGAGGACGCCACTCTCGAGCGCGACTGAGATGGCGTGAAGCCTGCCAAACTCGGCGAGAAGCGGGCTCTCAATTTCGGTGGCTTGGATCGAGCCCATTTGCATCCGCAGGACCGCCATCCGAGCACTGACCGTAAATTGAGAAATGGCCGTCAAAGCAATCATGACGATTACACACAAAGCGGCGGGCGAGCCAAGGCTCGCGAAGGCCCTGGTCCTGGCTAGGCGGATCAGCAGGAAGAGGATTCCAAGAATGAGTCCGCCCAAATGCATTCTGGTAAGCGAATACCCCACCAGCGCACCTGCCTGGTCACGGCTGGAGAGCACACCAAATGCTCCGGGCGCGACGACGAAGCTCAGAAAGACGTCGCTACCGAGCCAAAGGCTTATGCATAGAAACTCGAAGGTACGGAGTAAACTGGACATCGGAAATTTCCGTTAGAATAGCTGTGGGTGAATCCCCAAAAATGGTGGGCGACAAAGGACTTGAACCTTTGACCTCTCCCGTGTGAGGGGAGCGCTCTAACCAACTGAGCTAGTCGCCCTGACCGCATTACAGTGACGCCATGAAGCGTCATCTATTTGTAGCAGGAAGGACATGGGTTTTCAACCGATGTCAACGGCCACAACGCAGATCGTTTCGCAGCTGCAGCGCTCGATTGCGCGCGCGATTTACGGCAAGGAAGAGGCCATCCAACTCGCGCTAATCACACTTTTGGCGCGCGGACACTTGTTGATTGAAGACGTTCCCGGGGTTGGCAAAACAACTTTGGCACAGGCTCTTGCCAAGTCGTTTCATTGCAGTTTTCAGCGAATTCAGTTTACCTCAGACCTTTTGCCGAGCGATGTCCTAGGCGTGAGCGTCTACAATCCGGAGTCGCGGGAGTTCGAGTTCCGACCCGGCCCGATATTTGCCAATGTCGTGCTAGCGGACGAAATCAATCGGACGACGCCGCGAACGCAGTCGGCACTTCTCGAAGCGATGAACGAAGCGCAAGTGACGGTGGACGGGAAGACACTGCCGCTGCCGCATCCCTTTCTGGTGATTGCGACGCAAAATCCCGTCGAGCACCACGGAACGTATCCACTGCCCGAATCCCAACTGGACCGTTTTCTGATGCGCATCAAGATGGGGTATCCCTCGCACGAAACCGAGCGCGAGATTCTGCGTAAACACATCCACGAAGATTCGCTAGCGTCGTTGGAACCTGTAGCCGGGGTGAGTGACGTGCAAGAAATGCAGGAGGCGGTGGCCGGAGTGAAGGTAGATAGCAGCCTGCACGATTACGCGCTGGAGATCGTAAATCGCACGAGGAAAACCGATCAGCTTGCGCTGGGGGTCAGCCCGCGAGGCACGTTGATGTTACAACGCGCCGCGCAAGCGCGCGCCTTTCTCGATGGCCGCGATTATTGTCTGCCGGATGATTTTAAGCAGCTTGCCGTTGCTGTTTTTTCCCACAGGGTGGTGGCCAGCGCACGCCACGCATCGTTGCAACGAAAAGCGGAGTCCACTGAATCGGTACTTCGGGAAATTGTGGAGTCTGTTCGCGTACCCCTGTGAGCCTGGGAGCGAGAGCTTCGGAAATTTGGGCTAAGGCCGATCGCCCCGCCGTCCGCGCATTCCTACTTTCCATTCTTGCACTGACAATGGCTCTGTTGCTGGCGCTCTATTCCAGTTCCGCTGCGGAGATGGGCCGGCAATGGGTCGCCATTCTTTCCGCTCTTTGTTCTCTAGGTGTTGCCGCCTGGGTTGCTGTGACGCTAGTTCCAGTTTTGGCCAAACGTACCGCACTCCGCTGGATCGGCTACCGGATGGAGTACCGCGTCACCCGCGAGGGATGGATTTACATTGTCGGAATTTTTCTTGTGGCCATCGCGGCGTTGAATACAGGCAACAACTTGCTGTTTCTGATTCTCGCGAGCCTGATCGCCATCATTCTGATGTCCGGAATACTTTCTTCGGTCACGCTATCCGGTGTCGAAATGAACTTGCAGGTTCCCGAGCACATTTTTGCGGGCCAGCCAGTCCGTGCCCTAGTGGAACTGCGAAATGAAAAAGTGACTTTGCCTTCTTTCTCATTGCGGGTCGAAGCAGTGCGAAAAAAAGATTCGGGCAAAGCCGCGATGCTGGAAACCCCCGTTTATTTCCCATACCTTCTGAAGCATGATTCCGCGCAGCAACATGTGCCAATGACGTTCGCGCATCGTGGCGTATACAAGCAGGAAGCGTTCCGCATCGTCACGCGATTTCCTTTCGGTTTCCTACAAAAAGCCCGGCGGCTGGACTTGCAATCCGAAGCCATCGTGTATCCCTCCGTCGAGCCGACGCGCGATTTCTTCGAAATTCTGCCCGGAATGCAGGGGACGCTCGAAAGCCTCGCAAAGGGTGGCGGCCAGGATCTGTACGCGTTGCGTGATTACCAGCCTCGAGACAGCTCGCGGCTGGTCCACTGGAAAGCTTCGGCGCGTCTAGGCTCGCTGATGGTCAGGGAATTTACGCGCGAGGACGATTGCCGGGTCATCGTCGTGCTTGATCCACACATTCCGGAGCACATTCCTCCCAAAGAAGCGAAAGACCGCTTCGAGCGCGCCGTTTCCATGTGTGCGGCGCTCACCTGGCACTTTTACGAACGCAACGCCGTGATGCAATTTCGGACGGCGGAATTCGAGACACCGTTAGTTGAAGCGAACGAAATAATTTTTGGCATCCTCCGTCATCTGGCGACTGCGCAGCCGCTGCCGCCTGACCCGAAGAGAACTCTCTTGTCCGACTTGGCAAGCGCGCCGGACATCTTTCGGGTGATCGTGACGAGCGAGCCGCACGGCTCGATCCCTCCAGCCATCTGGAATCAGTCGTGGGTTATCTTCCTGGAAGACTTGTCCAACTGAACCCGCCGCCGAGCCTAATCTCTCATTCGTAACGCAGAGCGATTATAGGATCCACGCGCATGGCCCTCCGTGCCGGTATCATGCATGCGCCCAGCGACACGAGGATAATCACCAAGGCCACGCCGATGAAGGTGAGCGGGTCGCGAGCGGTGATGCCAAAAAGCAAACTGTTGATTAATCCAGTGAGTAAGAAGCCGGCCGTCAACCCTGCCGCAATTCCCAAAACCGCCAATTTCATGCCCTCCCCGACGGCCATGCGCAAGACATGCCCGCGCTGAGCGCCTAGGGCAATGCGCACCCCAAATTCGCGGGTGCGCTGGCTGACGGAATAGGAAAGCACTCCATAAACGCCTACAGCGGCGAGGAAAACGGCAAGGACGGCAAACAACGCAACCAGGCTGAGATCAAATCGTTGAGGCGCAAGCGACTTGTCGATCGTCGCGTCCATAGTGGTGAGGTCATCTACGGCGATCTGAGGATCTACCGCCGCAACCGCGGAGCGGATCGCGTTGAACTCCAACGCGGGGTCCACGTTGGTTCGCAGCGCTACATGGAAGGTCCGCAGTTCGTCGAAATTCGGATCTTCAAGTTTGTCCGCGTGCTCCTCCAGGTACGGTGTGTAGGCGTGTGGTCCGGCTGCAGACTGCATGGAAGCATCTTTCACGTCACCGACGATGCCGATCACCGTACGCCAATTGTCGCCGTCGTAGCGTATCCGCTTCCCGATGGCATCCTGGCCTGGCCAATAAGTACGCGCGGCGTCTTCGCTGATAATGACGACACTTCGCGGCCCGATGATCTCGGCGGGTGTGAAGTAGCGGCCGCGTTTCAAGGTGATGCCCATTGCGCCAAAATAATCCCCCATGATCCAGCTTTGCGCGATGTTTGGCAGGTTGTTGCGCGAGCCTTCATAGCCTTCGAGCGTAACGCCGTCCCGCTCTTCAACATCCAGCGGTAAGTCCGTCGAGAAACCCGCGTGGCTAACTCCCGGCAAGCTTTCCGCATTGGTGAGGAGGCTCTTCCAGAAATTTTGGATCTCGCTGATGTGCGGATAAGCGCGGAGCGGCAGAGCGACAGTAGCCGTGACCACGCGTTCGGGCCGAAAACCAGGGTCCGTGCTTAGCAGCATTGCAAAACTGCGCGTCAGCAGCCCTGCTCCAATCAGTAACATGACGGCAAGCGCCGTCTGCGAGACGATGAGAGCGCTCTGCAATTTGCGGCGTGCGCGAGACGGTCCGCCTCCACGGCCGCCCTCTTTCAGGGAATCCAGTGGATCAATTCGGGTAGCTTCGATGGCAGGGGTTATTCCAATCAAGATTGCGGTGGCCAAGGAAAGGACGAGCGCGAATAGAAACACGCGCCAGTCAATCGTGACTTCTTGTATCCGCGGCAAGCCGCTTGGCGCAAACGAAAGGATCAACTCCATCCCCCAGCCACCAATCACGACAGCGATCAAGCCCGAGAACAATCCAAGCACCAGGCTTTCAGTAATCATTTGGCGCGCCAGCCGCACGCGATCCGCACCCAAAGCAGCCCGGAGAGCCATCTCTTTCTGGCGCGCTGTGGCCCGCGACAAAAGAAGATTTGCGACGTTCGCGCAGGCAATCAGAAGAACGAAGCCTACGGCAACAAGTAACAGCAGCAGCGGAACGCGCACGTCGCCTGTGACGTTCTTGCTGTAGAGAGTTACGTTGGCGCCTATGTGCGACCCCTTAAAGTATGCGACGAGCGACGCGGGGTAGAGCGCCTCGATCTGGGCCAGCGCACGAGACATGTCGGCTTGCGCCTGCGCGACGGTAACTCCGGGTTTGAGAAGCCCCAGGACATTGTCGTTGTACATATTGCCCCAGCCATGCTTCTCTTCCTTGGTGAACGCCATGGGAACCCATAGCTCGGCTGGCTGATTGTTCCATGCGGGTCCACGGAGCGGGAATTGAAAGCTCTGCGGCATTACACCAATGACCGTAAAAGGCTGGCGATCCAATTGGACTGTACGTCCAAGAATCTCGGGGTCTGCTCCGAAAGCGCGGCGCCATAACCCATAGCTCAGAACGACGACCTCGTGACTAGATTCATCTTCCTCTCGGGTAAACGTCCTTCCCATGAGAGGAGAAACTCCCAAGACCGAGAAGAGCGATGCCGATGCGCGAGCCGCCTCGATGCGCTCGGGCGTTCCCGTCCCAGAAAGGTCGAAATGCTTGTTGGCAAAAATTGCGAGCTGGCTGAAAGACTTTTGGCGCTCACAAAATGCAAGGTAGTCCGGCGCATTCATTGGTATGGCCATTGGGAAGCCGGGGATTTGCTCAAGGAGATAGACGAGGCGGTCGGAATGCGCAAACGGCAGAGGTCGAAGAAGGACGCTGTTCACCACGGAGAAAATGGCAGTGTTCGCACCAATGCCCAGAGCGAGGGTTGCCACGGCGATCAGCGACACGCTCCAGGATTTGAAAAGTACCCGAACCGCGTACGCCAGATCTTGCTTCAATTGATTCATGGCCCCTCCCGGCTCGAAACCTTGCAAGCCCCACTCACGCCTTGCCTGTAACAGCAACGTGCCATCCACGGCTTAAGACGTAACGCGCTTTGTTTCAGGTACTTGAAGCCAGAATCTAAGAAGCGGAATGAGTTTACTGTCCGAAACTGGGATTGGATGTCCATCCGCGGACGCTCAAGACGAGTAGAGGTGCGCCCAATGGGTTGGCAACAAGAGCGCGGTAAATGACTTTTGTGCGAGAATTTGTTCCGCGATGTTAGATTCCCGCGAACTAAAAGTTTTTCGCAGATCGCTTCTGAATTGGTTTAGGGAATTTCGACGTGACCTGCCATGGCGGCGCACGAAGGATCCTTACCTCGTTTGGGTTTCGGAGATCATGCTGCAACAAACCCGAGTGGCCGCCGTGATTCCCTATTTCCAACGATTTGTCCAGCGCTTTCCGAATGTTCGCGCGCTCGCTGAAGCGCCGCCGGACGAAGTTTTGCGATATTGGTCGGGGCTCGGGTACTACAGCCGGGCGCGCAACTTGCATCGAGCGGCGCAGAAGATTGCCGAGTTACACGATGGAACTTTCCCGCCCCAAGAAGCCGACCTTCGCGCCTTGCCTGGCATCGGGAACTATACCGCTGCTGCGGTTTGCAGCATTGCGTTTGGAGCGAAACGGGCTGTGCTCGATGGCAATGTCGCACGCGTGCTGGCGAGGCTGGGGGCCATCCGGGGTAACGTACGCGAAGTCGGGCGCTGGCAGAGATTGGCGAAACAAGCGCAGGCACTACTTGACCCGATCACACCAGGAGATTGGAACCAGTCAATGATGGAACTTGGCGCAATCGTGTGCACGCCGCGCGCACCGCAGTGCTTGTTGTGCCCTGTGGCCAAGTTCTGCGAGGCCCGCAAATCAGGTGCTCCCGACGCATTCCCGGAAAAACAAAAGAAACGGGAGTCGGTCGAAGTAATTCTTGCCGCTGCAGTAGTACAAACGCCTTCAGGAAAGACCTTGTTACTACCTCCGCCCCCAAAGAAAAACGCACAACGAGCTCCCGAGGATGTCGCCACACTGGTTTCAGGACTGTGGCATTTCCCAACTGTAGCAGTCCGAGGGAAGGCACAAGACGAGCTTCAGAGTTACCTCTTACGGCTGACCAGCCAGCACAGCACGATTCGATCCGAGCCTCTGAATAAGGTGCGCCATTCTGTCACGTACCGGAAAGTGGTCGTGCTTCCCTTTCGCATTGCGCTCGCAAGCGAACCAAGGATTTCTGGCGCGAGAACGATTCGGCTTCAGAACTTGTCCGAATTGCCGATTTCAAATCTAACCAGAAAAATCGCTAGCGTGGCCCTTGGAGACAAACGACCTCTCGCGGACAAGCTAGAGAAAAGGGGAATCTCGTAACGGATTCGCCCGTCCTTCGACTGGGTGCACCTCACTTTCGAAGATGCGGTGCTACGATGAAGTAACGTCAATGGCCACGGCTTCATTCTCGACTAGGGCCAATGCGCTCCCGGCGGAGCGTTTTTTTCGCACGTCCCTTTTTCTGTTCGTAGCCACTTCAGTAGGCTCCCTGGTCAGCACCGGCAAGCTAGATCCGATCACTTCTATCGTGGTTCCTGCTGCGGTGCTATACAAGGGAATGCGGTGGTGGCAGAGGCGCCCGGCGGAAATTCCTCACCACGTCGCCACCAAGCTGGTAGTCGGCTATCTCCTGGTGTTCCCATTGGACGTTCTATTTTTGTCGCGCGCATTCGTGGCAGACTCTTCGAACCCCGCTCTTTACGCGGCACTCCTTGCCGCAGTGCATTTCCTGCTTTTCGTTTTGCTCGTCAGGCTTTATAGCACGAGGACCGATCGCGACGCTCTATTTCTCAGCATGCTTGCCTTTGCTGCGATTCTGGCTTCCGCAGTCCTGACGATTGACACGACTTTTCTCGGGCTTTTCTTCCTCTTCGTGCTGTTCGGCGTGGCAACCTTTGTCGGGCTGGAACTACGGAGAGGCTCAAGAGATGCGATCGGACCGGATGTGGACGCGCATCCCGAGCGAGAGAAACGGCTGACGCGTGCGCTTGCACTTGCGGCTCTTAGCGTTGCATTTGGCGCGCTGATTATCGGCGGCGCGCTATTCTTTTTCTTTCCTCGCTTCAGCGCGGGGTACCTCGGGCGCACCAGCTTCCAGCCCACGCTCATGTCCGGCTTTACGGACGACGTCGAGCTTGGCCAGATAGGCGAGATCAAGAAAAATACCGCGGTCGTCATGCGAGTTCGAACGGGCAAGCCGGTGGATTACCCTCTGTTGCGTTGGCGCGGCATCGCGCTTTCCACCTTTGACGGGAAACGCTGGTACAGCCCGGACCGGGCGAACATCACCTTGCCAGCCTCCTTCAACGGCTGGATTGATCTCGCCGATCCATCCCAGAAGACGGACACCTCAGGCGCGCTCGTCAGATACACCGTGCTTCTGCAGCCGATTGCAACCGACACGATTTTCGCCCCAGCAAATGTAGTCGCTCTGCGCGGAGATCTCTCCGGCGAAAGCTCCAACCAGGATTCCGGCGCGCGGCATAGTTACATCGTTCGCGATGCAACCGACTCGCTCTTCAACCCCTACCATAACTTCGGCACGGTCCTCTATCAGGGCATCTCGCGCCTGCCGCACTTGAATGCTGCACAGTTGCGGGCAGATTCCGCCGACTATCCAGAAGACATTCGGCAAAATTATCTGCAGTTACCTGATCTCGACCCGCGCATTCCCGAATTGGCGCGAGAGATTACGTCGAAGGCAGAAACTCAATTCGATAAAGTATTCATCCTCCAGAATTACTTGCGGTCACATTACTCTTACACATTGAAACTCACTGGGAAACCGGGCGGGGACCCCCTCGCCCGTTTTCTGTTTGTGACGCGGGCGGGTCACTGCGAATACTTCGCCTCCGCGATGGCCATTATGTTGCGAATTCTGGGCATTCCCACTCGCGAAGTAAATGGGTTTCTGCCTGGGGAATACAACGACTTGGCGGGAGATTATATCGTGCGCGCGAGCGACGCACACAGTTGGGTGGAGGTCTATTTTCCAGGCAATGGCTGGATGACCTTCGACCCCACTCCGCCTGGCGAAGAATCCGGGGGCGGCCTTTTTTCGCGCCTGGGCCAGTACATGGATTGGTTTGAGTTGACTTGGAACGAGTGGGTCATCAATTACGACTTTCTTCACCAGATTCAACTCGCGCAGAACCTGCAGCGGAGCTCTCGCAACTGGACAGAAATCGCTCACTCCTGGTTCTTGCGCCAACAGGTTCGTAGCAGGAGCTGGACTAGATCAGGGCACTATGGGTTGGGCATTGCGATTCTACTGACACTTGGACTGTTTATCTTGGCCCTCCGTATCAGCCAGGTGCTCGAGCTGTTCAGGCGCATGTTGCTTTCCTGGCAGCTCCGGTCGCCCGAGGCGCGCTCCAACCCCCAAATTGCTTCGCGGCTCTATGGCGAACTTCTGCGCATTCTTGAGCGGCGAGGTTTCAAACGAAAACCGACACAAACACCCTTTGAGTTTGCGGCGGCCGTGGCGCATCCACGGCTCTCACCGGCCGTCGACGAATTTACAAGGCATTACGCCCGCGCGAGATTTGGCGGAGCTCCTTGCGACATCCTGCGACTTCGGGCACTTCTCGCCCAGATTCGCACCACCATTTTTGCTCGCTAGCCGCACAAGCAGCATCTACCTGCTCCCATTTAGCGCGGCAGCGGATCGTTTCCTTCGATTCCTTTGCCTCCCGGCAGTGCATGTTAGAATTGAATGTTACATGTTGTCTGGATATCGCACTCAATGACCAAAGTTGGATTCGTCAGCCTGGGTTGTCCCAAAAACCTCGTGGATAGCGAGGTGATGATGGGTATTCTCGTGCGAGAAGGGTATGAGTTGACTCCGCGCGCGGATGATGCGGAAGTCTTGGTCGTCAACACCTGCAGCTTTATCGAATCGGCTCAAAAAGAATCGGTGGACGCCATCCTGGAGATGGCGGAACACAAGAAATTTGGCGCAGCGAAAAAATTGATTGTTGCTGGCTGCCTGGTGGAACGCTTCCGCGAACAGATCCTCCAGCAAATCCCCGAAGTGGATGCCGTCGTGGGCACAGGCGAAGTGGAACGCATTCTGGACGCGGTCGAAGGCGAATTACGTGTTCTGCCGGCTGTGCCGCCGGCATTTCTATATCACGACCTTACTCCTCGCATCCTCACAACGCCGAAACACGCTGCTTATATCAAGATTGCTGAGGGCTGCGACCATCCGTGCACTTTTTGCATCATTCCACAATTGCGTGGGGCATTTCGCAGCCGGCGCTTTGAGTCCGTTGTACGCGAAGCGGAAGCTCTTGCGAGCGCGGGAACACGTGAAATCACGCTCATAGGCCAGGACACCACGTCCTACGGCGAGGACCTCGGTATCCGAGAAGGCCTCGCTAAGCTACTGGAGCGGCTTGCACAGATTGAAAGTGTACTCTGGGTGCGATTTCTCTATGCCTATCCCAATCGCGTAACGCAAGAGCTCCTCGATACGATTGCCGCCCATCCCCGGCTTGCCAAGTATCTGGATATGCCGCTCCAACACGCTGCCCGGAACGTTTTGGCGCGGATGAAGCGCGGCTCCCACGGCGACGCCTTCCTGAAACTACTCGAGCGGACCCGCGCCACCATCCCCGGAGTCTCGATTCGCACTTCGTTTATCGTGGGTTTTCCCGGAGAGACGGAGGCCGACTTCAACGAACTCTGCGATTTCGTGCGCGCGGCTAACCTGGATTGGATGGGCGTCTTTGAGTATTCGGACGTGGAAAATGCGGCCAGCTACGCGCAGGACGCCAAGGTTGATCCGGAAGTTACAAGCGATCGGCGAAACAAACTGATGGCCATTCAGCAAAAGATCTCGCGCGAAAGTCTGCGTCGGTGGAGGGGCCGCACCGTGACGGCACTGGTCGAAGGACCCTCTGCCGATAACCCCATGGTCTGGGAGGCGCGAATCGAAGGCATGGCGCCCGAAATCGACGGCAAATTGTACCTGACCGACGTTCAGTTGGCTGGAGGCAAACTCGCCGAGGCAGGAGACGTGGCTCGCGTCGAAATTGAGAAAACGGATGCATACGATTTGATCGGGCGCGTCATTGAAGTCTTGCCCTCGCCCGAGAGAGTGCAAGTTTCTGCTTCGCGAACCGTTCCCGGCGGACCGCGCACCGACCGGCTGACCAGGATTGCCACTGGCGCTCCTCTGCGGATACTCGGCTGAGATATACTCAGGCGCCGAGCGCGAGGGTCACTCATGAAACGCAAGTGCCCAATTTGCAAGACGCCTACCGATTCCGTGATGAATCCGGAATTCCCATTCTGTAGCGAGCGCTGCCGCCTGCAGGACCTCGGACAATGGGCCAGCGAGAAGTATGTCGTTTCCGAACCCGCCTTCGATTTGGACGAACTGGAGTCGGAGAATCGGTCGACAAAAAACAACACGGTGGACGAAGACGAGGACTTCAAGGGCTTTCCCAAACCGAATGACACCATCCACTAAAACCGGTGAACACGGTACGTCAGCAGTTCGGAAGCCACGCTTAGCACTGGCGATCGCTACGGCTCTCGGCGTCGGCTACATCCCGAAAGCTCCGGGAACCTTTGGCTCTCTTGTGGGAGTCGCAACAGCGGTGCTCTCCGCGGTCTTCTTTCTGCATCCCACCTCGCTGCGCGGGCTGTTTTCGTGGCATCCCCTTGCCGACGCCGTCTTTTCCGACAAGCACTTCCTTGTCCCCGGCGGAGATATCCACAATTCCGCGCTTGCCCTTCCCCTTGTTTGTGCCGGAATTCTCCTCGTGATTCTTGCTGCAATTGGAGTATGGAGCTCAACGCGGGCGGCCAGCTTCGCCAATGCAAAAGACCCACAATTTGTCGTAATCGATGAAGTCGCCGGCCAGCATCTCACGTTGCTATTACCGCTTGTGCCGCTCGGTTTTCCACACCTCTCGCAGCACGCGGACTTTTCTGTCTATGCGATCTTTATGGCGCTCAGCCTCGTCAATTGGAAATATCTTCTAGCCGGGTTCTTGTTGTTCCGTCTCTTCGATATCTGGAAACCTTTCCCAGTCCGGCAATTCGAAAATCTCCCTCGCGGCTGGGGCATCATGGCCGATGATTGGATGGCGGGCGTGTACGCTGCTATCCTGTTGAAAGCCGCGCTGCACTTTGGCTTGCTTGGCTAAACATGAAATTCGGGTTCGGGTCTTCAGCAGAAAAGAACGGCATTCCTCGCATTGAGCGAATCGCGCCCAGCGCTGCTATTCCCGGCGGCGAACTCGATATTCGTGGCACTGGGTTCTCCTCGCACGCACATCCGCGGCCATCGGTACGCTTTGGTGAGATGGACGCAAGTCTTGCACTTGCGAGCGAGACTAGATTGATTGCAAGGGTTCCTGAAGGGGCCAGCGGCGGAGTAGTCCGCGTGTGCACTGGCGGCCACGAAAGCCAGCCATACACTGTTTCCGTTGGCGTCCAGATCGCCGACAATCTGCATCCCATCGCGAACCCTGCCGTGGATGCCTTCGGCAATACCTACGTGACGTTTTCGGGCGGCCGTGGGCAACGGGTCCCGGTGTCACTCTACAAAATCACAGCTAATTACAGCGTCAAGCCCTTCGTCACTTCCCTAATGAATCCCAGCGGGCTTGCCTTGGATCGCGCCGGAGATCTGTTCGTTTCCTGCCGGAACGACGGCACCATTCACAGGATTTCTCCGGGAGGCCGCGCGGAACAGTGGATTGAAGGCATGGGCATCGCGACAGGAATCGCCTTCGACAGAACGGACAATCTTTACGTCGGCGACCGCAGTGGTACGATCTTCAAAATTAGCCCCAGCCGCGAAGTCTTTGTCTTTGCCACAATTGAGCCGTCTCTCGCCGCGTACCACTTGGCTTTTCATCCCAATGGCGATTTGTACGTCACCGGTCCCACAACCTCGAGTTACGACCGCGTTTACCGAATTACACAAGGCGGAGATGTAAGCACATTCTTCCGTGGCTTGGGTCGCCCGCAAGGCCTGGCGTTTGACGGTGACGAAAATCTTTACGTTGCCGGTTCGCTCGCCGGACATCGAGGCATTGTGCGCATCACGCCGCAGGCTCACGCCGATGTGGTTCTCAGTGGCTCTGGGATCGTCGGCTTGGCATTGCAACCCTCGGGCCGCGCCGTTATCGCCACGAATAACGCGCTATTCACGCTGGACTGGGAAGTTCGCGGACTCCCGCTTTTAGGATAAGTCATCTGATGAAAGCCGAGATCATCGCGGTTGGCTCGGAACTGCTGACCCCCGATCGGCTGGACACTAATTCCCTTTTCCTCACCGAAGAACTAAATCGGCTCGGAATTGAAGTTCTCCGCAAGACGATTGTGGGTGACAACCGCGACCTCCTCGGCGAGGCTTTCCGTGACGCATTGAACCGCGTCCCACTGGTCATCTCCAGCGGAGGGTTGGGGCCCACCGAGGACGACCTGACCCGCGAAACTGTTGCGGAGTTACTCGGTCGCAATCTTCGGCGCAACGATGCAATCCTTCGTCATATTGAGAGCCGGTTTCGTTCCATGAATCGCCAAATGCCGGAGGTGAATGTCCGGCAGGCTATGGTTCCGGAAGGCGCGGACATTCTTGAGAATCCGAGGGGAACAGCTCCGGGTTTGTGGCTCGAAGATCATGGACGTTCGATTGTTCTGCTGCCTGGTCCGCCTCGCGAACTCGAGCCGCTTTTCCGTGAACAGGTATTGCCGCGTCTCGCCCGAGCTGTCTCGGGCGTCCGCATGTTTCATCGGGAAATCCGTGTCACCGGAATGGGAGAATCACTCGTCGAACAGCGCGTCATGGGAATTTACAAGCGGTTCCCCAACGTGAATACCACTCTTCTTGCTGCGCCTGGCGAAACTCAATTGCATTTGCGAATGTGGACAGACGACGCGGAAATGGCCCAAAAGACGCTGAACGAAATTGTCAAAGGGTTCGAAATCGCTTTGAGCGACCGCATCTTCAGCCAGGACGGATCTCCGCTCGAGGAAGTAGTCGCCGCGGAGTTGACCCTTCACAATGCCACAATTTCAGCCGCGGAAAGCTGCACGGGCGGCCTACTGGCTCAGCGCCTCACGACAGTCGCCGGCAGTTCCTCTTACTTTCTTGGCGGCGTCGTCTGCTATAGCAACGAACTCAAAACGGCGTGGGCCGGCGTGCCTCCAGAGCTTATACAGGCCAAGGGTGCGGTCAGCCCGGAAGTCGCCATCGCGCTCGCGGACGGAATCCGGCGCCGGGTGGGGAGCACCCTCGGCGTGGGGATTACGGGTATCGCCGGACCTAGCGGCGGCTCGGAGGAAAAACCCGTGGGCACGGTTCACATCGCGCTGGCCCACGCTGGAGAAGTCAACGAGCGGGGCATCCGCTTTCCAGGCGACCGCGAATCGGTCCGATGGCAGGCGTCTCAGGCCGCGCTGGATATGGTCCGCATCCACTTCCTCTACAACGGCAAGCAGCCTCCCAAGCGAGCTTGACCGTGCGTTTGTTTGTCGCGCTGGGAATCCCATCGTCGGTGCGTGAGCATCTCGCCGCATTCTTAAGTGAACTTCGAAACTTGTCTTCCTCGCTTGGCGACAAGCGCCCCCGGTGGATCCGCCCGGAAAGCTTGCATGTGACTTTGAAATTCATCGGCGATACGCAAAGCGACAATCTCAAGAAGATCACTGCCGCTCTCTCGGAGATCCGCAGCAAGCAGTCGGTGGACCTAAAGCTGTCGGGACTGGGGTTTTTCCCGAACGACAGACGCCCGCGCGTCTTCTGGGCCGCACTGATTGCCTCGCCAAATCTGGCCGAACTGGCGAGCGATATTGATCGCGCGCTCGTGGCAGTGGGAATTCCGGGCGAAATACGCGCCTTTGTTCCCCACCTGACTCTGGCCAGGTTCGAGCCCCCAGGCCTTCACCAAACCTTGCGCTCGAAAATCCTGCAGGAGCTCCACCGCGAATTCGGCTCTTTCCAGGCCCGCGAATTCCAGCTCATGGAAAGCAAACTAAAACCGTCTGGCGCGGAGTACACTTCCCTGGCTTCATTTCCATTTACGACGGAGCCCTAGCCCATATGGCCGCGCCGACCGCAACACTGATCGCCATCCCTGCCGCTGCATATCTCCTGGGTTCTATCCCTTTTGGCTTGTGGCTTGGAAGAATCTTTGGAGCCGCCGACATTCGCCGCACCGGCAGCGGAAATATTGGCGCCACCAATGTCGCGAGAGCCGCGGGGCCGCTCGCGGGCGTTCTGACACTTCTGCTGGACGCAGGCAAGGGCGCTCTCGCGGTCTTTCTCGCGGAACGGCTTTCCGGCCAGAGTGCGACGTGGATGATGATTGCCGGCCTCTGTGTGATTGCCGGCCATTGCTTTCCTGTTTGGCTCGGATTTCGAGGCGGCAAAGGAGTGGCAACTTCGGCTGGCGCATTTTTAATGTTGTGTCCGCTCGCGCTTCTCGCCGCCGCAATTCTTTTCGTGCTCGTCGTGCTCTACTGGCGATTCGTCTCGCTCGGTTCAATCTCCGCTGCTGCTGCCATGCCCATGCTCGTCTACTTCTTCTGGGCTCCGCATCACGCGCCGCCACACATCGTCACCTTCGGAACGCTGGCAGTCATGCTCCTCATCGTTTATAAGCATGACGCCAACATCCAGCGCATGCTGCATGGCAACGAACCCAAGTTTTCCTTTCGCAAAAACAGCGGGGAAGTTCTTTGAAACGCGTTGCTGTCCTCGGAGGTGGGAGCTGGGGTTCGGCGCTGGCGATCGTGCTTTCGCGGTCGCAAAAAGCACACGAACTGCGTTTGTGGGTGCGCAACCCCTCTTTGGCGGAAAGCATCCGCCGTGAGCGTGAAAATCATTCCTATCTTCCCGGCCAAAAGATTCCCGAACGTGTTTTCGTCAGCGATTCGTTGGCTCAGACGCTTGAAAGTGCGGACATTGTCATCAGCGCGATTCCCGCCGCTCATGCTCGCGAAATTCTTTCGCTCGCTGCCCCTCATCTCCCGCCGCATTCCTCTGTCGTCAGCGCCGCAAAGGGTCTTGATCCGAATACTCACGCTCGTATGAGCGAGATTATTTCCCAAGTCTTGCCCTTGCCTGCCTCGGAACGCTTCGCCGTTCTCTCCGGTCCATCTTTTGCCGCTGAGGCCGCGGCGGGACAGCCGACAGCAGTCGTCCTCGCGTCCCGCGATTCTTCCCTGGCCTGCGAACTTCAGGAGGAGTTTGCCGCGCCCAATTTTCGGCTTTACACAAATGACGATGTAGTGGGGGTCGAACTCGCTGGCGCCATGAAGAACGTGATCGCCATCGCCGCCGGAGCGTGCCAGGGACTCGGCCTGGGTTCAAATCCTCTCGCTGCGCTCATCACCCGCGGCCTGGCCGAGATGACCAGGCTTGCCACCGCGCTCGGAGCCCGCCGCGAAACACTGAGTGGTCTCGCTGGCCTTGGAGATCTGGTCTTAACCTGCACTGGCTCCCAAAGCCGCAATCGCGCGGTTGGCATCGAGTTGGCAAAGGGCCGCGCCTTGCCGGATGTGCTTGCCGGATTGCACCATATGGTGGCGGAAGGCGTCGGTACAGCCGGTGCCCTCCTTCAATTGGCAACCATAAGTGGCGTGGAACTCCCTATAACAGAACAGGTTAATGCCATCCTGCACCACCACAAGCCGCCCCAGGACGCCATTCGAACGATTATGGACAGGCCCCTGAAGCGGGAATAGCCGTTCCGTACAGCCGGTCCTCGCCTCAGCCGCTACCGAGTGATGTCGACTTAAGGGTGTAACGCGAGTCTGCCATCCTCATCCGTGGCTAGTACCAAGGTTCCAGTTGCACATGCGCGACGTCCTTCCCTCCCCGCCCCCCTGCCACCCCGAAAATTTCCTAAAATGAGGGTGGATAGTTATGCGCCAACCCGGCTCATCCCTCTGGCAGCACCTGCGCAAAGGACGCGTGCGCATTCTCTGGCTCGTCCTGGGTGCGTTGCTGCTCGTCAGTGCTTTGCCAATCGGTCTGTATCATCGCCTGGTGCTGCAGTTGAGCCAGGACAAGTTGGTGGACACCGAACGCGTGCAGCAATCTGCCCTGACTCGCTCTCTCGCCCAGGAAATCCAGCTCTTCCAGGCTAATCAGCTCCAGCAACTCTTCAGCGAACGCCAGATCCTGGCGCTCACTGGCTTGATTGATAACGTCGAAGATCCCGCCGCCGAACCCAAAGTTACACGCCTTCTCCAAGAGTTCGTTGAGAGCAATCGCGATTCGTTTATCTACTTAACAGCCGTGGACAAGAACGGAAAGGGCACGCAAGCCTCCCAAGGCAACTTTCAGGCCGAGCAGGATCCCTTCGTAGCGAAGGCGCTCCAGCGCGCTTTTGTTACCTGCATGCAGTCCGAAGAATTGCACAAAGTCAATTTCCGCAGTGATCCCATCGCGCTCGCGCCGGCTAATCATCCGGCCTTCGTTCTCGCCGTTCCGCTTCAGGATGTCACTGGAAATTTTACGGGAATGCTCGCGGCCGTCGTCTCCCTTGAGCCCATTTCCAAACGCCTACGGGAAGCCAGTGTGCGCGGACGTGTCGTCTTCGTCGTGGACCATTCCGGCCACATGGTGGATCACCCGGATACCAGGAATTACGTCTCCGGCGCCCAGGCCACCGGCGAACTCATCACTCAGATTCGCTCCTTGCCCCCCGACCTTCGCAATACGGCGACAATCCGCTTCCCGGATGGCGACGCCAAGCACTCCGTGGAAATGATTGGCACGTATAGCACATTGCCCGAGGTCAATTGGGCTGTCGTCGCGCAACGCAGCCTTCAGGAGGCTCGCGCGGATGCTGGCGTCACGGAGTTGAATCGCCAGGCGCTGGCCTTTGTCAGCGTTGTGATTCTAGTGGCAATCCTCTTTGGTTATTTCTTTGCGGTCGGCATCAGCGGCCCCATCCGCGGGCTGGCTGCTTCCACTCGCGCCATCAGTCGCGGTGAATTTCATCAGCGTTCACCTGTCCGGGGCGCTTCTGAAATCAGCGAGTTGGCCGAAAACTTCAACAAAATGGCCAGCGATATCGAGGAGTACATCGAGAAGCTGAAGGAAGCTGCGGAAGAGAACCGTGAGCTCTTCATTGGCTCGATTCGAATGCTCGCCGCGGCCATCGACGAAAAGGATCCCTATACGCGCGGTCACTCCGGCCGTGTGGCCAAATATTCCACAATCATCGGCCGGGAACTTGGGCTTCCTGCGGGAGACCTGGATAAACTCCGCATCTCCGCGTTGCTCCACGACGTCGGAAAGATCGGCGTCGAGGACCGCGTCTTGAAAAAGCCCGGTGCCTTGACGCCGGAAGAGTTCGATCTGATGAAGCAGCACACCGTCAAAGGCGCCAACATCATGCGCCCCGTTTCTCAACTCAAGGAAGTCCTGCCCGGCATCGAACTGCATCACGAACATATTGACGGCCGTGGCTATCCCTACGGCCTCCAGGGCCAGCAAATTCCTCTCATGGCCCGCATCATCGGTGTCGCTGATACTCTCGATGCGATGACGACCAATCGCCCTTACCAGTCCGCAATGGACATTGATTTCGCTCTCAACCGCATCAAATCGCTCACCGGCACGAAGTTCGACGCCGTCGTGGTGAACGCCCTCGAGTCCGCCATTAACGCCGGCAAGCTCCGCCTTAGCGCCGTTGAAGTCACGGTCTGATTCCACGCTTCTGCTACAATTTCCTTAGGCGCGAAACACGACGCGATCCATCCCATGATTTCTTTATTCGGAAAACCGGAAAAGACTGAACCGTCTCTTCTCGAGCGGTTGAAAGCTTCCGTCAGTAAGACTAAAGCTGCCCTCTCTGAGTCGGTCGAGAATATTTTTCTTGGCGAACGCAGGATTGATCCAGCGCTCCTAAAGAATCTCGAAACCGCTCTGCTCGCCGCCGACCTCGGCGTTAAACCCACGCGCGAGATACTCGACTCAGTTCGCGAAAAACTTGACCGGCAGGCTCTCTCCGATTCCACCCACTTGAAGGAGGAAATCAAATCCCACATCATTCGCATTTTGGCTGCGAATGATGGAAAAGGGGTTTCCGATACTGCCACGGCTCAGGCGGGTGCCAATTCTGCAAACGGCTCCGGACCGCGCGTGATTTTTATCGTTGGCGTCAACGGCGCCGGCAAGACCACCAGCATCGGCAAACTCGCGAACCGCTTGCGCCAGGAAGGTCTGAGCGTCGTGCTCTGCGCTGCAGATACATTTCGCGCTGCCGCCGTCGAACAACTGGAGGTTTGGGCCAAGCGCAATGGCGTGGACGTGGTTAAGCAAAAATCGGGCGCGGATCCCGCCGCCGTTGTCTACGACGCGATGACCGCCGCGAAGTCGCGCCACGCGGACGTTGTTATAGTGGACACAGCTGGGCGACTCCATACCAAGTCCAACCTGATGGCCGAGCTAGAAAAAATGAAGCGCACCGCTTCTAAGGTCATCTCCGGCGCTCCGCATGAGGTTCTGCTCGTTCTTGACGCAACAACTGGCCAGAATGGCCTTGTACAGGCTCGCGAGTTCACCTCCGCCGTCGGCGTCACTGGAATTATTCTCACGAAGCTCGATGGCACCGCGAAAGGCGGCATCGTCGTCGCCATCGCCCGCGAACTCGCGCTGCCCATCCGCTTTGTCGGCACCGGTGAACAAATCAACGACATGGTTCCGTTTGACGCCGCAACCTACGCCAGTTCTCTATTCGACTAATCGTGGACGAACACGCAACTCGCTTTATGCAACATGCGCTGGCGCTAGCCCGAAAGGGCGTCGGCCTCGCAAGCCCCAACCCAACCGTTGGCTGCGTGCTGGTTCGCGACGGCGAAATTGTCGGCGAGGGCTTTCATCAATACGACTGGCGCGATCACGCGGAAATCCTTGCGCTGAAATCGGCGGGCGAACGTGCGCGCGGCGCGACCATGTACGTTTCCCTTGAACCCTGCAATCATGCGGGCCGCACGGGCCCGTGCACGGATGCCATCCTTGCCGCCGGTGTCCGGCACGTTGTTGCCGCCATGGAAGATCCAAATCCTGTCAGGTCTGGACCCGGCCTCGAACGACTTCGCGCCGCTGGCATCGAGGCGGAATCAGGCGTTTGCGAAGAAGACGCGCGCCGCCTAAACGAAGCTTTCGCTTGTTGGATTCGAACTCGGCGGCCCTTTGTCACCCTGAAATCCGCCCTGACTCTCGATGGCCAACTTGCGCTTCCTCGTGTTAGACCGCTACATCGCAAGAAGTCGGGAACGCATGGCGATTCGAATTGGATTACTTCTGAAGAATCCCGCGCCGAGGTTCATCGGATGCGTCAAGCCAGCGACGCTTTGCTCACCGGCATCGGCACCATCCAGGCCGACAATCCTTTGTTAACCGATCGCAGCGGCCTTCCTCGCCGCCGGAAACTTTTGCGTGTCGTCCTCGATAGTCGGCTCTCTCTTTCGCCTAAATCCCGGATCGTCCACACGGCGGATGACGATCTGCTCGTATTCACCCGGAAGAATCCGAATGCGCGTCGAGCTCGGGCTCTTGAAAAAGCTGGAGTGGAAGTCGCTACCGTGCCGCATCGCGGTGGCCAGCTCGACCTGCGCAGCGTCCTGAGTGAACTCGGCCAGCGCGACATTCTCAGCGTCATGCTGGAAGCGGGACCCACGCTGAACGGTTCGGCACTCTCTGCGGGCTTGGTTCACAAGCTCTTTCTCTTCTACGCGCCCAGGATCGCCGGCGATCTGCGCGTCCCATTTGCTCTCGCGCCCAAATTGCAACTTTCTGGCTTGCATCAACTCCGCAGCTTCAGCTTCGGCCCTGACGTCGCCATCGAAGCGTACCTTCAGGATGTGTACCGCTAGTTTGCAGCACAGGGGCATGCCCATTCGGCGCTTGCTATTCGCTTACGCGCAGCACTGCCGCACCCTCGATCGCATCATTCTTCAAGGCGTTCAACGCCCGGTTCGCTTCGCGCAGTGGAAAAACTCTTGTGTGCGTTCGAATCGGAATCTCCGCGGCCACCCGAAGAAAATCCTCACCGTCCCGCCGCGTATTATTCGCCACGCTTCGGATCATCCGTTCGTGGTAGAGCAAGTCATAGCTGAACGAGGGAATCGGGCTCATGTGAATACCGCCCAGCACAAGCACGCCGCCCTTTCGCAACGTTGCGAGCGCCGCCGGAACTATCTCTCCCGCCGGGGCAAACACAATCGCCGCATCCAGTTTTTCCGGTGCCGCGTCCAAAGTTCCGCCGGCCCATTTCGCACCTAACTCGAGCGCCAGTTTCTGGTGCCGCACGTCGCGCGTGGAGGCATAGACCGTAACGCCCCAATGCCGCGCGACCTGAATCGCAACGTGCGCCGCCGCGCCGAAACCGTAAAAACCAAGCCTCCCGCCTTTCTTTATTCCGGACAGCCTCAAACACCGGAACCCGATAATGCCAGCGCAAAGTAGCGGCGCGGCTTCCTCATCCGCAAATCCATCGGGAATTTTGTAAATAAAATCTTCCGGGGCCACAATGTGCTCGGCATACCCGCCATTCGCCGTATACCCCGTAAACTCCGGGTTGTCGCACAGATTTTCTTCGCCGCGCGCGCAGTATTCGCACACGCCGTCAGTCTTGTGCAGCCATGCCACGCCGACACGGGTCCCAATAGGGAAACGCTTCGTCCCCTCGCCCAGTTTCTCAATCAACCCGACAACCTGGTGCCCGGGAATTACCGGCGATTTTCGCGACGCAAGTTCCCCTTCAATCACGTGCAAATCCGTCCGGCACACTCCGCAAACTCGCACGCGAATCAGCACTTCGCCCTTGCCTGGTTTCGGTGTTTCCACGTCCACAAATTCCAGCGGACTCGACTCAATTTTTGCGGGAGCTTTCAGCAAGCACGCCTTCATGGCAAGGCCTCGCCACTCAACCGAAATTGTTCTCTCTAAGTTTAGAGCGTTCTGACCCTCGAGTGAAATGCGGTAGACTCGTTTCTACGAAATTTCCCTCATCAGGAGAGCGTTCGCCCTGTGTTCACCGGCATCATCGAACATCTCGGCACCATCGAGTCGCTTGAAATCAGTCCGGCCGGCGGCCGCGTCGCGATTCACGCTCCAACTCTTTTGCCTTCGCTCGCCGTGTCCAAGAGCGTCGCCGTAAACGGTTGCTGCCTCACCGTGGTGGCCCTTGGCAAAGAATCCTTTTCCGCCGACCTCTCCGGCGAGACCATCCAAAAAACTTCGTTCGGCGCAACAAGTGGCCAGTTGAAGCGCGGCTCGCATGTGAACTTGGAGCAGCCGTTAACCGCCGGGAAAGAATTTGGCGGCCATTTTGTCCAGGGCCACGTGGACACCACGGGCCGCGTTCAGTCGCTCGAACCCGAATCTGCCAACAGCGGCAATTGGCGTTATACCGTTGAAGTCCCGGAGGATTTCGCGCGCTACATCGTCCCCAAGGGCTCGATCACCATCGACGGCATCAGCCTCACTGTCGCCGCCTGGAATCCCCAGACGCGCACCGTCGAAATTGCCGTCATTCCCTACACCTACCAGCACACAAACATCCGCCACCGCGCACCCGGCGACGCGGTCAATCTCGAAGCGGATGTTTTGGGTAAGTACGTCGAGCGCTTTCTCGAAGCTCGCAACGCCGCTCCGCAATCGAAAATCACCAGGGGACTGCTCTCGGAGCAGGGCTTCGATCCTGTTGTCTCTCTAGTTCCGAAGCTCTAAGCCGCTTCGGATACCCCTTCTCTCTTCTTCTCTCGCACTCCGCGCCAGTAGAGAATCAATCCAATCAAAATAGTCACCACCGTTCCGCCCACCAGTTTCAATTCAAATCCCAATTTGTTCTCTGATTCACCGGGCGGCACGAGCGAGACAAAAATCCCGAACAGCACAATGATAAAACCTGTCCCGGAAACGACCCACACTCCCGTCTTTCCACCAGGAATCAAGATCGCCTCGCTGTTTTCCTTCCGGTCTTTTCTTGAAGACAACGCGATCGCTGCGGCAAACATGTAAAGAAACGGAATGAAATAGAGGATGATCGTCGCGTCCACCAAAAATTGATATGCGCCGCGCGTCGTCTCATTGATCTGGCTTCCCAACAAGATCGCGCACGACAGAATTGCCTGCACCAGAATCGCCACATAGGGCGTCTTCCATTTTGAATGAATCTTCCCAAACGCTTTCGGCAAGTACCTGTCGATTCCGACCACGAATGGCACTCGCGCGATTCCCGCCACAGTGCTCCCGACTCCGCCCGCGTTCCCCACGGTCACGACAATCGCGGAAACCACGCCGAGAAAGCCGAATCCCAGTGCGATCGAGCCCACCGTGATTGCGTGAAACACGCCGCTCGTCGCCGAAACTTCCGGGGCCGGCACGAGAATCAAGACTGCAATCGTCGCGAAAATGTACATCCCCGCGATCAGCACTGCGGCTCCAAATAGCGCTCGTGGCAATGTTTTGCGCGGATTGCGTACTTCCTGGCTCATCGCCGAAACCAGTTCAAGCCCGCTGAATGCAAACGCGATTTGCGACCAGAAATTCACCGTATCCCAATTCCACGTTGGCATCACGTTGTGCCAGGTGAAGTGGGTAACCGCCCGGTGGTGCAACGCGATGATCGCAGCCACCGCGACCACCGCCATCAGCGGCAGGTATGTCGCCACGCCGCCCGCATTCTGCAGCCACTTGCCAATATTTAACCCGACGATATTTAAGCCCACCGCTACCACAAGCAGTCCGACCGAAACCCACAGGAGAAATGCGCGGTTCTCCGATAGCGCCGTCCCATTCTCGCCGACGATGTACGCGCTCATCGCCGCGCTCGCCATCAGCAGCGATGGAAAATAAAAGACGGTGTACGTCCAATAGTTCCATCCCGCAACAAAGCCATGAAAATCTCCGAATGCCTCTTTCGCCCAAACGTATAACCCGCCTTCTTCCGGAAATCGCGACGAGAGTTCGTTGATGACCAGCGCGGAGGGAACAAAAAACAAAATCGCGGCAATCACCCAAAGGCTGATCGAGGACGTCCCATTGTGCGCCGCCGCCGCCACCCATCGTGGCCCCAGCACCGTCGCAATATTGAAAAGCAAAACGTCCCAAAAGCCCATCGCTTTTGGGAGTTGTTTGATTGGATCGGCGGCGCCGGCCACCGGTTGGCTCACAGAGTCACGTCCAGCGCGGGAATCAACGCGTCCTGCGCGCGGAAGTTATGGATAAAGGGATCCTTCGAATTCTCGAATCCTTCCCACGGGCCAAAGAATGCGACTCTTCCTTCCTGCAGGAAAACAACCACGTCAGCCAATTTTTTTGCCAGGTGCGTATCGTGCGTCACCACGATCGAAGTCCTGTGAAACGCCTCCTTCAAGCGCAAAATCAGGTCGCCCATGTGTCCCGCCATGATCGGGTCCACCATCGTTGTCGGTTCGTCGAACAGAATTGCGTCTGGATTCTGCGCGAATGCTCTCGCCATCGCCACCGCGCGCCGCATGCCCGTGGAGAGTTCTCCCGGCAATTTGTCCAGCACTTCTTCCACCTCGAGCATCTTCGCCAGTTTGCCAACGTACTCGTCTATATCCACATCGTCCAGGCCGGCCTGCTTCTCGAGCGGAAATGCGATATTTTCCGCCACGGTAAGCGAATCAAACAGCGCACCCGACTGGAACACCATGGTCACTTTCCGCCGGATTCCCTCGAATTGCTGCTCGTTGAAGTCCGTCACGTCCTCGCCGTCGACAAAAATCCGCCCAGCGTCGGCCTTCATGAATCCCAAAATGTGTTTCAGAGCGACGGATTTTCCTACTCCGCTGCGTCCCATGATGACGCAAGTCTCGCCGCGCTTCACGCTGAAGCTCACGTTCTTCAGCACGTCGTTCTCGTCGAACGATTTGCAAACGTCGCGAAACTCAAAAAAATTCTCCGCCTGTGTTTCGCTTTCGCCGCTTCTGCCCGCTCTGGTGACAAGTTCCACTTTCGTCCTCGTTCGTCTTGCGCAACTCCATGCGCCTCAGCCTTCGGTTGAGCCCGGCTCTCTCATGGTTCACTTCGCTAGGATGCGGCGCGCCTCTTCGTAGTCCTGTGCCGTGTTCATGTTCCAGAAGAGTCGCCCGAAGCTATCAAATCGTTTCCAATCCCCCTCGTCAAGGATTTCCGCGCGGATCAGCGCGATCCCGTCGGTCACCTTTCGCAGACCGCCTTCGAACCCCATGAGCAGTGTTTCCGTCGCATCCGTCTTCCAGCAGGCGCAAAGCGGCTCCGGTCCGCTCGACGAGTGCGCCAGCACAACCTGCGCTTTGCTGTGTTCCGCGCGGCCAATAAGAAACTCTAGCCACTCCAACGTCAAGAATGGCATGTCGCAGCTCACCACTAAATTCCGCTCGCATCCCGGTGTCGTAGTTCGCGTATCTAGGAGCGCCGTGATGATTCCCCCTAGCGGCCCTTCTCCCGGCCATCGGTCTTCAACGCATGGTCTCCCGAATTTTCCATAAATTTTCTCGGCCCCAATCACGTGCGCGGCGGTCCGATTCCCGCCTTCCGCCACGCTCGCGCGTTCAACCATCTCCAGCATCCGCTCGAGCATCGGCTTCCCACCAAGCTCCGCGAGCGCTTTGTCTTTCCCAAACCTCCGGCTCGCGCCTCCCGCTAACACATATCCCGCAATCGGTCGTTTCGGCCCTTGGCTCGCAGCCATTTGCTCGTCACTCTTCACTCTCTTCCTCCGCAAGCTCTCGCCCTGGCCTTCGGATCCCCAGTTCGCGTAGCTTCTCCTGCAAACTCTGCCGGTGCAATCCAATCGTCGCCGCTGTTTTCGAAACGTTCCATCGATGCTCGATCAATTGCCTCGTGATGTACGCCACTTCAAATTTCCGCTTCGCCTCGCGAAAATCTTTTTCGCCAATACCGTTTTCGCCCGCATTGCTTCCGTGCTTCGCCGCCAACGTCTCGCCGCGCACCACCTCTTCCGGCAGATCCGCCGCTCCGATTTCCTCTCCGCGGCAGAGCACCATGCTCCTTTCCAGCGCATTTTTCAGTTCTCGTACGTTTCCCGGCCAATCGTACTTCTCGATCGCTTCAATCGCTTCTCTTCCCAGCCGCGCGCCGCGCCCCAGTCGCGCTCCATGCATCCGCAGAAAAGCTTCGGCCAGCAGTGGCAGGTCCGTCTTGTGCGCGCGCAATGCGGGCAGTTCGATCGTCACCACGCGCAGCCGGTAGTACAAATCTTCGCGAAATTTTCCCGCGCGAATCTCCTCCCCCAAATTCCGGTGCGTCGCACTAATCACGCGTACGTCCACTGGGATCGGCTGCGTTCCGCCGAGCCGCTCGATGGTGCGATTCTCCAGGGCGCGCAACACTTTCGCTTGCGTCACCGGATTCATATCCCCGATTTCATCCAAAAACAGCGTTCCCCCGCTCGCCAGCTCGAACTTCCCTTTTTTCTGCTGCGCCGCTCCTGTAAACGCTCCGCGCTCGTAGCCAAATAGCTCAGACTCAATCAGCGTCTCCGGCAGCGCTGCGCAATTCACCGCCACGTACGCCTTGCCCGCTCGCGGCGAACGCGCATGAATTTCCTGCGCCATCAAATCCTTCCCCGTACCGCTCTCTCCGAGGATTAGGACCGTCGTGTCCGTCCCCGCTACGCGATCCGCCACCTCGAACGCGCGCCGCATCTCCGCTGTTCGGCCGATCATTTGCCCAAACTGTCCCTCCGTCGCCATCCGCCGCCGCAGCGAATCATTCTCTTTTTCAAGCGTCGACAGCTTTAGCAAGTTCGCCACGCGTTGCCGCAATTCCTCCAGTTCGAACCCTTTCACCAGATAATCCGCGGCACCTAATTGCAGCGCTTCCACCGCCGTCTTCGCCGTGTCCAGCGCCGAGACCACTAGCACCGGCGTAGCGCTTCCTTGCCCGCGCAACCATCGCAAGAATTCGAGTCCGCTTTGCCCTGGGAGAACCACATCGAGCAAAATCAAGTCTGGTTGTTCGGTAGCAAGAGCTTCGCGCGCCGCTTCCGCGCTTTCCGCGTCCGCGATTCTGTACCTCGATTCAAGCGCGCGCCGCAATCCGTACCGCGCCGCCGGCTCATCTTCCACGATTAGGATCGTTCTCATGATTTCCTCGTTCCTGGAGCCCGCGGCTCCATTTCGCTGGGCCGCTTAAGAAGCCTTAGTCGGGTCGTTCGGCGTTCGAACCGCTTGCTTTCCGCCGTCGCCGCGCTGCAATGCCGCTGGCCATATCCTCACCTCGAATTTCGTTCCGCGGCCATTTTCAACCGGGCTCACCACTCTCAACTCGCCGCCAAGCTCTGCCACTCGCTTGGCCACGATCGCCAGCCCCAGCCCCGTCCCTTGCGCTTTCGTCGTGAAAAACGGCTCCAGCACTTTCTCCTTCAGGTTTTCCGGAATCCCTGGCCCTTCATCTTCCACCGCCACCACGCACTCCAGACCAAGCCAGGAAAGCTGCACATTCACTTGCCCGCCCTTTGGCGAAGCTTCCAGCGCGTTCACCGCCAGGTTGCTGATGACGTCATGCAGCGCCTCCGCGCTCGCGTCCACCTTTGATTCGCCGTCCGAAATTCTCGAGCCAAGCCGCACTCCTCTTTTTTCCGCCTCCGGCCTCAATACCCCCAGCACTTCTTCGATGACCCCGCGAATGTCGCAGCTTGCTTGTATTGCTCCTCCACGCACAGCCGGCCTGCTGAAGTGCAGCAGTTGATGCAACTTCGCTGCAAGCCGCGAAATCTCTTCCAGCACCATTTGCGTCTCCGCCCGCATGGACTCCGGCATCTCCGGGCTTTCCAGTTGGACTTGCAGAATCGTCTTGATCGACCCCAGCGGATTCTTCAGATTGTGCGAGATGCTCGCCGCCATCTGCCCCAGCACCGCCAGCCTTTCCCGCTCCGCCAGTTCCCTTTCCAGCCGCAGTTTTTCTTCAATCAGGTGGCACAAATCCAGCATTCCCGGCAATTGCTCGCACAGAAATTCCAGCGCCGCTTCCGTCTCTCCGGAAAGCATCGCTCCATGCGCCTTCACCCTCATCGTCCCGAGCACTCCCGCCGGGTTTCGAATGATGAATTCTTCCCCGGATGCTTTCAGCACCCGCCCTCTACCCCCGGAATCTTCCAGCCGCAGCTTCACCTCTGCTAATTGCAATTGTTCGCTGATCCAGCTCTCGATAAACCCGCGCAGCTTCTCCACATCTCCAAGGCGGGCTACTTCCAGGATTGGTCCCGTCAGGCGTTGTGCCAGGTCCATCTCGGACTGCGCTGTCTTTCGCAGCATCGTTCTCAACAATCTTTGTAATGGCTCGAAAAATGCGACTGGAAGAAACAAGAGCAATGCCGCCGTCGCTTCCGGTGGAAAATACGGCTCCATCCACTGGCTCACGCGCCGGATCAAGCTCAGGTACAGCACCGCCAGGAATGTCGCAAAGACCGCATAAATCAGATTTCTCTGCCGCCCGATCTGCAGAAAATTCAGTTTCTGCACGTTTCGAATCAGCATCGCCAGCGGCACGAGCGCCAGGCACGCCGCCGGCGCGATGTATCCTCCAGCCGTTTCCTCGAAATGGCTGCCCGGATAAACCGCCATCGCGTGGATAGCCACGAGCCAGAGCGCCGTCGCTGCAAGCACATATTCAAGCACACGGTGAAATCTTTTCTGCTCTGCATCGGGAGCCGTTCGCGCGAACTTCCATTGCCAGCCCGCGGAAATCAAAAGCGCTGCCGCCAACCAGCAAACATAAGCCCATCCCATTTTCGTACTTGGAAGAATGAAATCGTGCGCTGCATTCGCGCGCAAAGCGCGGGCAAGAAATCGCGTCAACCCGGCTGTAACCGCGTACGGTCCGACGCGCCACAGCGCTTTCTCACTGCTCGTACGCAGCAGTTCGCGGATCCGCGCGTACTCCGCGTGCAGGTGAACGAGAAGCGCCGGCAGGAACCACACTCCGAGGCACACCACGATCCAGCAAAATCTTTCCAACGCACTCGGTAGCGCCGCATAGTGGAGTTGTGTGTTCAGCGCGAGCAGCGAGCCGCCAAAATAAAAAACCAGCGCAAGGCACAAGAAGAAAAACACCCGCTCGAAATTTCTCTGCCGCCGGTGGCCCAGAATCACCACCATCCAGAAAAATGGCAGCAGCGTTCCAAGCGTCAGGAAGATGAGCCGCAGATAAATCATCCGACTCCTTGTTTGCGTCGAAGTCTACAGCCCTTGGGCAAGCACTACAATCGCCAAGTGTCGTATTTTCCTTGCACTTCTTAATCTAATGAAAATAAACAGCTTATGGGAGAAGTGTGGGAGCGGCGTCCTTCCCTCCACTGTCAGACAAATGCTTGACATGCAGGAACTTTCTGCTATATTAGCAGTCGGTTGCGAGGAGTGCTAACTTCACTGTTACCCCTTTCCCTCGATTCAACCGCTAGTTCACCTATGGAGGATTTCTCGAGATGGCAGTCAATCTAACTCCGCTACACGACCGTGTGATCGTGAAGCGCATTGAAGAAAAGGAAAGCGTTCGGGGTGGCATCATCATCCCGGATACCGCAAAGGAAAAGCCGATGGAAGGCGAAGTTGTCGCTGTCGGCGGTGGCAAGCGCGAGAAGGGCGAACTTATCCCCCTCGACGTCAAGCCCGGCGATCGCGTTCTCTTCGGAAAGTACAGCGGCACGGAAATCAAAATCGAGGATGAAGAGTACCTCATCCTTCGCGAGGAAGAGATTCTGGCCAAGCTCAGCGGCGCCGCTAAAGCCGCCCGGAAGTAACTTGGCGTAACGCCGCCCGTGGGCACTCCGGCTCTTACCGGATTCGAGATGTAGCGCAAGGCATTTGCCTTGCGGCCTTTGGTTCAAGGAATTTCCCAGTTCGCAAGAAATCTCAGGAGGAATGTAGAAATGGCAAAGCAGATTGTTACAGGCGAGAATTCCCGCCAATCGATTCTTCGTGGCGTGAATGTCCTCGCTGATGCCGTGAAGATCACCCTCGGCCCCAAGGGCCGCAACGCGGTGATTGAAAAGAAGTTCGGCGCGCCGATCATCACCAAGGACGGCGTGACCGTGGCCAAGGAAATCGAGCTGGCCGATCCGCTCGAGAACATGGGCGCGCAGATGGTGCGCGAGGTCGCCTCCAAGACCTCCGACGTCGCCGGCGACGGCACCACCACCGCCACCGTGCTGGCCCAGGCCATCTTCCGCGAAGGCGTGAAGACCGTCGCCGCCGGCGCCAGCCCCACCTCCCTCAAGCGCGGCATTGAACGCGCCGTCGAGAGCGCGGTCGAGGACATCAAAAAACTGCACAAAGACGTCAAAGGCGACATGATCGCGCAAGTCGGCACCATCTCCGCCAACAATGACCGCCAGATCGGCAGCATCATCGCCGAAGCCATGAAGAAGGTCGGCAAGGATGGCGTCATCACCGTCGAGG
>DATEHE010000015.1:0-51256 GCA_035279745.1 Candidatus Acidiferrum sp. | reverse complement strand
CTCCCCTACGCTTTCAACTGTCAGCTCTCGACTGTCAGCTCTCAGCTTCCCCTATTCCCTTTCTTTTCATCCTCTCCCGCACTCTCTTGCTCTTTGCAAAACGTTATCCCCTGCTTTTTCAATCGCTTCCGCACTCTTTCGGCAGATCACGCAAAGTGCGTGGCGGGGGAGGCGGAGGAGGGAGTTAGATGACGGGGATGGCGGCGGGAGAGGGTGGGGAGGGTTCGTCGGCGCTTTCGACGTAGATGGCGGGGATTTCGGCGCCCATGGGGCGAAGGTAGGCGGCGAGGTAGCCGCGATGGTGAACGGAATGGCGGATGGCGAAACCGAGATAGGAGACGGCGGGTTCGTTGCGGAGGCCGATGAAGTTCACGGGAGTGGCGAGGTGCTGGGGGGAAAGAGCTTCGAGGCGCGGGAGGCGCTGGGCGAAGTTGGCGTCGTACCAGCGTGCCACGTTGGCGGGAGTGGTCCATTCGGGAGAAGGCACGTCGTCATCGCGGAAGTTGAGGTCGAGGACGGCGTCGAGGAACCAGATTTCGGTGGCCGCGATATGGATGGCGAGGCGGAGGGCGCTCCAGCATTTGGGGTGGGGGGCGTAGGCGGCTTTATCGCGCGGAATGGCCCGGAGAATCCGCGTAGTGGTGGCTTGCTCAGACTTGAGCTGTGGGAGAAAAAAGTTGAGAAGGAATTTGGCTTGTTCGGGCTGCATGGCGGAAAGACTCCCGGAAGGAGTATAGCCGAAGAGGCGATGGGGGAGAGGCGATGGGGGAGAGGCGATGGGGGAGAGGCGCGGGGAGTGTACCGAGTCAGACACTCCCCAAGGCGCAAAGGCGTTGACCTGGGTTGTAACGGGTACTTAACATAGGGGGATGCGGCGGACGGCCAAGTGTGCGCTGACGGGGATGGCGTTGGCGGCGGTGTGCCTGGCGGCGTGGGGCTGCGAGGATGCCGCGAAAAACAGCGTGCACGCGCAAGTGCCGGCGCTGGAGCCGCGGGCCAAAGCGACGAGTGGGCAGACGACTGCCGAAGTTGGCGAACTACCGCTACCCAAGCTTTCCACTGAATGGCAAAAGGCACTGGCTTTGAAGGCGCCTTCGGCGAAGGACTACCTGATCCAGCAGGTGGAAGCGAAATTCGCGGCGGGAGAGCAGGAGTATAAGGCGGGGCATCTCGAAGCGGCGCGGCGAGATTTCGACGAAGCAGTGGACTGGATGCTGGAGAGCGGACTCGATCCGAACACGGACCCGAAGCTGGAGGAAGTGTTCCGGCGGATCGTGGACGGGGCGTACGACGACGAACTTGAGGCGTTCCGGGCAGGAGACGGTTTCCAGGAAGTGCCAGCCGTGCCGGCGCCGATTGATGAAGTGGCGGAGATGACGTTTCCGGTGGATCCGCGGTTGAAAGCGCGGGCGGAGGAAGCGGCGAAGAATGTTTCGCACGACTTGCCGCTGACGGTGAACGACGAAGTACTGTCCTTCCTGAATTTTTTCCAGACGCCGAGAGGGCGGACGATCGTGGAGACGGGGTTGCGGAGGTCAGGCCGCTACCGGCCGATGATTTCACGGGTGTTGAAAGAAGAAGGATTGCCGCAGGACTTGATTTACCTGGCGCAGGCGGAGAGCGCGTTCCAACCGCTGGCGCTGTCGCGGGCGGGAGCGCGGGGGATGTGGCAGTTCGTGGCATACCGCGGAAAAGAGTACGGGCTGCGGCGGACGTGGTGGGTGGACGAGCGGCAGGATCCGGAAAAAGCGACGCGGGCGGCGGCGGAACATTTGCGGGATTTGTACGGACAATTCAACGACTGGTATCTGGCGATGGCGGCGTACAACTGCGGGCCGGGAAACGTGCAGAAAGCGATCGAGCGGACGGGGTACGCGGATTTTTGGGAGTTGTACCGGCGGAACGCGCTGCCGCGCGAGACGAAGAATTACGTGCCGATTATTCTGGCGTTGACGCTGATCGCCAAGGACGCGGCGCACTATGGAATTCAGGTGGACCCGGACCCGCCGGTGCCGACGGACGTGGTGAAACCGGGACGGGCGATTGATTTGCGGCTGGTGGCGGAGACGATTGACGTGGACGTGGACACGCTGCGCAGCCTGAATCCATCGCTGCTGCGGATGGCTACGCCGGATGATCCGAACTTCGAGTTGCACCTGCCGCTGGGGACGGCGGAGAAATTTTCCGCGGAGATCGCGGACATCCCGCCGGACAAATGGGTGAGCTGGAGGCGGCACCGGATCGAAACGGGCGAGACGCTGACTTCGATTGCAAAAAAATATCACGTGACAGCGGCGGCGATCGCTGACGCCAATAATATGGAGCCGCACTCGGCGCTGGACGTGGGAGAAAAGTTGATCATTCCGGCGGCGCCAACGTCGGAATCGAGGCGGCGGCTGGTGCGGTATCGCGTGAAGCGAGGAGACACGTTGAGCGGGGTGGCGGACCGGTTTAGCGTGCCGACGGAAGACGTGCGGAAGTGGAATCATCTGCGAACGAATCACGTGAGCCGGGGCATGGTGTTGCGGATTTATACGGTGGGCGGGTTGCCGGAGCCGGAGACGGCGCACCGACGGCGTCGGACGAGGACGAGGGCGCATGCGCCAACGTCGAAGAGCGGTGCAAGCCAGGCGACGGCGGCAGTTCACAATTAAGTTATTTACCTAGAACAAGTTAGAGGGAGATTGCGGCGGGAGAGGGAGGCCGGAAGGGGCGCAAGTGCGCGCCGGAAACAAGGAAAAAGGAGCATGTTTTCACGAGAATGCTGTAGAGTGCTTGACAACTTTGCGGGAGTGCGATAACAACGGCGCTGCGGCGGAGAGGAACCGGCGACTCCAGCAGAGGCAGCGTCACGCAAGCCCAGGCTTGTGAATTCCCCGCTCGGGAGGATGCGATGGATTTCGAGAAAGATAACTTCGAAGATGATAATGAACTGTCGCGGCTGGAGGAGGAGGACGAGCTGGGCGGCGGGGAAGAGATCGTGGAAACCGAGGAAGAAGAGATTCTCATCACGGAAGAGGAACCCGTAGCGGCGGCGCCGGCTGCAAAAGCGGCGTCGAAGCCAGCAGCCAAACCGGCCAAGAAAGCGGCGCCCAAGAAGAAGGCCAAGCCCAAGGCGAAGGCGAAACCAAAGAAAGCAAAAGCCAAGCCGAAGGCGAAGAAAAAAGCGAAGAAGCCAGCCAAGAAAAAGAAGAGGAGATAAGGGTCCGGCAGTCGAAGAAGATTATCGGAGTCAGGGAAGGCCCGGGCGGGTGCCCGGGCCTTTTCCTTTTTTGGACGAGAGGAATGCCGAGGCGGGACGGGTGAGAACGCAACGAGGACGAGGTAAGGGAGGCGTGATTTTCAAAGCGGGAATGGGGGCGGGAATTTTTACGAGAAGAGTTATTGCCGGAAACGATTACAGCGAATAGCATAGCGGCATGTTGCGAGCCATCGAGCAGATACGGCGAATGCGCGGCGGAGCGCAATCGCACCTGATGCGGTGCTCGGACGGGAACTATTATGTGGTGAAGTTCCAAAATAACCCGCAGCATCGAAGAATTTTGGTGAATGAAGTGCTGGGAACGAAGCTGGCGGCGAGGCTTGGGCTGCCGACGACGCCTGTTGCGATCATAGAGGTGTCCGCGGAACTGATCCGGCTGACGCCGGAGCTGGCGATGGAGTTTCCCCGGCAGCGAGTTCCGTGCCAGGCAGGGCTGCAATTTGGATCGCGGTATCCGGGCGATCCGCGGCGGCTCACGCTGCACGACTTTCTGCCGGACGAGCAACTGCGCGAGGTGACCAACCTGCACGATTTCGCGGGGATGCTGGTGTTCGACAAGTGGAGCTGCAATACGAACGGGCGGCAGACGCTCTTCTTTCAGGAGGCGCGGCGCGAAGGTCCGCGGAATGAAGGAAAGGCGGATGAGGCGGCCGCAGGACCGGCCTACAGCACGGTAATGATTGACCAGGGGTTCTGCTTCAACGCGGGAGAGTGGAATTTTCCCGATGCGCCGCTGCGCGGGCTGTATGCCAGAAACCGTGTGTATGAGGGCGTGACGGGGATGGATTCGTTCGGGCCGTGGCTCGAACGGCTCGAACAACAGGTCAACGAGAGAGCGCTGGACGAAATATTACGGCAGGTGCCGCCGGACTGGTACGAAGACGATTACGATGCGGTGATGCGGCTGAGCGAGGCGCTGTTGCGACGACGGCCGAAGGTCGCCGAGCTGATCCTGGATGCGAAGAAGTCCAACCGGCAGCCATTTCCGAATTGGGTGTGAGCCATGAATGAAACGATTACAGAAATTCCCGGGAACGAGCGAGCGTGTGCGTACCGCATTCTGCGGTATACGCCGAACCTGGTGCGCGACGAGTGGGTGAACATCGGCGTGCTGGTTTTCAATCCGCAAACCGGGGAGAAGCGGATGCGGCTGATCGAAGAACACGCGGAATACGCGCGGGTGCGGCGGCTCCATCCGGAAGCGGACGAAGGATTGCTGCGCGCGTTGCGAGACGGCCTCGAAGACCGGTTTGAGGCGGCGGCCAAGACGAATGGCGGCGCGCATGGCGGGGAAGTCGAGCAGTTGCTGCGAAAGTGGGACGATACTCTTTCGAACGCGCTGCAGCTTGCGCCGCAAAAAGGAGTGCTCACCGGAAACCTGGATGAAGAGCTGGAACGGCTCTACCGAGACCACGTGGCGCTGCCCCGCGAAAGCGCACGTGCGAGCGCGCGCGGAAGCCGCGCTTCGATGCGTGGCTACTGTGCGCAGGTGCTGCGGCAGGCGCGGCTTTGGGACCGTTTCCAGAAGTCGGTGCGGGCGGCGGAGTTTACGTTTCCCGGGGATCCCATGCGCATCGACTACAGTTACCGGCGCAATGGCACGCAAGGATTCCTGCACACGCTGGCGGTTTCGCGATCGCCCGGCGATTCGAAAGTGCTGGCGTATACGGCGGAGCGTATCGCGGCGAAATCCGAGCTGAAAACGGAATTCGCCGCCATCACGGACGTCGAACTCGGCGAGGCGAGCGACCGCGACCGCTTCGTGGCGCGGACGCTGCGGGATGCGGGGATCGAGCCGGTGCCGCTCGATCACTTCGCGGTGTGGGTGGGGAAATTGAAGCCGATGATTCAGTGAAAGTAAAAAGGGATGAAGCAAATAGAAAGGGCGGCGCCCGGAGCGAATTTTCGCTTTGTCTTGACTTCGTACTTTTCGTGTTTCCGTCTTCTACTCACAAACAGCGAGAACGAGCAGCGTAGCGTCATCATGCCAATGTCCGCCGCAGAAGTCAGAGGCAGCGCCGAGAATTTTCTGCTGTAGTAGATCTGCGGGAGCGGCGCGATGCGCCTGCAAGACTTCCAGCAAACGCACGTCGCTGAATTCATCGCCATCGCTGCCGCGCGCTTCCGTAATCCCATCGGTGAAACAGACGACACGATCCAACGGAGCGAGATGCACCGAGCCGGTCTGAAACGCAAGCTCGGGGAAAATCCCCAGAACGCCGCCACCGGTTTCGAGGCGCTCATGAGAGCCGTCCGCGTGCAGGAGGAATGGCGGGTTGTGGCCGGCATTGACGTAGTGAAGGAGGCGGCTGGGCGCATCGAGCTGAGCATAGAAGAGCGTGATGAAGCGGTCCAAACCGGTGTTGTGGCACACGAGCGAATTCAATCGCTGACACAATCCAGCGGGAGGCAGCGAAGAAGACGCAAGACCGCGGACCGCGGCCTGCAAGTTGGACATGAGGAGTGCGGCGGGCAGGCCTTTCCCGGCGACATCGGCGATACATAGACCCAGCTTCGAGCCATCAAAGGGCAGGACATCGTAGTAATCGCCGCCCACGGTTTGCGCGGGCTGCCAGGCGCCGGCAATTTCATAACCGGGGCACTGGGGAATCGATCCCGGCAAGAGGCCACGCTGGATAGCGCGCGCTTCGGCAACTTCCTGCTCCTGGTGGTGGAACTGGCGAGCGAGGGCTTCGTGTTCGCGGTTTTCAATCGCCGTGCGGCGGCGCGTGGCACGCTTCTCGCGGCCCAAAGCCACCTGTTTGGAGAGGATTTCGAGCAGCCGCGCGTTGCTCCATGGCTTTTCGACAAAGTCAGCCACGCCATACTGCATGGCTTCGACCGCCAAGCCGACCGTGGCCCATCCTGTCATGACGACGATGACGGGGGCGTCTTCAATTTCCTTCAGGTGACTCAGAAGGTCCAGACCTTCCCGACCGGAAGTGGTGTCGCGCGCGTAGTTCAGGTCCATCAGCAAGAGATCGAATTCGCTTGCGGCCACAGTGCTTAGCAACTCTGCAGGAGAAGTCACGGTTTCCGTCTCATAGCCCTGGCCCTTCAGCAGAAGCCGAAGCGCATGGAGTACGTCCGGCTGGTCGTCGGCAATGAGAATTCGCGCGTTCATGGCTCCCTTAGCCTGCATGTCCGAGGAAGAGTGGCAGGAGTGCTTCCAACCGGAGGAGCAGAGAAGGCATTGGTTATAGATACGTTAGATACGGAAATAGGTGCGCAGGAGTTCGAGGCGCGGCCATTTTCGGGAATTGGCGTCCCAATAACGGACAAGTGTCCGGCTGCAAGACAGCGTCCTTGCACCTGCGCGGTTGCGGCAATGAGGACCAGAATTTTCGAACCGTCGGGGAAGGGGGTTCGTTAGCTGCCTGCGAAATCTAGAGGACCGGCTCCGACCAGTTCTCGAGGGTGTCTTTCACTTTGTGCAGGAACTGGTGCGCGATGGCGCCATCCACGACGCGGTGATCATAGCTCAAGGAGAGATAACACATCGAACGGATGGCGATGGAGTCGTTGATGACCACAGGGCGTTTCTCGATGGTGCCGAGGCCGAGAATGCCGACGTTGGGCTGGCTGATAACCGGCAGGCCAAAGAGCCCGCCGAAGACGCCGGGGTTCGTGATCGAGAAGGTGCCTTCCTGAACTTCCTCGGGCTTTAACTTCTTTGTGCGGGCGCGTTCCGCGAGATCGTTCAGAGTGCGCTGAATTCCGAGAACATTCTTTTCGTCCGCGCCCTTGACGACAGGAACGATGAGCCCCCAATCGAGAGCCACGGCGATGCCGATATTGATCTCTTTGTGGAGGACGACGTTGGTGCCATCCAGCGAGGCGTTCATGGTGGGAAACGCGCGCAGGCCAGCGACGGCGGCCTTCACGAAGAAAGGCATGAAGGTGAGCTTGGTTTCATAACGCTGCTCGAACTCTTCCTTGGACTTGGCGCGCAACGCGGCGATTTTGCTCATATCCACTTCGTCCACGGAATAAACGTGGGGAGAGACGTGCTTCGATGCCAGCATGTGTTCGGCGATGCGCTGGCGCATGGTGCTCATGGACTCGATCTGGTAATTGCCGAAGTAGATTTTTTCTCGCGGCACGGCGGATTCGAACGCGGCGTGGTACTGACCGCCGGAAACTGCGGGAGCAGCCGGAACCGCGGCGGGAGGCGGAGGCACAGGGCGGGAAGCTGGAGCGGATTGCGGAGCCGGAACACCCGGAGGCGCCGCAGCGGGCGCTCCACCGGCGGCGATGACCGCCTCGATGTCTTGTTTGCTGATGCGGCCGCCCGCGCCAGTGCCAGGGACGGCGGAAAGATCAATGCCGTACTCAGCAGCCATGCGCCGCACCAGCGGCGAGCTATGAATCCGCTCGCCGGAACCGCGCGGAGGAGCGGCCATCGGCGCGACGGAAGCAGGAGCAGGTACGGCGGGGCGAGGGGCGGGGGGGGCGAGGGGCGGCGGAGCAGGTGCGGCCGCTTTCGCGGGCGCTGGAGCTGCTGCCTTGACCGGAGCAGGCGCGGGGGCCGAAGCCGCAGCACCGCCGGCGCCATCAATGACGGCGACGACGGTCTGGATGGGGACCGTCTGGCCTTCGGTGACCTTGATTTCTTTCAGAACCCCGGCAGAAGGGGACGGAATTTCGGCGTCCACCTTGTCGGTCGAAATTTCAAAGAGCGGCTCGTCGCGCTCGACTTTGTCGCCGGGCTTTTTGAGCCATTTGGTAATGGTGCCTTCAAAAATGCTTTCGCCCATCTGAGGCATTACGACGTCTGTGGCCATTTGCGTTCTCCTGTAGAAACGAATTCGTTCAACGGGCAGCGGCAAATCGCGGCCCAAAAACTCTAATAGCGCGCTAGTTCTTTGGCGGCGCTGAAAATCTTTTTGGCGTTGGGGAGGAAGTGCTCCTCCAGCGTCGGCGAATAGGGGACGGGAGTGTCCAGTGCAGTGACGCGCATAAGCGGGCCGTCCAGATCGCTGAAAGCCTTTTCGCAGAGAATGGCGGCGATTTCGCCGGCGATGCCGCCCGTTTTGGTGTCCTCGTGGACGACGAGACATTTGTTGGTCTTCTTGACGGATTGCAGGATGGTTTCTTCGTCGAGCGGCAACAAAGTGCGCAGATCGATGACTTCCGCCTCGATGCCCTCTTTCGCGAGCGCCTCGGCGGCTTCGAGAGAAGAATGCGCCATTGCCGCATAGGAAATGATGGTGAGGTGTTTGCCCTCGCGGCGCACGATGGCCTTGCCGATGGGGACGGTGTAATCGCCGGCTGGAACTTCGCCTTTGATGCGGCGATAGAGAAACTTGTGTTCAAAAAAAAGGACGGGATTGTTGTCACGGACGGCGGCTTTAAGCAGGCCTTTCGCGTCGTACGGCGTCGAGGGATAGATGACCTTCAACCCGGGGGTGTGGACAAAATACATTTCCGGATTCGCGGAATGAAACGGGCCGCCGTGCACGCCGCCGCCGGCGGGTCCGCGCATAACCATCGGAGCGGGCGCGTTCCAAAGATAATGACCTTTGGCGACAAAATTCGTAATTTGGTTGAAGGCGCAGACGATGAAATCAATGAACTGAAGTTCGGCGATCGGGCGAAGGCCGACGTAGCTCATACCGCAAGCCGCGCCGATGATGGCGCTTTCGCTGATAGGAGTGTCAATCACGCGCTCCCATCCGAAGCGTTCGAGCAGGCCTTCGCTCGTCTTGAATGCGCCGCCATAAACGCCGACATCCTCGCCGAGCAAGACGACCGCGGGATCGCGCTCCATTTCCTCAAACATGGCCTGCTTGATGGCTTCGAGAAACGTGATTTGGGCGCCGTTGGAGTTTGCTTGGGACATGGCTAGCTCCCCGCCTTTCTGGACGCCGAAACCGCGGATTTGGCAGGCTTCCTGGATTGCGTTTTCGCCGCCGGCTTCGCGCCATTGGTTTTCGCGGAACTAGTTTCGGGAGTTTCGATCACGGGCTTCGTATCGCCAAAGTGGATGGCGGCGGTCGCGGCGCTCTGGCCGGCGCCGAAGCCCTTCACGGTCCACACGGGTTTCACGCTGGACTTGGGCGGAGTAACTTCGGAAACCGGGCGCTCCCATTTTGGCTGGATCTTGTGGCACGAGTCGCCGGTGCAGTAGACGCCAGTTTCGGCAAATTCCGGCGGAGGCATGGGAGAGTCTTCCGCGAATGCGCGCTCTTTTTCGAGGAGCTCTTCGATCTTGTCCTCGATTTCCTTTTTGCCTCTGGCATCCAGCAGTTTTTCATCCGCCAGAAATTTTTCATAGAGCGCGATGGGATCGCGCGCTTCCCAATAAGCGCGCATCTCTTTCGGAACATATTCGGCGGGGTCGTGCTGCGCGTGGCCGAGGCGCCGGAAAGTTTTGCATTCGATGAGGATGGGCCCTTCGCCGGCGCGGGCGCGAGCCACGGCTTCGCGCGCGGTGGTGAAAACGTCCACGACACTGTTGCCATCCACAATGTAACTGGAGATGCCGTAAGCTTTGGCGCGATCGGCGAGATTATCGAGCGGCACCTGGCGGCGGACGGGCGTCGAGTAAGCCCAGAGATTGTTTTCGAGGATCAGCACGAAGGGAGCTTTCTGGGTGGCGGCAAAATTCAAGCCTTCGTGAAACACGCCGGTGGAACTTCCGCCGTCGCCAATCCACGTCATGGTTACAATCTTCTGCCCCAAGTAGCGCGCGCCGATGGCGACGCCGGTCATGACGGGAATCAAATCGCCGAGCATGGAAATCGGCGAAACGATGCGGAGCTTCTCCAGGTCGCCGAAGTGGCTGGTACCGTCCTTGCCTTTCGTGGGCGAATCGTATTTCGCCATATGCTGCATGAAAACGTCACGCGGCGGAACGCCCTTCACGAGAAGCGCGCCGATGTTGCGGATCATGGGGGCAAGCCAGTCCGTTCTTTCGAGGGCGAATGCTGTACCCACGGAAATCGCTTCCTGGCCCAGGCTGGAATAGAGCCCCCCGACAATTTTGTTTTGCCGAAAGAGCTTGACCATGGTGTCCTCGACCGCGCGATTCAGGCGCATGTAGTAGTACAAGTCGAGATACTGTTGCCGCGTCAATTGCTTGTTGATCGCTTTTCCGTTTGCCACGGTACTGCTCCTAGGCCACGGCTTGCGCCGCAGGCGAATGCTCCGCGTGTCCGAGCATCTCGAACAGATCATCCCTTGAAGCCGCTTGCAAATCGAATCCGAAGACTTCGCCAAAATGATGCGCCAGGCGCGGCGCCACATCCGTCATAGGAACGCTTCGCCCCAACAAATTTTCGAGCGAGGTGGCTTTGCGGCCGGCAATGCCGCAAGGCACGATCAGATCGAAGTAGCGCAAATCGGTCGAAACGTTGTAGGCAAAGCCGTGCGAAGTGACCCAGCGGCTGATGTGCACGCCGATGGCGCCGATTTTTTCGGGTGGGGCTTGCGCGGGAGCCGTCGCGTTGCTCGGCGGATCTACCCAAACGCCCGTCTTCCCCGGTTCACGCCGCGCGGCAAGGCCAAATTCGTGCGTGACACGAATCATCACTTCTTCCAGCATACGCACGTACCACACCACGTCCTTACGAATCGCCGCGAGATGCAGAATGGGATAGACGACAATTTGGCCTGGTCCATGAAAGGTCACATCGCCCCCGCGCGTGGATTCGAAGAATTCGACGTTGCGCTGGCGTAATAAGTGTTCCGAAGCCAACAGATTTTCGCGCTTGCCGTTGCGGCCCAAGGTGATCACGGGCAGATGTTCGCAGAAGAGCAAAATGTCCTCAATCGCGCCGGTTTTGCGAGCCGCGACCAAGCGCTTTTGCAGTGCCAACGCCTCTGCATAAGCAATCAGTCCCAAATCAATGCACCGGCAAGTTCTCACGAGCCACCTATCATCAGACGTTAATCTGCAAGCCGCGCACGCTGGCGAACGCGTCGCCCATGCCCTCCCACACGGTGGGATGAGCGTGAATCATGTTCATCATGTCGTCGACCGTGCCCTCCAGATTCAGAGTAGCGGCAGCCTCAGAAAGAATTTCTGTTGCGAGCGGCCCGATGATATGGATTCCGAGCACTTCGCCATACTTTTCGTCGGAGACCACCTTGATGAAGCCGTTGTGATTCCCCAGGATGGTAGCTTTGCTGTTGCCGACAAAAGGAAACTTGCCGGTTTTCACGCGGTAACCGGCATCGCGTGCCTGCTTTTCCGTCAAACCGATCGAGCCGATTTGTGGTTCACAGTAGGTGGCGTTGGGGATGCGCGTTTTCACAATTTGTTGCGTGGGCTTACCGGCGATGTGCGTGACGGCGACGATGCCTTCCATCATGGCGGCATGGGCAAGCTGGGGCAAACCAGCGACGATATCGCCGATTGCGTACAGTCCTTTTTCAGCGGTCTCCATATTTGGCCCGGTGTGAACGAACCCGCGCTCAAGTTTGGCTTTTGATTTTTCCAGGCCGCAATTATCAGTCATCGGCTTGCGGCCCACGGCAAGGAGCAACTTCTCCGCTTGCAGCGATTGCGGTTTCCCTTCTTTGTCCTTAAAAGCGACGGTCACGCCTTTGGCATCTTTCTTGACCGATTCCACCGAACTGTTGGTGAAAATCTGGATGCCGCGCTTCTTGAAGTCCTTTTCCAGCTCAACGGAAATTTCCTCATCTTCGACAGGAACGACGCGCGGCAGCGCTTCCAGAATGGTGACTTGCGTCCCAAATGTGTTGTAAACGGAAGCGAATTCAACACCGACAGCGCCGGCACCCACGACGATCAAGGTTTTTGGAATTTCCGGCAATTCCAGGATCGAGCGATTGGTCAAAATCGTTTTGTGATCCGGCTCAATGCCCGGCAAAGCGCGCGCCTCGGAGCCGCTGACCATTAGCACATTTGCTGCTTCGATCTGGCTTTTCTTCCCATCTTTTTCGACGCTCACGCGGCCCGGGCCCTCGTAGCGTCCCCAGCCCTGTACCCATTCGACCTTGTTCTTCTTAAAGAGAAATTCGATGCCCTTCGCGTGCTTTTTCACAATTTTGTCTTTGCGCGCGAGGATATTCGCCCAATTGATCTTCAATCCGCTGACTTCGAAACCCAATTCGGAGCTGTTTTTGAAATGCTCGTAGACATCAGCGTGGTGGAGCAGAACTTTGGTGGGGATACAGCCGACATGAAGGCAGGTACCGCCAAGGAAAGGATCCTTTTCCACGACGACGGTCTTCAGGCCGAGTTCGCCGGCACGAATCGCGGCTACATAACCCCCCGGCCCACTGCCAATGATCGCCACATCATATTTCGCCACTCGTCTTCTCCCTTTCACTCCGCGGTGAAACAGCTAACGAGTATCCGGTATTCAAACTTTGCTTTCTTGCTTCCGTGAACTCGCACGCTTCGGACAGCTTTGGGCTTAGTCTCGCCAACAGCCCGGATGCAAACGCCTCTAATCTCAGGGGATACGGACCGGCGAAAACAAATGGCCTTCCGCATGAACGCCGGCACTCCGGCAAACACAGAATTTTAACAGCCGGTTGCGGCCCCTGCAACTTGACGAGGCACGCTTAGCAGGCAAATTCCCGATTCTGGAACTGGCAAGTCGCCAGCTGTGCGGGAGGGGCGCACATGGACGGGAAAGCGGCGCCCTGAGGGGATTTCCACAGCACCGCCCTTCGCGGCGCTGCCCGCGCCAGTTTTTCCTTGACATAATATTTACTGACATCTATATTCATTCTACATGTAATTTATTCCGGGCCTGAGCGTCTCTAGGCGAACCCAGCAAGCCTGATATTCCGGAGGGACGGGCACATGATGATGAAATGTGGAGAGGAATGGCACTGCACAGAGCCATCGTGCCGATGCCAGATTGTGGTTCAGTCCGACAGCCAAGTGGAAGGGAGCAACCCGCGTTGCTCCTGCGGGGCGCCGATGAAGAAGAAATACACGCCTCCGCAGATGACTTACCTGGATTTCCTACGTTTGGAAGAAGCGCCGGCCACATCCGAACTCTTGCGAAAGAGATAGATAATGCGCGCTCAAGAGTTCGTGCGGCCTTCTCCTCATCGCGTAGAGCCACTGATCCTGCGAGGCGGTCTCGCGCACACGTTCGGCAGTCTGGCAAGTTTCCTGGCGGGGCTTTTCTTGATTTTGGGGCTGTACCTGCTCGCCGATGCTTTTGAACACCCGATCAACGCGCAAGCTATTGCCGTCCTTGGCGCAGCGCTCAGCATTACTTTGGCGGCTATTCTTTCGTTTTATCTTCTGAAGCCGAAGACGGCACAAAAGCCCCGCGCAAGCCGAATCAGGCGGGCCGGATAGGCGAAAAGTAGCGCTCCTGCAAAATCTTGCGATGGTGTAGTTCGTGTCCGGCAATGATGTAGGCAAGGGCGCGGACACTCACTTCGTTCTTGCTGGCAATGCCGCGACGCGACCAGGCTTCTTCTGCGAGCGAGCGGAACAATGCCAGGGTTGCCTCCCGTACTGCGGAAAACTCTGCCGCAAGATCCGCCAGGGAACGCTGGTTGAAGCTGGCGTCTCGGGCATAGTCGTCCTGTTCGAATCCCTCGATAGGGGTCTGGTCGCCACGGCCAATGCGCAGGGCGCGGTAAGCAAAGATCCGTTCTGTGTCGGTGATGTGGCCGACGACCTGATTTAAGGACCACTTATCGGGGGCGTAGCGGAAATCGCCTTCCCGGTCGGTATGTCCTGCTAGCAACTCCATCGTTTGCACGTGCTGGGACTCGAGTTCTCTTACGATGTCTTCTCCGGGAACGAGCGAAATGTATCTTCCGTAGTACGGGGCATACTCACCGGATTCCGGTGGCCTGAGATTCATGGTCGTTCTCCCTTCGCGCAGTATAAAGCGACCGTGGCCGGCCTTGGACGAGTGGCTGAAGCTTCCATACCAAAATGCCCTGCCAAAGTGGACCGTACGCCACGAAGTTCTTCCCCAGGAGGCAACTTGCGGAGATGAGGTAGACAGGGATGCTATGATTTTTCCCATGCGAATTGCATTTCAAGGAGAGCGAGGCGCGTTCAGCGAGGAAGCGGCAATCCGGCTTCTTGGAAACGAGATCACTACGGTTCCGCGGCCTACTTTTGATTCCGCGTTCAGCTCGGTGAGCGAAGGAGCGGCGGACGCGATTCTGGCGCCCGTTGAAAATACGCTGGCAGGGCCGGTGGTGCGCGTTTATGACCTGCTGCTCGAGAGCGCGCTGCGGATCACCGCGGAGACCATTCTGCCAATCGAGCACCATCTGATTGGCTGCCCTGGAGCCACATTCGACGGCCTGCGTTCCGTTGCATCGCACCCAATGGCTCTGGCACAGTGCGAACAGTTTTTTCTTGCGCACCACAACTTGAAGCGCGTACCAGCGGAAGACACAGCGGGAAGTGTGCGCGAGGCGATCGCTCGAGGCGACAAGAGTTGCGCGGGCATCGCAGCGCGGCGAGCGGCGGAATTTTATGGAGGCGTGATTCTGATGGCGGGCATCCAGGACAATGCCGAAAACTTCACGCGCTTTTTTCTTCTCGAACCGCCTGCCGGGTCTGCGCCGGCTGCTGCTGGAGCACGCAAGATGTCCGTCGCCATGCGGCTGGCACACCGGCCTGGCGCGCTGCTTGCTTTGCTTGAGCCCTTCGCGAAATTCGGTGTGAATCTGCAAAAAATCGAAAGCAGGCCAATCCACGGGCACCCGTGGGAGTATCAATTTTTTCTGGATTTGGAAGGTGAGTCGGCCGCGCACCTGGAAGAAGCGCTCGCGGAGGTGCGTCAAGTGACTAGCGATCTTCGCGTGCTGGGATACTACTCCGCTGCCCGGATGCCGGCGCCCGTATCTGAAACGCAAAAAAAACATTCAAAATGAGGCTCGCAGGTTCCTCGCGCCAGAGCTTCAATTCGTTCAAAGCGTCAAGGGATCTACTCGTAGCGCAACGCAATGATCGGATCAACGCGCATCGCGCGCCGCGCAGGGAGATAGCACGCCGCAAGAGCCACGAGCATAAGAAGCGCGGAGGTTATCAGGAAGCTTGGCGCATCGAAGACGCCAATGCCGTAAAGCAGGCTGTTAATGCTCTTGGCAAGAAGTGTTGAGAAGACCAGACCCGCGACCACTCCTGCGCAGACCATCGCCATGCCGTTGGACAAAATCAGGCGCAACACGTCGCGCGGCTGCGCGCCCAGAGACATTCGAATGCCAACTTCCTGGGTTCGTTGGCTCACGGAATAGGACATCACCCCGTACGTGCCGATGGCGGCGAGGATCAAGGCAAGTAATCCAAATCCGCCGAGCAGCTCAGCGCCGAGGCGCGGGGCAGTAAGCGATTGCACCAACACTTGCGGCACAGTTTGTACATTGAGCAGAGGCACTGTCGGTCCGAGCACTTGGACCGTGCTTCGCACGCTGGGGATGGCTTTCTCTGGATCGCCCTTGGCCTTCACATAGAGGACCACCTGCGCGGAGTAATGCTGCTTCAGCGGCAAGTAAACAATCGGCTGCGGTGGCTCGCCCATCGTCTGATATTTGACGGTGGCCACTTCGCCAACGATGGCAATATCCCAAGTCTCACCCAAAAAGTGAATGTGCTTGCCGATGGGATCCTGGCCTGGCCACATCTGGTCCGCGGCGGCGCGGTTAACGATGCCGGCCATCGCGCCTTGAAGGTCGTCGTGTTCGGAAAAGTCGCGGCCCTGCAGCATCGCGACTCCGGCGGCGGAAAAATAGCCCGGCTCGACGGCGACCACCGGTGTCAGTTTGCCGTTCCGCGGATCGGTGATGTCCACGCCGTCCGTGAAAGTGGTTCGCGCCAGCCCGCCGGAGAACGGAAAAGTGTCCGAGATACTTGCATCTTGAACGGTAGAAATCCCGCGGAGGCGCTCTACGACATCCTTGTAAAATTGTTCCGCGCGCGCCTGGTCATAGTGTTCCGCGCCGAGATTCATGAACATCACCAACTCGTGCTTCACTTCGAATCCCGGGTCCATTTCCTGCGCATTTCTCAGGCTATGGATGAACAACCCCGCGCCCGCCAATGCCACGAGAGAGAGAGCGACTTGCAGCATGACCAGCACTCCGCGAAGCCCGTACCAGCGGGCACTGCCCGTCGGATTCCCAGTGCGATCTTTCAGAGCGGCCAGGCGGTCTCCCTTGGAGGCTTCCACCGCGGGCATGAGTCCGAAAAGAATTGTGGCGACAATGGCAAGGACGAGCGTATAGAGCAAGACCCTGCCATCCAGACTGAAGTCCAAGCGCTGCTGCAAGCCAGGAGGCAGGAGCGATTTCATTAACGACTTTCCCCAATAGGCAAACAAAATGCCAAGCCCACCGGCAAGAAGCGCCATCATCAAGCTCTCGGTGAGAAGTTGCTGAATCAGCCTGAAGCGCGAAGCGCCCATCGCCAGCCGTACGCCGATTTCGCGGTGTCTCTGAGTGGCCCGGGCCAAGAGAAGATTGGCGACATTGGCGCACGCAATCAACAACACCAAGCCGACGATCAACATCATCAGGGAGCCGGCGCGAACGTAGACGCTGCGCAATTGGGGAGGGATCGCAGTCTGGCTGATTGGCACAACCATTTCGTTTCGTCCGCCATTGTCCTTGGGATATTCACGTTCAAGTTCGAGTCCCAAACGGTGAATCGAATCCCGCGCCTGAGCGACGGTGACGCCGGGTTTCAAGCGGGCCACGACGCTGGTCAGGCGGAAGGCGCGCTGTTCGAACCAATCCTTGGACAGCCCGGTAAGCACCTGATCGTGCATGAGCATTGGCGTCCAGACGTCCGGGCTGCCCAGAACACCAAGATCGTGGAAATAGTTCGGCATGATGCCGATCACGGCGAAGTCCTGCTGATTGATCTGAATCGTCTTTCCGACGACGTTCGGGTCGGCGCCGAGTTCACGGTTCCAAAAGGCGTAGCTGATAACCGCGACGGGCGTGGGGTTTTTAGCTTCCTCGGCGGAAAAAGTGCGCCCGTGGGCCGGCTGCACGCCCAGTACATCGAAGAAGTTTTCGTTCACGACTTCGCAGAAGACCTGCACTTTCTTGCCGCGTACGGTCAGATCCGCACCAGTTGGGATGGCGATCGCCACGCCGGAAAACACATCATTTTTTTCGCGATAATCCCGGGCATTCGGATAGGGCGTGGGTAGAAATTCCTGAACCGGCCCGCCCTTGCTCTGTGCGGTGGAGAAAAGACTCATCAAAGTAGCCGGATCGTTCACGGGAATCGTCTTCAGAAAGATCGCTTTGGCCATCGTGAAGATGGTCGTGTTCGCGCCGATGCCTAACGTGAGAGAAAGCACGGCCACAGCCGTGAACCCCGGGGATTTTACGAGGACGCGAATCCCGTAGCGCAAATCCTGCAGCAAATTTCCCATGAGGGTCCTCCGTAAGGCTGTATGTGGAGTTCGGATTGGGCCGCAGTCTGTAGCCTGCCTGGACTGCCCCGGCCAGCCTACTCTTCCCTAACCTGCGAGACAACGAGCGATTGCGCCGCAACTTGCGGCGGGAGCACACCATCAGGCTTAGACGGGCCAGGCTGCGTTTTGTAGCGGAAAAGGTTCTGTATTTTTGGACCGGAGCGGTAGTGAGCGAACACAAAAAAGGCCGGACGGTGCCGGCCTTTCTTAGTTATTGGAATGAATTGAGTGCGAGACCCTTGCAGGCCTCCTCAACAATAGCTGCACTCGGCGTCGCCCATTCCTCCGCCTGTCATGTCATCCTTGATGCGTCGCAGCCGCTGTCCCAACCGCTCGGCGAGTTGGTGCCTCGCGCGCCACAAACGGGCCTTGAGTGTATTTTCGGTGACGCCAAGTTTTCTCGCTGCTTCTCCGGTGGAATAGCCTTCCACTTCCCGCAATACAAACGCAGTGCGGAGGAGCGGAGAAAGTTCATCCAGGTTTTCGCTAATCATTTCACGCAGTTCCGTACCCTCGAATACCTGCTCTGGATTCGGGCCGTCCGCAGCGAAGCGCTCCGTGATGGGCAGTTCGTCCTCGCGGGGTGGCTCATCGAGAGAAACCGCGGGCCGGGCCTTCGCGCTGCGCCGCCTCATCAAAGCCGCATTGATGACGATGCGCGTCAGCCACGTGGAAAACTGCGACCGTCCCTCGAACCGCTTCATGTTGCGGTATGCCGAAAGCAAGCCGTCCTGCAAAGCATCCTCGGCGTCCTCCGTATTTCCGAGCACGCGAAGTGCAGTTTGGAAAAGTGGCCGCTGGTATCTGCGAAAAAGGGTCTCGAGCGCTTGCGCGTCGCCTTTCTGGCCGGCGCGGATCAGCCGGTCTTCGCTGAACTGCGTGATTGCTGCGGTTTGTGTTGTCATCGTTATCCCCCCCAAAGTACCGCTTGAGCTAGCTTCAAAACCCGATCGCAATTTTTGCGCCTTCTGCCGGGGCGCCCTCTCACCGCCTAGTGCATCGAAATTCCTCCGGCTGCCGTCTTCGGCTTCCGCATGAAGAGCAGCAGCGGAACCACGGCCAGGAACGCCACCCCCAGCATCTTGAAGTCGTCAATGAAAGCGAGCATCGTCGATTGGCCTTGCACCAAGTGATAGATCATCTCCTTGGCCTGTAAAGCTGCTTGCGAAGCGCTCGATCCATAAGAGACTAGACGCACCTCATCGCCTCTCGTTGCTCGCAGCAGGGCTGGATTCAAGCTGTTCACGCTTTCAATCAAGTGGGCTTGATGAAATTGCGCTCGCCGCTCGAGCATGGTGGTTACGGTGGCAATTCCGACGCTCGCGCCGATGTTGCGCGCAAGATTGATGATTCCCGTTCCCATGTTGGTCAATTCTTTGGGTACGTACGTAAACGCGGCGACGTTTATGGGGATAAAAAGAAACGCCAGCCCGAGACCCTGCAGCATTCGCGCCCGCACGGCATGGCCATAATCCAACTCCAAATTCCAGCCCGCCATCCAAAATAGGGATATCGCGCAGACCACGCAACCTATGGAAATGAGCACGCGCGTATCCACTTTGGACACCAGGAGGCCCACTACCGGCATCATCAGCATGATGACGAGGCCGCCGGGGGAAAGCGCCAACCCCGCGAGCTCGGCTGTGTATCCCAGCATGTCCTGCAAAAACTGCGGAATCAGAACCGTGCTCGAATAGAGGACGAAACCCAGAAAAAACATTGCCACAGTCGAAATCGCAAAGTTGCGATCCTTCAACATTTTCAGGTCTACGACGGGCTCTTTTTGCCGCAATTCCCAGATAATTCCAGCAAGGATTCCTACAAGCATGAGCACAAAAAAGACCTGGATGAATCCGGAGGACAACCAATCGTCGCGCTGCCCCTTGTCCAGGATGATTTGCATGCTTCCCAGGCCCAAGCTGATCAGCCCGATGCCGATGTAGTCGATCCGGAAACCGCTCTTGAAGCTGGCTCGTTTCATGTACGGCGGGTCCGAAATCAACAGCGAGGTGAGCAATAGGGACAGGATACCCACGGGCACATTAATGTAAAAAATCCAGCGCCAGGAAAAATTGTCCGTAATCCAACCGCCTAGCCAAGGCCCGATTGTGGGCGCCACGACCACGGCGATGCCATAAACCGCGAACGCCATGCCCCGCTGTGAGAGCGGGAACGTGTCGTTTAAGATGGCTTGTTCGCTGGGCTGCAAACCTCCCCCTCCCGCGCCTTGCATGATGCGGAAAAGCACCAGCACTCCAAGACTTGGCGCAAGCCCGCACAAAAATGAGCTCACCGTGAACAACGCCACGCACGCCATATAAAAACGCTTGCGGCCGATCAATCCGGAAAACCATCCGGAGAGCGGCAAAATGATGGCATTCGAAACTAAGTACGAAGTTAGGACCCAAGTGGATTCATCGGTGCTGGCCGAGAGATTTCCCGCAATGTGCGGTAGCGCAACATTTGCTATGGATGTGTCTAGCACCTCCATGAAAGTAGCGAGGGTCACCGTTACGGCGATCACCCAAGGATTGATCGAGCCGTCCGGCATTCTCAATTTTGCTAGCGCTTTGATTCGCATCGCTCATCCTGCTGAAGGGACTTGTCCCCGTCACGTTAGCCAGGGAGTCGCCCGCGCTGCCTACTTCGTGAAGACCGTCGCTTCCACGTTCATTCCCGGGCGGAGCACAAGGTTTCCAACCGAACTGCGATCCAGCACGATCTTCACGGGAATTCGCTGCACGACTTTCACGTAATTTCCCGTGGCATTTTCCGGGGGCAAGAGGCTCAGCACGCCGCCAGTGGCTCCCGCGATTGAATCCACGTGGCCGGTGAACGTCTTGCCATAGGTGTCTACTTTTATTTCCGCTTTTTGCCCCGGGTGCATATTCCGGAGCTGGGTTTCCTTGAAATTGGCTGTCACCCAAACATCTTGCAGTGGCACAACCACCATTAGGCCTTGTCCGGCCTGGACAATTTGTCCAGGCTCGACTGCCTTGTGCGTCGCTTCGCCATCCACGGGCGCAATGACGTCCGTGTAACTCAAATTCAATTGCGCGGCCTCGAGAGCTGCGCGCGCCTGCGCGACCTTTGCCGCCTTTCCTTGAGCATCCGCGGTACGCATACTGACCTGCTTCTTGTCCGCCTGGGCCGCTTGAACCATCGCTTGTGCTTGCAGCACGCGAGCTTTGGCCGCATCGAGCTGAGCCTTCTCGACCTGCACATTTCGTTGTGCCTGAGCTAGTTTTTCCTGGTCGGCTTTCAGCGCGCTCGCCGTCGCATCCGCGTTCGCCTTGGCCGCGTCAAATTGCTGCTGCGAGATTTCGCTCTTCTCGAGGAGCGGCTTGTAACGCGCCAAATCGGCTTGCGCTAGCGCGGCGCTGGCCATGCTCTTGTTCACATTCGCTTGCGCGAACGCAAGATCGGCCGTCTGTGCTTGTTCGTAAGTCGCCTGTGCCTTGGCCAGGTCGGCTTGTGCCGCCAAAAGTTGTGCGTCCGCGCTGGAGGTTCCGCTGGCTACGTTCTCTGCAGTTCGCGGCACATCCACTCCAGCCGACTTCGCTTCGCTTTCCGCCAGATCTAACGCCGCTTGCGCCTGGTCCACGGCGGCTTGATAATCACGTGGATCGATCTTTACCAACTCCTGCCCGGCTTTCACTTCCTCGTTGTCATGAATCAGCACGCTTTGGACTCGCCCTGATACCTTGGCTGCGATGGGCGTAATGTGGCCATCAATCTCGGCGTCATCCGTACTTTCGCGATCGTGGAAGTAGAAAAACAAGCCAACCAGGGCGACGAGCAGCACCACTCCTCCGACGATGGCGAGCCGCTGCATCCTCGGATTGGCGAGCCCTTTCAAGGGCTCCTTCTCCATCGGCATGTCTTCAAGCTCTGGCCGGATTTTCCCGGCGTTTTCCAGTCCTACCTCGATTTCGACGCTCATCGGTTCCCTCACTTCGAGTAGACCTTCTCCATCTCGCCTGTCGATCTTGCAAAATCCGCGCGCGCTTGATTGAAGCGGTAGAGCGCGGCAATCTGGTTGTCGTTCGCTCGTGCAAGCGAGTCTTGCGCCTGGATGACTTCGATGTTGTTTGCTACACCAGCCTTGAAACGGTCGCGCGCTTGATCCACTTCTTGCTTCGACAACTCAACGCCAAGGTTTGCGACCTGCACCTGGCTCCGTGCCGATTCCAAATTGATCAGCGCCGTCTTTACCTCCAGCGCGATCTGATTTCGCAAATCATCCCGCTCTTGATCTAGTCTTTTCATTTCCAGATCAGCCTTGGTGACTTCCGCTTTGATCCGGCCACCGGTAAACAGCGGCATGCTGACGGCTGCCTCGTAGGTATAGGTTGGTATTCCGGTCGCTGAAGAGGAGCCTAAATAAGCCCAATTCCCCTTGAAATCGAGACTTGGCAATCTGGATTCCTGTGACGCCTTCTTGTCCAGCCCGGCTGCCTTCATTTGCTCCTGAAGTGCTTTCCATTCCTGTCGCTGATTCAGTGCCTGGTCTATGCTGGCTGCAGCTTCGGGCTGCGGAGTCTCGTAAAAGCTGAGCGAATCGGACAGCTCGATGGATTCCCGCGGATCGAGGTTGAGCAGGCGGCTCAATCCGAACAAGGATGTGTCCCGGTCGTCTTCCGCTTCAAGCAGCCGCTGTTTCTCATTTTGCAATTCGACGTTGGCTCGAAGCGTATCAATCCCCGTTCCCACTCCTGCTTTCTGCAAATCCGATGCCTGGTCATAAAGTGCCTGGGCAAGTTGCACCCGCGATTCCGAGGCCTGCACGTTCGCCACCGCGCGCAGAGTTCCGATGTACTGAGACACGACGAGCAAAATTACTTGCTCCCTGGTTGCGCGACTGTTTGCACTGCTTGCGTTTGCTCGCTGGCTGGCTGCTTGATATCTGCGAAAAAGTGTCAAGTCGAACACCGGCGCGCTGAAAGCCGGCCCAGCTGAAAAGACTTGAAAAGGTCCCCCGTGTTGCGGGAATCCCGGAATTTTCTGCCCCAGAAAGGCTTGCAGGTTGATGCGCTGCACTGTGTCCGTGACTTGCAGGCTCGCCTGGGGAAGCATCGCCGCAAGCGCTGCTTTACGGTCTTGCGCGCTTTCCGCCGCTTGAAGAATCGCGATCTGCGCGGTGGGATTCTGCTTCAGCGCAAGACCAACCGCCTGCGTGAGCGTCAACTTCAAAACACCGGTTGGCGCGTTCTGAGGTAGTCCGCCCTGTGTATTCGTGCTTTGCCCGCTGGCCAGCCCTGGCGAAACCAGCAGACTGAAAAACAAAACGTAGAAAATGATGTGCGAGCCCTTCTTGCCGTGTGCGGCATTGTTCCCCTCCGCAGCAGCCTTCCCTTCTATCTCGCTCACAATGGCTTGATTGAGGCAGCCATCCGCGACCAGTCTTCCGCCCTGCTGGTGGATTTCTTTGAGTAGAGCTTTGCCCCGGGCGTCTATGAAGCTCACGCCGCACAGATCAACGCTAAATTTCTCACCGGGCGCTCGATCCCTCCAGCACTGGTCAAGTGCTCCGACCCAGGGTCCAGCGAGGCGTCCTTCTACACTTAGGACTGTCCTACCTCGCTTCTTTTCGCTTGTAATTCGTAGCATGTGTCTCTACCTGCCAGTAGCTATTGATTGCACTTTTTATTCCAGGAGGGCAAGAAAGTGATTTTTATTTAAGTCTTTTATAATCAAAGGATACGTGTTGTTGGAGTGGTTCACTTAAAATATTATAGACCATATATGGGCGCTGGACCAAACTACGTCAACTAAGAAATGCCAATATGTAGGCATTCTGCTTTTGAGGAGCGGACTTGCGAGGGGTCGCCTAGCGGAAAGATAGCTGCGCGGCTCTCTACCGTCGGACGGCGATGGCTTGAAGTTCGAAGTGGCCCCCGCGAAGTAGCGCTGCGGCACCGATGAATTCCCGGGCAGGGAGATCCCTCGTTGTGAAATAGCTCTTGTAGATGCCATTGAATTTTTCGAAAAGCGAAAGATCCGTGCAAGCAATCTGCACGTAGACCAGGTCATCCATGGTCATTCCGGCTTGCGCCAGAGTTCCCTTCAAGCTGTCCAGCATCAGCTTGATTTCCACTTCGGCTTGTTCTGGCGGCTTTCCGGTTTTTGGATCGAGTCCGATGCGTCCGGACAAGTAAAAGGTATTGCCTGCAAGAATCCCATCGCTAAACGGCAGCGCCGCGGCCTTTCCAAGCGCGTTGTAAGGAGTGCGGGACGCTTGCGTCGGCCTAGAAAATGCGCCGCTGACGCTGAACATCCCTGCGACAACTAGTGTTGGAACCAGGAAAGCCGCGCGTAGATTCACAGTATTCCTCCGTAGGTTGGTTGGATGTGCGATTGCCCGAATTTGGCGAAGGAGTGTAACCTGCTCGGCATACACCGGCAAGCGAAGCGTACGAAAAAGAATCGTTTGACCCCAGTAGGCCAAGCTCAAGTCACAACACCCTGGCTTGCCGGGCAGTGTTAGAATGCCCCAGCTTTTTTCGAGGTGACCCCATGCCGCGCCTGATTCGAACGGGATTAGTTGCTGTGTTAGCCGCCTTTTTCCTAGGCACGCCGCTTCTCGCGCAGAGTACCCTGGACAAAGATATTGACCAGGAAGCGGATTCGCTGCTTGCAACGTACAAGCATCTCCACGAGTATCCCGAGCTTTCCACTCAGGAGAAAAACACTTCTGCCCTAATTGCCTCCGAACTCCGCAAGATCGGCTATGAAGTCACCGATCATTTCGGCCAGTACGATGACCCGTCTCTCACCTCGTACGGCATCGTCGCTGTCCTGAAGAATGGCCCTGGCCCAGTCGTTTACGTTCGAACAGACATGGATGCGCTGCCCATCGTCGAAAATACCGGCTTGCCATACGCGAGCCACGTTATGGTGAAGCGCGCGGATGGCTCGGATGTCGGCGTGATGCATGCCTGCGGACACGATTTGCACATGACCGTTTTTCTTGGCACCGCTCGGGTGTTGATGGAACTAAAGACCCAATGGAGCGGGACGGTCGTGATGATCGGACAGCCCGCCGAAGAAACCGTCGGCGGAGCGCAGGCTATGCTCCGCGCCGGACTTTTCACGAAATTCCCCAAACCGGACTATGTTCTCGCGCTGCACGATACTTCGGCCGTTCCAGCCGGAAAAGTTTCCTGGCATGCCGGACCACTATTGGCTGGCGCCGATTCGGTGGATATCATCGTTCGAGGCTATGGAGGTCATGGCGCGGCGCCGCAAGCCACCAAGGATCCGATCGTCATCGCCTCGGAAATCGTCGTGATGCTTCAGACGATCGTGAGCCGCGAAATGGATCCGCAGCAGCCTACCGTCGTCACGGTGGGTTCTTTTCACGCCGGCACAAAGCACAACATCATTCCCGACGAGGCTCACCTTCAGCTCACCGTTCGAACCATGAATCCCGCACAGCGTGAAAAAGTTCTAGCAGCCATCGCCACAATCACCAATGGCGTCGCGGCTGCTGCCGGCGTCCCCGCTGACCGCGCTCCAATCATCAAGATTTCTGAGGACCATGTCCCTGCAACCATAAACGATCCTGCTCTTTCGCGCCGCGTCGGCGCCTCACTCGAACGTGCCCTCGGGAAAGAAAACGTCCTCCCTGGCGAACCCATTATGGCTAGCGAGGATTTCAGTCTGTTCGCGCTTGCCGATCCCAAGCCGCCGATTTGCATGTTCTGGCTTGGCGCGGCGGACCCCGCGAAGCTACAGCAGGCCATCGAGAAGGGTACCCGGTTGCCTGGCCCGCATTCCAGCGAGTTTGCACCATTACCCGCGCCTGCAATTCACACCGGCGTGAAGGCAATGGCCTCGGCGGTCATGGATCTGCTTGCGAAGTGAGTCACGCGGAGTAGGTACGATTTACAAAAGTCAGACGCCGTAAATCTTTTCGCGAGCGGCCTTCTGCAGTACCTCAAATCGGCCCAGTGAAATTCAAGAGGGGATTTTCCCCACAAATTTCTTGGCCGGTATTAGTTTCTGCTTTTTGATTGTTGCCGCGACTCTTTGGCCTCGGGAGCCGCGCTCTTTTGTCTTGGTGACTCCGTGGGTCCCGCCGCCGGGCCGACGGATTGACCGCGCGGTTTTCCGCGGCCCGAGGTTTCCGCAATGATTTTATCGGAAGCTTCTTTGCTCACTGCGCACGCGGAATCCCATATGCGGCATTGGGCCAAGGTAAATTTGCAGCCGCAACTGCACGTCTCTGCATTCAGCCGGCGCAGCGCAACTTTTTTCTGCGTTGGTGTCAGCTTTGAGAGATCAATCCCCGGCAGTTCGGTGGCGCGGTTAGCATTTTTCAGGAAAATTTCGCCTTGGTCCTCGAAGGTCTCGACTTTTGCCGCTGTTGGCATTCCGAGCAGAGCCCGAAACTCCATGTCGTAGAGCGCGGGTTCAGAATACCCGGTGTGTTTTTGCACGATGCGGCCTTCCGTATCCAGTACGAAAGATGTTGGCAATGCCGGGATGCCTCCATACGCCGTGCGCACTTCGTCCGAAGCTATCACGACCGGATAATCGATTCCCGTCTCTTTAACGAATTGTTGGACGTCCGCTTCATCATCATCCAGATCCAGGCCGATGATTTGCAGCCGGTCTTTGAATTGCTTTTGCAATGCGATGAGATCCGGCACTTCCGCTCGGCATGGACCGCACCACGTCGCCCAAAAGTTTAGGAATACTACTTTCCCTCGAAATTCCGCCAATGTGATCGGCTTGCCTTCGAGATCAGTAAGTTTGATCTCCGGCGCGGGATCTGGATTTCGCACGAATCTGATTACGGGCGCGTCGCCCTGTTTAGCGTGGATCGTTGTTGCCGTAAGGCACAGCAACAACGCGCCAAAAATCGCTCGTTTCACGTTTTCCGGTCTCAACCGCAGTCTGCCTTGCAGCGATCGCATTTTCTCTCCACAAGAAGACCACATTTAATCGCATCCGCCAAGTAACGGATTCGCTTCCCATCTCTGTCCGCCAGCCCTTGTGCTTCGAAAACAATCTGGTACTTGCAGTACCCGAAAATTTCGCGCCCTCTGAAATTATTTCTTCACATTTTTTGGCCTTCTCGGTTATCCATTTCTATTTCAATGTTTTACACAGGCAGCCGGCGGAATCCTCCTTGCCTCTAAACAACTCGGAGGTGCTCATGTACCTGAGCAAGAAGCAATATCTGATTGGGGGCGGGGCTGTCGCGCTCGCTATCGCTGTAGGGGTTGGCGCGGCCACACTCCATCGCACCATGGACACTCCCTCGACGGTGCCCCTCACCGTACCTCAGAACACGCGGATTCACGTTACGCTGGATCAAGCCCTTGCCAGCGACGAAAACAGGCCGGGCGACCATTTCTCTGCCACAGTATCTCAGCCCGTGATTGTTGATGGACGCACCGTGATTCCAGATGGCGCTAGAGCCGATGGCGTTGTGATTGACGCCTATCGTTCAGGCCGACTGCGAGGTCGCGCGAGTCTGCGCCTGGCTCTCGATAGCATTCAAGTGGATGGCCAGGACTACGATGTGGAAACCGATACGTCTCGTCGCTCAGGCGGAAGCCATAAAAAGCGCGATTGGGCGTTCATTGGCGGCGGCGCTGGCGGAGGTGCCCTCATTGGCGCGATTGCCGGTGGTGGAACGGGCGCGTTGATTGGTGCACCGGTTGCCGCTGGAGCTGGAACAGCACTGGCCTTCTTCACTGGGAAAAAGGACATTCATCTTCATCCAGAAACCCCGCTGACCTTCGTTCTGTCGCAGCCGCTTACCGTTCAGCTTCCTCAAACCAAGTCCTGACTATCACGTTGCGCGAGCGAATCGCGCAATGAGCGAAAAATCTCCGAGCGGACCTCGTCCCGTTAAAACAAGGGGTCCGCTCGCGTTTTTCTGTGCGCCACATACCCGCGGTACGCGTGTTATCATGCGCGCTCGCACCTTCTACGCCTGATGTTCGAATAGAGGAGTTTTCCAATGCCAGGACTTCCCCAGCTCTTGCCTACCAGCGCAGCCGCCGAAACTTTTGGCGGCGTCACCTATCACATTGACGGCGAACTCGTGCCGGTCCTGACTGTTGACGTTTCCTCGAAACCGATTTATTTCGAACACCACATCCTTCTTTGGAAGCATCCGTCCGTGCAGATTGGCCTCAAAGCCATGAAAGGTGCGCTCAAGCGCATGATGGCGGGCATTCAAGTGTTTGTCACCGAAGCCAGCGGTTCAGGCATGATTGCCTTCAGTCGCGATGGCGCCGGCCACATCGTTCCTATCCACATGCCGCAAGGCATGGAGCTGCACGTTCGAGAACACCAATTTCTTGCCGCTACTGATTCCATCGATTACACATTCGAACGGGTCCGCGGCGCCGCAAACATGCTTTTCGGCGGCACCGGCTTTTTCATCGATAAATTCCATAGCCATGCTGGCGACGGCATTCTTTGGCTGCACGGCTACGGAAACGTTTTTGAAAAGATCCTTGGCCCGGGGGAAATCATTGACATCGAGCCGGGCGGCTGGCTCTACAAAGGTCCCACCGTCCGCATGGAAACCGTGATGGATCGCATCACCAGCGGGATCTTTGGCGGATTCAATCTGATTGTCAATCGTTTTACGGGCCCCGGCCGCGTCGGCATTCAATCCATGTACATGCACTATCCAACCGCCGAATAAGCGACGCTATTCCCAGGCGATCCGTACAAGCGATACGGCTTCGCGCGGAAGCGTGAATTCCAAATGTGCCGCTCCTTCCTTTAGATTGACGAAGCCCGGCGACTTAAGCAATTGCAGTTGACCCGCGCGTTCGAGCTGCTCGTATTGTTCGGAGGTTGGCTTTTCAGGCGAACCCATGGCTTTCCATGCGGTGAACGCGTCACTGTGCTGGTCGTCAATTCGAAAATGCTCGACGCTTGCGCGCTGCCCAGCCGCTGGCAGTCCGTTCACCTGCAACTCCACCTGCGAGGGAGCGATCGAGATGTCGTCATCGTGATAATTCCAGATAAGAATTTCTACCTCGTGTTCCTTTCGTGCGGCAATCACGTTGATATCTGGTTGCCCGCGCACTCCACCCTTTAAAATGGCATCCGCTGAAAGCCCGCCGGAACTCGTTGCGTTCACGCGCTCGCTTCCCAGCAGACCGAACATCCGAAACAGATTTACGATCGGCTTGTCTATTCCATTCGTGGCCAGCGCCCGGAATCCTTCAAAATAGGGCTGCCCTTCAAATTCAAACGCCCAGGTCACCGCGCCCGCAAATCTTATTCCCTCGCGTTGGGCCAGTTCGTAAATTGCTCCCAGGGTCGCCGCAGTATACGAAGCGTACTGCGGCCGGTTGCGATAGCCATTTTGCGGATATACGCGCGCCGAGCACGCTGCGCAGCCCTCTGGGTCTGACTCTCCAAGCACAATCGGCATTTGGCGATACTTGGGGAGAGACGCCACGATCCGGAACCCCGCATCAATCGAAGCCAGTTGCCGGGCCAGCCCCATTTCCACGTGCCCGTCCACCCATTTCGTAGTACCTTTCGGATGAAAGCTGACGAAGTCCAGCGGCGAGCCCGCTTTCCCCGTTGCAAAATTATTTCCGTGGGCGCAGTGCTCCAAAAATTCCTTCAAAAATGCCGCTGCGTTTGGTGCGGCGGGCCCGGTCGTGTCCGGCCCGCCAACGTCCGCTCCCGGCAATGCCCGCAAAATCGCCGCGGTGGATACGTCGTACAACTGAAAATATTCTTCTGGCGTCCCTTTCCAGTATTCGATGTCTGGCTCGTTCCAAATCTCCCAGCGCCAGCTCTTCGTCTCCGCCTCTCCGTAGCGCTCGCGCAGATGCGCAACGAACTGAAAGACCAGCTCGCCCCATTTCCTGTAATCTTTCGGCGGATAGGCCCAGCCAGTAAAAATCGTTCCCTTCGGGAAATTGTGCCGATACGGTTCCGGGTGCGTCGAGAGCGCTTCGGGCATGAACCCGATTTCCACCAGCGGTTTGATTCCCAACTCGTGGTACGTATCGAAAATCCGGTCCACGATCGTCCAGCTATAAATCGGCTTGCCCTCGGCATCCTCCGTGTAAACATTCGTCGAACCCCACTTTAGCGATCCCGTTCCGTCGCCACTGGTAAAGAAATTGTGTGCTCGAATATGGACAGGCTCGGAACTCAACGCCGCAAGTTCCCTCAGCAATTTCTTTCCGTTGGGCGCATATGTGTAATTCGGTTCGTCGTAGCCGAAATTGTTCCAGATCGGTTCCAGTTGGCCTTCGCGCTGACTCGCGTTCACCACAATCTTCACGGGCGTGGAACTTTCTTGTGCTGCGCACCGCGCCGGATTCGCCACGCCGCAAAGCGCCGCCAGCATGATCCAGAGCGCTCCTATCGAATGTCTGCCGAATGAATGCTGAGCTCTCAAATGCCGCAAACCCACAGTCAAGTTTTTCATTCAAGGAATTCTAGCCGAAAAGCCTAGACCTCTCACACTTCAAGCGGCTCGGAAGGCGGAACACGTCATTGCGCCCGGGCTCAAATCCGAAAATCACATTGCTTGAAAGTCAGTGAAAAAATCATCAGGAATTAGTATCGGGAGGCCGCAAGTCCGAAGAAATCCGTCTTGGGTACGGAGGCAAACTAGACAGGTCGTCGGATTCCCAGCTTGCGCATCCTCGCCTGTAGGGTGGTGCGTTTCATGCCTAAGAGCGTCGCGGCTCCTTTTGGCCCCGCGATCCGCCATTCCGTTTGTCGCAGCGCGCGAACGATATGCTCGCGTTCCGCTTCTTCGAGCGTGCTGATTCGGCTTCGGCTTTCCGCCTCAGACGACAAGCCCGGCCCGGGCGAGCCGCTCTCGCTAGCGTTCTTCAAGCTGGCTCCGAACTCGCTGCTCTTCAGTGAATTCAGCGGCACGCGCAACTCTCTTCCGGAAGAAAGCAAAACGGCGCGCTCGATGAAATTCTCCAGCTCTCGGATGTTGCCCGGCCACGTATAGTTCGCCAGGGCTTCCATCGCTTCGGCAGGAATGTAGGAAACTGTCTTATTCAAGCGCCGGCTGAATTTCTGCACGAAATAGCGCACCAGCAGCGGAATATCCTCGCGCCGTTCCCTCAGTGGCGGAATGTGGATGGGAAAGACGTTCAGACGGTAAAACAAATCGCTCCGGAACTTCCTCTCCGCCACCAGTCCCGCCAGGTCGCCATTCGTCGCGGCCACCACGCGCACATCCACACGCTGCGTTTGATTGCTTCCCAGCCGCTCGAATTCCTGTTCTTGCAGCACGCGCAGGAGCTTCGGTTGCAGCTCCAATGGCAGGTCCGCCACTTCATCGAGGAAGAGCGTGCCGCGGTCCGCCAGTTCAAACCGTCCGATCTTTTGTGTGAGCGCTCCCGTGAACGCGCCTCGCTCGTGGCCGAAAAGTTCAGATTCCAGCAAGCCGCTCGGAATCGCTGCGCAATTCACCTTGACGAACGTCCGCTCTCTTCGCGGGCTCAAATTGTGAATCGCCCGGGCAATCAGTTCCTTGCCCGTTCCTGTTTCTCCCGTTACCAGCACCGCCGTCCCCGCTGGTGCCACCACTTCCACCTGTGAAAGCGCCCGCTTCAGCGTCGTGCTATCTCCGATGATTTCTTCAAAATTGAATTCGCTCCGGAGCTCCTCCTCGAGGTAGAGCTTTTCTTTGGACAACTTGTTCTTCAACGCATCAATCTGTTCGAACGCCAGCGCGTTCTCTACCGCGATCGCAATCTGGCCGGTTACCTGTTGCAGCAACTTCAGGTCCGCCGTGGAGAACGCATCCGCTCGACGACTGGCCAGATTCAATGTTCCGAACGTTTTCCCTTGCGAAATCAACGGCACGCAGCAGATCGTTTGTACTCCTTCGACCCGCAGCAGCCGGACCGCCTCCGATGGAAAGCGGTCAATTTCCGTGCCCCGCGCCACCAGGGGCTCGCCGCTCGCGAAACATTTTCCCGCGGGCGTCGACTCCGGCGTGCTGGTGATCTCCTGCTTCAGGAAATCCTGCCGTCTAGGAAAATCGAGGGCATGGATTCTCAACCGCCCAGTCGCAGGATCCGCGAGTGCGAGGCTCGAGAAGTCATGGTGGATCACGCGCTGCAACGAACTGACGATTCCCCCGAATAGCTCCGGCAACTCACGCGTAGTCACCAGGACGTTGTTCACTTCAAGCAACACCTGCAGCCGGTCTCGCTCGCGAGCCAATTGGCTTTGGTATGCCTGCGAAGTTTCGAAGTTCAGCGCGTTGTCCACTGCGACTGCCACCTGACTCCCCACGCGCTGCATGAATTGGACTTCCGTGTCCGTGATCCGCTGGGGCAGCAACCGTCCGAGCCCCATCGCGCCCAGCCTTCTTTGCGCCGTTGTAAGCGGCACCATCGCCAGCGATCGCACTCCTACTTCGCGCAAGCGCTGCATGAAATCCGGAAAGCGGAGATCTTCTTCTGTATCGGTGACCACGAAGGCCTGTTGTGTTTGCCATACCCAGCCTGCGGGGTGCCCGTCCACTGGCGTTTCGCTCCCCGTCTTGACCGGTGTTGGCAGCCGCGTTTCCAGAATGTGCAGCCGCATCACGTCTCGCGCGGGGTCATGCAATGTGAGCGTCAGAAAATCGAAATCCACCACGCTGTGCAGACGTTCAGCGAGGTCGTGGAAGAGTGCCGCAACGTCTCGATGCTGGGCGATCGATTCCCCCACTTCGAGCAGGGCTTCGAGCTGGCGTCTCGATTGTTCGAGCGGTGCGGGACTGGCCGGTTCGGGCGGCGAAATGGTGTGCTCCGCCATAATCCGCAGAATAGCATCCGTGTTACCCGCGCCTCAACTCGCCTCGGCATGTCGCTTTGGTTTCGCCGCCTGCTCGTATAATGGAAGGCTTCGCCGCGGGAGATTTTCACGGCGTGACACAGGGATGGACCGGAATGAATGCTCGATTGCAGGTTATGAAGTTCGGCGGCACTTCTGTTAGCGATGCGCAGTCTATCGCCAAGGTCGCGCAACTCATTGGGCAAAGCGCGCGCGAGTGCTCTTGCGTGGCTGTCGTCTCCGCCATGTGCGGCGTGACTAACCGTCTCATTGAGGCCGCTCGTTGCGCCGGCACCGGCGACGCGGAAGCCGGGCCTGCCGTTCTCGGCGCGCTTCGCAAACAGCACGATGACGCACTTTACCTGCTTGTCCGAGAAGACGCCGCTCGCAAATCTGTTGCCGAAGCCCTCAACGCGGTCTTTGCTGAAGGTGCCCGGCTCTGTGAAGGAACGGCGCTCTTGCGGGAGCTGACTCCGCGCACCCTCGATGCCATCTCGAGTCTCGGCGAACGCCTTTCCGCTCCGCTTGTTGCTGCCGCGGTCCGCGAACTTGGCCTCGCAAGCGAATCTGTAGACGCCACTCAGGTCATTGTCACCGACTCATTCCATGGCGGCGCCGAGCCGCTCATGGACCGGACGCGCCAGTCGTGCGAAGCCATTCTGCGGCCAATGCTCAGGAAGTGTGTTGTGCCAGTCGTCACTGGTTTTCTTGGAGCCTCTACCGCAGGTCAGCTCACCACTCTTGGCCGCGGCGGTTCCGATTACTCAGCGACCATCCTAGGTGCGGCATTGAGGGCCGACGAAGTTATCATCTGGACCGACGTTGATGGCGTTCTCACCGCCGATCCTCGCCTCGTCCCCGATGCCCGGACGATTCCCGTCATTTCTTATCGCGAGGCCGCCGAACTCGCCTTTTTTGGTGCGAAAGTTTTGCACCCTAAAACTCTGAATCCTGTCATGCAGGCCGCCATTCCCGTCTGGATCCGAAACACCTTCGCGCCGGAACGCAGCGGCACGAAAATCACTCCAGAGGGACAAAGCATTGGCGGTGGCGTCAAAGCTTTGACGGCGATTCAGGACGTGGCGCTCATCAGCGTTGGCGGACCTGGGATCGTCGGCTTACCGGATGTCGTCGGGCGCACCTTTTCCACGACCGCCGAATTGCGCGCCAACGTTCTGTTGATTTCCCAATCCTCGTCGCAAAATGACATCTGCTTCATCGTGGCCGCGGGCGACGCGCAACGCACCGTCGAAGCGCTGCGCAAGGAATTTGCCCACGACCTCGCTCACGAAACCGTCGAGCACATCACGGTGGACCCAAAAATCGCCATTGTTGCCGTCGTCGGTGAAAATATGCGCGGAACGCCCGGAGTGGCGGGGCGAACCTTCAACGCCTTGGGCCGCGAGAAGGTCAACCTGATTGCCATCGCGCAAGGCTCTTCGGAGACGAACATTTCATTCGTTGTCGAGGAAAAATCCATGAAGACCGCTCTGATCACGGCTCATCGCGAATTTGGCCTGGGAAATCCCGCGAGCTAAGCCTGGCGGGGCCGAAAATTCACGGTGTGTGAGGCGGCGACGTTAGTTGGGCTTTTCGTCGTCCGGCGGAATGATCTTGATGTCCTCAATCGCGTTAGAGGTACCGGCGGGATCCTTGACGAGCGCGTTGAGCGTAGTTTTGGCGTGCTCATCCACTGCGCCAACAGCCGCCACCAGGCACGAGTACAAGAACGCCTTCATTCCGGAGCGAAACTGTTCTGTGGATTGCTCGGTTGCGCGAGTCACATCCTCAATCAAAGCGCGGCGCCGCGCTTCGCCCGCTGCGCGGCTCTCCGAGTCCAGCGCACCCAAGATGGAGCGCACACGATCGGTCGTCTCGGTAATCGCCAAATCCACCTGCACTTCGGCTTGACGGCGAAACTCCTCGATCGTCGCGCTCGATGCGTTCTGCAACAGGGCTCGCGACTCCGCGATTCGCGCGTCCAGGTGCGCCGCAGCCTCCCGCGCCACCATGCGCGTCGCTTCCATCACCCGAACGAGCTGGCGATCCGAAATGCGGTCTGCGGATGCCTCGAACTGTTGCGTTGCCTGGGTCAGCGATTCGTCCAGCCGTCCCCTCGTTTGCGGCTCAATCTCATGCGTCGTCTTCTCGATGTACTTCTGCGTCTCGGAAAGATTTCGGTGCGTATCGGCTGCCAGCCGCTCGAGGCGCTGCGTGATTTCCTCAGCCTGCTCGCGGAACGAGTTGTACTGCTCTTCCCAGCGGCTTTGCACCTCTCCTAGGCGTGATTCAAGGTGGCCGAGAATCTCTTCGCGGGAAGCGCGCAGCATCGATTCGAATCGCTGCTCGGAAAATTCGTGCAACTGCTGAACGTTGTGTTCGCGAACCCCCTCGATGCGCGCCAGAGCCTCACTGATGGCTTCGTCCATTTGCGCGGCAAGCGCGTTTTGCACGACTTTTTCCGCGGCCGCCTGAAGTTTCCCCTGCATGGCGGAAACGAGTTGATCGATCGTGATCGCTACTCGTTCGGATTTCGCTTGCACGGGCTCTTTCGTTGCCGCTGCGCCGGCCGGAGAAGGTGACGGGAATGCCGTAACTTGGCCAGATCGTACCTCCGGCGGCGCCGGCGCGGAAGCTGGGGAGCGCCCGAAAGCGTCCCCACCAGATGGACCGGATGGTTCCAGCGCAGGAGCGGTTGCCACGCCAAGTCCGGCCATGGACGCGCTTCCCCCGAGCAGTCGCGCCCAGTCCGAAGGTGGTGGCGTGACGTTCCAAATATTTGCGGGCGATTCGAGTTCTACTCCAACCTGGAACAATTCGCGAGGACTGGACGGCGGGTGGATGGACTTCACCAACGCGCGGATCACCGGAGAAATTGTCTCGCCATCCGGTTGCAAGACGCGAAGCCCAACGGACGCGCCGATGGGATATTCGTGGCGCGAGGGATACCGGCACCCATGCAGGTTAAAACTGACAGTGGAGGTTTTCTCCTGGAACGAAAGTCCGGTGCGCGTCTGCCCGAGCACCACGAGCGGAACCGTGCGCTCAATGCGCGAACTTCGCCGGCCTTCCATTCCGGTAAGCGAATCAAGATGATCCGGGGGAGCAGCTAAGCTCAAGTCAGTCCTCCAAGTGGCCCACCGGAAGCCTACCACCGTCCTTGGAAAAGGTGAACGAGGGGTTGGGGCAAAAAGTATTTGCAAGGGCGGAGGGCGTCTTGATTACTTACTTCCGCACGGCACTTTTGGAAACGCGATGGCGGTCGAAGCAGGTTGATGCTTGGAAGGCAGTTCGGCCGCAGATCAGCGTTAGCGTGGAACTCGCGTGCTCTACTTGCGGCCTATGAAGCGCACCCGCAGCGTAAAAGCGCGGCCCTGGCCTCCTTCAAACGTCCCGAAATTTGGCGCAGCGACATTGGCCACCACGACATCCGGGTTCTGGCGGCCGAGAATATTCACCGCTTCTGCGCGCACCCCCCAGAGATAGCCCCGAAATCCGAATTTCTTTTCGATGCCAAGATTCAAGCTGACATATGCGGGAAAACGCAGCGAATTCGGAGCGCCGACGAGTTGCTGCTGCAGGTTGTAGACGCTGTATGGATAGCCGCTGCGGTACTCGAGAAAGTAGGTGAGCTGCACTTCCCAGATATGCGTTGGCGCCCAGCCCCAGCTGACGAGACGATTGGGCGCGTCCCATGCGACGGGGCCGGATTGTTGTGCTACATAAAAAATCGAGCCGAGCGCTGGATTCAAGACTTCGTTCGAGCGTGCAAGTGACCGCGAGTAAGCGCCATAAAACTCCATTTCATCGGAAAAAACGTGACGGAGCGAAAGAGTGGCCGAGCGGTAGCGGTCCTTGCGCGTGTCCTTGAGAAGAAAAGTCCCGCCTGGCTGGGAGGGAAGCTGGTCCACGTATGCAAAACCGTGCTGGCCGTTGCGTGCGAGCAGGTTGAGAGTGAGCAGCGTGTTCCGGGCGAATTCTTGCTGCCACGATGCGCTGGAAGTGACGAAGCGCGGCTGCTGCAATCCAAAAGCAGGCAAGGAAAATTGGCTTTGGACAGGCGGACCAAGAGGAACGCCGGCGGTGTTGTAAAACGTATCAAGCTGTCGCTGATCTAGCGCTTCTCCAATCACGGAAAGATTCAGCGGAGCGTTGTAAATCCCCCACGAGAATGAAAGCTTGGAGCGGTCGTCGCCGAATGGGAGGACGTTGAAGGAGGCGCGGGGGCCGGCCATGACGCTTTGTGTAAACCGGTCCCAATCGAATCGAACTCCACCTTGAGCGACGAAATATTTTGAGATGGACCACGTGTCCTGCGCATAGGCGCCGGCTTCGGTGTTGGAAAGATAAACGGAGGACGGCCCGGTGAATGTGCTCTGGCGGACGAGGCAACCGGGCTGTGAAGGAGAAGCGCAAGCGGCGCCGCCGGTATCAAGAGCCGTGAGCGCTTGGATTTCACCGCGCTGCGAAGCAAGCGAATCGCTAAGGCCCGCGACGTTAGCTCCTAGCGCGATCGTGTGCGTTCCGTGCCAGTGGCGCGACGCGGCCGTCACACTACCGACGGCTTGGAAGCGGCGGCCGCGCTGATGCGATTGGTCAAAATAATTCCCCGAAGAGCCGTTCACTAAAAGGACCAGAGGCTGTGTGCCTTGCGGAACGTAATCGAGCGTCCCGCTGTCGGCGGCGATCCCTATGTCGAAAAGCGTGTCGTGAAGCCAGATCTGATCTTTGAGAGCGGCGAAGTAGCGTTCTTGTTTTCCCGTGACGGTGGTGGATTGCGGATCTAGAGCGTCCAGACCGAGATTGTCGTCATGCGCCCGGTTGTAGAGCAACGTGGCGTGGAGAATGTGCTTGGGAGAAAAGTTGAATTGAAAGCGGAGAAGATTGTCGCCGGCCCACCCTTCGGATGTGTTGGCGCTCGAGGGCAGTCCTTTCACAACGGCAAAGGTGTGCTGGACACTGATGGAATCCGAAAACCAGAATCGCCCGCGAATGATCGGGCCGGAGAACGTGAATCGCGGATACCAATTGCCAAGGTGCGCGCCTTCTTGAATGTTGATGCCCGGAGCGGGATTTGTCGTTCCAAACCGCCATTTATCGTCGCCATCCGGAGTTTCCAGGTTGAGAATATTCGCGCCCGGATGCGCGTAGCTCGCGCCAAAGCCGCTAGTTTGAACCTCTGCGGCGCGCGTCGCGTCAATATTGAAGCGGGCGGTCAGCGTGTTATTGGTAGGGTCGTTGATTTCGAAGCCGTCGAGGTTGTACTGCGTTTCCCCGGAACGCGCACCGGCAACGTGAAGATTTCCGAGATTATCCTGTGTAATTTCGGGGAGAGCGACGAGGCTCTCGGCGAGAACGTGGGAATTCGGCACAGGCACGTAGAGAATGTCGCGCGCCGTGAGCGTGGAGCGCTGCGCGGTGTCTTCCGGATCGATTTGATTAGCAGGAGCTGTGACCTGGATTCGCTGATGGACTTCTTCGGAATGATTCAGCGTGAAGACTACTTCGTTGCTGCCGGGTTGCAGCGTGAGAGCGCGATCGGAAACCACAAAAAAACCTTCGCGACGAATTTCCACTTTGTAGGCCCCGGAGGGCAAGTCGCGAACGGTATAGCGCCCGGCTCGATCTGTTTCGGCGATGACGATGTGGCCGGAAGCATCTTCAAATTTGATTTGTGCGGAAGAAATTGGGACGCCGTTTTCGTCCACGACGGTCCCCGTGCAGTTAGCTTGCTGTGCGGGCAAGGCTGCTGCGCAGGCCAATACACAGAACGATGCAAGGACAAGTATGAGTCGGCGAACATTCCGCATATCGCATCCGTACTTTCAGTGACTGCTCCCATTAGACTACAAGAACAGGCGAAGAATTAGATTGCCGGGAGAAAGATTACTGTTGCTTGTGCCTCGGTTTCGCCCAAGAAATGATCCAGGATGGCCGCGGCCGGCTTCTCAGTTGCGAGGCGAAGTTGCCGTGTACTTGTGCGGGTATTCAGCGACGAAGCAAGTCATCGCATCGGTGGGCAATCCGCAAGAACCCCTCAGCGCTCGCGTCGGATTTAAGTTGCTCCAAGTTCGCGCGAGCTGCGTTCGCTTGTCCGGCTCCAAGCTGAGCTTGGCCCTGAAGCAGACGCGCCTCGAATTCGTAACTGGTGTATCCCTCGCGCGCTGCTTGTTGGCGCAGCGTCGCAACCTGGCGCGCGGCTTCCGCAGCTCTCCCGGATTGCAATTCAACTTCCTCGGAGGCTAGGCCAGCCTCCAATCGAATCATATGATCGCCGCTTTGTTGTCCGAGGGAGGCCGCTCGGCTGGCCGCGTTCCTTGCGTCGTCAAGTTTGCCGGTCGCGGCAAGCGACCGCGCGAGAGCCGAGTACGCAAGCGCAGCCGAGCCAACGATTTTGTGTTGTTCCAGCATTGCGGCCGCAGGTTTCGCGATCGACTCAGCCTCCTCGGGTTTTCCCTCTTCGAGAGTGATCGTCGCGATCTCAACCCCGCTCTCGGCGGAGAATACTTCCTCCTTCGTTTGCCCTCTAACAGTTTGAGATTCTCGGGCCGAGGCAAGCGCCGCGGCCAGTTGGTCTTGCTCCCGCTGCACACGCGCGAGGTCAAGGAGGGCGAAGGCAACGCCGGACTTGTTCCCGAGCTTTTCCTTCATCGCCTTGGATTGTTCGAATAGTTGGTTCGCGCCTGCAAGGTCTCCCTGCTGGTAGAGCACCTCGCCCATATTGAGCAAGGCGATGGCTTCCGAGCGCTGATCGCCGGCTTCGCGAAAATCCTTGATAGCTTCCTCTTTCATCTGGCGCGCTTTCGAAAGCTGGCCAAGACTTAGCAACACGTTGCTCAAATCGTCCAAGTCTGCTGCCATTCCGCGCGTATCCTTCAGGTTTCGCTGGATCGCCAGCGCTTCTTCGAGATGTGTTTTAGCAGGCCCAAGTTCGCTCTGCTCGGTCAGCATCACGCCGAGATTGTGGGAGCAGGAGGCAATGTCCCACTGTGCTCCGAGACGGCGAAATTCGACCAGCGCTTCCTCCAACGATTTCCGCGCAACGAGATAGTCGCCTTTCACGGCGTGGTGATCGCCTAGCGCGTGGAGCGCGACGGCAGCCGCGTGCGCGTCTCCGGAGGCCAGCCAGATTTTCCGCGCGGCCAATTCGTCGTCGATGGACTTGTCAATCTCACCGAGGTTCCGCCACGTCCAGGATTCCGCGTTCAGGGCGCTCGCGAGAATAAGGTTGCTGTGGAGAGTTCGGGCTCGGGCGATCGCTGCGGCTGCGGATTGTTGGGCGTGTTTCATGTCTCCGAGATGTTCGACGGCGCTGGATTCGGCCAAATCGATTCTTGGATCGGAGCCCTGTGGAACGGGGAGCTTCCGCAGGGCAGCGACCGTCTCGAGTGCGTCGCCGGCGTGGTTCGCCCGGGTCTGCGCGCGAGCGAGGCGCAATCCGTACTCGAGATCATCGGGGGAAAAATCGTGAAGCGTACGAAAGATCTGGACCGCGCCTTCCCGGTCGTTCGTAAGCTCACGATATCGGCCCTCGATAGAAAGTTTGTCCTCCCTCGACAGCGGCGCGGAAAGCTCGACCGCTCTTTTCGCCTCCGCCTGGGCGTTCAGGTCGTAACCGAGCGCAGACCAGGCTTCCGCGAGCGCCGCATGGGGCATCGCCGCGGTTGAATCGGCGGCGATCGCTTGCTCGAACAATGTTCGAGCACCAATGGGATCGAAGGCTCGTAGCTTCGCCAGGCCTTCCGAATACAAGCGCTCCGCATCGGAATTAGCGGGGACGGACGCGCGAACCTCCTTCGCAGCCGCGGCGCTCAGCGTCCCGACGCCTAAGGTCCGGCGCAATCTTCCGCCGCTTTCAGAAATGAGCTCGGGCAACTCGGATTCGGTTCCGTCCTTCGTGATCGCGGCAATGGTTTCCCCCGTTCGCGTGTCTTGAACCTGCAAGACAATACGCAACTTGGTTGCGGCGCCTTCCGGCAAAGCCAGAAAAGAGCCGGACACAATCATGTCGGTGCCGAGAAGATCGTGTATCTTGCCGAGGGTCTCTTCACCGTAGGTATCGGTAGGGGCCAATGCCAAATCGTGTTGCATCCGCGAAATATTTTCGCCGGGAATCACTCGGATTTGCTCGCCGGATGCAAGTTCGGCTCCGAGCATTTCGGATATGGCCGTTGTCATCCAATCGTCTGCCTGGTCGTGGGAAAGATTCTTGAATCCAAGGACGGCAATCGAGGGGCGCGGCTTGATCGCAGCGGAAGCCGCGCCGCTCGGCGAATGGCGCCCGAGACCCACCCTCCATAGCCCGAAGACACTCCCCAAGAGCAACGCGGCAATTACGACAAATCTAGGGAAAAGTCTCTTCCTCGAAGCAGGGTGGGACAGAGAGACCTCTGTCGCCTCCCGGGGCGCGGATTCTGAGGGCTTTTCGGTCGGTCGTGCTGGTTCGATGGCCACGGCTTCAGGGTTCGATACGGCAAAGTTGAATCGGTATCCCAGCTTGGGAAGCGTTTCGATGTAGCGCGGTTCCGCGGCCGAATCATCCAGCACAGCACGCAATTCCTTTATGGCCGTATTCAAGCCGTGCTCAAAATCCACAAAGGTATCCGCAGGCCATAGCCGTTGATGGAGGAGATCGCGGTTGACCACTTCGCCGGGGTGATCCAGCAAGACGGTAAGCACCTGGAATGGCTGAGGACGCAACTTCAGTTTTCTGCCGTACTTGAAGAGCTCGCGCGAATCGCGCCGCAATTCATACGGGCCAAACTGGATGGCGTGTGGACCTGGCATCGGTCTTTGCTCAGATTATTGCACAGCACCATACCACAGTTCCCTTGCCGCCTTCGGCACAGCTAGCTTATCTGCCCTAGATCCAATAGGTTAGGCCTTCACCTTAATTTTATTAGATTGCGAGGGCTCTTCCATTGTGCGCATTCCGCTTGCGTGCGAACAGTGATGCATGAAAGAGCAGCTTGCCCTTTTCGCTGGGACTGCTCTCAAAAGCCGGAGGATAAACCACCATGACGTCGCTATCGAAATACTTTTGCTCGCTCGTTCCTAAGATCTTCGCGCAGCGGCGCTGGGTCGCAGCCATCGCCGGATTGATCCTAGCAGCGGGCGCATCCGCTTTCGTGCTGCCGAACCTCTTTCCATTTCCAGACCCCGCGGGTCTCTCTGCCACGTTTAGCCCTAACGGGGCGATTGACACGAGCAACGCATTCTTTCAAAGTCTGGGCACTAATGGACGGTCTTGCGCCACCTGCCATGTCGCGGGTGATGATTTTGGCCTGCGAGCAACGACTGCCCAAACGCGTTTCGAACAGACAAGAGGCAACGACCCGCTGTTCACCTCCGTGGATGGCGCGAATTGCCCGGATGGTTCGCGCCACAACCCTGCGGACCACAGTCTTCTTTTAAGGCACGGACTGATTCGAGTCGCACTCACGCTGCCCTCGGACGCCGAATTCACAATTTCCACCGAGCATGACCCGTATGGTTGTGCGATCGCTGTGGATCCGGACTCCGGCTCGCAAACCATTTCCGTCTACAGGCGGCCTCTACCCGCAACCAATCTGCGCTTCCTTAGCGCTGTCATGCTGGACGGCCGGGAAACCATCGAGCCATTGAGCGATCCCAAGACCTATCACGCTAATCTGGTAATCGATCTGAAGCATCAAGCCCTTGATGCCACGCTAGGCCATGCGCAAGCCGCAGTCCCTCCGACGGATGCACAGCAAACCGCAATTGTTAACTTTGAAATGGGGCTCTACTCCGGTCAGCTCTGGAATACTCGGGCGGACCTCCTTTCCGCCGGTTCTGGCCTTGGTGGTCCCTACCTTCTTTCCCAGCAGGAATACTATCCTGGAGTGAACGATTCGCTCGGCCAGGATCCCGGAGGAAATGGTTTTCGCCAGAATGCCTTCACCCTTTTTCGCGGTTGGGCCAACGCGTCCGCATCCGAGGCCGGGACGCCTAACCGGTTGAGTGAAGAGCAAGAGGAAGCCCGCAGGGAAATCGCCGCGGGAGAAACCATCTTCAACTCCCACCCTCTGACGATTTCGGAGGTTCGTGGTCTAAATGACAACCCTGCATTGGGAAAGATTCCTGTCGCGCCGTTTCAGGGCACATGCACAACTTGCCACGACAGTCCGAACGTCGGAAATCATTCCTTGCCCGCGCCGCTGGATATTGGCACAGGACACAGCGCCGCGCACGAGCCTGACTCAGCCATTGCCAATGCGCTTTCGCAACTGGATCTCCCTGACTTGCCTGTCTACGAAATTCATGGTTGTCCGGATCCATTCGCCGCGCCCGGAGACAGCAAGGCGCAAGTTCTCTACACGTCGGATCCTGGCAAGGCGCTCCTGACAGGAAAATGCAGTGATCTCAATCGCATCAAAGGGCCGATTCTTCGCGGCTTGGCTGCGCGCGCGCCATACTTCCACAGCGGAGCCGCTAGGAACCTGGGTCAGGTGGTTGAGTTCTATAATCAGCGCTTTCAGATGAATCTGTCCGAGGCGGAAAAGGCGGAGCTGGTCGCCTTTCTCAATTCGCTCTAGAATTCCGCCTTGAAATTCTGAGCAATTCACCAAGTGCTTCGAAAAGCCGGGGCGAATTTCTCTCGCCCCGGTTTTCCTTTCCTAATCTCATCTAACTGCAAGGCGAAACACCCGGCGAACGTCGAAGGAATTTCGTTTCGGCGAAAATGAGCGACCTGAGACATGGGTGACACTTTGTTCTGGACGCATCGGTAAAACTTCCTTCCCTGAACGGGGAGGGAGAGATGTCTTGGATGAACTGTTGGGTCATAGACAAAACGTTGCTGTTTGTAGGTCGCCAACCGGGCCGTGCGCATCAAGGCAGTGCACGAAATTATCTGGCTGGTCCGCTATATGGATCATGATTTGGGCTACTTCGATCTGGAGGAAAAACTCTGCGGCCTCTGATCAACCCCTTTGCCCCGAGGGTGTAAGCTATCTCTCCGGCACGTTCTGTAAACCATCTCTCCGGACCGTACGGCGGATAGTTGGTGGACGTGAGGGGATTCGAACCCCTGACCCCCTGCTTGCAAAGCCGAATTAAAAAAGCTAAGTAGTTGGTTCGTCTTGCCTTTACCTATGTCGTGGTACCCGGTTTGTGAGGGTGTTTGGCGCGTTTTGTTCTGGTCTACTCCCCTCAATCCGCAGGGAGGTGTATATGATTCTGCGGACAAGGAGGAATGTCATGGGCCTGATTGGATGACGTTGTTGGCTCCTTCAACCGAGAAAACTTGGCAGTTGTTGGACGACCAAGCTCGGAAAAAGGAGCCGAGCAATGTTAATCATAGGATGTGATTTTCACACGCTCTATCAGCAGATTGCCATGGCCAGAGAAGAGACCGGCGAGCCGCTCGTCGAGCGAAGGTTGGCGGGTGGAGCAGAGGCCAAGCCGCGAGACGAATCCTGGGTGGCGCATCCTCGCGGTCATTGCAAGGGTGCGGATTTTGGTGTTTGCTTCTAATATGTCGGGATGCTTTTGACGCTCCGCAAACTCCTTGCCTTGTTCGTTTCGGTCGTGTTCGTCGTTCCCGCCTACGCCAACGGCAACACGGTTTCCTCGGGCGGCATCGCCGCCAACTACGACTTCGAGAACCACCTCGTCCAAAAGGGCGGCGTGACCATCGTTTATGATGGAGACGGCAACCGCGTCTCGAAAACCGCTGCCGGCGTCACCACCACTTATCTCGTCGACACGCTCAACCCCACCGGCTACGCCCAGGTCATCTACGAATCCTTCTCGGGCGGCACCGCCGGCAACCGCGAGCAAAATCATTTTTACGTTTACGGCCTCGAACTCATCAGCCAGTTGCGCAATTACCAGTCCAGCTTCAACAACCTCACCCAAAAAATCTTCTACGTCGCCGCAGCCGAGGAAATTAGGGATCGGCGCCGCTTCGGAGATTGACTCACTTTCGCTGCTCGAAGCTTGAGTCGCTGGGCATTCGGGTTTCGAGTAAATGTCGAAGCTACTTACAGTGGTCGAAACAGAGATTCTGGCTGAAGAACGGAATCACGCGGTTCTGAAAACGGAAAGCCACGTGGCTGGTGTGCGTGCCTTGATAAGTCTCAAAGCTGTTTGAGATCCCGTACTTGTCCAGAACGGCGTGCAGCTTGATCATGTCGAACCGCAACCCGTCCTGATCGCCTACGTCGAGCGCAATCGCGCGGTATTCTCGTAGATTGCCGATGTACTGGTCGATGAAGGCCAGTGGCGCATTCGCCGTCCATTTGGCGATCACGTCCGGCTGCGGCGCGCCGTTTTTCTCCGGCAGGTCGAGATAGAGCGGCGGATTTTTCGGGTCAGGCGACCAAGCCGCGGCGGAAGCGAGTCGTGCCCGCGCGAAGAACCCCAATCCCGCCGCGTCAGCCGGACTCTTTACCGCTTCCAACTGCTTCGCTGCCTCTTCCATGCCCTTCGCAAACGCCGGGTTTGCTGGCCGATCGCCCATGGGTGAAAGGCAGCAGGCGCTCATGACGTAAAGGCTGCCAAACACGTCAGGATGCTTCATCCCGATGCGTACGGCGCCGTAGCCGCCCATCGAATGTCCCACCAAGCCGCGGGCCGTCCGCTCGGGAATGGTGCGGTAGTGCGCGTCAATGTACGCGACCACGTCGTGAGAGATGAACCGTTCGAAATCGCCGGTCGTCACAGAACTGGAATACATCGACCCGCCATATACTGTCTTCGAATCCGGCAGCACCACGATCATTTCCTGCGCGCTCTGCGCGAACGCACCCTCGATCGTCTGCGGCACGCGAATTTCGTGTGTCCACTGTTCCGCTCCAATCGAGTAGCCGTGCAACGCATACACCACCGGATATCGGCGGTGCTTTTCCTTGTTGTAGCTGGGCGGTAGAAACACGATGACGTCGCGGTCCACCGCGTCGCCCTCCAGATTGCCGTCGAGCGAAGCTCCGTGGACTTTGATGTGTTCCAGCGTCACCAGCTTCGCTCCCGGCACGACTGGTGGTACTTGGGTCTGCACCTGCGCCGCCGCTCCTGCGGCCGCCCCAATCACAGCGAACGCGACCGCCGCACTCCAAGCCTTCAACTTTTTCATCGTTTCCTCACGAAACGCGCTTCCGGCGCGCCGATTCACTCGTGGATCTCCGCGGCGCTGCTTGTCCGGGTTGCCGACGGACAATTCACTGTTCCACCGGAAAACGGTAAACATTCACGCTGATGGGCGCAACCGACAGCTTTTGCGCTGAGTCCATCACGGTGGCTCTTGTGATCGTGACCTGCGGGGCCTGCCCTATTTGATCCGTGGCTTGCAAGTCGGGGCCTGTGATCTGCCACAACGTCGGCTGGCCAGCCAACCGCACGCCGGTCACGTGCAGATCGAAGCTCTGCTGAGTCTCCGTGGCATTCACGACGGCGAGCGTCAGATATTTGTGGTCGGGCGTCATCGCCGCGAACATGTCCAGAGGATATGTCGGACTGCCCGAGATCGTCACCGGCTGATCGCCGCCTACGGGATATTGCGGCGCTGGTTGCGGCGAGTTCCCATTGAGTGTCACCGGTACCGATCCCGGAACGAAGCGGTCGCCGTAGAGCTTATACACGAACCCGGTCGTGTTGAGTACCGCTGCCGTCGGCGTGTAGTCTAGCGTGGAGACGCCCATCGTGTGCGCGGACATCCGCAGGAAATCTGTATGCCGCAGCATCTCGTTGAGAATCATTCCGTAGGCAAGCGCCATCTTCAAGTCCGGAGCCCGGTTGAAACTCCCGCCGAAGTAGGCGTACTCGTCGATCGAGAGAAAGATTTTGCTCTTCACGAGCTCCGGAAAACGCTCCTCGTATCGGTGCCACGCCTGCGCCTCAAGATGCACAATATCGGCGGGATAGCGTGCGAATTCAAGGGGCGTCTGCTCCACTTTGTCGTAGCCGTCTGCGGTGGGCGCGTCCAGTGGCAGGTGCTTAGCCTTCTGCACGTTGAACCGCTGGCCGGGTCGCGCGTACCAGTGCTGGGTGATTCCGGAGAAGTTGCCCCAGCAGTGTTCGATCTCGCCGCCGGTCCAATCCTCTGGCGTGTCCTCCACGGCCTTCATGTTGTCCACATCGTTCGCGCGCAATTCGCCCGTTAGGTCCATGGGCTCTGGCATATTGCCAGAGGCCAGCAGCACAATCGATGGATCCGCGCTGCGCATCGCCGCCGCGAATTCGTTGTGCTTCAACACGTAGTACTTCAGATCCGTGCGCCCGAGTTGCCACGCGCCGTAGGGCTCATTTCCGATGTTCCAGAACTTCACCCCATAAGGCGCAGGATGTCCGTTCTGGGCCCGTTCTGCCCCCAGCCGCGTAGTCACTGGTCCGTTCATGTACTCCACTTCTTCGCCCGCCGAGTGCGCATCGCCGAAGCCCGCGTTTACAGTGATGTACGGGTCCACGCCGATTAACCGGCATAAGGTCATGAACTCGTCCAATCCCACGTCGTTCGATTGCATCGCGTTCCAGGCATAGTCATACGCGGGCGGCCGTTTGTCCCGCGGTCCGACCCCTTCGTACCAGTTCCAGTCAGAAAGGAAGTTGCCGCCGGGCAGGCGCCAGAAGCCGCTGTGCAGCTGGCGCAAGAGCGCGATCGTATCTGGCCGGAAGCCATCCACGTTGTCCGCGGGCATGAGCGAAACCGCCCCGATATGGAAATTTCCGGTACCCGTGCCAGTAATCTCAAACGCCGCCTTGCTGCTGTCTGCCTTCGCAGTAAGGCGGAACGAAAATTTGGCGTAGGTGTTGGTTAGGTGCGTGAAGGACACGGTCTCGCGATTTTCCGCGCCGTCTCCCCAGTTCAGCGTCACCTTCACGCTGCTGCCCGCGGCGCCCCGGAGCCAGATGTGGCCGAGATAGTGTTTGTCTTTCACGACCGACAAACCCGATTGCCGAATCCCACGTGGCGTCGAGCCACCCAACGATATGAGCGGGCTCTGTTCGCCCACAAATGGCTGGTCCTTGTCCATGGTCACTGCATCATCTGGACCAACCGGGTGCCATTTGCGAAGCTGCCGGCCGGGGAATCCAGCCTGTCGACCATGAACTTCAGGCTCCTCCGCCGTAATCAGAAAATAGAACTTGCGGTCGTCGAGCAACTCGGACCACAGGCTGCGATAGATCAACGGTCCTATGTGCTCGATGAACATACCGAACTCGTATTTGGAGGTTGGCTCTCCCGCCTGACGCGTGTCAATCGTGACGGTCAAAGGCACCGCAGTCTTCTGAGCCGTTTGTTGAGCTGCGGCTAGGCCTCCGTACGCAACGAGCAAACCCGCAATAGCCAATATTGCCCGTGACATCCCTCGCTTTTGCCGCACATTTAGTCCAGTCCGCTGCTTCAGGGTTCCGTGCATGCAGCTACCTCGCTCAATGGGTTTTGTTCATTGGCACAACCGCCGTCGCACTGTGTGCCAGCGATACTATCGCTGCAAAATATCGAATGAAAAGTCGGATTCTTCACACTTAATAATCGATTTTTTCGATAGAATCTCTGACGTGAACACAACCCTCGACGGCTGGGAAGCCTTGCACATGGTCGTCCAGTTTGGAAGCTTTGCAGCCGCTGCCGAAAAGCTCAATCGCTCACAGTCCACAATCAGCTACGCGATCAGCCGACTTCAGGATCAGCTCGGGATGCGGCTATTCGAGTTGAAAGGCCGAAGAGCCCAGCTCACTGAGGCTGGCCGCGCCTTGCTCGCAGACGCCGAACCGCTCCTGGGCGGATTCAGTCGTCTCGAACAGCGAGCTCGTTCCCTGGTTTCCGGTGGTGAATCCGAGATTCGCCTCTCGGTGGACAGCTTGTATCCCAGCGACAAGCTCTTTGCAGCTCTTGCTGCTTTCACAGAGATTTATCCCTGGGTTCACCCAACCCTTCGTCAAGGAACGTTCTTGTCGTCGGCGACGGAATTCCTGACTCACGACGCCGACCTATGCATCACCGGGCTGCCCGCGAGCGAGTATTTCGTCAAGCCGGTCCTCGACATCAGGATGCAGGCGGTTGCTCGATCCGATCATCCGCTACACCAAAGGACGGGGCGCCTATCCCGCTGCGACCTCCTCCAGCACCTTGCCGTCATCATTGAGGGTATCGCTTCCGGAGAACCGCGGCGGCAGCCTCGGATACCATCTCAACGCTCGCTGAATGTGAACACAATCGAGGCGGCGGTGGACGCTGTGCGCAGCAGCCTTTGCTTCGGCTGGTTGCCTGTTTACCGCGTCCAGCCATACATCGACACCGGCGAGTTGGTGCCCCTTGAACTTCCTGTGGGCGGCACGCGGAACGCCCGATTCCATCTTGTCTGCCGCGACCTGGACTCCAGCAATCACGCGCAGACGTGCCTCGCCGAACTTCTCGGGCTCAGCCGGGAACTGCAGGTTATCTGAGCCAGTCAGCGCCTCTTGCGCTGCGGGAATCACTACATTTGAAGAGTCGTAAGTGTCTTTGAGTTAGAATCAGTACGAATTCTCAAATTCTTCGTGTCGAGGTGCAGATATGGAACTGGGTCCCGGTTCTCCTGCTCGAACATGAAAGCACTCGTACTCCACAGGGCAGGCCAAGTATCTGTCGAGTCGGTCTCGAAACCAGAGGTCCGGCCCGGGCAGGTATTGTTGAAAGTGAGTATGGTGGGACTCTGCGGGAGCGATTTGAATTCCTTTCGCGGGCTGAACCCGCTTGTTTCGTACCCCCGAATCCTCGGGCACGAAGTGTCGGCCAAAGTTGTGCAGGGAGCCGGAAGGATCGCCATCGGTACGAACGTTGCTGTGTCACCGTATACGAGCTGCGGAAAATGTGCATCGTGCCGGCGCGGTCGTCCAAACGCCTGTCAGTTCAACGAAACTCTTGGCGTCCAAAGGGATGGCGCGCTCACCGAATTTATCGTGATACCTGCAGAGAAGTTATACACCGCAATACTTACGCCCAAGGAATTGTGTCTAGTTGAGCCGCTGACGGTCGGATTTCACGCCGTGGCACGTGGGCGTATCACCGTTAACGACACCGTCGCTGTCTTGGGCTGTGGCGGAGTTGGGCTGGGTGCCGTTGCTGCTTCGAGTTCTCTGGGCGCCCGCACAATCAGTATTGATGTGGACGACGAAAAACTGCAACTTGCGCGCGCGGCAGGAGCAACCCACATCATCAACAGCGCTCATGAAGCGCTGCACGAGCAACTACTGCAAATCACGGAAGCCCGCGGACCAGATGTTGTGATCGAAGCAGTCGGCACACCTGCGACGTTCCGAACCGCTGTCGAGGAAGTTTCTTTCACCGGCAGGGTGGTGTACATCGGATATGCCAAAGAACCGGTTAGCTATGAAACGAGGCTCTTCGTCCAAAAGGAATTGGACATTGTAGGGTCAAGGAATGCCCAACCGGAAGACTTTCATGCGGTGATCCGGCTCCTCGAATCCCGAAAGTTCCCGGTGGACCAAGCCGTAGGCGTGATTGTTCCCCTCGAAGAAGCGGGAAGCGCGTTGCGTTCCTGGAGCGAGAATCCATCGAAGTTTAGGAAGATTCTAGTGTCTTTGGACTGACGAGAGCCGTTCATTTGAGGAGTCTCCGCGTGCGAAGGTTCCCGGCGGCTCGATGGGCATCGAAGAGAGTTGGTAATCAAGAGGGTGCTGAGGTTCCACATTTCATTCGCGGCGCCAAATCATCCCGACTTACCGAGGTTAGGACTCGACTGCATGCAGCGATGTTTGCTCGGCTGCGAACGGCTCTATGGATGACGTTGGTTTGCTCCCCGTCAGCGAACTTTCCGGCCGCGCCGTCAGCTACGCCTATGACAGCATCTACCGGTTGACCAACGAAACCATCTCCAGCGATCCGCACGGCATCAATGGCGCGGTGGGCTGTACTTACGACCCCGTGGGCAGTCGCACGCAGATGACATCCTCGCTGGCTAAGTGCGGCCGGGTTGAAAACGAAGTCGCTGGCCTGTTTCATCCAGACGTAGGGCCCTCGTTTTCACCCTCATCAGGGAGAACGCACGAACACACGCAGTGTTCTGGGGGAAAGATGCGCTTCGCGTTCTGCGACTGGCTGGGGAGCGGTGAACACAGGAACGTACGCAGCGTTCACTCCTAAAGCTAGGCCTTGCGTTCACCTACGTACTTGAGCCAACGGCTTTACCTCACGGACAATCCCGTGCGTGGGATCACGATGCCGGAACGAACGCTGAAACGACCGCACCGCTTTCTCACAATGGATGAGGTACGGCGTTTGAGGGCGGCATCAGAGGAGCCGGTGCGCACCATCGTCATGCTCGCAACCATGACAGGACTGCGTATCGGCGAAATTCTGGCGCTTCGATGGGGCAGGACCAACTTGGCGGCAGCAACGTTGCGTGTCGAAGAGACGTGCTACCACGGGCATTTTGGCACGCCGAAAACGCAAGCCAGTCGCCGGGAAGTTCCGTTACCGTCAACTGTTGTCGAGGCCCTACTCGCACACCGCTCGCGCTCACGGAATACGTCAGCCGCAGCGTTGGTTTTCTGCACGCGAGAAGGAATGCCGCTCGCTCCGAACAATCTGCGCAAACGGCAACTGACTTCCGCGTGTGAACGAGCGGGGATCGCGCGGATCGATTGGCACACGCTCCGACACACACACGGGACGCTGCTGCACGAGCAAGGGACGCCGTTAAAGGGTAAGCGTCCGGGTGTGGCCGTCTCGACGGATTATGTTGAGTTAACGAAGATGAGCCGAGTGGACGCTTCCGACATTTCTGGTTGTGTCCACTTGGGGGGTAAGTGGACACATCGGATCGGGCGGTGGTTAAGAGGGGGC
>DATEHE010000014.1:0-67916 GCA_035279745.1 Candidatus Acidiferrum sp. | reverse complement strand
CAAAAACTCTTACAGGAAAGAAAGGAACCAAGACGCCCCCGCGACCCCTGCTTCCGGCCCTGCAACGCAGGACCTGCAAGACCAGAAAGTGTCAGGAATGTGCCCGGTCTAAAATGTCAGCCATGCCCCCGTCCGCTCAGGCGAAAGAAGGGCTTCGGCGGGGAGCTGTCTGCGGCGAGAGAATCCTTTCAGCGGGCGGAATTGCGGGGGTGTGCGGCGCAACGACCAGTAATTCTTAGCCAGCGAATCTAACTTATTATACTAAATTGATATCATTTGTCAAGGATTATTTTAGAGTTGATGTAAGTTGTTGAGGAGGAAGAAGTTGGGTGGATCGCAATGGGCGGGCGAAGAGGCCGGTGACGATTCGTTTGGATGTTGATGTTTTGGAGTGGCTGAAGTCGGCAGGGCCGGAGTATCAGACGAAGCCGAATTTGGTGTTGCGGCATGCGATGGTGCATTTGTCGAAGGGCGGGCGAGGACGGGGAAAGAGATTGCGGTAGTGGGAGATGGGACTTGGGGGCAGCGGGAGGGGGGCGTGCGCGTGGCCCGCGCGGGTTGTCCCCACGGGTCCTTGCGGTTCCAAACTATTAGACCTGGTCGAGATATTCGGAGGGCACATAGTCTTTAATCTCGACTTTGAGCTCGTCCTTGGTGAAGCGGCGGATGAACACCATCGCCTTTGCATTGCTTTGGCGGTCTCTGCGGCGCTGTCGTCCATATGGGCGAGGACCTTGGCTTGTTCCTTTGCGTCGTGAATCGCTCGGCAGCCGAAATACAGACTGAGGCCGATCTCGGCAAGGATCAGAACGCCGATGACGAATAGCTCTGTCCAGAAGTGGCAGTTTTCTCGAGTTCTGTCGCGCTCGCTCCTCTCAAGGGCCTCTGTGCTTTCTCGCTCAGCTCTCCGAAGGTCCTGTCTTCTGGCTAGCTCGGCGTAGCAGGACTGCGACTGCATAAAGTCTTGGGTGCTTGCGATGGCCTTGTGGGTGACGCCAGCGGCTACGCTCGCGGATTCGGGTTTAATTTCTTCTAGCAACTGCGTCGCTCGTTTGGCAAGGAGTTCCGCTCTCTGCCTGAGGTCGTCATCGGGTGGATGAGAAGCGGCCTCCGTCGGCGGAGGGCCTTGCGCCCTAGAGGCCTTTCGCCAGTTCCAGGGCCACACTCGCCACTCGCAAGGGTTCATCTTGGCAGCTCCTTTGATGTGAAATTAAGATAAGTGCTCGGTTGGTGTGTACAGTTTTTCGGGTACGGTTCATGTTCGATGTGGACTGGCGAAGGGGCGAGGAGTTGAAGATGGAGGCAAAGACAACGGCAAGAAGGAAGAGGGGTCTCTCCACTACGCGTCAGCAAAAGGCGCTGACGCTGCGGTCGAGATGACAGAAGGGGGGAGGGGCGCTGACGCTGCTCGTCCACCCAGACCCGCACTTCCACTCATTGGTTGCTCTCTACCCTCGTCCTACGTTTTCGGGGCCGTTCATGTTTGCACAGCAGCGCCCGCGCGATTCCTTGACGGCGGCCCACGCCTCCGTTAGCGTCAATAAATGCGGAGTGCCTTCCCGCTTCGAGGCGCGCGAATCAAGCGCCACACTCAATCCCGGAGAACCCAGTGGCGAACGCTATCATCACTCTCACGACCGATTACGGCACCGACGATCATCTGGTCGGCACGCTGAAAGGCGTCATTCTCAAAATCAATCCCGATGTGACCATCGTGGACATCACGCATCATGTGGCTTCCTTCGATTTGCTCGATGGTGCCCTGGCCATCGGCGCGGCCTACCATTATTTCCCGCCGAAGACGATTCATGTGGTCGTCGTGGACCCGGGCGTCGGAACGTCGCGCCGGCCTCTTCTGGTGAGCGCGCAAAATCAGTACTTCATTGCGCCGGACAACGGCGTGCTCTCCGTGATTTACGAGCGGGAAAAAGATACGGTCGTGCGTCACGCCACCGCGGAACACTATTATCTACAGCCCATCAGCAAAACTTTCCACGGACGCGATATTTTTGCGCCCGTCGCGGCGTGGCTCAGCAAGGGCTGGCAAACGCAAAGCATGGGCGAAGAAATCCACAACTACAAAAAGTTTGCGTTGCCGAAGCCCAAAGATGTGGAGGGCGGATCGAAAGGCGTCGTCCTTCGCGTGGACTCGTTTGGCAATCTCGTTACGAATTTTCGTCTCGAGGATCTTCCGGAAGGTGCGCCAAACGGCGGCCTGAACTTGCAAGTGGCCACGCATTCCATCACGCAACTCGTGGAAACTTTCGCCAATGGAAAGTCGGGCGAGCCCATCGCCTACATCGGATCGAGCGGTTATCTGGAAATAGCTCTCAACAAGGGAAACGCTTCGCGCACTCTGGGCATCGGACGGGGCGCGCCAGTGGTGCTCACCAAGTAGCTTCCTCAAGGCCAACATCTCCTGCCACAAAGGTCGCGGAAGAACTGAGATTGGCTAAAACTTTTTCAGGCAGCCGCTGGGGCCGGTTGCTTCCGACTGTGCCAGTAGGCGAGTGCCGCGAAAAGAAGGACGGCAGGCACGCCCGTCAGTCCGCAAGCGATGAAGAAAATGCCGTAAGCGTGAATGAGGCCGTGCGTGGCGCTCAGGCTGTCAACCGCGGCGCCGGAAAACCCCTTCAGGATCTTTCCCAGCCAGGCATAGGTTGAACTCAGGAGCGCATACTGCGTGGCGGTATATCCCAGACTGGTGAGGCTCGACATGTACGCAACCAGCGCAACGGCCGCAAAGCTGAGACTGAAATTGTCGCCTGCCATGACCAGCGAGAAGAGCGGTACAGTCGGACTGGCGAACGCGAGAGCGGCATACGCGGCAGTCGCGGCTGCCTGCAAAATACCCCCGATGATGAGCGCGCGCATGTACCCAAGCTTCAGCGAGCAGAGCCCGCCAGCCGCGATGCCTGCAAACGTAGCGATGAGTCCAATGGAGCCGCGCACCGCCCCAACAGTTTGCTTGGTAAGACCGAGATCGTGGTAGAAGGGATTCGCCATCGGGCCCATCATGAAGTCCGGTATCCGGTAGAGGCTGATTGCTGCCAACATTACGAGGGCGAGCCAGCCATGCGCGCGGAAGAAAGCGATGAACGGCCCTACGACAGCATCGAAGAAGCCGCTCGGCGTTTCGTGCTCTTTTTCATGCATCACCGCATCCGCGCGCTCCGGTTCCTTCGCAAACCAGGTCGTGACCATTCCGACAACCATGAAAGCGCCATAGATGCCGTAGGACATGCGCCAACCGACAGCGGCCGCCACGATCAGAATCAGGGAATCCGTCGTCAGGAGCGCCAAACGGTAACTGAATTGATAAGCGGACGCGAGAAGGCCTTGTTCGTCTCCGTCGTCCGCCGATTCAATGCGCCACGCGTCAACCACAATGTCTTGTGTGGATGAGGCAAAGGCGACGACGAGCGCCAGAGCGCCAAGCCGGCCGAGTCCGACTTTCGTGCCCGCACCGCCCATGGCGCACAGGGCAAGCCCGACAACGATCTGCGAAAACATCATCCAACCGCGCCGATGGCCAAGCCGCTTAAACAACGGCAAATCGACGCGATCCATCAGGGGCGCCCAGAGAAACTTCAGGGAATACGCAATGCCGACCCAGGAAAGAAACCCAATTGCCTTCAAGGAGGTCTGTTCGTCTCGCAACCAGTAGCCAAACGTGTTGCCCACCAGATAAAAAGGCAGGCCGGAAGAAAACCCAAGCAAAAGCATCGTCAGGGTTTTGGGACGCAAGTAATCGGCGAGCCGGTGCTTTTGTGAGCTCACGCGGTCATTGTCTATGGGAACTTAATGAAACTCAACGATTGCACCGCGGCGTTTTGTCTACCATGACACTCTAGCGAACGGGAGCAGGGACGCTCGCGGCGCATCCGCAGCGAGTCGCCCGCAGCGCCAATTGCTCAGGAGTCCGCTGCCGCGGCGCGCGTTGCCTTGGTGAGTTGCCCGGTGTCGGAGACGGCGTCCGGCGTTTTTTGTTCACCGTCCGGGGGCCGGATCCTTTGAATCTTCACACGCGCCACTCGGCGGCCGTCCATTTCAACGACGGTAAAGCGAAACTGGCCGAAGACGAAGTTCTCGCCGCCGCGCGGAATAAAGCCAAGCTGATCGAGAACAAAACCGCCGACCGTAGCGTAAGCGGGATCTTCGGGAAGCGTGATGTTGTATTGCGCATCGAGGTCGCGAACATTGAGCGCGGCGTCAAAAATAATTGCGCCATCGGAGAGAGTGAGGGGGCGCTCGACGACATCGAATTCGTCATGAATTTCGCCGACGACTTGTTCGAGGATGTCTTCTAGCGTGACGAGGCCGAGAATACTGCCAAATTCGTCCACGACGACAGCCAGGCCGATGTGACGGGAACGCAATTCCTGGAGCAACTCGCTGGCGGGCTTGGTTTCCGGAACGATCAGAACTTCGCGGAGAACGCGGCGAAGATCGAAGCTGGGAGAAGGAAGACTTTCCTCCAAGCGGCGCTCGCGGTCGAGAAGAATCCACAACATGTCCTTGACGTGAACGAAGCCGAGAATCTGATCAATGGAGCCGCGATAAACGGGAATGCGCGAGCGCTGAGAGGTGGCGAAGATCCGCATCACCTCATCTAGAGAGGCTTCGACAGGGAGTGCGTGCATGTCCGGACGCGGAATCATGATTTCGCGGACTTGCACTTGGCCAAGCTCGATGGCACTGACGATAAATTTTTCCTCGCCGGGAGCGAGAAGGCCGCGTTCGCGCGCTTGCTGAATCTGGATCTGCAGCTCCTCGGTGGAGTGAGCCACGCCGTAACTGGGAGGAGCGGAAACACCGAGCGCTTTGACGATGACGCCGGAAATGCCATCGAGAAGATCAATGGCCCAGCGAAAGGTATGCAGGAACCATTGAAAGGGCAAAGCGATGAGCAGGGCGACGCGCTCGGCGCGGGCGAGGCTAACAGTCTTGGGCACAAGTTCGCCGAGAACAACGTGAAGAGCGCTGAGAAAAATGAAGGCGCAGGCAAGAGCGGCGGCGTGGATGAAAAAGAGAGAGCGAGCGCCCTGCGCGCCATGCCAGATTTGCTGAAAAAAGCTGGCAAGCGTGGCTTCGCCGAGCGCGCCAATGGCCAAGCTGGCGAGAGTGATGCCGACCTGCACGCCAGAGACGACGCGGTGCAAGTCCGCAAGAAGCCGCTCGACAACGCGGGCGCGGAGATCCCCTTTGGCAACCAACTGGCGGATGCGAGAAAGGCGTACGGCGACCAGAGAAAATTCAGCAGCGGCAAAAAAGCCGTTGAGAGCGACGAGCGCCAGGACGCCGATCAGGCGGACAACAAACATAAATTCTCAGGAGTCCCCTAGCGGCATTGTAGCAGGCTGGAAGCAGAGGCCGCGGAGGGAGTGCCCTGTCTACACACGCGTGATGCTGACAAAAATCTCTTCGCCGGCAAGAGCAAGTTTCACTCCGCCGTTCGGAGTGGATGTATGTTCCAGACGCTCGGCGAGCAGCTCGTTTCGAAGAAACGATTCGTGGGCAGAGACGGCCTGAGCGATGCGCAGAGAAGCAGCGAACTGGACGACGATGCGGTCTGAAATATCGAGGTTGAGAGCTTTGCGCTGATCCTGCAAGACGCGATTGAAATCGCGCGCGAGACCTTCCTGAAGAAGTTCGGGAGTGAGCGTGGTGTCGAGAGCGAGAAAAGTGTTCTGATCGAGAAGGCATTTGAGATTTTGCGGGCCATCGAAGGAGACGATGATTTCGTCGGGCGCGAGCTCGAAAGATTGTTCAGGAAGCGTCACGGCAAATGGTCCGCCTTTGAGGGCTTCGGACGAGTCGGCCGCAGCGAGAGCGTCGGAAATGGCTTTGAGGTAGCGCCCGGCGCGCGGTCCGATTTTTTTCGCATCGGGCTTGAGAAGGATTTTGACGAGCGATTTCTCGTCATCGAGGAGGACGAGTTTTTTCAGATTGGCTTCCTCGAGGATTTGGGAGACGTAATCGGGATTTTGGAGGACTTTGCGATCGGAAGCGTCACGCGGCCGGACATAGAGCGTACTGAGGGGCTGGCGAATCTTAACTTTGCTTTGGGTGCGCAAGCTGAGAGCGAGATTCTTGATGCGAACGACGGTTTCGATGTTGCGCTCGAGTGCTTCGTCCGTCAGCGAAGCGTCCGGCTGAGGATACATCGTCAAGTGGACAGATTCAGGAGCGGACGGATCAACGGAGCGAACGAGATTTTGGTAGATGTCCTCGGTCAAGAAAGGAAGGGCGGGCGCCATGACGCGAATAACGGTGGTGAGGACGTCGTAGAGAGTTTGATAGGCGTCAGGCTCGCTTTTCCAGAAGCGGCGGCGGGAGCGGCGAAGATACCAGTTGGAAAATTCTTCGTCGAAGACCTGGAACGCTTCGATCAAGCGATAGTGCTCGTAATTCTGGAACGCGGAATTGGCTTCGGCGACGAGGCGTTGCAATTTGCTGAGTACCCAGCGATCGAGCTCGTTGGAGACGGGCACGGGCGAGCCGGGCTTCCAGTCATCGGCACCGGCATACATGACAAAAAAACTGTAGCAATTCCAGAAAGTGAGGAGCTTGCGGCGGGCATCGCCGTCCATCGTAGCGCCGGCGTTTCCGGCCGGATGGAGGTCGGGAAAATTGAGATTTTGCGCGGTCTTCTGCTCCGTATAGATGTAGCGCATGACCTCGGCGCCGAAAGCTTCCGCGGCTTCATCGAAGGCGATGGAGTTGCCCTTGGATTTGTGCATTTCCTCGCCGCGGGCATCGCGAACGAGCGCGTGTCCCAGAAGAGCCCTGAACGGGGCGCGGCCATCGAGCATCGCGCTCATGGCGAGCATGGAATAAAACCAGTTGCGAAACTGGCCGGGAAAACTTTCGAGAACGAGATCGGCGGGAAACCATTTTTCCCAGTAAGCGCGATCGGTGGAATAACGCATGGTGCTGAAGGGAACGATTCCAGCGTCAAGCCAAGGATTGCCAACGTCCTCGATGCGCTGCGCGAGACCGCCGCATTTTTCGCAGCGGATTTTGACGGCGTCAATGTACGGACGGTGCGGAGAGTGGCCCTCGAAGACGTCCCAGCCTTCGACCGCTTTTTCCTTCAGCTCTTCCCTGCCCCCGATAATCACAAAATGTTTGCAGGCGCCGCAAACCCAGATGGGCAGAGCGAGCCCCCAGAAGCGCTTCTTGGATATCATCCAATCGCTCATGTTGTGAAGCCAATCCTGCTCGCGCGCTTCGCCTTCGGGAGGAATCCACTTGATGCCGGGAACGACGCGCTGGATGCGATCGCGCCAATCCATGCGAATGAACCATTCGTCCACGGGCCGGAAGACGAGCTCTTCCTTGCAGCGCCAGCAGTGGGGATAAACGTGAGGATATTTTTCGCGAGCGACGAGCATGCCGCTGGATTTCAATCCAGCAATGATGTCTTCGGCGACGGAATTGGCATTGCGTCCGGTGAATGGACCGAAGTCGGGGATAAATGTAGAGCTTTCATCGAGAGGAGCGACGAAGGGCAAACCGTTTTCCTTGCCAAGCTGCTGGTCTTCCGCGCCGCACCCGGGAGCGATGTGAACCAGGCCAGTGCCTTCGGCTTCGCTGATTTCTTTCCAGGCGATGACGCGATGAGCGGCGGAAGCGGATTGGCCATTGCCAGTCTGGCCGTACGTGAAAACTCCACCAGGGCGCTGCTGCGCGGGAAGATCATCGAAGGGGCCATTGTAGGTGAGGCCGAGGAGAGTTTTGCCGGGCAATTCCTCGACGACTTCCACGCCGCCGCTGCCTTTCAAAATAGTGCGGATGGAAGGAAGCTTGTGAGATTCGTGTTTGCCTTCGACCTGGAGTTCCTGAACGCGATCGTGCTCGAAATTTCCTTTGGCGACATAGTAGAACCAATCGCCATGCTTGACCTTGAGATAGGTGAGGTCGGGGTTGACGGCCACCGCGACGTTGGAGGTAAGCGTCCAGGGAGTGGTGGTCCAGATGAGGAGAGCGGTGCGCTCCTGATTTTTGATTGGGAAACGAACAAAGACGGATGTATGGGTGGTAATGCGGCGGCCTTCGGCGACTTCCATTTGAGAGAGGCCGGTGCCGCAGCGGCCGCACCAGGGCATGACATCGTGGCCACGATAAATGAAACCTTCGCTGTGGCATTTCTTGAGAAACGACCAAATGGTGTAGTTGTTTTCGTCGGAAAAAGTGAAGTAACTGCCGCCGAATTCGGCGGAACCGAGTTTGCGGACGATTTCGCTAGCGCGAGCGGTTTGTGTGATGCCGCTGGGAAGAGTGACGGTGACGGTGCGGTCGCCATCGGCAAGAGCATCGCGGAGAGCAAGCAACACTTTTGGATCGTCCCAATCGCACCAGTAGCCGAGGCGGATGGATTGTTCGGTCTGGCGCGCGGCAAAAGTGAGAACTCGTTCCTTACAGGCGCGAACGAAATTGGCGATGCCAAAATCGCGAATTTCGCGCTTGGTTTTGAGGCCGAGACTCTTTTCGACTTCGACCTCGACCCACAGGCCCTGGCAATCAAAACCGTTCTGATTGCGAAGCGAGCAGCCGCGCATGGCGTTGTAGCGCTGATACATGTCCTTGAGGGAGCGGCCCCAGGCATGATGAACGCCCATGGGATTGTTGGCGGTGATGGGACCATCGAGAAAAGACCAGCGTGGGCCGTTGGCGTTGCGCTTGCGCAGCTTTTGAAAGACAAAATTGTCCCGCCAGAAGCGGAGAATTTCCTGCTCCATGACGGGAAAATCGGGGACGCGCGGAACTGGTTTATACAAGCTCATAGGGAATAGCGTTCTAGATTATCACAGCAGAGAAAGGCATCCGACTTGTTGCGCGAGAGAGGCGCGTCCACTACACTCGACATTTACTTCCAGCAACCCGGAGTTTGCTTGCGCACGATCCTTCGGTATTTCCTCTGGACAATCGCAATCCTGGCGGTCGTTGCAGGCGGATTGGCGTGGTGGTTTGTATACCGGCGCCTGCCGCAAATTGATGGCACCGTGACGGTGGCCGGATTGAAGCATGACGTGACCGTGGAACGGGACAAATGGGGAGTTCCGCATATACGAGCGGAGTCGCTTGAGGACGCGGTGGAGGCGGAAGGGTACGTGATGGCGCAGGACCGGCTGTGGCAACTGGATTTGATGCGCAGAGCGGCGCGCGGAGAACTTTCGGAAATTGTGGGGCCGCTGGCGCTGCGGTCCGACAGGCAGTTCCGGACGTATGGATTTGGAAGAGCAGCAGAGCGCGACTACGCGGCAATGGACAAAGATGCGCAGACGCTGATGGCGGCGTACGCGCGAGGAGTCAACCGGTTCATCGAACTGCACCGGAAAAATTTGCCGATGGAATTTTCGCTGCTGAAGTATGAGCCGAGCCCGTGGCAGCCGACTGATTCGCTGGTGGTTGCGGGCTACATGTACCAGACGCTGACGAATACCTGGGAGCGCGAGCTGGATCGTGCCAAGGTGGAGGAGCGCGCGGGGCCGGAACGGTCGAAGGATTTATTTTCGGATGAATCGCCGATGGATCATTTTGTGGTGGGCGATTCCAATGCGTCGAACGACGGATCAAAAGCGTCGCGATTGGTGCCGGGAAGAAAGCACGAAGAGGATGAGGACGCTTCGGACGACACGATTCTGAAAGCGGAGAGCGAGAGGCAGGCAAAGAGGGGCGGCGAGGAAGAGTCCGCGGACTTGACGTCGGCGTTGTGGCCAGCAATTCAAAATTATCTGGAGGCAGCGCAGAGCGAGATCCGAGCGGGATTGGGGAGCAATGACTGGGTTGTGAGCGGGGCGCACACGGAGAGCGGCAAGCCGATTTTGGCAAACGACACGCACCTGGAGCTTTCGGTGCCGCCAATCTGGTACGAGATCGAACTGAGTTGCCCGGGATATCGCGCGGAAGGATTTACGCTGCCGGGGGCGCCGCTGATTGTGATCGGACACAACGATCACATCGCGTGGGGGTTCACAAACAATGGCGCGGATGTGCAGGACTTGTACACCGAGACGTTCAATCCAGAAGCGCCGGATGAATATCGAGTGAATGGGGCGTGGGAAAAAGCGCAGACGTTCGATGAAGTGATTCACGTGAAGGGCCAGGCGGACGAGCATTGGAAAGTGGTGGTGACGAGGCACGGGCCGATTGTGCGGCGCGAAGGAGGCAAGGCGTACGCGCTGAAGTGGACGGCGCTGGAGCCGGGCGGATTGGGGAATACGTACAACTGGCTTTCGACGGCGCGGAATTGGGAAGAGTTCAAAGATGTAATGAAGAAGGTATGGGGCCCGGGGCAAAACGCGGTGTACGCGGACGTGGATGGGAATATCGGATACGTGATGGCTGCGCGCGTGCCGATCCGGAAAAAAGGAAACGGCGAAGTGCCGGTGCCCGGAGATACGGACGACTATGAGTGGACGGGTTACATTCCATTCGACCAATTGCCGCAAGCGCTGAACCCGCAGAGCGGATTGATTGTGACGGCGAACGCGCGCGTGGTGGGGCCAGAGTATAAGCCGTACTTAACGGACCGCTGGGAAGAACCGTATCGCACGGCGCGGATTTATAGTTTGCTGCACAACAAGAATGGATTGCGGCCGATAGACATGCTGCGAGTGGAGACGGACACGTACAGCTATCCGCACATGTTCCTGGCAGAGCAGATGGTTGCATCGTCGAAAAGCGCGCAACCAAGAGATGCTCGCGCGAGGGAATTGATTGAGCAACTGAAAAACTGGAATGGAATCGCGGAAGCGGATTCGCCGGTTGTGTCGTTTCTGGAGATGACGCGGCGAGCGGCGCTGCGGCTGATCCTCGAGCCCTATCTGGGAAGCGATACGCCGCTGTATGAATGGCGAAGCACGACGTTTTTGCAGAAGGTGTTGACGAACCGGAGCGCGGAATGGCTGCCGGGGGCATACAAGTCGTATGACGAGTTGCTGGCGGCCGCGGCGGATGAGGCCGTGGAGATGCTAGTTGAGCAAACAAAGAGCAAGCGGATTTCTGGATGGAAATGGGAGTATCTGGATTCGCTGGACATGCTGCATCCGCTTGGACGGCAAGGAATTTTGAAGTGGTTTTTGAGTATCAGCGGAAAGCCGCAATCGGGGACAGCGTACAGCGTGAGGGCGGCGACGACGCATCATGGGCCTTCGATGAGGTTTATCGCAAACACGGCGGATTGGGACGCGTCCATTCTGTTGATCCCGGCGGGCGAATCCGGGCAACTGGGGAGCGGCCACTACACAGATCAGTTTTCGTATTGGTATGAAGGGCGGCCAATCCAATTGGCGTACAGCGACGCGGCGGAAGCGAACGCGCGGCAGCATACGTTGACGCTGAAACCGGCCGAGTAATGATCGAGTGATCCGACGCAATTCTCATTTCCATGCCTGAACTGCCGGAAGTAGAAGCGATCACGCGAACTTTGCGGCCGCTGGTGAATGGGCGGCGAATTCGGAATGTCAAAGTGCTGCACGCGATTGGAGTGAAGCCACAAAAACCGGGGCGATTGGTTCGAATGGCGCGGGGACAACGCGTGCTGACCGTGGAGCGGCGCGGAAAATATGTGTGCCTGGAACTGGAAAAGGGCTTGGTGACGCTGCACTTCAAGCTGGACGGGCAGCTCATTTGGTTCCGCAACGTGCAGGAAATGGAAAAAGCCGCGAACACAAAACCGGGAGGTGTGCACGTGGATGTGGCGTTTCAACTGGAGAATGGCGTTTTGTGTTTCGCAGACGGGCGGCACTTCGGGCGAGTGTGGGCCTGGCGGTCTGCGAACGAGTGTCCAGGGATTGAGGCGCTCGGCGTCGACGCGCTTTCGCCACGCTTTACCCGCGGGCACTTTGGCAGGCTGCTCGGCAAATCGAAGCGTGGGCTGAAGGAATTTCTACTCGATCAGAACCGCGTCGCGGGAATCGGCAACATTTATTCGTGCGAGTCACTGTGGCGGGCTAAGCTGGACCCGCAGCGCGCGGCGAGTTCGTTGACTTCCACGGAAGCGCAGCGGCTGCACAAAGCGATTGTGTCCATTCTCCTGCGTGCCTTAAAATGCTGTCTACATCCGACGCCGGAATTTCGGGATCCGGAGTGGTGGTTCCAGGGCCTGGAAAAAATGCTTCGCGTGTACGATCGCGAAGGGAAACCGTGCCGCCGCTGCGGAAGTCGAATCAAACGCATCACGCAAGGGGGCCGATCCACATATTATTGTGCGCGCTGTCAACGTTAAGAGACGAGGTCATACGCCCGCGTGAATTCACCCGCTCCCAAAAAACCTGAAGCTCCAAAGAAGCCGGACTTCGAGCGTTCGCTCGCGCGACTGGAAGAAGTCGTGCGCCGCCTGGAGAGCCCGCAACTTTCGCTCGATGAAGCGATGAAGTTATTCGAAGAAGGCGTCGCGCTTTCGCGAGAATGCCAGAAGCAGCTCGAAGAAGCAGAAGGGCGAGTGGAGATTCTGCTGAAGAAGGCGGATGGAAAGCTGACGGCCGAGCCCTTCGATCCGGAAACCGAGAGCGAATCTTGAGCGGCGCTGCCCTGCTAAAAGCTTGCTTGTGAGCCTGCCACTTCCAACTTTTTTTGAAGAAGATCGCCTCGCGGTGGACGCCTCGCTCGACCGGCTGATGCCCGCGGTAACTCAGCGGCCCCCTTCGATTCACCAGGCAATGCGCTACAGCGTTTTCGCGGGCGGAAAACGCATTCGCCCGATCCTGTGCCTGGAAAGCGCGCGGCTGTTCGATTCGAATCTTGCCGCCGCACATTATCCGGCTTGCGCCATCGAGTTCATTCACACGTATTCGCTGATTCACGACGACCTACCGGCGCTCGATAACGACGATTTGCGGCGGGGAAAACCGACGTGCCACAAACAATTTGGAGAAGCAGCGGCGATTTTGGCGGGCGATGCGCTATTGACGCTGGCGTTTGAAACGATCGCGGCGACGCCCGTTGACGCGGCGAGGCGAACGGCGATGCTGGAGGAAATCGCGAAAGCGGCAGGGACCGTGAATGGCATGGTCGGCGGGCAAGTGGCCGATCTCGAAGCCGAAGGGAAAAAGATCGCGGCTGAAATGCTGGAGTACATTCACAAGTCGAAAACTGCGGCGCTGATTCGAGCATCCGTTGTGTCTGGCGCGCTTTGCGCCGGAGGCTCGAAGGGCGATGTCGAAAAATTGCGAAAGTTTGGCGAAGCGATTGGACTGCTGTTTCAAGTGACGGACGATATTCTGGACGTGGAGGAATCATCGGCGGCGCTGGGAAAAACGGCGGGGAAGGATATCGCGCAGCAGAAAGCAACGTACCCTTCGGTTCATGGGCTGGAGCGATCGCACGAGATTGCCAAGGAACTATCCGCGAGTGCGATTGCTGCGTTGAAGGAGTTTGGCGCGGAAGCGGGGCGACTGCGCGAAATCGCGGAATACCTTGTTCGACGGCGAGCTTGATGCCGGAATTTCGATGGCAGCCGAAACTCTACGAAAACGCCTGGACACGGTGGTAGTCGAGCGCGGCTTTGCGCAAACGCAGCCAAAAGCGCAGGCCATGATTCTCGCTGGAGAGATTTTCGTCAATGGAACCCTTGTAGAGAAAGCCGGCACTCCGGTCTCCACGGACGCGCTCATTGAAGTTAAAAGCAGGCATGCGAAGTACGCGAGCCGAGGCGGATTGAAACTCGAAGGCGCGTTGAAGGACTTCGGCATCGATCCCACCGGCTTGATTTGTCTGGATATTGGCGCGTCAAATGGAGGTTTCACGGATTGCCTTCTGCAACATGGAGCGGCGCGAGTTTATGCCGCCGACGTGAATGTTGCCCAACTCGATTGGAAGCTGCAAAAGGATCCGCGAGTCATACCGATTGAGCGAAACGCGCGCGAACTCAAACCCAAGGACATCACGGAAGCGGTGGATCTCGTGGTTGCGGATGTATCGTTCATTTCGGCTTGCAATATTCTGCAACCGGCGGCGAGCTGCGCGAAGAATGGAGCGAGCTTGCTGATTCTCGTAAAACCTCAATTCGAGCTAAGGCGGGAAGACGTTGCTCCCGGAGGCGTCGTTTATGATGAGCGCCTGCACGAAACGGCCGTTACGAGAGTGCGGCGAGCGGCCGAGGCGGCTGGCTTGGTATTTGTCCAATCCGGCCGGAGCTGCATTACGGGCGCGGAAGGCAACCAGGAATATTTTCTACAAGTTCGAAAACCGAGCCTGAAGTAAAATCCCTAATCAATATGCAGAACCCTTCCACTTTCCGCACGATTGGAATTGTCTCGCGCCCGCGCCGGCAGAATCTCTCCGCGGTCATGCCGCCGCTGCTCAAGTGGCTTCAAGATCGGGGCCTCCGCGTAATTTACGACGAGGAGACGGCGGCAGCATTGTCCGACCCGAAACATGGTCAAAGCCGCGAACATCTTGCGGATCAAGCGGACATCCTTCTGGTGCTGGGAGGCGACGGGACGCTGCTCGCCGCCGCCCGAGTAGCGGCTTCCCGCGGCATTCCCATTTTGCCGATCAATCTTGGAAGTCTCGGTTTTCTCACGAGCTTCACGGTCGAGGAACTCTACCCGGCATTGGAGGAGACTCTCGCCGGGAGATCCTCGATGAGCGAAAGGGTGATGCTCCAGGTGGAGCTAGTGCGCACAAACGCAGTGGTTGACCAGCAGCACGTGCTGAATGACGCAGTGCTCAACAAAAGCGCGCTGGCTCGAATGATTGAGGTCGAGCTTTCCATTGACGACGAATTTGTCTGCCGCTACCGGGCTGATGGATTGGTCGTGGCAACGCCGACGGGTTCAACAGCATATTCGCTTTCCGCAGGCGGGCCGATCGTGCATCCAACCGTCGAAGCCTTTGTCGTCACACCGATTTGTCCGCACACGCTAACTGATCGACCCGTTGTGATCCGGGACTCTTGCCGAATCGAAGTGAAGCTTGCGGGAGATGCGGAATCCGTGTTTCTAACTCTCGACGGGCAGATGGGCATACCGATGCAGGCAGAGGACCGCATCCGGATTACGCGTTCTTCACAATGCCTGAAACTGATTCAGCCGCCGCGAAAATCCTACTTCGAAATTCTGCGGAGCAAACTGAAATGGGGCGAGAGGTAGCTACGGGATAGCGGGATTCCAAGAGCAAGCTTGAATGGGTAAGCCGCTCAATTTCTCACACGAGTAGGCAAGTTTGTCCTGCCGGCTTCATTCAAAGATTCGCCGGAAAGAATCGGCTGAATGGCGATATTCCGAGATAAATTACCGGCGTTGCGCGGCTAACGTATCGGTCCGAAGAAGATCGTTTTGCGTTTCGCGACGGCGAATCAATTTAAAGCGTGCGCCCTCCACCAGGACCTCCGCGGGGCGCGTGCGTGCATTGTAGTTGGACGACTGCGACATTCCGTAAGCGCCCGCGCTCCAGATCGCCAGCAGGTCGCCAGGCTCGACTTCGCCAAGAGGCCAATCGTGGAGGAGGCAGTCCCCCGTCTCACACACCGGCCCAACGATATCCACTGCTTCCCGATGGGAGCTTGAGTCACCGCGGCGCATCGTCACTTTGGTGATGGGGTGGATCGCGGCGTAAAGGGCGGGCCGCAGCAAATCATTCATAGCCGCATCAACCACAACAAATTTCTTGCCGCGATTTGTCTTGGTGTAGATGACGCGAGTCAATAAGACTCCTGCGCGGGCGATGATGGATCGCCCGGGTTCGAGAAGAAGGTGCATGCCGAGAGGGCGGACGAACTGACTGAGGAGCCGAGCAAAATCGGAGCGTGCGGGAGTTTTCTCCGTCGTATAGCGCACGCCAAGACCGCCGCCGATATCGAGATAGCCCAGCGTAATGCCTGATTGGCGCAGTTCGTGCACGTAAGTGGCGATGCGGCGGAAGGCCCGGTCAAACGGAGAGAGAGAAACAATTTGCGAACCGATGTGCGAACTGATGCCATTCCATCGCAAGAACGGAGAGGCTTTGTGTTTCAGATACAGCCGGCGCGCTTCTGGCCAGTCCAAACCAAACTTGTGGGTGTGGCTGCCGGTCGAAATGTGTGGGTGACCGCCCGCCGAGACGTCGGGGTTCACTCGAATGGCGGCATCCGGCGGACGCCCACCGCGTTTTCTGTTGCGCGCGGATTCGGAGAGAAGAACATCCAGTTCAGCTTCCGATTCCACGTTGAAAAGTAAGATGCCGGTATCGCCCCGCCGAGCATGCCGATTCGCATGTGAATCGGGGGCATATTGCAAGGCAAAGCGAATTTCTTCCCGTGTCTTGCCCACGCCTGAAAAAACAATTCGATTTCCGCGAACGCCAAGGCGACCCAAGTGTTCGAGTTCGCCGCCGGATACAATATCGAAGCCGCTCCCGCGCCGAGCCAATTCGTTCAGAATGGAGAGATTCCCGTTGGACTTCACGGCGAAACAAATTGTGTGAGGGACTTTACTCAGCCCGTGGTCGAATTCGTCGAATGCGGAGATGATCGCCCTGCGGCTATAACAGTAAGAGGGCGTGCCGTGCGCCGCGGCAATCCGCGAAAGATCAACGCTCTCGCAATAAACGTAACGAGTCCCTGTTCCGTCTCCCGTGCGTTTCCATGCAAATTGCGGCGTGAACAGCGCGGGATCGAGAAAATGCAATGATTTTTGCCGGGGTGCGGAATGCACGTTCATCGCACCTTGAGCACCACGAGCGTGCGGTCATCGGCGAGCGGCGCACCATCTGAAAACCAGTCCACTTCCTGAAAAATCAAGTCAGCGATTTGTCCGGCGCTCAAAGCATTGTGCTTCTCGATCAGGAGGCGCAGCCGTTCATTCCCGAAGAATTGGCCTTCGCTGTTGATGGTCTCCGTAACGCCGTCCGAATGAAACACAAGAATGTCGCCTGGGGCGAGCGTGACACCCCATTCGTCATAGCTGACATCCTCGAATATTCCAAGAGGGAAACCAGTCAGCTCGACCTTTCCGCAACGGCCGTCCTTGTAGAGGAGAGGCTGAGACTGTCCGGCATTGGCCACGCGCAGCTTGCTCCGCCCTTTCTGCCAAGTTGCAAAACACATGGTCATGAAGCGCCCCTCGATGCGGCGCTCGCCGACGGTCTGATTCATCTGCTTGAGCAGTTCAGCAGGCTGAAGCTTCTGCGGAGTCAAGCTGCGCATGATGCCGATGGCGACAGCCCCGTACAATGCCGCGGCAGTTCCCTTTCCGCTGACGTCTCCGAGCGCTATTCCAAGTTGCTGCGGCCCATAACGCAGAAAATCATAGAGATCGCCGCCAACTTCCCGCGCAGAAAGATAGCGCGCGGCCATGTCCAGGCCGAAATCCTCGGTGGGCACGGAACGCAATAATGCGCCCTGGATTCTTTTTGCGGCTTGCAGATCACGTTCGAGCCGCGACTCGTCCCGCGCGACCTGCTCATAGAGACGGGCGTTTTCGAGCGAGACCGCGAGGTTAGCCGCCAGAATGGAGAGAGTCTGGACATGGTCCTGGGTGAAATAATTTATTTGCGGGCTTTCCAAATCCAGGACGCCGATGACTTTGCCTTTGTGAAGCATCGGAATGGCAAGCTCTGAACGCGTTTCCGGATTTACCAAGAGATAGCGCGGATCGGAAGTGACATCGGGGACCAGCACCGCTTCCTTGAGAGAAGCCGCGGCTCCCACGATGCCTTCGCTTGCCGCCACTCTCATTTTTCCCTGAACGCGCTGGCCATGTTTCACGTCCACGCGATGACGAAACACTTTCTGGTCCTCGTCGTAGAGCATGATGCTCAAGATCTGATAGTCAATGACGCGTTTAATTTGTTCGGCCGCGCGTCGAAGCAACTCTTCGACATCGAGAATGGAACTCGTTTCACGGCCGACTTCGTTCAGAAGCAGAAGCGTTTCCGCCTGGGTCCTGACGCGCTCGAAGAGCCGCGCGTTTTCGATGGCAACCGCAAGCCGGCTGGCGAGCAAGGTCAAGATGCTTTGCTGCTCGCGCGTAAAATAGTTCAGGTGTCCGCTCTGAATATCGAGAACTCCCACGCATTTCCCGCGAAGCATCAAAGGCACGGCCAGTTCGGAGCGCACGCTCTCGATGGCATTGATGTACCGGGAATCTTTGGAAGTATCGCTGACGCGCACCGAGTGCCCAGTGGCCGCAGCGGTGCCAGTGATGCCCTGGCCGATGGGAATGCGCAAATTTTCGGCGAGCTCTTTAGGATAGCCAATGGAAAACCTGTGCTTCAAAAATTTGCCGTCGCCCTCCAGCATGAGCACGCCAAAAATTTCGTAATCAATATGGCGCTTAATGAGTGCCGCGCTTTTTGCGAGCACCTCGTCCAAATCGAGGGAGGAATTCACCTGCTCGCCGATTTCGGCTAGTGTGGCTATCACTTCAGCAGGGAGAGATGCCGATTCGCTGAGGGCCACTCCTGTATGTTCTCCGGCAGGGTCCATGAATTCTATCCATTATAGCAGGGAGGACAAACGGGTCCGCCTTCTAGCCGCCGTCGAGCAAGACTCCTTGAGAAGAAAGCGCCGCAGTGCAGCCGCGCGATTGGCGAGTCGAGAAGTGCAAAATTCCTATTTGTCGAAAACCTGCTTCGAAACTTTCCCCTTCAAAGAAAGTACGCAAACATCCGGCAAATTACGATAGCGCTCGCCATAATCGAGCCCGAAGCCAACGACAAATTCGTTGGGAATCGTAAATCCCACGTAGTCGGCATGTACGTCCGCAATGCGCCGCTCCGGTTTGTCCAGAAGGACAGCCACGCGGAGGCGTTTGGGCTTGCGTTGCTCAAAAATTCGCAGGAGATACTGGAGCGTAACGCCGCTATCCAGGATGTCCTCGACGACGACCACTGTTCTTCCTTCGATACTGGAATCGAGATCGCGCGTGAGCTTCACCTGACCGGAGGATTGAGTGCCTTTGCCATAGCTTGAAACGGCAATCATGTCGAAGGAAACGTCACCTGGGATGGCACGCGCCAAATCGGAAAGAAAAAATACGGCGCCTTTTAGCACGCCGACCAAGTGCAAGGGTTCGTCGGGAAAGTCTCTGCGGATTTGCCGTGCAAGCTCCGAGACGCGGCGCTGGATTCGCGTCCGCTGAATCAGGACTCTGACTTTTTCGCCGGGAACTTGCTGCACATACTGGGTTCGCTTCTCTCTCGTGGCCATGACGCACCCCAAACAGGAACGGAAACTCTAGCGCACGGGTTCGGCTCGGGCAAGGATGCGGTACTTTGTGGCCGAATGCCGGCCTCGGCTATACTCCCAACTCCGGAGAATCGCATTGCTTGAAGGCGCCAAAAGCACGCTGCTCATTCTGAGTGCACTGTTTCCCATCGTGAACCCGCTGGGTGGCAGCCCGATTTTTCTTACGCTAACTCGCGGGTATACGGAGCAGGCGCGGCGGGCATTGTCCTGGCGGATCGCTATCAACAGTTTTCTCCTGCTCGTTTGCTCCTGCTTGATCGGAACGCACATTCTGAGTTTCTTTGGCATTTCGCTGCCGGTTGTACAGGTTGGCGGCGGGTTGGTCGTCATTTCGACGGGCTGGGCGATGCTGAAGAGCAACGATGAAGAAGACGACAGCTCAGAAACGACTGTTCGAAAGAAAGTAGCGCCGCGAGATGAGTTCAAGAACGCTTTCTATCCGCTAACTCTGCCGCTTACCGTCGGCCCAGGATCGATCTCGGTGGCCATTACGCTTGGAGCAAATTTGCCGCATCTGCACGGCGTCAATATTTTTGGCCTGCTGGCTGTGTTGATCGGCTCGCTGATCATCGCCTTGACCGTGTATCTCTGCTACGGTTTTTCGGACAGATTGGCACGCGCGCTCGGCCCTACCGCCATGACAGTCATCATGAGGTTGTCTTCCTTTTTGCTGGTATGCATCGGAGTCCAAATTCTTTGGAACGGCGTCAAAGCGTTGCTGGTGACGTTGCCTTCCTACGGTCACTGAGACTTCTGCAGAGTAAGTTCTAGACGCTACCAGTCGCGTCAGCGTTTTGCGGGGGCGGCGCTGTTCGCTGCAGGATGATTCAAATAGTCCGAAAGATTTGACTGCTGCAGTGAACGAAATTCGATGCACGCATTCACACGGTCCTTGGCATTCTGAAGAATGCGTTCTGTTCCCGAAAGACTTTGGTTTGCGAAAAAATCTTGTGCGTCGTCGCGCAATTGCCCGTCACAGAAGGCACCGGCAACGCTTGCTAAACCAGGTCCGAGAGTAGCGTCTGCCTTGGCGAGGATGGCCTTAAAGTTGGATTTGAAAAGCTCCCACGCGGCCGCTTGCGTCGTCACGTTCCTCAGCGTGCTGGTGGCGAGATACAAATCCTGGTTTTTGACGTCGGGGCTCAGCGCAAACTCGATCGTGCGTTTTGCAAGCTCCGCGCTGGGAAACTGGCTTAATGCATTGAAATAATTGTAATACTCCTCAGGCGTCTTGGCTGACTTCATCTGTGCGAGATAGCGGTCATACAGCCCTTCATTGCCATTCATTGCGGCGATGAAGAGCGCGTTTCCAGCAATACCGGGATCCACCGAGTTCGGATTATTTATATACTGCTGGACCACCGCCCGCGCTCTTTCAATCGAATCGGGATCTCTTCCGTACATCGCAAGCGTACCAAAAACATCGGCGCGCAGGGCTGTCTTGTCCGTGTCTTCCCCCGGTGCCGCGCTCGGTCCCAAATCGTTGGCCATTGGCTTCAACAGGTTTCGTATCCACTGTTCGAACGCCGCCCGGTCCGTATCCGCAGCAATGTAGTCGTGAATCCCTGCCAAATGCTCCGTCATGGCGTCCACCGTGGCGCGAGTGCGCTCGCCTTTCATTTTTTCGATGGTCGTTAAATATTCCGCGATGCTAAGTTTTCCGACGCGCACCATGGCCCATTCATCGCCAAGAAATTGAATTCGTTCTTCAGGACCAAATTCCGATTCGAACGCGCTGCTGATTTTGCCAAAGATCCCCGATTCATAATCCGTCCGGTAATAACCTCTGCCACCAGCATTCGCGTAAACCCATGGAGCACATCCGGGCAATTCGAATGTTTGCTGCTTCTGAGTAAGGAGCACATAGGTGCGGTTGGGTTCTCCAGCAGGCCGCAAATCCACAGGGATTTGCCAAATTTCCGGCGAGCCGGCAGCCAACTTCTCCGCGTCTCCGAAATAGCGCTGCTGGGAGATCGTCACCTGGGTGGTCTCTTTGGTCCGCTTCTTCTTCCATCGGCTGCCGGTTTTTTCTCCGCCAGCGCAGACTGAGCTTACAGTTAGCAACGGTGCTCCCGGCTGCTCCGTAAAACTTGCCATGATCTTGTCAACCGGTTTCCCGGAAGTTGCAGCGACCTGATCCCAGAAGTCTTCCGCCGCCGCGTTCCCGTACGCATGCCTCACAAGATACGCATTCACACCTTTGCGGAACGTATCGGGGCCCACGTACGCTTCAACCATTCGCAAAATCGATGCCGCCTTTCCGTAAGCGACGCCGTCAAACAGAGTTTGGATATCGGCGATCGTGTCCGCTTTCCCGCGCACGGGCCGCACCGACGCGATGGAATCCCCAAGTAGCGCGCCTTGCGACTCTTGAATCTCTTCCCTTTCCGCATGGCGGTTCGGGTCCCAGGATTCGATCGGCTTGAACGCCATCCACGTTGCGAATCCCTCATTCAGCCAGACATCGTTCCACCATTTCATGGTTACAAGATCGCCGAACCACATGTGCGCCATTTCGTGAGCCAGAACGTCGGCGACGGCACGATGCGCATCGACCGAAGCATTTTTGTCGTCAATAGTGAGAAGCGTCTCGCGGTAGGTGATTGCAGCGGTATTTTCCATTGCGCCGGCGGAAAAATCCGGAAAGGCAATAATGTCCAGCTTCTGGAACGGATATTTTGTCTGGTAATACGTGTCGTAGAATTTCAGAATCTTTTCCGCAGAGACCAGCGCGTAGGAAAGAAGGTCTTTCTTCTCCGGAACAGCGCAGACACGGATCGGTATATCGTCCGCTCCGCCCGAAATGCAGGCAAAATCACCAACCATCATCGCCACCAGATAGGAGGACATTTTCGGCGAATCGGAAAATTGAAGCGTGTGTTTGCCATTCTCGGGGCCGGGGGTATCGGAAATAATTTTTCCGTTTGAGATCGCCGTGTCCCCGTTGTCTACAATCAGCTTGATTCGGAATACGGCCTTGTACGCCGGTTCATCGAAGCATGGGAAGGCCCGCCGTGCATCAGTCGCTTCGAACTGCGTAACCGCATAGCGCCGCCGCGCCGTTTGGCTCAAATAAAATCCACGGAGCTTGTCGTTTAAAATCCCGGTGAACTTAATGTGGATTTCAGCGGCACCTGCGGGGACGGCCGTTGGGACGGTAAATGTCGCCATCTCTGTTTTATCGTCGGTGGAAACCGCCGCGGCCTGCTTGAAATCCGCCGTGCCAATCCAGACCTCCTGAAACTGCAGTTCGGCCGCATTGAGCACAATGGAAGTGGCGGGCTTCTGCAGGCGGACGAAGATGGTTTCGTCTCCGCTAAAGCTGGCGTTGGCAAGATCCGGGGTGAGGGTCACGTCGTAGCGCTCAGGCGTTACATTTTCTGGGAGTCTTTGCGCGTGCGAAGCGTAAGTACCGCAAAGAGTCAATACCGCGAATATCGCCAAGCGTTTCATTGTCGGCTCCCTTTGATTCCCCACTAGCCAGATGAACTAGCAATTTCGGTTCGCCGGTACGTCCGCACTTTCGACTTTCATTGAGCGGAGATTATACCGGCATCGAAATGGTACGCATTTTGGTAAGAGAATAGCAGGCAAATCGAAAGTTGGGGATGATGGATCCGACGTTTCGACGTGCGCGGCCGCAGCGGCGGCTGTACAATGCGCGACGAAGAGGAGGTGCATAGTGAAGAGCAGGTTTTGGGCAACTGCATGTGTAACGTTCTTGTTTGCCGGAGCATGGGCGCTTTCTTCCGGTTCGGCTCAAGCACAAGAGAAGCTTTCTCCGAAGTGGGAGGAGCTTACCGCGGGAGACTTCAGCTTGGCGATTCGGCAAGCGAAGGGCACGTGTCTGCTGCCCTTCGGCATACTGGAGAAACACGGGCCGCATCTGCCGCTGGGCACCGATCTGCTTAATGTTCGGTACGTTTCCCTGCACGCCGTGGAGAAGGAATACGCCGTCGTCTTCCCGGAGTACTACTTCGGACAGATTTTTGAAGCGAAGCATCAACCCGGGGCGATCGCATACAGCGCGGATATACAGCTAAAGCTGCTGCAGGAAACGACGGACGAGATGGCGAGAAACGGGTGCAAAAAGATTTTGATCGTCAACGGGCATGGAGGGAACGAACACCTTCTGCCGTACTTCGCGCAAACCCAAATGGATACTCCGCACGATTATGTCGTGTACATACAGGACGGAGAGCGCAGCCGCCCCGGCGGGCCGGGGAGAAAATCCAAGGGGGTGGATTATCACGCCGGAGAAAACGAGACTTCAAACACAATGGTCTCGAGGCCAGACCTCGTGCATCTGGACCGCGCATCGAGTGAATCCGGCGCCGATGAGGCTCGCGTCCATTTGCCCGACGATATTTACACAGGGATCTGGTGGTACGCGCGATTCCCGAATCATTATTCGGGGGAGGGCTCAGCGGCGACGAAAGAGCTAGGCGAATGGAACATGAACAACTGGATCGACGCCATCGTCGAAGCGATTCGTGCAATCAAGGCAGATGATGAAAGCTTGAAGCTGCAAAACAAATTCTACGAACAGAGCAAACATCCGCTCGATACGCCGCAGTGACCGGCTAGCACAAACGGCGTGAGCAAAACGAAAGTCAACCCATGAAACACAACGGACTGTGGGAGGACTGCTCGAAAATCCGCGAACGAACTGAGCCGCATCGCGCGTCAGCGAGGGCGGTTCACAATTTCCAGGGAAGTGACCGGATGAATCTCCCACGCTGTTGCACGCCAGTCGCGGGAGCGGCCGGGAGCAGTATTCAAGGATTGGCCTGCGTGCTCAGAATCAAAGAGCAGCCAGCCCGTTACGCTGACCCAGCGACCCTGAAAATGAGCGCGAAGCGATGAGGTAGACCAATCCTCGCCGCGCTGCTCTGCAAGCGTCCTAATCCTGGGCGTAACTTCGACAATCACACGGCGGTCCTCGGCGTTTGTCATCGGGTCCAGGACGAGTTCAATGTGCGTATCCCTATGCAACGGGTCCGTGGCGTGGCAGTTGACGGTCTCGACTCCGCCGACCTTCACATCCCAGACATAGCCGGTAACTTGCGCGGCCAGATTTTCATTCCACCTCCCGCGATCATCGCCGGGCTCAAGCAATGCAGCCAACGTGACCGCGGAGTCAAGCTGCTGGGGTTGCGGAGCCTCATAGCGATTTTTCAGCCGGTTGAGTTCGCGCACGGAAACGCTCGAAGCATCGCCATCCATGGGACAGCCATCGAGTGTCTCGAGCGAAGGGCCCGGGCCAACATGCGGGGAGGGCGCTTTCTGACGCCAGAACCAGAAGACCGCCAGCACAACAAGCAGAAGGAGAAGCGAGAGAGTACGATTTGATCGAGCCATTCACCTGGTCCGAATTAGCTGTGATAGACGCAACCGCATCCTGCTCTCACCGCGTCTTTGCTCACAAAAACTCGGCTTGAACTGGCGCCAGAGCATGCTATTGCCTGGACGGGCTGTAATGAGTGAGCTTTCCATCTACGACGACGCCAAAGTAACGCCCGTTCGTTAAGAACTGCATGACTTTCGCACCTTGCCGCGCCATGGCCGCCCAGCGAGACTTCGTCTCGGAATTCTGCTCCAGGCCGCGGTAGGACTCGCCTTCAAATTCAAAATCAACCTGAGCAAGCCGGCGCTTGGCGGTGTGTCGTACAGGAAACGTCCGGCCGCTGAGCGTGACTTGCTTCGAACGTTCGATCAATGCTTGACGCCAAACTGAGAGCAGCGCGTCATCGAGGGGAGAACTCGAGCCGTGTTTGCTCATCCAAGAATCATATCGCAGGCAAACCGAAGAGGTAGTCTTGAAGCGAAGGTAGATGCGGTTAGCGGTCCCGCCGAAGAGTTTCGAGCCAACGGGTCAAAATCGAAATGGAAGCAGGCTCAACGTCAATGAATTCCAGCCCCATGCCAATGCGCGGCTTGACGATGCGGACCATTGCCAGCGCTTCAACGATTTCCGTTTTACGCTTGAGAGTGACGCGGCACCGCGACTTCACATGAAGCGGCTTAGCAGTGCATACAAAACACCCGCCAAGCGACAAGTCCGACGTTACCCCTTCTGCTCGCACACCGGATTCGAGATCGAGATACTCGACATCTGCTGCAAAAGGATAGCGGATAGCGTAACGCCGGTCGCGCACGCTTGCTTTGCGCGAGGCATCATCCGCGATTCGGTCATTCATCGTAATGACGTTTCCCACGTTAGGTCAGCCGGTGAAGGACGTTTGGGACGACCCGGACAGGTGATTCCCTCTTCGATAAGAATGCCAGATAAAGCCGGGAATCGTAGATATTCGACGAGAAAGCAAGCGTAAAAGGCAACAGTCCAAACGGGAGGCGATCACCGGACCCTGCAATGGTTATTAGTGTGTACGACAAGCCGTGCGCCGGCGAAGGCCTGGAGGCGCGGAACGGGTGCTAGCCTATTTTTGTATATTTATATCTCCCTCATGGTAAACGAAACGATGCGGAGCGATGGGCTCCGCCAAAGCGACCGAGTCAGCTTCCGCATGCCCGTGGAGGTTTCGTGGACTACTGGGCTCGGGACCCCAGAAAATCACATCGCGGAGACGCTGCTTGTCAGCCGAAACGGCGGAGTTTTGCGGATCGAAGAAAAGTTGGCGGTCGGCCAGGAGGTTCTGCTCCGCCGAATGGAAGGCGATCTCGTCAGGAGCGCCAGGGCCCGCGTCATGGCAGAGATCGATCACGAGCCCGATGGTTTCCTTTATGCAATCCATATGATCGAGCCGCGGGGCGATTTTTGGGATATTGATTTCCCCGCTCCTCACAAAGCCGAAGAAGCGCTTGCCCGGCTACTCATGGAATGCGGGTTTTGCCAGCGGCGCGAAGTAGTCTATTTGAATGAATTGGAATTGAAGTCGTTTGAAGCGCGCAAATGTGTTGCCCGGCTTTGCAAACATTGCGACACGCCATCCATCTGGATTGAAGCGCAGCCGGAAATGAAGGCTCCCGACGCGGCCGCAGCGAAAGGCCAACTGGTCGAAGACCGGGTGATTCCGCGGCGGAACCGGGCGCGCGTGAAGGCTCGCGTACTTGCGTGCATCCGGCGGCGTGGTTTCCAGGAAGAAGTGGCCGTTTGTGAAGATCTATCAAAGGGCGGACTGAGCTTTCGAAGCAGAAACAAGTATGAAGAAGGTTCGCGCGTCGAAGTCGCGGTACCGTTTACGCCGGGCAGTGGCGCGATATTCGTGCCCATACGAATTGTGTTTTCCCAAGCGATCCCTACGGCAGGGCTCTATCGCCACGGCGCGGCCTACATCAAGTTGCCGGTGGATACCTGATTTCTCAGGGTCAAATGCAGTGGATAGATGTCGCGGCGATTCAGTCGAGAGCGGGGACTGAGTCGCGCTCGGTTCGGCGGCGATGCAAATAGTGCATCGAGATATTCAAGTAAGCGAGTCCGCAGGGCGTTTCAACGGCGATGACCATCGCTTCCGTATCCGCGCTGCCTTTTAAACCTTCGTCGTTCATATGAATCTCCGGCGGGAACACTTTGAAGCGGAAGCCCTGGTCATTGAGTAGCGTGACTGAATTTCCGATAACCATGTTGGCGAGCTCGCAAACCGTCTCGCGGACAACCTGTTCAGAATCCGGGACTTCACTGCCGGCGAGATGGTTCGCAACCTTCATCGCAACTTCCGGAGAAAGATCGAGTATCACGCGCCCTTCGATATCACCTTTGATGGCGATGAGGGCGGCGACGCCCTTCCGGCGATAAGTGTCTTCGTCCATCGAGAGGTCGAGAATCTTGGTGGGCGCCTGGACGAGTTCGGCGAACACAGCGTCCGCCGCGTTGATGAACGGCTGGATGAGTTCCATTCTCATATGCGGTGTTCTCCTGCGAGAGCCACGGGCGCACCCGCGGCATTGGGATCGTCGCTGAGAACGTAGCGCAGAATTTCGTAGAGCACTTCCGGCTTCACGGGCTTTTGCACGAAGTGCTTAGCCCCCTTCTGCAGCGCCGCCAGGATGTTCTCCTGATATCCCACCGAGGAGACCATCACGATGCGCGCATCGCCGTGCTGGCGCACGATTCGCTCGACGGCCTCGATCCCTTCCATCTGCGGCATGGTGATATCCATGAGCACGATGTCCGGCTTGGTGCGGTTGAATTCCGCGATGGCGGTGAGCCCGTCCCCGGCCTCGCCCGCGACTTCGCCGCCGAACATCTCAATCATCTTGATGATGTTCTTGCGAGCGAAGACGGAGTCGTCCACCACAAGGTAGCGAACGGGTTGGTTGTCTTTCCGTAGTAGAGCGGCGAATTGTTGCATGGCCTTCTCCTCCTTCCGGCACGCTATTCAGTGCGATGGGAAGAAACGGGTGTCCTTTCTGGTTTCTCAAACTTCTCTTTTTTCTCGTTCCTGTCGTTTCGATCAAATTTTTCGCTTATCGTATGGCTGCTGCCGTAATTCTGAATAAGGAAAGCCGGAAGGACATCCAGTGGTATCACTTTGTTCGCGTAGCCTTTCGAAATCGCGGCTCGCGGCATGCCGCTGACGACGCATGTATCTTCACTTTGCGCGACGGTCATTCCCCCGGCATCTCGGATCGCGCCCAGGCCTTCGGCGCCGTCCTCGCCCATCCCAGTCATCAAAAGTCCGATCGCAGTGAGGCCAAATTGCTGGGCCACGGAATGGAACAGAACGTCGGCTGACGGCCGGTGCCCATTCACAGGCGGCCCGTCTGAGAGCACCGCCATATCGCCGCGCGGCATCCGCCGGACCATGATGTGACGGTTTCCGGGGCAAATCAGCACGCGGCCAGCGACAAGCAAGTCGCCGGACCGGGCCTCCTGCACCTCGAGCGCGCAACATTCATCCAAGCGCTTCGCGAACATTTCCGTAAAACCTTCCGGCATGTGCTGGACCACTACGATGCTCGCAGGAAAGTCCGCCGGGATTTGTGAAAGGACGTATTGAAGAGCGTTTGGCCCCCCCGTCGAAATTCCAATGGCGAGAATGCGATTCGGCGGAAGCGTGGAATGCGAGCTGCGCTTCTTGCGAAGCGGCGGATCGTCGGAAACCACGGCTGCCGGCAGCTTGCGGCCCGCTGCTCGTTTCGCCACTTTAATCTTCTCAATCAAGAGTTCCGCGATGGAATCGAGGTGACCTGCCGCGGCGTCCTGCGGCTTGGGGACAAAATCAATCGCGCCAAGGGCAAGAGCTTTCAACGTCGCGTACGCGCCTTCCTTCGAGTGCGTGCTGAAGAGCACCACAGGCATGGGAGCCCGCCGCATGATCAAGCGCAGGGTTTCCATGCCGTCCATTCTGGGCATTTCTAAATCAAGCGTTACGACGTCCGGATTGAGTTCTTCGATTTTCTTTAGCGCGAAGGCTCCATCCATCGCTGTACCCACGACTTCAATGGATGGATCCCGCGCAAGAATCGAGGGGATAAGCTTCCTCATCAGCGCGGAATCGTCAACAACGAGAACTTTGATCCGCCCGCTCATGCGATCGCTCCCAGGGGAACGGACCGGGAAAGCCGTGTAAGAACGGCAGGAACGTTCAAAATTAATACGACTGTCCCGTCTCCCAGGATGGAAGCGCCGCTGACCAAATCGCTTGCAACGATGTCGCTCGGAAGCGCCTTGATCACCAACTCTTCCTCACCGACCATGCTGTCCACCACAAGCCCGAACCGTTTTTCGGCGGAACCGATGACGATCACAAAATTCTTTTGCTTTTTTGGTTCGGTCGCCACAGCGTGGAGGCGGCTCAACCGGTCCAGCCTTACGAGCGTGAGAATCTGCTCGCGCAAACGAAGAACCTCGCGGTGGTCGATCTGATGAATTTCCTGATCGTTGACCCGCGAAATCTCGACAACCGAGGACAGCGGGACTGCAAACAACCTTCCGCCGACCCGGAACAAGAGTGTTTGGATACTTGCAAGCGTGAGAGGGGCCCGGAGCTGGAATGTAGTGCCCTTCGCTTTTTGGGTAGAAATGTGCACGGTGCCCTTCAGCTTGTCGAGCACACTTTTCACAACATCCATGCCCACGCCGCGGCCGGACACTTCTGTGACCTCCGTAGCCGTGCTGAAGCCTGATTCGAAGATCATATTCAGCGCTTCCTGGTCGGCCATTCTCGCCGCTTCTTCTTCTTTGAGAATCCCCTGCTTGACGGCTTGCTGACGGACTCGCGCCGCATCAATTCCTCGGCCGTCATCGCGAACTTCAATCACAACCTGCGTTCCCTGGTGGTAGGCGTTGAGGTAAACGGTGCCGCGCGCCGGCTTCCCCGCGGTGATGCGCTCATCCGCGGGCTCGATGCCATGATCCACCGCATTGCGCACAAGGTGCATAAGCGGCTCGCCGAGAGAATCCAGAATCCCTTTGTCCAGATCAGTGTGCTGGCCGGATATTTCCAGCGCCACATCTTTGCCGCACTGCTTGGCCACATCGCGAACAACGCGCGGAAAACGCCGGAACAACTGCTCGACTGGCACCATTCGGATTTTCAACACGCATTTGTGGAGTTCATCCAGGACGCGGGACTGAAAGCCAAGTGCGTCCGCCAGCTTGGCGCGCACCGGGTCTCGCGCATGACGCTGATCGAATTCCGTGAGCGCGCGGTGCAGCATAGACTTTCCGATAATCAGCTCGCCAACCAGGTTCATGACGGCGTCAATGCGGTTGGCATCCACACGCAACGTGCTTTCCGCGACGGCGGCTGCCGCCGAACCGTTCGCACTGGGTTTCGCGGCGTCTCCGGCCTCGTTTTGCTCGGCAGGAGCGGCCACGATCTTGGCTGCTTCCGCTTCCAACAGGTCGCCCAGCATCTCGTGCTCAGGCGTCTCAACCATCGCTGCGCGTTCCACTCTTACTTCAGAAACAATGCTCGGAATCCTGCAGCGTTTTTGAAGCGTCTCCTGGCTCTTGGTGGTGGCGATAGCTGCCTCAACTACCTCGACGTTCGCTGCAGCAGCGTTGTCCTCAGGCCGCAAAGCGATCAGCGTGCCAGACCCGTGGAGCACGTTTCGGATCAATTGAAACGCCGCCGCGCGCATCAGGCTGTTAGGGTCAATCCGCAACGCAACGTTATAAACCGTCTCGCCGCGGTGTACTGCTTCGGAAATCATCAACTGCTCGTATTCTGTCCAGGCAAACGATGCAGGTACCCCCGGGGCGGACTGAACTACTTGGTCAGAAGAAGCGGTCGCAACTAGCAGGCCGCGGATCAGCCCACGAATGCTTTCGAGCGAAGGCAACTTCTTGCTGCGCTGGTACGCGGCCAGCAGGGCCTCAAATGTGTCAGCCGCGGCAAGCACCGCTTCCGCGAACCGTGCGCCGTGCTTCTGGGCCACTTGCGGCGTAAGCACGTCTTCCAGTTCGTGCGCCAACTCGCTTAGCTTGTGGAAACCACAAGCCGCGGAGTCGCCTTTCAGCGTGTGGACCGCCCGCCGCACGCGTCGGATGACTTCTTCGTCAGACGGGCGCGCCTCGAGCTCCAGCCCCGCCTCATTGAGGGACTGCAGCAATTCATTCGCGCTTTCGAAGAAAATGGCGCGAAGCTCCGGATTGCGGTCTTCAGGAGCCTTGCTCACGAATTACCCTCCACCTTCTGATAGGCCGTGCCGTTGTTCTCGTGCACCATCCGGAATTTCTGCGTCAGCCCAAAAAGGCTTTCGGCGTGGCCCACGAACAAGTAGCCTCCGGGGTTCAAGCAGTTCCAGAATTTCTCAATCAGCCGCTTCTGTTCCGCTTCGTCGAAATAAATCATCACGTTGCGGCAAAGAATGATGTCATTGCGGCGTGGAAGGAATTCCGTCTTCAAATTGTGAAAGTCGAACTGAACCAATTGCTTGAGCTGCGGCTTGACGGAGTACTTGTCGCCCGCTTTCTCGAAGTAACGCAGCCGGCATGTGTAATCCACGGGCTCCATCTGTTGTTCCGTATACAAGCCCTCTTGCCCGACACGCAGACTTGCGTAACTGATGTCTGAAGCCACGATCTCGAGCTTCCAAGGCGGCGGAATCAGCGGTTTCGGCGAGGGCATTTCAAATGGCAGCGGATTTCGCAGGTAATAGTAGGCAAGCGCGTCACAAATAAGAATCGCAACGGAGTATGGTTCCTGCCCGCTGGAACACCCGGCGCTCCAAACGCGCAGGTTCCAGTCGCGGCGTTCCTGTTTTCTGCGGAGTAGATCTTCGAGCACGTGCTTCTGAAGAAGGTCGAGCTGTGGTTTGTTTCTAAAGAAACTGGTCTCATTGACCGTCAGGTTTTCCAGAAGCAGGGCCAATTCCGCACGGCCTTCGCGGCTTGTGAGCAACCGGTAGTAGCTGTAAAAGGAATCGAGCTGGCAAGCCTTGAGCCTCCGTTGCAACCTGTCTTTCAGGAAGTGCGACCTGCGCTCGTCAAAAAACATGCCGCATTCCTGGTAGACGAGCGTCTGCAGAAGCTTCAATTCTGCTTCGGTCAATTGAATCTGGGCGGTTAGGGTTCCCATGGATTGGGCGGCAACCGGCCGGCGTGGCTCCCCCGAAGTCCGGAGGACGTCCGTCTATCGGACGCTGGCTACAGTTTCCGCGGCCTCCTCAAGTCTTTTGAGCTCCGGTCGGCGCAACAATTTGGAAATGTCGAGCAGAATAATGAGCCGACCATTCAGTTTGCCGACGCCAGTGACGTATCCCGTTTCTCCATCGGCAAAAACCGAGCCTGGAGCCTCGATTTCCGATGGCGGGATTTTCAATACTTCGGATGCAGAATTCACAATCAAGCCAAGCAGTTTGTTCTCTAGCTCGACGACCAAAATACGGTTCTTTTTGTCTGATTTGATTTCCGAATGTCCAAAACGCTTCCGCAGATCCATAACCGGGATGATTTTCCCGCGCAAATTGATCACGCCTTCCACGGTATCCGGAGCGCTGGGGACTGAAGTGATGTCCGGCACCCGGACAATCTCCCGGACGGCGCCAATTCGAACGCCATACGTTTCGTTTCCGATGCGGAATCCAACGATTTGTAATTCCTTTTCCATCAAGCAGTCTCCGCCTTCTCAGGAACGAGCCAGCTCAGCGTATTCGAGTTCACGTTCGCGCGCCGAGCTGCTGTGCCCGCGGCGCGGTGCCGGAGATTCCCCTTGGCGGCTGCGAGCTTGTGAACTGCGGTCCAGAACGAAACGATCCATGCTGTCCAGCAGATTGCGCGAAAGTTTGAGCATTTGCTCGGCAGCAGCGGAAAGCTCCGTCGAACTCGAGGCTGATTGCTGCACGAGTTCACGCATCTTGTCCATCGCCCGGACAACTGCCTGGGCTCCGGATGCTTGTTCTTCTACGGCAGAGTTAATTTCCTGCGTGATTTCGGTCAGGCGGCTCGTGGCTTTCGCGATTTGTGATGAACCAACAGACTGTTCGTTTGTGGCTGCGCCGATTTCCTGGGAAAACTTATAGACCTCGGTAACGACATTCGAGATCTTGTGCAGCGCAGTTCCAAGTTCGTTGCCCAGGCTCAGCCCTTCTTCGACGATGCGCGTGCTGCGCTCCATATTTTCAACAGCTTGGCGAGCCTCACGCTGGATGCTCTGAATCAGGTCGGCGATTTCCTTTGTGGATTGCGTGGACTTCTCCGCGAGTTTGCGGACCTCATCGGCGACGACCGCAAAACCCAATCCGTGTTCGCCCGCACGAGCGGCTTCGATGGCCGCGTTTAGGGCGAGCAAGTTAGTTTGTTCCGCTAGATCGTCAATCACTTCGATGATCTTGCCGATATCGTCGGCGCGATGACCCAGAATATTGATGATTTCCGCCGATGATTGAATGGCTTTGTTGGTCCGATTCAATCCATCCGTCGCCTTTTCCATGGTCTGGATTCCGGTGACGACTTCTTCGCGGGATCTGTTGGCGATATCGAGAAGCACCTTCGCCGTGTCCGCAACGCGCTGAATCGAGGTGACCATCTGATCGATCGATGCGGAGGTCTCCGCTACGCTGGATGCCTGCACTTGAGTGTTCTTCACCACGTTTTGTACGTTGATGCTCATTTCGTGCATCGTACTGGTGACTTCCTCGATGGCCGAGGAAGCTTGTACGCTCACCTTCGCCGATTCATCCGCGGCTCCCGCAACCTGGTTCGAGCCAGCAGAGACTTGACCGGCGGAGTCACGCGTTGTGCGAACCAATTCCTGCAAGCCGTGAGACATGCGCAAAAACGCGTTGCCCAGGGTGTCGCGCTTCGAACGAGGCACCACTTCCACGGTCAAGTCGCCTTCCGAAACCGACATCGAAACGTTCGCCATCTCCTTCAGGTACGCGACCATATTGTTGAATGTAGTGGCCAAGGCCCCTATTTCGTCTTGCCGATGAATATCGATGTTCTGATCGAGGTCGCCAGAGTCGCCAATTTCTCGGGCCACAGTGATGAGGTGGGTTAGCGGTTCAGAGATGGACTTGGCAGTGAAATAGGCCGCACCGATTCCTGCGGCTAGAGCGAGCAGAGTACCGAGCGTGGTCACCCAGAAGCTTAACTTGCTAGCCAAGTCTGCTGCGCTATTCGTATTGTCTTCTGCTTTCTTGATATTTGTCATGGTGTCGTCGAGAGTCCCCGAGAGTTTGGCGATCCATGACGCAGGGTCTTTCTGCAAATAGAAGATCTGAAGGTCGGAGACAGTAGCATCGCCCGAATCGACTTGATGACGCTTGGCCAGCAACGGCTTGGCGAAGTTGTCTATCCAGCTTGCTTCCGTTGTTTCCACTTCAATGAGAGTGGTCTTGACAGCATCGTTCGTCGTCTGCGCTTCGCCACGCTTAACGAGGTCACTGAAATCGGAGAAGCCCTTGGTGAGTTTTTCCTCGTCGCGAGGGTCTCCACTCAGCAGGAAGCTGTCCAGGTTGTGGTTATTCAACATGGTTTGATAGCGCACCATCTCGAGCACGCTAACGCTATCCAGAGCGGACTTATTGTCTACGCGCGCCGAACTTTGCTTCCAACCCGCGAGCAGATTAACGAAGAAGAGCAGCACCAAGATGCTGATCACTGCTCCGAACCCCATGTACAGCCTTTTGCCGATCGTCATTTCTAGAAGCCTCCACTCCCCCGGAGACGCGACTCAAATCCAAGCCGCCCCTGCCGTTATCTTCCAATCTCTCAGTTCGACGCGCCGTTAAAATCAAACTCCACGATTTGCGTGGTCTCCTGCGGTCCGGGTGCGAACTTCCATTCCTTCACCGCGTCTTGGCACGCCTGAACCAGCAACGGGTGTCCTCCGACTACTCGGGTGCTCTTGACTCGTCCTTCCGGCGTGATGACGACTTCAATTTTGACCTTGCCCGTGACATTCATCCGTTTCGCAAGCTCTGGATACTCGGGCGAGACTTTAACCTTCACCTTGCGCTTGCCTTCATCCGTCGTCCCCGTCTGCCCAAAACACTGAGCCCCCAGGCACAGCACCACCGCCGCGATCCCAAGCGCGCGAAGAATTTCCTTCCAACTTGATCTCATCGACACCACGCCTCCTGAATTTAGAAAACCCCACGGGAGAAAAGGCACGTCGGGGGCCAAGACCGAACGGTGTTGAAATTAGAGCAGGAGCTGAGTCGCCTGGCCCATAACCCATTCAAAATGAAGAGCTAAAGGTCGCAGCGAAAAAATATTGTTTGCAAGGGAGGGCGCGCGATTGTCTCAGGCCGCCCGATCTTGCAAGGAGGAGGTCTCAGGCTGAGACATAGTGATAACGAACCGTTTGAAGTGAGTGGTAGATTCAGCAACCCTGGCGATTGGAGCGGTTGACTCAGAATGAGATGAGCCGCTAGCTTGGTACTGAACCGCCGAACTCAATTTGAGACACGGATTGATCCACGACCTGTGAAGCGAACCGCAAAATCGGGAAGACATCTCCATTTGAACTCGAGGTCAATTAACAAGAGTCCTCAACTTCGTAACTCAGAACAAGCTGGGGAGTTGATGGAACTCGCCGTGGATGCCGCACAATCGCGGCATCTTCCCGACTTCCTCGAGCGGTTTGCCGCCCGGTCTGCCCGCATGCTAGAGGCGGTGTGGGCCGCTGTTGCGGTATTCCGTGGTCGCGAGACGGACCTGTATGCGGCGGGGAGATCCCAAATGCAGGGAAGCCCTGCGCTGAAAAGCTGGCTTATCCATGCGGCCTGGGATAGCCGTACTGCCGAGGTCTCCACCCTGCCAGCTGATGCGCAATTGACTCCCGGCGACGCGACGAGCGCCGTACTCGTACCCATCAGTGCAAGCGACGGCGAGCGGCTGGGTGCGCTGTGTCTCTTGCGCAAGCAAAAGAACCTCAATCCGCAGCAAAAGAAGCTGCTTCATGCCCTGGCGAGCCATGCGGCTCTCTCGATCGAAAATTTTCGCCGGTTCTCACAACTTGAAAAGTCCAAGCGCCAATGGGTCGAGGACATTGACGCTATAAGCGACTACATCGTGGTGCATGACCGGTCGTGGCGAATTGTCCGCACGAATCGCTCCCTGGCCTCGCATCTGGGAGTTTCGCCCGTGGCGCTCGTCGGCGAACCGATGCACGGGCTGCGGCAAATCGCGGAGACGGGAAGCGAACTTCCCTGCCCTTTCTGCCGGGATACGCAGCGGCCTCGGGAAGAATACGTGGCGGCTTCGGCGGATCGAATTTTTCTCGTATCCACATCGAGGGCGCCGGGTGCCGCGGAAGACGATACTCGCACCATTCACGTCCTGAAGGACATAACGGATCGGCGCGAAGCGGAGCGCAGGTATCGCGAGCTGTTTGACAGCATTCAGGAAGGGCTCTTTTTCGCCACGCCAGACGGGCGATTCCTCGATGTCAATGACGCGATGGTTCGCATGCTTGGTTACAATTCACGCGAGGAAATGCTGCGCAGCGATGTTGGGCCGCACCTCTATCCTGTGGCGGCAGCGCGCGAACGATTCGTGAAGGCCCTCTCCGAGCGGGGCGTGCTCCGCAATTACGAAGAGACCCTAAGGCGAAAAGACGGCACGCTCCTGCACACGCTGCAAAATATCACCGCGGTTCGCGACGCCCAGGGAAACATCGCGCAAATTCGAGGGCTGATGCTGGACGTGACGGAGCAGAAGTCTTTTCAATCTCAGTTGCAGCGCGAGCGTGATTTTAACCAGAAAATTTTGAACACGACCCAAAGCATGATCTTGGTGCTGGATACGGCGGGCCTGATCAGTTATGCCAACCGCCGTTGCTATGAAGCGGGCTACCGGGAAGATGAGTTGATCGGTCACCGGCTTGTTGACTGGGTGGAAGCATCGCTTCGCAAGGATTTTGAAGCGGCGCTAGAGACTACGGCCAATGGCCAGCAAGTCGAAAACCTGGAATTGCAGGTCCGGCGCAGCGACGGCACTATGGGCCATTTTTCCATCAGCTTGAGCCCCATGAGAGACGAGCAGGACACAGTGAACAGCGTGGTCGTGGTCATGACCGATATTACAGATGCAGTTCTGCTCCAGGCAAAACTGGCCCACTCGGAGCGCATGGCCACAATTGGCCGGCTTGTTTCCGGAGTGGCGCATGAAGTGAACAATCCACTTGCAGCTATTCTGGGCTTTACGGACTTGCTGTTGGAGAATCCCCAGGTGCCGGCTTCGGCGCGGGAAGACCTTCAGATCATCCTGCAGGAAACCCAACGCACTAAAGACATTGTCCAGGACCTATTGAGCTTCGCCAGGCAGCGGCCAGTCCAGCGCGAACCCGTGCAAGTCAATTCCGTCTTGCGCCAAACCATCAAGCTTCGCAGCTACGACTTCGCCAGCCATGGCGTCGAGGTGAAAGAGGAATTCGACGAAACACTTGGACCGGCGCTGGGAGACGCACAGCAGTTGCAACAAGTGTTCCTCAACATCCTGAACAACGCGTACGACGCTGTCCAAGAGACCGGACGGCGCGGACGAATCGCCATCCGCACGGAGCGCTGGAACCGGAGCGTCCAAGTCGTAATCAGTGACAACGGCACGGGAATCGCCGATCCGCAACACATTTTCGACCCTTTTTACACGACAAAGCAGCCCGGCAAAGGAACTGGCCTGGGTTTGAGCATTTGCTACGGAATTGTTCGGGCACACGGCGGAGAGATTCAGTGCTGGAACAATAGCGAAGGCGGAGGCAGCACCTTCGTAGTGAGAATTCCGATCGCGACGGAGCAGCCTGTCATGGCGGCGAAGGAGGCTGGGAGATGAAGCTGCCTGCCGCTGTGGGCCACGCCGCTCCGATCCTCCTGATAGAGGACGAACCCTCCGTGATTGCATTTCTGAGAGCCGCGCTCGAACGGAAGGGCTACGCCGTGGTGAACGCATCTTCCGGAGCGGAAGGCTTAAGACACCTCGAGGACGGTCATTACGGCGGAGTGATCTCCGATATTCGAATGCCCGGGGCTGTAAACGGAGCCGACGTGCATGCCTGGATCCAGAAACATCGTCCTGAGCTGGGATCCAAAATCATTCTTATCAGCGGCGATACGGCCAATAGCGAGACGCAGGCGTTGCTCGCGCAAAGCGGCACGCCCTGTATCGAGAAACCGTTCCGTGTAAATCAGTTAATGTCCATTGTGGAGAAAACTTTCGGGAAACCATGAGCGACGACTTGAAAATACGATTGATGGTTGTTGACGATGAACAGAGCATTCGCAAGCTTTGCATGACGATCGGCAGCACGCTGGGCTACATGTGCACCGAAGCAGAAAGCGCGGAAGCAGCGCTAGCGAAACTGGATGCCGAGGCGCCGGACCTGATTCTTACGGACTTGAAACTTCCTTCTCTCTCCGGCGTCGGCCTGCTGAAACAGGCAAAACTCGTCTTGCCCCGGGCGGAAGTCGCCATCATGACGGGCCATGGCTCCATCGAGTCCGCGGTGGACGCCATGAAGTTGGGAGCCTATGACTATATCGAGAAGCCGTTCCGTGTTGAGAAAATGCGACTTCTGCTGCAGCGCATGGCTGAAAAGGTCCGGCTTGTTACGGAGAACGAATTCCTCCGGGAACGAGTGGATACTGAGGCGAATCTGGATGGGATTGTGGGTACGTCCGCCAATATCCAGGACGTCCTGCGAATGGTGTCGCGCCTGAAGGACACGCGTACTCCGGTCTTAATCGCCGGCGAGAGTGGCACCGGCAAAGAGCTTGTGGCGCGAGCAATTCATTTTCGGGGCGCGCTCGCGCAAACACCTTTTGTCGCCGTGGATTGCGGCTCGCTCGTACCCACGCTGATGGAAAGCGAGCTGTTTGGCTATGAAAAGGGCGCATTCACCGGCGCGATCAAATCCAAGGCCGGCCTGTTTCAGGCCGCCAATGGCGGAACGATATTTTTGGATGAGATCGGCGAGCTTCCTCTAGAAATGCAGGCAAAACTGCTCCGTGTACTGCAGGAAAAAGAAGTTCGCCCGGTCGGCAGCAATGAACGAGTGAGTGTGGATGTGCGCGTCATCGCCGCGACGAACCGCGATTTGGAGGCTGCCTACCGCGAGGGAACATTCCGGAAAGATTTATATTTCCGGCTGAACGTCGTAACGGTTCACCTTCCTCCACTTCGGGAGCGCCGCTCGGACATTCCCATGCTCGTGCATCACTTTCTGGATCGCTATGCTCCCAACTCACACCTGCAGGTAACGCCTGCGGCGATGAAGAGCCTGCTTAACTATGAATGGCCGGGAAATATTCGCGAACTAGAAAATTGCATCGCGCGTGCAGTCACCCTGGGCGATGGCCGCGTGATTGATGTTGTTGATCTTCCCCCCGCGATCCGCAGCGAGCCATTGCAGTCATCTGGCGGAGTCGCTCAGGATTCGGCTTCCCTTTCCACTACAGCTTTGGCTGAAATGGAAAAAATGACCATATTGCGCGTATTTGAACAAGCGAATGGAGATAAGGCGCTTGCAGGACGCATGCTCGGGATTAGCCGCGCCACTCTGTACCGAAAACTCAAGCGATACAACATCCCCCTCAGGGGATCGCAAGAGGAAGCCGGAGACGCCTCAGAAGAGGCGTCCCATTCCATTGAGTAGCTAGCGACCGAGCGGTGAGGGACCTGCCCCGCTCATTGTCTCAACTGCTGCGGCGAGATGGCTAAAACGCAGTTCGCTGAGACGGGGCCGTTTCAGCGTGAGACGGCTGAGCCAGTACGCACACCTGAGAAATCTCTAAGTCATTCCCTATCATCGCTTTCCATAGCTAGAGCCAGCGCGCGTCTTTGGCTGGCAGCGTGCATCACCCTAGCTGGGCCGTTGTGTCCTTTCGGGAAAAGTGGTGTGCCGGCACGCAACGCAGCCCGATTTCCGCAAGCGACTAAAGAGGCGAAGTGACACGATCGGACGAAACGACTGCCACGGCGAACGAGCAGGATTGCGCAGAACGGCTTTCCCGGTTCTTTCCGCGCGCGAAAGCTGTGCGTATCCCCGTGCAGATTACGGCCCTGCGGACCGGGAATACGTGGTTGCGCGAAGCGACTGTGGTTGAGTTTGGCTGCGCGGAGCACGCCATCTTTCTCTCGACTTTGCCGCTGGAATTCGACGATCGAGTGCGTATGGAACGTGATCAACATGGGGGCACGGCCGAGGCAACTGTCATCGCCGTGCAATATCACGAAGGACATAAAGCAGTGGCCGTCCGGTTCGTCGGCGGACCCTGCGCGTGGGTGACACAGCCGTGAACAAACCGAGCTCGACTCTCAACATTCCGATACCGAAGAAGCCCGCGAATTCACGCCAGGCAAAATGGGACGAGGATCGCTCTGTTTTCCCTATCTACCTCGCACTCGCAAAGCAAGTCGAGGTGGACATTCCGTTTCCCCAAGAGAAAAGAAGCTTGCCGGAAAAACCCAGCCTGGACCTTTTTGATGAAGTCGAAGCCTGGCTGGACGAGATGGACCAGCGTGTCGCGGTTCATGAATTGCGCAAACTGCTCCAGACCACAACCCTCAACGCCAATGAGAATAGTCTCTGCTCGCTCATCCACCGCCATCTGAAGAAACCGGCAAAAAACAACGTTGACCGGGACAAAATCGACTTTTTGCTCGTGCAGTATTTCGCACTTTGCGCTCCTCCTAAGATTTATCACAAGCAGATCCAGCCTTCGGACGTTGCCCAGGTTATGAAAACCGTGCTGGGAGAGGTGGAAGAGACCACGCTGGGCTGGTGCGAACCGTTGGAAGAAATGATCGAAAAGCTAAAGTCGTTCCGCAGCCTTCGCGACATCCTGAAGACGAATTTCATTGAGCAGGGCCGTAAGGTGAAAGAGACGGCTGGAGGAATGTTTTACGATCCTGCGGCGCTCCTGGCGTTTGTGCGCTTTAATTTTCTCTTGCGGCGCACGTTCATCGAATTGATGCACGCCGATCTGATCGCTATCCGCTCCGGGCTCGCTCAACTCGAAGCCTCCGGGGTTCGCATCATGGACTGCCAGCAGCTCGGCCTCACAAACTCTGAACCGCTGCCCAAGATCCGCGAGATTGCGGATGAATGGAAGCAGCCCTTCCAGAAGGAGTACACGGAGCGCTCCGTAAATCAGACATTTGAAAAATTGCTTGGATTGCGAAGCGACGTGGAGCGAGGGCTTGCACAATTTCAGCAGAAAACCGCGGAAAACGCGGCGACTCCCACAAAAAACCCACCGGGTCGCGCTGCGCAGCCAGCCGAAGCTCCGCGGAAGACAGGCGCCGTTCCAGTCGCACCCCCATCTGCCAAGCCGAGCGAGTCTAGCGCCGATGCTGCTTACTCTTCTTCCTCCCTCGACTTTGAAGCATGCCTCGAAAAAATCTGGGAACAGTTGATAGCGACTCCCCCGGCCCGCGGAAGGTCCATGACCACTGTGAAGCTGGGAGCCGCTCGAATCCTCATGTCGTCGTGGGAGGTCGCAGCTTTTGTTAGCGAGGACGGACCCGCGGCCGAGGATCTGCGCCGTGCAGTGGTTGCCCGTGCGATGGTGACCGCGGCAGTAGAGACCGCCAAGGAAAGCGGTAACGCAACATCCATGGACAAAGCGCTTTCCATTGCGCGCATTGAAGTGTCGCGGCTTCAAGAGCGAGTGGATATCGCCAAGCAAGCGAAAGATACCGAGGCGGCCGTAAATCTTGGCATAAGCACGAAGCGGCTTCTTTCCGCGCTTGATGAAGCTGAAAAGCTGTAGTTCAGCACGTTCATGAAAGTTTTGCAGGCCATGTTCCAGGGAGCCCTCTTCTAGTGCGAAACGCGAGCGTATTGATCCTGACGGATGAACCGGAGTTCGCACGGCTGCTTTCCGCATGCTGGCAAGCGGAAAGACAAGCGCCTGGAATCACGGTTCTCAGCAGCGAGCTTTGGGAGGACCACGAGGTCGCTCGTTATGAGCTGGTCGTCGTCGGACCTGTCTCCGATGGAAAGCTGCCTCGAGTGCTGCGCTCGTTCGAACCCACCGCCGCAGTGATTCTTTGCGTTCCTGCCGACTTGAAAGAGCTAAGCCAGCTTCGTTCGCGGTATCCGCGCTTGGTGCACATCCCGCTGCGAGATGATTGGACGCAAACACTTCTTTTGGTCGCTGGCGAATCGCTGCGCCGCGCCGAGGCCACGCGCCTCGCGAAGCTTGCAGATCGTCGCGCCGCCAAAAACGAGCATCACGCGACGCTCGGACGCTACATGCTGGACATGAAACACAGCGTGAACAACGCGCTGACGTCCATGCTGGGTAATGCCGAGCTCTTGCTTCTCGAGCCCGGACAGCTCTCTTCGCAATCGCTCGCGCAGATTAAGACCATCCACAGCATGGCTCTGCGTATCAACGAAATCATGCAGAGATTCTCATCGCTCGCAAGCGAGATGCGGGAGGCTGAGACTGCATCTCAAGCTGAGACGGAGGCGGAGCCAGCCACACCTGGAACCCATAGTTAAACGGACCCAAACTTCCCGCAAATCGCTCATAAATCAGCCTTTATACAAGTTGGACATAGCTCACGGCGAAGCGGCTGGGCTGGCTGCTGACGTGCACCTCTTATCTGCGGAGAAATGTGGAGTGATGTCGGTGTTGCAGAAAAAGGTCCTCATCGTGGATGACTCACCTTCACAGGTGAAGCTGATTGAGGGCTACCTGGAACACGAGGGTTACCGGCTCGTGGGGGTTAATGACCCTGAGCGCGTGGAAGAGGCTATTTCCATTGAGCGGCCGAGCGTGATCCTTCTGGATGTTGTCATGCCCAAGCGCAATGGCTTCCAAGTTTGCCGGGAGCTGAAGAACAACTCTCAGTTCCAGGCAATCCCGGTCATTCTCGTCACTTCCAAGAACACCGAAAGTGACCGCTTTTGGGGCCAGCAGCAGGGTGCCGACGGCTATGTAACGAAGCCTTTTACGAGAGATGAGCTGTTGCGTGCGGTTCGAAAGTTTGCTTGAAGGATTTTGAGGACGTTTACGGAATGAATGAAGACTTCCATCTCGTGCCACTGCCTGCCGATGCGGAGGACCTCCTTGAAGCGCTTGGTCCCATCGAGGAGCGCGCTCCTGAATCGCAATATTGCGTATTCCGCAGCGGCCGCGAACGATTTTGTTTGCCGGTGCTGGATGTCGAGGAAGTCCTGGATTGGCCGCTGTTGACCAAGCTTCCACTCGGCCCGGCGTATCTAGCTGGAATTTTCAACTTGCGCGGAGCGATTGTGCCGTTGATTGACATCGCCATCACCGAAGGCCGGCGGCCCGGGCTGCTTCCGAAGCACGTTGTCGTGGCCGCTTTGCGCGGAGATGGTCATCACGACGATTTGCGGATCGGCATCGCCGCGGACGAGGTCATCGGCACCTACTCCGTCAACACAGAGGATTTGCTGGAACAGGCTCCGGAAAACGTGCCGCATTGCGTTGGAATGCTGCGTCACGACGACCGGCTGGCTCTGGTGATTGACTTAAGAAGAATGCTCGAAGTTTTTCCAGGGCCAAACATTTGAGATTACGGCAGGCCTGGCCGGAAGCGGAACCGGGCATTCTGTTTGAGATTTGGAGGAAGGCATGAAATCGCGATTGAGTTCGACAATCTGGACGCTGGTCTTTTTCAACGGCCTCGCGTTTCTGACCGTTTTGGGCCTGGCGTTCGCGGCGGGCAGAAAGGCCGGCGAGGCTTCCGGGTTTGACCTGTCGTCCCCGACGGCGATCGGCGCGCTGCTGGCGGCGGCCGTTATGTCCATCATTCTGGCGTGGCGTCTGGGTGCAATGCTCGGCCCCGTGCAGGAACTCGCGCAATTCTCCGAAAGGCTTGCCGCCGGCGATCCCCGTGCCCGCGCGGAAGTTCACACCAACGATGAACTGGGCTACATCGCGGAAAACTTGAATCGTGCCGTCGCAAAAGTCTCGAAAGCCACGAGCAACCAGGACGCCAACGACGCGCTGCAGCGCAGCATCACCGAACTTCTCACGGTGATCAACCAGGTCGCTCGAGGCGATTTGACCCTGCGCGGCAAAGTCACCAACGACGCTCTCGGCAACGTCGCTGACTCCATCAACTACATGCTCGACAACTTCACCAAGGTGCTCGAGCGCGTTCGCAAGGCGGCCATGGAAGTCACCGCTTGCTCCAACAACATTCTTGTTGCCGCCGACGAAATGCAGGCCGGTGCGACCCAACAGGACCAGGAAATCACAAATACCTCCAGCGCCGTCGAGGAGCTCACGGTCTCCATGAAACAGGTATCCAACAACGCCGAAGCCAGCGCGGAAGCAGCCCGGCGCGCGTTGGACGCCGCCGAACAAGGCAACCGAGCGGTGCGCGATACTTTGGAAGGCATGCAGCGCATCCGCGCATCTGTGCAAGCCACTGCGAAAAAGATTAAGTCGCTCGGCGATCGCTCGCTGGAAATCTCGGAAATCATCAACGTCATCAACGACATTACCGAGCAAACCAACCTCCTCGCGCTCAACGCGGCCATTGAGGCTGCGCGCGCAGGCGAAGCCGGCCGCGGTTTCGCGGTCGTCGCCGACGAAGTCCGAAAACTTGCCGAACACAGCCGAAGCGCTACGAAAGACATTGCCGCGCTTATTAAAGCCATTCAGGCCGAGACGAATGAAGCGGTCGTCGTCATGGAAGAAGGCACCAAGGAAGTGGAAGGCGGAGCCACACTGGCTGATCAGGCCGGCCGCGCGCTGGACGCCATCTCCAACGTCGTGCGCCAATCCGCTGAGTTGGTTCAAGAAATTTCGCTTGCATCGAAGCAGCAGGTGCGCGGCACGGAAGGCGTCGCGCACGCGATGCAAATCATCTCGAGCATTACACGGCAGACGTCGCAAGGCACGCGTGGAACCGTGGCAACCGTCAGCCAGCTCGTTAAACTCTCCGACCAACTCAACGAAGCGCTCGCCCAATTCCGTGCTGTTTCAAAATCCGGGTCGGCTGGCGAGGACGTTGAGCGGCCAGTTCCAGCTGGAGTTGCGCGATAGGCAGTGCGTTTTTTGATGGGCCAGAGACCAGACGCAAAACGGGATTCGGATGAGCGAACGGCACGGACAGGGACACGGCCTGAGTGAACACGAATTGAGCGAGATCCGCATGCTGATTGAGGAGCGGACAGGCATCTGTTTTGACGAATCGCGGGCACGATTCTTCTCTACCCGCGTGAAGGAACACTTGCGTACAAAAGGCCTGGAACGTGGAACGGATCTTCTGCGAGCCATGCGCAAATCGAATGTCGAGTATGAAGCTCTGCTCGAAGGGCTGCTCACGCAGGAAACCAGTTTTTTCCGCTACCCCAGCGTCTATGAAGCCTTCGAAAAGCGCGTTCTTCCCGAATTCCATGTAAAAAAATTCTGGAAAGATCCGCGGACTTTGCGGATCTGGAGCGCGGGTTGCTCGACCGGCGAAGAGCCGTATTCGATCGCCATCACCATCGCCGATACACTTTCCTTCTCGGATTCATGGAACGTCGAAATCCTGGCTACCGATGTCGGACGCCATGCCCTGAAACACGCTGAACGGGGCATTTATTCCGGTAGAAGTTTGGGAAGTGTCAATCCACAACAACTGGCAACCCATTTCACGCAAGTCCCGGGCGGGCAGCAGGCAAAGCCCAGGTTGCGGAAGATGGTTACTTTCGCCCAGATGAATCTCGCGTCGGCCGTCTATGTGGGCCGGATGGACATGATCTTTTGCATGAATGTTCTCATCTATTTTTCCGAAGAGCGGCGGCGCGCTCTGGTTCAACGTTTTTACGACACGCTCGAGCCCGGGGGCTACCTCTTCCTTGGGCACTCAGAATCCATCTCCAAAATGCCCGTGAAGTTCCAAGCTATTGTGCTGAATGATTGCATCCTCTATCGCAAGCCGACTGCGGAAGAGCTGCAGAAGCCAGAACTCGTGGCGGAGGGACGCGCGTGAGCCAGCCGGACCGCGAAGCCGTAGAAATGTTCCTCCAGGAAGCGTCCGAGCACCTGCAGTACTTGCGGGAGTATGTCAGCGTCCTTCAGGAGATTTCTCCCCGCAGAGAGGATCTTGAGCGTCTCTATATTTCAGCGCACACCCTGAGCGGCACTTCGGCCAGCTATGGTTTTCCGCGCTTTTCGGAAATCGCCGGAAAACTCGCGCACGTGTTCCAGTACGCGTTGAACGCTCCGCTTGGCGACGATCTCCATGGCCCGTTGACCGAGTTCCTTTCGGACGGTATATCCGTCCTCGAAACGGACTTGCTTGAAATAAGCGACACAGGAAAAGAAAGCGGCGATGACATTTCTGCGTTCAAGGAGCGGTACCGCTTTGCGTTTCCTACCGAACCTCCGCCGCTGAATATCTCGCAACCGCAAAGCTATGCCTCACCGGCCAGCCCAGATTCGGGTGAATCCATCGTTTCCGCCGCCACCGGTTCTTATTTCGACGCTCTCCCGGTCGACGACGAAGTTCCGGACGAAATTCTCGAGTTCTTTCAGCCTGAAGCCGAAGAGCACCTTCAGGTAGTCAGCGATTGCCTGCTTTCGCTTGAGGGAAACAACAATCCAGAGGAAATTAACAAGCTCTTCCGTGCCATACACACGGTCAAAGGTTCCGCGGCGCAAGTCGGCTTGAGTCGTCTTGGTGCGATTGCGCACCGCGTGGAGGATTTGATTGGCCGCCTCCGGGATGGCGAATTGGAACCTTCTCCCGCGTTGATCGATATCTGTCTCGAATCGGTGGACGTCCTCAAGAAGACCCTTCACCGCCAGTGGGCTGACGAAAAGACCATGCGTGCGGGAGTCGATTCCCTTCTGGCCCGCATTGCCGAGTTCGCGCCAATGGAAGCCGAAGACGCAGAACCTGCGCCAGCGGCAAGTAATGGCGAGGCTGTCGAAGACGAACCCACGGACCAAGCCGTCGTCTCTGCGCCCGCCAGAAAAGTTGCCCGTGCCGCAAGCCCAGCAGCAGCCGCCAAATCAGTGCGAATTGCACTCGCGCGTCTCGATCGCATGATGAATACGGTCGGAGAGCTCGTCATCAATCGTACGCGCATGGTGGGCCGCGTCGCTGAACTCGAAAAGCTCGTTGATACATTGAGCTTCTCCAAAGAACGCTTGCAGGGCAAGGTTGGCGAGTTTCAGGAAAAATACGAGTTCAATCGCATAAGCTCATCACGGCAATCGGGGGCATGGAGCCCTTCGAACGCTCGCGAAGCTTTGACCAGCGCTGCCTCGGGAGAAAGTTCTTTCTGGTCGGATTTCAGCGAACTGGAGATGGACCGCTACGACGACTTCAATATTTTGTCGCGATCCATGGCGGAAATTTCCGCCGACGTCAATGAAGTTCTCTCCCAGCTCGAAGGATTCATCGGCCGCGTCGAAGGCGACATCGATGAATTCACGAAACTCGCGCACCATTTGCAGGATGAAATAACCGCAGCCCGAATGGTGCGCATTGGCACTCTGTATTCCCGCTTGTCTCGCGCGGTTCGGGACGCCGCAAAATCCGCCGGTAAACAAGTCGATCTTGACCTTTCTGGCAGCGAAACCGAACTCGATAACAACATCATCCAGCAAATATCCGATCCACTCGTGCATCTGGTTCGGAACTCAGTGGCGCACGGCATCGAGCGGCCAGAAGATCGTCAGACCACCGGCAAGCCAGAACTTGGCAAAGTCTCTCTGCGCGCCTACCACCGCGGCAACCACATCTATATCGAAGTGGAAGACGATGGCCGAGGCATTGACTACGAGCGCGTGAAACAAAGCGCCATCGAGCGCGGGCTTGTTTCCCTGGAAACCGCCGACCGGCTCACGGAACGCGACCTGCGCGAAATGCTTTTCCATCCTGGCTTTACGACGGCTCCCGTCAAGACGGAATTGGCGGGGCGCGGCGTAGGCCTTGATGTCGTACGGGCAAACCTCAACGCGCTGAACGGCGAAATTGATATTCAGAGCGTTGCCGGCCAAGGCACGAAGTTCACTTTGAAGGTGCCTCTGACTCTGATTATTTCTCCGGCGCTCTTTGTCCGTTGCGGCGTCACAAATTTCGCGCTACCGCTCGCTGTTGTCGAAGAAATTCGCCGCTTGCGAGCCGATGAAATCGAGGACGTCGGCGGAAAACTCCTCACCAAGGTCCGCGACGTTGTGACCGAAGTCGTACGTTTGGATACTTATTTGGGACTTCAACCGCTCGAGCCTGTCAACGGCTACTTCCGCATGGTTGTCGCCAACGCTGGAAACCGGCAGATCGGCCTCGTCGTGGAAGAAGTGCTCGGCAAAGACGAAATCGTAATCAAAAACTTGGGCGAATACCTTCGTCGCGTAAAACTCTTTCCGGGAACTACCATCGCGCCTGACGGCAGCCTCATTCTCCTGATTGACTTGAATCGCATGGTGGCCAACGAACCTTCGGAGCGCCGTCCGTTACAGGCCAGCGCCAGCGCCGCTCGAATCTTCGCACCGGGATCGGCAGCCGTTGCTCGCGGCACAATTCCCGCCGAAGCAATCGACCGCGTCGAACAGGAGCGCCTCATAGTTGTCGCTGACGACTCCATCAGCGTTCGCAAATTTGTCGGCCGCATGCTGGAAAAGAATGGCTACCGCGTGAAACTGGCCGCGGACGGTATGGAAGCGGCTGAACTCGTCGCTCAGCACGGCTGTCACCTTGTCATCACCGACCTCGAGATGCCTCGCATGACCGGATACGAACTGATGGTGCAATTGCGGCAGAGTCCGTCCACGCGCCGCATCCCCGTGATGGTCGTTACCTCGCGCGCCGGCGCAAAGCATCGCGACCGAGCGATGAAAGAAGGAGCCGCGGCCTTCTTGACCAAGCCGGTTCAGGAAGACCAGCTCATTGCGGCCGTTGAACAATTGATGGGAACGGAGGCGCGACCAACCGCACCGGTTGCGTAACCAGTCATGGCCATCAGCGCAAACAAAAAATTCCGCGTGCTCATTGTGGATGACTCCGCCTTCATGCGGAAGGTTCTCGAAACCATTTTCAACGCTGATTCGCAGCTGCAGGTGGTCGGCCACGCCAAGGATGGCCGCGAAGCTGTCTCCCTCGCGGAATCGCTCAAGCCCGACGTCATCACCATGGATATCAACATGCCGCACGTGGATGGCTTGCAAGCCACGGCGGAGATCATGACCACCAACCCCCGGCCCATTGTCGTGGTCAGTTCCGAATCGAAAGAAGGCGCGGTCAGCACTCTTAAAGCCTTGGAGCTCGGCGCGATTGAATTCGTAGCGAAGCCATCGAGCGGAATTGATCTGGACATGCAAAGCGTGAAGGAGGATCTCCTTCGCAAGGTACGCATGGCGGCAAAGGTTCGTGTCGTGCGCACCGCTTCGCGCCTCGCTTCGACCGTGCAGAGTTCGAGTGCCGCTGCCCCAAAGTCCGCAACCGCTTCGGCCGCCACGCCTCGCAATGGCTCCGGCGTATCCAATGATCAACGATTTCCGGTGGTCGTGCTCGCCGCTTCCACGGGCGGTCCAGCGACGGTTATGCGCCTCGCTCCCGGCTTCACACGCGAATTTCCAGCGGCTGTGATCCTCGTACAGCACATGCCGGCATCCTTCACCACGCAGTATGCCGCCCAGCTCGCGGATTTTACGGGCATTCGCGTCAAGGAGGCGGAAAACAACGAATCGCTTCAACCCGGCACACTTTATATCTGTCCAGGCGGCCACCATCTTCGCGTCTCATCCAGCGGCCGCATTCAGTTGGACGGCTCCAGCGGACGGATCAACGGCTACCTGCCGAATATTGACGTCACAATGGAATCTGTCGCCGCGTATGCCGGCGTTATGAGCATTGGCGCAATTCTCACCGGGATGGGCAACGACGGCGCAATTGGCGCAAAAGCCATCAAAACTGCGGGTGGCCTGGTTCTCGCGCAGGACGAAGCCACTTGCGTCATCTTTGGCATGCCCGCTGAGGCAATCAAGGCCGGAGCCGTGGATCAAGTCCTCGGCATTGACGATATCTATCCCGCCATCGAAAAGCGCGTGATCGGGATCTGCCGAACTACTCCCGTGGGAGTGCGCTGATGCGACTGCCCGCTCAGCCATCTAGATCGCACCCGAATCGTTCGGAACAAGTGATTCTTTTTCGCGTGGCCGGGCTGCTCTTTGGTGTTTCTTCTGCTTCGGTCCAAGAAGTTCGCAGCGTGGATAGCCTCGCCGGGGCTTCGACGGAAATCAATCAGCCTTCCCTTCGAAAAGTTCGTCATCTGCTGCAGCGCGGCGATAAGTCACTGTATGTCGTGAGCGGCGCCGCTCACTTTGGACTGCCTCCTGCCTCCGCTGGGCTAGTATTCGTGTTTCGCAAAACCCGCGCTGCCCTTCTGGTGGATGGCATGGAGCGCATGGCGACTATGACGCGCTTGCAAGCGCTCCCTCTTGCTTTCTGCAATGAGGAACGCCAGTGGTACCGCGGCTTGACTTCCTTGGACCAGACCGTTGTGCCCGTCGTCGATCCGGAGGGCTTCCTCAACTCCGAAGAACTTGCCCTTTTGGATGCGTCGATTCAGGCGAAGCAGTCTGAGTCCGAAAACCCTGGCGAGGCCTCGGAGTTGTCGCAATGAATCCGGCCGAGACTGCATCTCAATCCTTCGTTCTGCTGCGTTTGGGCGAACGCCGCTTCGCTGTTGCTGCTTCCCAAGTTTCTGAGCTGGTTGCACCGAGCCGCATCTTTCGTTTCCCGCATCGGACGCCCCGGCTGGAAGGCGTAATCCTTCGCCGCGGCCGCATGATTCCGGTCTGTGATGTCGCTGAGCACTTGCTTGGTAAGAGTTTGAGTTCGCGCCGCTTCTACTTGATCGCTGTCCGTCACTACGGTGCGAAAATGGAATGGGTCGCGCTTCCAGTTACCGGCGACTGCGAGTTAATTTCCGCCGAAATGATTGCCTCAAGCGAGTCGGACGCTCCTCACGTGGCTGGATGGATTTCGCACTCCGGCGAGGTCATCGAAGTTCTGAATCTTGACGGACTAACCCCGGGCGAAACCTCCGCCACGCTTGCCAATTCGAATGGAACCTCGCTGGAGGCCAGACCGTGATTCCTCCTGTCCGCGGTCCAAAAGTTCTGCTCATTGACAGCAATGTTTATTTTGCCAAGCGATTGAGCGATGCCCTCAAGCGCGAGGGCTTTGAAGTCATCTCGAGCACGCAAGCGGCTTATGCCTTGACCACTCTCGAATACGACGCCCCCAGCGCCATCCTCTGCTCCACCAACATGCGCGAGATGGGCGCTCTTGAAATTGCAAAAATCATTCACGCCGATCCCAAGAACGCTTCACTCCAGATAATCGCTCTCGGAGATGGCAGCCAGCGCGCCCTTATGGAAGCTTTCCAGGCCGGCTGTGATGACTATATCGATCGCCAAAGCCCGCCCGCAGTCATTGCGACACACGTTAAGACCATCATGGTCAGCAAATCAGAGGGTTTTCAGCCCACTCAAATGCTCTCTCAATCCGATACGAGTTTGAGCGGGAACCTGACGCATCATGACCTCACGGGCGTCATGCAAATGCTGGGGCACGCCCATCAGACCGGCGCTCTCCATATCAATGCCGGTGAAACAGATGCGGTACTTTTCTTTGACGCCGGCGAAATCGTGCACGCCGAGTGCGGCAGCCTTTTCGGTGACGAAGCCGTGATTCACATACTCAAAGGCTGTGCCCAGGGGGCTTCCGGCGTTTACAAGTTCATGTACGGGACGAGTTCGCCCCAGCGTACCGTACTTCGGTCGGCCACCGACCTCATGTTGGATGCCATGCGCGAATACGACGAAGGTGCGCGCGATATGGCGGATAAGGAAGCGCTATGAGTGAAGCCATGACCCTTCCACCATTGGATCAAACAGAAACCAGGCGCGTGCCCACCGTCTATTTCATAGACGATAGCGCCACCATGCGCGAAGTGATCAAAATCGCCTTCCGCCGCGAGAGCATCAATGTCATCACTTGCGCCGACGCCGCTTCCGCCCTCGCCCAATTCGATCAGCATAAGCCCGATGTCGTCATCACGGACGTCATCATGCCCGACCAGGATGGGTATTCCGTTTGCAGCCAGATTAAACAGCATCCCGAGTTTAGCAGCACACCTGTTGTGCTCATGTCCGGCGTCGTAAATAAGAGCGTCGCGGATAAAGCCGTCGCCGTTAAAGCTGACGAATTGATTCGAAAGCCGTTTCAACCGCAGGAATTGATCGGCCGCGTAAAAAGTCTGCTGGAGCCCAAGAAGCCGCACGATGCTCCTGCCGCGGAACGTTCTGCCGCGTCGACAAACGCTCTAAGCAGTCTATTTGCTCCGCCAATCCCGGCGCAGCGCCCTGCGGCGCCTTCTCACGCAGTGGAGCAGCGCGTCCCCGATTCCGTCTGGCCCCGGGCACTCGCGGAAGCGTTCATTGCGCCGCGCCCCAGCGAAGCGAATGCGGCTTCCCAGCTTCCTCAGCCGCAATTGTCGTCAGCCGCTCGGACTGCTCCAACTTCTTCCGATCTGCAAAAGCTTCGCGCCGAGATTGCGCGGCTCGATTTGCTCGTCAAAAAGTTGCAAACCGAAATCCAGATCGAAAAGCAGTACACTCAGGCCTTGGAACTTCAAATTCAGGCTCTCACTCGAATCGAGTAGCCTTTCGCGAGAGGGTTTACTTTCGGAATCCTTCCCGATTTCGAGCCGTTGACGCATCCTGACCATTTCGGTAGCGTCGCTATTTGTTCTTCTCCAAGGCGTTTTTGCTCCGGGGGACTTAATGAAGGGAAAGAGCGGCACTTCCATTTCGAGGCGTGAATTCGCCCGACGCGCCGCGCTCGTTTCTGCTGCTTCGCTTGTCCCGCCAGTTGCTCCGGCTCTCACCCGCGAACTGGCCCCCTCGCACTCGCAACTACCTTCGGATACACCCGCGCTCTCGCCGGAATCTCAAGCGGAAGCGGAAGCACGCTATCAAACAATCCTCTCTACTTACGCCGGCCGCTTTTCGGACGAACAAAAATCCGAGCTTCGCCGCCTTACTTCCCTCGCCCAGCCGAGCCTGGATCACTTGCGTGCCTACTCGATCCATAACGGCGATAATCCGGCTCTCTACCTGAAGCCGCTGATCGAACGCGAAAAGAACCCGCTGGCCGGAAATTCCGCTCATACCCCGAGCCCTGCGGCGAAGAAGCCCTGAGGACCGCGATGCCTGTCGAAGAGATTTGCTTCCTCCCGCTCAGTGACTTGGCAAAACGCATCGAGTCAAAGAAGCTTTCTCCTGTCGAATTGACCCAGGCCTATCTCGATCGCTGCACAAAGTTTGGGTCCCACTTCAACGCCATTGCGCGCCTGACCCCGGAGATTGCGCTTGCCCAGGCGAAAACGGCGGAAACGGAAATCCATCGCGGCCATTACCGCGGTCCGCTCCACGGCATTCCTTATTTTGCAAAAGACCTGCTGGCTGTGAAAGACATTCCCGCCACGTGGGGCGCCAAGCCATTTGTCGATCAAGTCTTTCCTTACGATTCTGCTGTCATTGAGCACTTGAATCGCGTAGGCGCTGTTCTGCTCGGCAAGGCCGCCATGATCGAACTTGCCGGCGGCATTGGCTACCGCTTCGCTTCCGCTTCCTTGCAGGGTCCCGGGAAAAATCCCTGGAACACGAATCACTGGACCGGCGGCTCATCCTCCGGGTCTGCAGCGATCGTTGCCGCGGGACTAGCCTCGTTTGCCATCGGCACGGAAACCTGGGGCTCCATCATCTGCCCTTCCGCCTTCTGCGGCGTTAGCGGCTTCCGCCCGACCTACGGCCGCGTCAGTCGTTTCGGCGCAATGGCGCTTGCGCCTTCGATGGACAAAATCGGCCCCATCGCGCGCACTGCGGACGACTGTACTCGAGTTTTCGCCGCCATCGCCGGCCACGATCCGCGCGACCGCGGCACACTGCCGATAGATAAAGCCGCGTTTACCGATTCGCCGTCTCTCGATTTCAAGGCTCGCCCCATCCGCATTGGCTGGCTCACGAACGCATGGAAACTGCTGGACTCTGGTGTTGCGAAAACCCTGCTTGTCGCTGAGCGCGTCGTTCGAAAGTATTTCGCTGGCACAAAATCTGCCCGGCTCCCCGAAGGCCCGTTTGAAGACGCAGGCAACATCACAGTCGGAGCGGAGTGCGCCGCCTCGTTTCGCGAACTGATTCGCTCTGGAAAAGTGAGTGAGTTGACGGACCCGCTCGGTCAATTAGGCGGCTACATAATTGAACAGTTTTCCGCGGCGGACTACCTTCGTGCGCAGAGCATCCGGCAAGAATTACAGGAGAAAATGGACGCGCTATTCGAATCGTTCGACGTGCTCGTCACCGCGTCTCAGCCCGTTGTGGCTCCAACGCTTGACACGAACCTTGAAACCGGACTCGCTTTTTCGGATCCTCTCGGCGGCATTGGCAATTTGTGTGGCCTGCCGGCGATGTCCGTCCCATGCGGTTTCGCGGACAAAGGTCTTCCTGTCGGATTGCAGTTCGTCGGACGTGCAGGTGATGATTATTCTGTTATTCGAGCCGCGCGAACTTTTCAGCTCCACACCGAATGGCACCACCGCCATCCCAAGATCACGTGATTTGTTGTTCTCATTCCTAGGAGTGCGGATTTCCCTAGACCGCCCGTGACAAATTCAGCGTTTCGCGGACTGCTCGCAAAATACTTCCCCGGCTAAATGGCTTCGTCAGCAGGCGAATGTTCGCTTCCCTTCCGAAATTTTCGGCCGCCGAATGTTCCGTGTATCCGGACATGTAGACAACACCGAGCCCCGCGTGAGCGTGTTGCAGCCGCCGCGCCAACTCTCGTCCCGTCATTCCTGGCATGACCATATCCGTTACCAGCAGATCGATATTGGCATCCTGGTCCGCCGCGAGCCGCAGCGCCTCTGCCCCATTTGGCGCTTCCAATACCGTGTACCCGCCCGATTCCAGGAACTCCCGAGCGACCTCTCTCACGTCTTGCTCATCTTCCGCCAGCAATATCGTCTCGGTTCCGCGGGGAGCCTCGGCGATCAAAAGTGTCGCGCCCGATTTGTCCTCCGGTTGATCCACCCTCGGCAAATAAATCTTGAACGACGTGCCTTTCCCGACTTCGCTATACACCCAAATAAATCCGCCGCTCTGTTTGACGACTCCATACACGGTTGCGAGCCCAAGGCCAGTCCCTCGGCCCGGCTCTTTAGTGGTGAAGAATGGCTCGAAGATGTGCGCCTGCGTTTCGGCGTCCATTCCTGTGCCCGTATCTGTGACGGCGAGTAGAACATACCTTCCTGGTTTCACAATCGGGTGGCTCGCGTTGTACGTCCGGTCCAGATCCGCATTGGTCGTCTCAATTAGCAGCCTTCCGCCGTTCGGCATGGCATCCCGCGAATTCACCGCGAGATTCATAAGGATCTGTTCCATCTGGCTCGCGTCCGCGCGGATCGTCCCCAAGCCGGCCGCAGGACGGAGGACAAGCTCGATGTCCTCCCCAATCAATCGAGGGAGCAATTTCCCGAGATCCTCGATGATTCCATTGAGGTTGATCACGCGCGGCTGGAGCACCTGCATCCTGCTGAAAGCGAGAAGTTGCCTGGTCAACGAGGCGGCTCGGTCAGCCGCACGGTCAATCTGCGCGATTTTCCTCGACGGCCGCTCTGCCGGCGGAAGTTCGTTCATCAAGAGTTCGGTGTGGCCCTTGATAACCATCAGCAGGTTGTTGAAATCGTGGGCCACTCCGCCCGCAAGCCGGCCAACAGCTTCCATTTTCTGTGCCTGCCGAAGTTGTTGCTCGAGAACTTTTCTTTCGCTCACGTCTTGTGCGACAACCAAACGCACTCTCCGCCCCGCATACTCGAGTTCGTGCGAACTTAGCTCGACCTCGAAGGCCGTCCCATCTTTCTTCCGATGCTTTGTTGTTCCATGCAGAGTCTCAGGTGATTCTTGTGCCGACTGGTTTACTCCGTCGCTTTGGCTCTCCGCTTGAATATTTTTTAGACTAACCTGCAGGAACTCTTCTGCTGTGTATCCGTACTGCCGGACGGCTGCATCATTCGCCTGAATGAAGTGCAACGTCTCTTTGTCCACCACCCAGGTTGGAAGAGGATTGTGCGAAAAGAGCAAACGAAACACGGACTCGCTCTTCCGCACCGCTTCCTCCGAGCGTCTTCGTTCGATCGCGAGTGCAATGTGCCCGCCAACCGAGTCCAGGAATTCCACGTCCCGCGCATCGTAGGCGTCTTCCAGCTCATAATGTTGCACCACCAGAACGCCGATCGTGGCCGTCGGCGTCTTTAAAGGCACACCAAGCCAGGAAGGCGACGGCGAACCAACAAGTTCCACTTTGCCCGACTGCGCGAGCCGGTCGAACTCTGCTTGCGGTATGAGCATTCCCCGGCCCGTTCGAAACACGTGCGCAGTGCAACTTCTCCCAACCTTCGTCGGAGCCGGAGCCGTGTCAAATTGATCCGCAAAGAAAGGAAACGAAAATGTGTCTTCCGCTGTGTCGTGTAGCGCGACAAAACAATTCTCCGCGTAAACCACTTTCTTGAGGGCGTTATGGATTCTCGTCAGCAACTGATCGAGATTTGCCGTCTGATTTAGCGCGTGAACCACTTCGGATAGAACCTGCCGCTCCGCTTCCATTCTGTGCAGCGATGTGGCATCCAGAAATGTCATCACTAAGCCGTCGCCATCAGGGTCGCTTGGGCATTTCCTCGCCGTCCACTCGCACCAGCGCCAGTCTCCGGCGCTACTGCGCAGCCGGCAATGGCCGTGGCAGACACTCCCCGATTCTTCCGTCACTCCATGTAGGCCACGCTCCAGCTCAGGCAGGTCTTCGGGATGCACAAAGTCGCCGATGCGGTGTCCAACAATCTCTTCGGGTTCCGCGCCGAGAATACTTTTCGAGGTGGCGTTCGCCTGCAGGAGAACGCCCTCGCCGCTGAGCGTTACAAACAGTTCCCGCGCACAATCCAGCAAAGCGGTGTGTTGCACGGCGCTGGACACCAATTCGGCGCGGACTAGGGGATTTTGTGGCATGGGTCGAAGCTAGCGAAAACGTTTGCTGATCCGGCCTGGACCGCCCGCGATCAGCATTCTCCGCCTTACGTTCGCGTTCTAGAACGACCTTCCAAAAGCAAATTTATGGAACGACTAAAGCATAAACCCGATTGAAAAAATTGCTAGTTTAGCTAAGACAAGTTGTTACGAAAGCATGACTGTCCCAGAGGACAGGTGTAGCGCTTCATCGCTCTGCGCGTTGAACTTCGGTTGCTTTCTGTGTTCCAGCAGTCGTGCTAAGCTCCCGCGCGAATTGTCTTCGTCACACGCGCCGGGGCCCCGGCTTCAGCCTTGATGGCCAGGAGGAATTATGCCCAATCACGAAATTTGGAAAGACATGTTTGTCCTTGGACTTCCCCTGCTTGAAAAGATTCTCCGGCCCATCATCGTCTACGCCTTTCTCGTCGTCTGCCTGCGGCTTTCCGGAAAACGCGAGCTCGTCCAGCTCAATCCGTTCGACCTTGTCGTCTTGCTGACGATTTCAAACACCGTACAAAACGCCATCATCGGCGATGACAACAGCGTCTCCGGCGGTTTGATCGGCGCCACATCTCTCCTGCTCGTGAACTACCTTGTCGTGCGTTTTCTCTACGGCCATTCGAAACTGGAGCATCTCGTCGAGGGTGATTCGGACGTCCTGGTTCAAGATGGAACGGTTCGCATGAAGCGATTGAAGCAAGAACTGATCACGGTCACCCAATTGGAAGCCGCCGCTCGAAAACAGGGCTTCGATTCCCTCAAAGACGTGGACAAGTGCATTCTTGAGCCCGGTGGAACACTTGCGTTTGTTGGAAAGAAGCCGGCGGCCGAAGAATTGCGGCACAAGGAACTCCTGAACCGGCTCGAACAATTGATGGGGGAAGTTGTGCGTTTGCGCGCGTCGCAGCCACCAGCAAACGCTTAGCAACGGCAATTTCGAAACTTTTTCTACCGGATTAAGTACGCACTCAGCGCAAACAGGACGCCCGCCGCACCGATGGCGGTTCCTGCAATCCAGTACAGCTTCCGTTTTGTAAGCAGCGTGAGCGAGCAAATCACGAGCCCCACCTCGAGCAGCCCTTCGCCGCCATCGAAGCGGTCGGCTCTTCGGTTTACGAAATCCCGCTCTTTCTCCAACTCAGTTGCCTGTTCGCTTATATCGTCCTTGTCCCCTGCGTAGCGCTCCATCTCTTTTGCGTACTTCTTCCGCATCGCTCCGGCTTTCGCCTTGTCTTCAGCGGCTACCGTGTCGAAGAGATCCGCTGCCAGTTGCATTTCATGTAGCCGGATGTTTTTTGCCTGGTAGTAAGCCCACTGATCCGTCGCCTTGGCTTGGAGCAGCAATTCCTCCGTGTGCGCGCGATGCCCCAGCAAGGTCACGCCTGCTACCAACACCGCGAGGATCAAACTGGTGACGGACACGGGGACCAGCAAGGGAGACTCCCCATGCTCGTGATGCGCTTCCGGCAATTCGAACCCTTCCGCCATGGAGTGAACGCTCCTTTAGTATTCAGGCAGCCCGCCCGCCGCGATCGCCTGCAAGGATTCTCGCGCGGCTGCAATCGTCCTAGAAATGTCCGCTTCCGTATGAGCCGCGGAAACAAACGCTGCTTCGAACTGTGACGGCGCGAGAAATATTCCGCGATCCAGCATCTCCCGGAAAAAACGGCCGTATCGTTTCGTGTTCGAGCGCTTGGCGTCGGAGTAGTTGCGCACCGGTTCGTCGGCGAAAAACAAAGTCGCAAGCGAGCTCACCGCGTTCACTTGTCCACCAAGGCCGCTCTTCGAGAGTGCTTCGCGAAACCCTGCCGCCAGCCGGGCTGCATTTTCGCCCGTCTTCGCGTAAATGTCCGCTTTGGCAAGTTGCTTCAGCGTCGCGATTCCCGCCTTCATTGCCAACGGATTTCCCGCCAGCGTTCCTGCCTGATAGACCGGCCCCAGCGGTGCGACCTGGTCCATAAGCTCCGCCGATCCTCCGTATGCCGCGACCGGCAATCCCCCTCCAATAATCTTTCCGAGCGTCGTCAGGTCCGCCTGCACGCCCAAATGCTGCTGCGCTGCGCCGTAATGCAATCGGAACCCCGTGATCACTTCATCCACAATCAAAAGCGCGCCGTTTCTTTTCGTAACCTCGCGCAATCCCGCCAGAAACCCTTTCTCCGGCGCGACGACGCCCATATTGGCCGCAATCGGCTCAACAATCACAGCCGCAATTTTCCCGGAGTACTGCGCAAACAACTTCTCGACCGCCGCAAGATCGTTATACGGCGCATTCAACGTCAATTCCGCGAACGCCTTCGGCACACCGGGGCACTCCGCGATCCCCAGAGTGGCAAGCCCCGACCCCGCCTGCGAAAGAAAACTGTCCGCGTGTCCGTGGTAGCAGCCCTCGAATTTCACAAGAAGATCGCGCTTGGTGATCCCCCGCGACAGTCGCACCGCGCTCATGGTTGCTTCGGTTCCGCTGCAGACGAATCGAATCTTCTCGATCGAAGGGATCGCCCGCGTAATCATTCCGGCGAGCTCGGCCTCAAGTTCCGTCGTCACTCCAAAGCTCGTCCCACGGCTGGCTTGTTCGGCGACAGCTTCTGTAACGGCCGGATGAGCGTGCCCCAGCAACATCGCTCCCCACGAGCACACGTAATCCAGGATTTGATTGCCGTCCGCGTCGTACAGAAACTGACCTTCCCCGCGCTCGATGATCAGCGGTTCGCCGCCCACGGAACGAAACGCCCGCACCGGGCTGTTCACTCCGCCAACAAGCACTTTCTGCGCTCGCTCGAATATCTCCTTCGAACGCCGCCTCTCGATTTTCAATTTCGGTGTGGAAGTGCTCATCGCTAGCCCGCCGTGCCAGTCAATCCTTCAACCAGCGCGCCGCATCCTTGGCATGATACGTCAAAATCAAATCCGCGCCCGCGCGCTGAATCCCCGTCAAAATTTCCAATGCGACGCGCTTCTCATCCACCCAGCCGTTTTTCGCCGCGGCCTTCACCATCGCGTACTCCCCGCTCACGTTGTACGCCCCTACCGGCACCGCAAACGCATCCCTCACCCGCCGTATCACATCCAGATAAGCCAGCGCCGGCTTCACCATCACCACGTCCGCTCCTTCCTCCAAATCCATCGCGACTTCTTTCAACGCCTCCCGTGCGTTTGCCGGATCCATTTGGTAACTTCGACGGTCTCCGAATTGTGGCGCGGAATCGGCCGCCTCGCGGAACGGGCCATAAAACCCCGAACAATACTTCGCCGCATAGGCGAGAATCGCCACGTCCTGAAACTTGTGCTCATCCAGTGTTTTTCGAATGGCCCCGACTCTTCCATCCATCATGTCGGAAGGTGCGACCACGTCTGCCCCCGCCCTCGCATGAGACAGCGCCTGTTCAGCCAAGATCGGCAGCGTCGCGTCATTTGCCACGTCGCCGTTCTCGATCACTCCGCAGTGCCCGTGGTCCGTGTACTCGCAAAGGCACACGTCCGTGATGACCACCAGCTTCAGCTTAGCCTTTCGAATACCCTCGATTGCTTTCTGAACCACTCCTTGAGGCGAAGTCGAAATCCCCCCACGCGCATCCTTAGATTCCGGCAATCCAAATAAAATAATTCCGGGAATTCCCAATCCTTCCACTTCACGGCATTCCTCGAGAATCTGGTCCGCCGATTGTTGGAAGACACCCGGCATCGAGCTGACTTCTTTCCTCACTTTGTTCCCGGGACAAACGAACATCGGATAAATGAACCCCGCCGTAGTCAGGCGCGTTTCGCGCACCATGCCACGAAGCAATTCTCCCCGCCGTAAACGCCTCGGACGATGTACCGGAAAGCTCATCAGGATTTCACCTCGGTCGCACTTCGCGCCCGTGTCCGCGCCAAGTGCCCTTCCAGTGCTGCAATGACCGCTTCAGCCGTCGTGTCCGCTGCGCGGCCGATTCGCTGGATCCCCGCCCTGCTCAGCGCGCTTGCCGTTGCCGGCCCAATAGCCACCATCACCGTTCGTCCCTGCAGCGTCTTCAATCGCTCCGGACCCAGCAACTCCAGAAAATTTTGTACTGCGCTCGGACTGAAAAACAGGATTCCGTCCACACTCTCATTCAAGCTGTCCCGCGCTTGCCCCTGCTCCGCCAGGTTCGGCGGCAGCGTGCGATAGGCAATCACTTCCGTCACCGCCGCACGCATCCGCTGTAGCGCCTTCGGCAGATCTGGGCTTGCACGGTCGCTTCGCGGAACCAACACGCTTTTCCCTTTCACTTCCTCTTTCAGCTCGTCAGCCAGCCCTGCCCCGCTGTGATTCTTCGCGACGTAATCCACAAGAAACCCGGCATGCTCGGCTTCGGCTGCCGTCGTGGGGCCTACCGCTGCCGCCCTCACATGTTTCAAAGTCTCAATTCTCACCGTCCCAAGCTCCCGGCACCTTCGTTCCACTGCTTGCACCGCATTCGCGCTCGTGAAAATAATCCAGTCAAACTCATCCAGCCGCTTCAACACAGTGTCCAGATCTCCGTAACTTTCCGGCGCCGCGAACGAAATCATGGGCAAGAGCTTCACTTGGGCGCCCCGGGCTATCAGGCTCTCTGTCAGTTTGCCGCTTTGCTCCGCTGCGCGCGTCACGACAATCGTTTTTCCCGTCAGCGCCGATTTCCCCACGTCAGCCACGTTGTCGGCTCACTTCCTCAAGAATATTCTGCGCGCCGGCGTCCACGAGCAGCTTCGCCATGTGCCCGCCTAATTCCGCCGCTTGTTCTGGTTTCGCGCTCGCTTTCTGCCGGATGTACTGCTGTCCATCCACTGAGCAAACGCACGCCTCCATCAACAATTCTCCGCGCTCGATTCTCGCCCAGGCCCCCAGTGGCACCTGGCAGCCGCCTTGCAGCGAAGCCAGCAGCGACCGCTCCGCAATAATCGCCGTTCGCGTCTCGGCATCATCCAGCCGCCCGAGCAACTCTCCCGTTTCTCTGTCGCGCAACCGGCACTCCACCGCGATCGCTCCCTGCCCCACTGCCGGCAAAAAATTCTCCGGCGATAATGTCTCCGTAATTCTTCCGCCCAATCCCAAGCGGTCCAGCCCCGCTTTTGCGAGCATCACCGCCTCATACTCTCCGCTCTCGGCTTTTCGCAATCGCGTGTCTACATTCCCTCGCAAATCTCTCACGTCCAGGTCCGGCCGCAGATGCCGCAACTGCGCCTGTCTTCTCAAACTCCCCGTGCCAATCCTCGCTCCCTCTCGCAAATTCGCAAGCGTCGTTCCCTTCCCGCTCACCAGGCAATCTCGCACGTCTTCTCTTCGGCAAACGGCCGGAAACATCAAACGCGACGGCGTATCCGTCGGCACGTCCTTCACGCTGTGCACTGCCAGGTCGATCGTTTCCTCCAGCAGCGCTTCCTCCAGCTCCTTGATGAAAATTCCTTTCCCTCCAATTTGCGTTAGCGGTGAAGCTTGCAGCTTGTCGCCGGAGGTCTTGATCACTACGATTTCCGCCTCGACGCCTGTGCTCGCAAACAACTGCTTTCGCACGTACTCCGCCTGCCATTTCGCCAGCATGCTGCCGCGCGTCCCGATGCGCAGATGCCTCACGGTTTCTCCCGGCGCGGCAAAAACAAATCCCTCAGTGCTTCCACGTTCTGAATCTTTCGCCGCAATTCCTTTTCGCTTCGCAAACGTTCCGCCGGCCCCACGACCAGCCTCTCGAGCAGTTCGTCCATCAGCCTCTCCACGTGAGCTCGTTCCTCCGTCCCCATTAGGCTCATCCCATCCAGGCGCTCATTCAAGAAGGCTGCTCGTTCCTCGCGCACTCGTGTCCGCAGCGCTTCCACCAACCCAACCAATTCCACGCTCGCTTGCCACGAGAGGAATTTTCCCACGTGCTCGTCCACAATTGTCTCCGCGCGCGGAACCTCGCTCTCGCGCGCGTTGCGGTTTTGTTCCACGATTTCCGCCAGGTCATCCAGGTTATACACATATATGTTGTAAAGCTCGGTCGCCGACGCTTCGATGTTCCTGGGCATGCCCAAATCCATCAAAAAAAGCGCCCGATTCCCTCTCGCATTCATCGCCGCCTGCAAAATGGCCCGCGTCAACACGGGATCTTCGGTCGCCACCGAACTCACCACCACATCTGGCGTCTTCAGCGCCGTTTCCCACTCGCCCCAGTTCACGACCTTCCCGCCAAATCGTGCTGCAAGCTCTTCCGCGCGTTCCCGTGAACGGTTCATCAGCGAAAGTCGCGCGATGCCTCGGTCTCTCAGTTGATTAACAACCTGCTCGCTGATCGTCCCGGCCCCCAGCACTAGCGCGCTTCGCTCTTTCATCTTTCCAAAAATTCGTTCCGCCAGTTTCACTCCAGCCGACGCCACCGACATCGGCCTCGTTCCCAATTCCGTTTCCGTCCGCACTCGTTTTCCGACTTCCAGCGCGCCTTGAAATAACCGGTTCAATACCGGCCCCGTTCCTCCGTTTTCATGCGCGTGCCGGTACGCCTCTCGCACTTGCCCCAGAATTTCTGCCTCGCCCAGCATCATGGAATCCAGCCCTGCCGACACGCGAAACAAATGCCTCACCGCCTCATGGTCGTAGTGGTGATAAAGCGACACTCCCAAAACGTCCGGGCGCACCGAGTGAAATTCGCTCAAAAACGAGGACAGCCCCGGCGCGCATTCGTGCGAGCTCTCCGGCGGCACTCCGTAAATCTCGCTCCGGTTGCAGGTCGAAAGCACCAGCGTCTCCTGCAGGATGCCGCGCGCGCGCAATTCTTCAGACGCTTTTCTCGATTGTTCCGCCGTGAACGACACCCGTTCCCGCACCTCGACTGGCGCTGTGCGGTGGTTCAGTCCGACGAGTACAATCTCCATTCCTGTCCTTGCTGCTTCAAATCCTTGCGAACTATTTCCGTTCGAATCCCGTTTCGCGTTCGAAGTGCCCAGCCCTAACTTCCCCGCTTCTTTCTTATTCGTTTCGTCTGTTTCTCGCTTCTTGATTCTCGCTCGGCTCTCTGTCTCGTCCCGCGCCTGCTCCGTGTCTGGCCCTGCCCATTTCTTCGGCGACTTTTTGCACTACCCACTGCTCACTACCCACTATTCCCTTCTCACTACCCACTCGGCACTTTCTTTTCAAAAATATCGGTGGCTCTGCGAAAGATACAGATTCACCACCGTGAAACTCATCACCACCACAAAAAAATTGAAAATGCACAATTTTGAAGCACGCGCTCCGCGCCACGATGCCGTTCGCGCCAGTTGGAAATACACGGCGTAGAGCAACAGCACCACGAGCGTAATCACATACTTCGGATCGTAGTACCAGTAGGCCCCGTGCAGCCTGTCCACCCAGATGAATCCCAGCGCCGTCCCTATCGCGATGGAAACCAGCCCCACCAGCACGCTCGAACGGCTCATCCGTTCCAGTAGCTCTAGCGGCGGCAGCCTCCACACCACGCTCCCCATCGTGTGCTTCCGCAGGTGCCTTTCCTCTCCCAAAAATATCAGGCTGAACACGAACGATAGTGCAAACGCTGCGTACGCCAGTATGCTCAGCGTCACATGAAATGCAAACACCACTCCGTGCGCGGTTGTCGGGGAGAGACGGTCCGTCGGCGCCAGATGTGCCGCCACAAAAAAAACCAGAATGAACGGAAGCACGAACGCGCCAACGGATCGCTGTTGGTGATACAACTCCAATCCCAAATAAGTCAACGCCAGCAGCCATCCAAACAGCGACATCGAGCCATACAAATCGTGGTATGGCACCGTGTGCAAACCGTGCGATCGCTCCAGCAGCGTAAAATAGTGCGCCACCAGCGCAAGCCCAAGAAACGCCGTCCCCAGCCGCCCCGTGATTTGCTTTCCCGTACTCAGAAAGCTCAGATAGCAGCTCAGGCTTCCGGCGTACAACACAATTGTCAGAATGAAGAATCCGCGTTCCATTCGCTCTTCGCTCTCGCTTTTTGGCGCGATGCTTCTCGGCTCAGATCCGCCTCGCGCTTCCCTTTTGCATCGATTACCAAAGTATAGCCCACCCCTCATTCGACCGCGAACCAATGCCCTCTTTCTGCAATCACCCCGCGGATTTGCTATTCTTTCTCACAGGAGTGCGATGGCCGCTACCCCGGGTACTCTGAATCGGAAAGATTTATTTCTCCGCGCCTGCCGCGGCGAAGCTCTTTCTCGCCTTCCCGTCTGGATGATGCGCCAGGCCGGCCGCTATCTTCCCGAATATCGCGCCATACGCGCGCAGCATTCTTTTCTCGAAGTTTGCAAAACTCCCGATCTCGCCGTAGAAGTCTCTCTTCAGCCGTTCCGCATTCTCGGTGTGGATGCTGTCATCGTTTTTTCCGATATCCTCATCCCCGCCGAAGCCATGGGCCTCAAGCTCGAACTCGGTGACGCCGGCCCAAATCTTCCCGAACCGGTCCGCTCCGCCCGCGAAATTGACCGCCTCAAGCAATTCGATCCCGAAGCCGAAACCGCCTTCTTGCCCGAGGCCATCCGCCGCATCGTCGCCGAAGTCGGCCCTTCCGTCCCCGTGCTCGGCTTTGCCGCCGCTCCCTGGACCCTTGCCTGCTACATGGTCGAAGGCGGCGCCGGCGAAGGTTTTGCTCTCGCAAAAAGCTTTCTGCTCCGCGAGCCAACCATGTTTCGCAATCTTTTGCGCCGCATCGCCCAAGCCACCATCCCCTACCTCCAGGCCCAAATCGCCGCTGGCGCCGCCGCCGTTCAACTTTTCGACACCTGGTGTGGCGAACTCTCTCTCAGCGACTACGAATCTTTCGCCCTCCCCGCCACGCAGGAAATCATCTCCGCTCTCCATTCTTTCGCGCCGCACACTCCGGTCATTTATTACACGAAAGCATCGCACCATCTTTTTTCCGCCATCGCTCGCTCCGGCGCGAACGTTCTCAGTGTGGACTGGCGCGCCGACCTGCGCGCTCTGCGTCAGACTCTCGGCCCGCGCATCGCCCTCCAGGGCAATCTCGATCCCGCCATCCTTCTCGCCTCGCCGGAGATCGTCCGCACTGCAACTCAGCAAACTATGTCCACCCTCGGTGGTGTTGGCCATATTCTCAACCTCGGCCACGGCATTCTGCGCCAAACCCCCGTCGAAAATGCCCGCCTCTTCATCGAAACCGGCCAGCAGCTTCTGCTTTCCGAGCCGCAGCCTGCAGGTAGAAGTGCCTAGGGACGCGGCCTTGCTCTCCTCAACCACACAAGGATTTCCATCGTGACTCTCTCGAATCCATCCCTTGCCGACGTCAAGGATCAGCTCCGCGTCTCAGAGGATTTTCTCGCGCGCTACAATCGTCCCGGCCCTCGCTACACCAGCTATCCCACCGCTCCCGTTTGGAACGATTCCTTCGGCCCCGCCGATCTTGAAAAAGTCCACGCCGAAGCCGACGCCGCTGCTTCTCCTCTTTCCCTCTATATGCACATCCCTTTCTGCGAATCTCTCTGCCTTTTCTGCGCTTGCAACGTCATCATCCAGAAGAACCACTCCGTTGCCCCGCCGTATCTCGATGTCCTCAAACAAGAAATGTCCCGTGTCAGCCGCAACGTCTCCCGCAATCGTCCTGTGATTCAATTTCATTGGGGCGGCGGCACTCCCACCTATCTCACGCCCCCTCAAATCGAGGATCTTTTCGGCTTCACCCGCGATCACTTCACTTTCGCGCCCGACGCCGAAATCGGCATCGAAGTCGATCCTCGCGTCACTTCCCGCGCTCACCTCGAAACTCTTCGCAAGCTTGGTTTCAATCGCCTCAGCATGGGCATCCAGGACTTCGACCCTCTCGTCCAAAAAACGATTCATCGCATCCAGCCCTTCGACCTCACCGGCAATTTGATCCGCTCCGCCCGTGAACTCGGTTTCTCCAGCATCAACGTTGATCTGATCTACGGCCTCCCTCATCAAACCGCCGATTCTTTTTCCCGCAGCGTGGATCAAATCCTCGAGCTCGCGCCAGACCGTGTCGCCCTTTTCAGCTACGCCCATGTTCCCTGGCTCAAAAAACAGCAAGGCTCTTTCGTTGGCCATCTTCCCGAAGGCATGGCCAAGTTCGAAATCTTCCGCACCGGCCTTTTGAAATTCCTCGAAGCCGGCTACCTCTATATCGGCATGGACCACTTCGCCAAGCCCGCCGACGAGCTCTCCACTTCCCAGCTAAACCGCACTCTCCATCGTAATTTCCAGGGCTACACCACAAAGGCTGGCGCCGATCTTTACGGCATGGGCATCACCGCCATCTCCGGCATCCAGAATGCCTACGCGCAAAATCATCGCGACATTCCCTCCTGGGAAAGAGCTGTCGCCGAGCGCGGTATCGCCACCATGCGTGGCTATCATTTATCCGACGACGATCGTCTCCGCCGCGCGGTGATCTCCCGCCTTCTTTGCCATACCGTGATTTTCAAGTCCGAGATCTCCCGCGAATTTTCCGTGGATTTCGATTCGTACTTCGCTCCCGAACTTCGCGCCCTCGAACCCGCCGCCCACGACGGCCTCGTCGATCTCCTGCCCGACAAAATCTCCGCCACCTGGCTCGGCCGTATCTTCATCCGCAACCTCGCCATGGTCTTCGACCCTTACCTCGAAAAACAGCAACTCGCCTCCAAGCCCCTCTTCTCCAAAACTCTCTAACGCCCTCTTCACTCCTCCACGTGCTCTCAACCCGCCCTTTCAACTCGTGCTTTTCCGCCGCCATCCACGCGATGTCATCCGAACCGGAGCCTCAGCGCCTTTCGCTGACGCGCAGTGGAGGGACCTCTCCTCTCTTTTCCTCGGCCCTCGCCTCTCTCCCAATCCGGTCATTTCGAACCCAGCCGCAGCTGGGTGAGAAATCCCTCTTTTCCATCGCGCGCCTTCTGCGCGATGAAATCACTCTTCTCCCTCTCGCGCCTTCCGCGCAACAAGATCCCTCTCCCGATATTTTGCTACGCGCACTCCTCCCGAGAGCGCCGGAGGCGCGTCACAATTTAGCCCAGCCCGTCAGGACTGGGCTCTAAAGCAAGAAGACCGAGAGCGTCGGAGACGCGGCACTTCTGCACGCCCCAGCTCAAGAAGACACTCACGCCCCAACTCCGCCTAACCCAAAACGTATTTCGTATCAAACTCCACTCCGTGCTTTTCAACAACGCGACACACTCCGCCTCAAAATCCATTTTCTCGTTGCGCTGGCCGGGTGCGCCACTCACAACTCGGCTGGCAGCACACGCGCAACTCGTGAAATCGATTTTGACTTTCTTTTCCTCGCGCCCCTCCCCCGCCTGTCATCTCGACCGGAGCGTCAGCGCCTTTTGCTGACGCGCAGCGGAGAGACCTCTCTTCCTTCTTGCTGTTGCCTTTGCC
>DATEHE010000013.1:0-2110 GCA_035279745.1 Candidatus Acidiferrum sp. | reverse complement strand
TGTGTTTCCGCTGCCGAAACAATCGGGATTTCGCGAGAGTTTCGCGTTCGCGGGGGATTTGGCCGACCGCGGCTGGAGCGTGCTGGTGTTTCCCGAAGGCGCGCGAACGAAAGATGGGAAACTGGCGGCGTTTCGCGGAGGAATTGGATTACTGGCGACGCGACTACGTCTGCCGGTGGTGCCGATGCGAATTGACGGGCTGTGGGAGTTGGCGCAGGAGCGGCTGGCAAATCCGTGGACGAGGCTGAAGGCGGTGCGGCATGGAGCGGTGAAGGTGACGCTTGGGCAGGAGGTGAGGTTTAGGGCGGGGACGGATGCAGAGGAAATTGCGAGGGAGTTGGAGAAGAGGGTGAAGGAGTTGTGAAGGTGAAGGTGCGACTAACCTTTGTCGGAGGCCGTCGGTGCCGCTTTCTGTATGATTGTCCAGATTAGTTCAACGATCCAGAGCCCTATGACAACCGTAGTCACATAGAAGGCGGGAAGAAGTAATAGCGGAACGAGGAGCAAACCCCACCAAGCGCTTATCTTTCCGGTACGACGCTCAATTCTTCGAAGCGGGAATATTGCGCTCAACAGAAACAACAGAATCAGCAGATGCATAGGACTCGGAATCATCCTCGTCTCCTCACTGGGGCGTGTACGCCTACTTCAGCTTTTCAAATGTTGAGACACTCTGGTGCCTTCTGAGGCTTTCTCTTTTCTCCCATGCCTCCCGGCATGCTTTGTGCACACGAGCAATTGTCAACTGGTTTGCGGGGTCAACAATTTCTCCGCCATTGGCTTGGGTAACAGGGTTCTTCGGATCCTGGCAATAATCACAAACGTGGGTCTCGTTTTTCATACCTTACCTCGATCGTTATAGCACTAGCCCGACAAACCGGATCAATTCAGAACGCTCAATGTGCCGTTAATTACAACTTGTATATCTCACGATCTAATGTAATCGCTTTTGATAAGCTGGATTTCATCGAGGTTCTTGGGAATTTGCGGCGGGGACTTCGGAGCGGAGGATGTTGAGAGGAGAATGGCGGCGTCGCGGTCAATGGAAATGGAACGGAGATTGGTGAGCGCGTAGCTTTTGACGGCGCAGGTTTTGACGGAGTCGCGCTGCTCGGCGACGAGTTCGCGTTTATCGGCGACGCCATAGGTTCCAAAGAAGACGGCCTCGTCGGCCATGGCGCTCGCGAAGCGCAGTGGGGCGGCGTTGGCGAAAGAGAAAGAAGCGAAGAGCGAGCAGACGACCGCAACGCAAGAAATCGCAGATTTCATAACGCCTCCTTCAGGTGACCGCAAGAGCGTAACCAGCCATCCGCAGCAGATTGCGCTTTCATTACGCGCGTGTAAAGAGGGCGTGATTTTTCGCGCGGCTGGATTTGCGATTGGTCCGCGAATTCGGCGCGGGCGCGCGGCGCGAATTGTGACAAAATGGCGGCGCTTTTTTGGCGACTGAGGAGAAGGCGATGAAACGGACGGCACTCGGCACGGCAGCAATGATTGTTTCCATTGCGGCGGCGGCTTATTTTGCGACGCGGCATGGAGCGGGAGCGCGGCAGCAGAGCGCAGCGGCAGCTCCCGGACATTTCCAATCTCCTCCGGCGCCGGAAAATCGTGCGGTGTTGCCAACAGGAATGGCGATCACGCCCATGGCAGCGCGGGGATCGTACTACGTGCCGCTGAATCCGGGACTCGCGGATTTTCCTGACTATGTGGCGGGACAGCCGGTGACGACGGCGATAAGTCCGGACGGTGCGACGCTGCTGGTGCTTACGAGCGGATACAACCGGATGAACGATGTGTCCGGCCGCGAGATCAAGGCGGATTCGAGCGAATACGTTTTCGTTTTCGATATTTCGCAGGGCAAGCCAGAGAAGAGGCAAGTGCTGCAAGTGGCGAATACGTTCGACGGAATTGCGTGGAATCCGAACGGAGCGGAATTTTACGTGTCGGGCGGAGTGGATGATGATGTGCGTGTTTTCGCGAAGCAAAATGGAAAGTGGGTGGAAGCAGGACCGGCGATCGCACTCGGGCACAAGCGCGGACTGGGAATTGACGTCAAGCCGGAGGCGGCGGGCATTGGCGTGACGGCGGACGGAAAGAAATTGCTGGTGGC
>DATEHE010000012.1:0-16594 GCA_035279745.1 Candidatus Acidiferrum sp. | reverse complement strand
CCGTATTCGCGAAAAGCCGCCTCGAAGATCGCCTGCACTCGTGCGGTGTCGGTTTTCTCGACGGCTTGGCAGCGCAGCAGATACCGGCTGTGAGCATCGGAGATGGTCAAGGGATCGATGCGCGCGCCGTCGGCGGTGCGGGGAACGGCGATGAGGTGCACATGATTGGACATTAGGCAGTAGCCGAGAAGCACGAGCTCGTGGAGTTTCGTGTAACGGCGCAGCAACTCGAAGTAACCCGAAGTAGACGAGGCGCTCGCTGTCGGAAGTGAGCATAAATTGGCGCGCATTGCCGCGCTGTGTCACGTGGTGCGCAACATTTACTATAGCGATACGGGCAAGGCGTGCCATTAAGGGGAAACAATATCAGAAAACGTCCCGTCTGATGGCATAACGAGGTCGGCCTCGCAGCGAGCCGAGTAAAATGTCGGTGCTCTAACCGGACATGGCTCGGAACGAAGGAGGCCGAGATGAAAATTATAGGCGTGGATTTGCACACGCGACAACAAAGTATTGCCATGCTGGACGATCAGACGGGCGAGTTGGTGGAGCGCGAGTTGGCGCACGAAGGCGAGCAGGTGCGGAACTTTTACTCCGCGTTGCCCAAGCCAGTGCTGGTCGGGTTAGAAGCCACCGGCTCGATGCGGTGGTTTCTGCAGTTGCTGGAAGAACTGGAAATCGACTTTCGCGTCGGCCATCCGGCGCAGATTCGGGCGGCGGAACCGCGCAAGCAAAAAAACGACCGGCGCGACGCTCGTTTGCTGCTCACGCTGCTGGTGGAGAATCGGTTTCCGGCGATTTGGATGCCGTCGAGTGAACAACGCGATCTGCAGATTCTGTTGCGGCACCGCGATCAGTTGGTGCGTCTCCGCACACGCGTGCAGCTCAGCTTGCAAGCCGTGGCGCTCAGTCATGGGCTGCGCCGCGGGCATGCGTTGTGGAATCGTGCAGGCCAACACACGCTGCGGGCTTTGCCACTGGCTCCGCAAGCCAGACTGCAGCGCGATACCTTGTTAGCGCTACATCCGCAGTTGCAAGAACCGATCGATGCGCTCGATCGGGAGGTCGCGAAGCAAGCCGAACAGCGGCCGCCGGCGCAGCGGTTGATGACCCATCCTGGCGTAGGGCCAATTACGGCGCTCGCTACGGAAGTCTTTCTGGGCGATCCACAGCGCTTCGCCGACGGCAAAGCCGTAGCAAGTTACGTGGGGATGATTCCCAGCGAACGGTCCAGCGGGAGTCGCCAACGCGGCGGAAGACTCAGTAAGCAAGGCAACTCGCTGCTGCGTTTTCTGTGGGGCGAAGCGGCGATTCACGCGGTGCGCCGCGATCCGGAATTGCAGCGTTTTTACCGGCGCAAATTGGTGCAAAAAGGGATGGGCAAAGCGCGCATGGCCGCGGCTCGCAAGCTGGGCATCCGGCTGTGGATCATGTTGCGCGATGAAATCGATTACACGGAATTCTGCCGCCGCGGTCACGCGCAGCGGCAGGGTAGTGGTGCGACCCGTGCGGGAATGCCTGCCGTGGGACAGTGGTCTAACGGACCGTCCGTCTGATTAGGCTACCCGCCTCCCTGCTGGTAGTAGAGGGAGTTCGCATAGGTCATCATGGTCGTTCGTGACCGCAGACATGTTTGGTGGATCGCACCACAACGATGAAGTGAAATGGGCCGAGCCGTTCGGTGAGAGCAGAAAAGACAAAACTTCCATCAGGTGAAAAGCTCGCGGTGAACGCCGTGCTGCGCGGGACGCATGGGTGTCAGTGGAGAGGCCGAAAAACACTGCGGATCCCTCTTGACACAACCGACCTCGTTAGACATGTCCCCGATTTCCAACATTGCGCCAACGCAGCCAGTCCTGACCGTCCGCAAAGAAGACGGCAAAAAGTCTCGGCACTTCACAACAATGCGTTGGGGACTGATTCCCTCCTGGGCCAAAGACATGAGCATCGGAACTCGCACGCTGAACGCCCGGTCGGAGACCGTCACAACGACGCCGGCATTTCGAGATTCGATTCTGACGAAGCGCTGCCTCATCCCCGCTGATGCTTTCTACGAATGGAAAAAAATGGGGTCGGTGAAGCAGCCGTATTGTTTTGAAGTTGGGGAGGGCGAGGTGTTTGCGCTCGCCGGATTGTGGGATGTATGAACTTGCTTCGTTTGAGGATAGGTTGCCTTCATGACGGCTCGACTACCGAGACGATAACCAGGCCTTGGCCCGTGTGGGGCAGGATCTCGAGGTTCCAGTGCCGGTAGACGCCGCGTTCGCTGTTACGTTGAATCTGGCGCTTTACGAAGTCCGTGTCGTCGGGGTCCTTGAGCCAGATGAGGAAGAGGGAATGCTCGTCACTGTTGACGTTGGGGTGGACCTCGTCGATGCGCTCGATGACGCTTCGCACGTCGCGCTCAGTGTCTATCGGCCCCAGTTCTCTTCCGGTTTCGCCTATGAGGAAGTCCCAATAACCCAGATACCATTCCTCGTCGTAGAGGTCGGACTTTGGAATTCTTGAGTGAAGCGGATCTTGCTTCTTGGTCACCGTTTACCTCCAATCTCGAGCTTTGATTCGCTCGGGTTTCTTACATCGAAACTCAGTTGACTGGGGTCACAATGTACGCGGCACCTTGCGGCCATGTGACCGGATTTTGTCCATTGCAGAATGGGCATTCGACATTAAATGAAATTTCGGGAATTTCAGGGGACTCGTCCACCACTCCCTGAACGCAAAAGCCCTCTTGGCAACTCACGCAGCTGTACATTTTTTCCATGATATTACCTCACGCTCGGCACGTCTTGCAGGGCTTCTTGCCCGCTTCAACGGCTTCGGAGTGTGATGCGAATTCCAGCATGTTTCTGGGATTCAGGTATGAAGCCCATTTACAATCGGGCCTGTGAAAGTGCGGTCTTATTTTGCTTGCTACGAATGGCCCGTACTCGTTTTCCCCTTGGCCGATGGTCCCCAGTCGCGGGAACCGTTGCTGAGAATCCATTTTTATCCTTCCTTTCATTCTCGAGATTTTGAAACAAGGGCCGGTAGCTTTGCCATCCGGCCCTCTTTGACGTGACCTTTGGGTAGGCTGCTGTTTGATTCGAATCGTGTTGTGGGAGAAAGCGCGCTGGGCTTATCATCACCAGCTATCCCAACGTCGTCAACTCAAGACCCGGAATGACAATTGTTTTCTGCACTGCCGGGAGAACAACCTCGGCGGAAACTTCGTCGTTCAAGAAATCGGTCAGCAGCGGAGGCCTTTCTCCAAGGTACGCTGCAGGGGGCAGTAAGCCCGGCGGTAGTCCCAAGTCCTCAAACGGCCCAAACTCTCGCGTAAGAACAGGTACGGTGGTTATTCCCGCACGCAGAAATCCGTAGGCGCGGTGATAGCCGTCTCGCAGGACATACCTGTTTGAAACGGAGGCCACTTGGACAAAGGAGGGCAGGACGGAGACGATAAACCCAAATCCCGCCATTCCGGGCTGAACTTGGGCACTCCAGTTGCCAACGATGCGGAGATTAGCGTTCCCGGAACTCAGTATCCACGATTGTTTCGCTTGGTCAAACAGGGAAGGCAGCTGTGATGTAACAGGGGTCGGGAGAGAGACGGCCGCAATGCTTCTCAAGTCGTCGGCAGTTACACCGCGAGTACGCTCCACGGCTTGGTCCGTAAAGACGGTGGGTTGGAGAGCGCAGACCGTCCTGAGGTCGGCGACACAGACTCGCCAGCCTTGCTGAAAGTATTGAGCAGCGGCCGGGGCTTGTCGTAGGGCTTCAATGTGCTCTTGCAGCTCTTGCGGGGCGTCGCATATAACACTTGTTTGGTCAATCCCGGTAGGGCGGGCCGCAACCGCCATGCGGGCTCGGCTGGCGCGTTCTTCGTACTCGGGGAGCTGAATGTCCGCACGCTGTCCCGCTTGGGCCTTGATTGCCTCATCTCGCTGCATCCATCCGAGCAGTGCTCGTGCCGGACGCGTGCGTGTGGGCAATTCAAGGGGCTTCTCATTCGGTGGTGCAGCCAGGTCTTTCGTTAAAGTCATCGCTGGTCTCCTATAGTTAGAAATGGGTACTGAGCTAGGGCGGCACCCATTGACGGCGTAGGCCAGCGCGAATATAGTCAAAAAAGGTTTAGCCCTAGCGTAACTGCTATTGGGTTTGTGACCTCGCGGCTCTTGACACCTTCCACGGTTAGCGAGAGCCGCGTTTTTTATTTAGCCTGTTTTTGTGCCCTCTCCTCGCGGCGGGGAGCCGGAAGTTGTTTCTTCTTCTCCTCGCTGCTTATTCGATCCTTCTTCTTTTCCGGCAGAACCCGGAAGAATGGCAATGTTAATGGGGGCAGGTTCATCCTTGCGGTCGTCGATTTAACGAATTCGCGCCAATAAGGCCAGCAGTTGAAAACAGCGTTTGCCTCCATAAAGGCTTTTTGCTCTGCGGGGGAAGGCTCGAATCCCTCCGCAAGCTGGTACTCAGCCAAAAACGTAGCCGTGATGCTGATGGCGGGCTCTTTGGCGGCTTCTTTTTCCTTGCCTGTCAATGTGAACCGGATGAGCGTGCACAGAGTGTGCTTGTCTCTAATCCACACCTTAGTCCGGCTATTCGCAGTTTGAACGCTCCATCCGTCTGGTGGTAGGCGACACCCTTGCTCCACGAATTCGGGCGACAGGGCACTTCTCCCATCCACCAGCGCGATATTCCGGAGCTCCGAATGTGCCGCGATTTTGCCGGCAATTCGAACGACGTTCGAATCAACTTGAGCGATTATCGCCATTACGCCGCCTGTGCCAATTCGTATTGCTGTTCCGGGGTGGGCGGTACCGCGAACGGGGTGCAGAGGTCATCGTTCACGCGATAATGCCCATGCATAAAGTGGCATCGGGTTAGTCCGTTCCAGTGTCCAACGCTTATGCGGTGTGAGGTGCTTGGGTTCAGCGCCCCAAGCTCGACGTCGTAGCCCAAGGCATTCGCAAAGTCCGACAGGCTCCGGAGTGTCATGTTGTTCTGACCGCGTAGGAACTGCGTAACGTAAGCCTTGGATTTGCCAATTCTCTTCGCAAGTTCGGCTCGCGAAATGCGTTCGTTCGCGAGCGCTCTGCAGATGAGCTCCGTTGCGTCAAAGAGCAATTGCTCCTGTCTGGACAGTCTCCTGCCGGTTGCAGTTTCGGTGGCTTTCTTGTATTGATCCGCCCACTTTGCCATGTTAGTTGCTCCCTTTTTGGATTTGAAGGAGGCCGATGCTTCTGATTTCACCCCTTGGATTGCCGAGCGATATGTTCCCTCCGGATGGTTTCGGCCACTTCGATATCGCTCTTTGAAAGCCGGTCTTTCTTCTTTCGCAGCCCGTGCGCAAGCACAAATCTCGCTCCGGGCATGTAGAACCCGAGAATACGCACCTGATGAAGCTTGAATTCCCAAAGGTCTTTTGTGCCTTCGACCTTTTTGAATCGCTCCTCATTTGCCACGAGACCATCATCGGCTAGCCTCATCACTGGTGGCCGGAATTTCAGGCGCTCCGATTCTGTGAGATCAGTATCAAAAAAATCCTTTGCAGGCATTGAGCCGTTGGCGCGGATAGCGAATTCAATGCTTAGCTTTCGCCCGCAGCAGAGGATGTTTTGGCTCATGCACGCTCACTGGAGTTTCTCTCAACGCGCGGTCCCGAATACAGGTTAACATATACCTTAACTCTGTCAAGTCGGAGAGAAGGCGAATTTCCACAATCCGCTAACAGGGGTCAGACAGCAGGGCAGCAAGCGGAAATGGGCCGGGACACGGCCCGTGCAGCAAAGGCCCCCTCCGGGTTTCCGCCTGATCCCTTGACAACTCCCCCCGTCGCGAGGAGAATTGCCGTAGGCGAATATAAAGCGAAGATAGAAATGCCATGATTGCCTCTTCTCCGAAGCAAGGAAGATATGAAGCCTTCGTTGGACGCGGTCTCGAAGGATTCCAGAGGCGTTCCGCCGTCGAACTCCAGTCGAGCGGAGTCGCGGAACTCGATGCAGTGCTCGGTGGGGGCTTTCCGCGCGGGTCTTTGGTGGAATTGTGCGGCCCTGCTTCCTAAGGGCGGACGAGCCTTGCGTTCTCGTTGCTCGCTCAGGCAACGGAACGCCAGGAGGCGTGTGCGTTCGTTGATTTTTCCGATTCTCTGGACCCACTGTCCCTCGCCGCAGCGGGAGTTGCGTTTGACAACCTGAATCGGCCCACCTTTGATACTTTCATTTGGCCCACCCTAAGGCCGTGATTTTCCTCTGCTTCCGGGGGGCTTTCCGTGGCCCCGGAGGGAGCGGAGTCCTGCGGCCCGGTTTCCAGGGCCGCGTTTAGGACGGAGCGGCCGCCGGGGCCACGGAGTCGCGTGAAATCCGGGCGACACACGGGACGTTTTCCTCTTCAAGCGCCCACAACCCCCCGCAACTCTTTGCCTCGCCAGCACTTATTTTTCTATTGACAAGTTTACTATTTCGTGCTATAAAACGATGTGAATTTAAGTTACCACCCCGTCCGTTCCCCCCTCCCCAGCTCTAACCCCTTTCCTTTCCCCACTTCCCCCAACTCTTCCCGCCACCCCGCCAAATCCCCCCGCCTCCCCGCGCGCCTCTCCCGTCGCTTTCCGCGTTTCTTCGATTCTCGCCTTTCAAAATCGTCTTCTACCCTTGTCCTCCGCATCCGAGCCGCCGTCTGCGTTAACCAGACACATTCTCGGGCGGCTCGCGTGCGGAGATTCTTCTCGCCTCTCCTCCACTCCCTAACCTTCCGCACTTCCCCAATCTCCGCCCCTAACCCCTGTATTATCCGCACTAACCATACTTCCCCCCGTAAACCCTTTATTATCCGCACTTACAGGAAGCCTGTCTGTAAGCTGTTTAGAATCCGCACTTACGCACCCCCCTCGGATCTGCGGATTCTAAAGGACTTACCATTCCCCAATTCCTCCCATAACCCCTTTAGAATCTGCACTTACAAGCCCCCTCGTATCTGCGGAAAACAAACGACTTATAACCCCTTTATTATCCGCACTTACAAATTTCCCGCCCGCAACTCCTTTAGAATCCGCACTTACAAAAACCACGGGGGGAGTATCTTCCCGTGTACTCCAACCCCCGCCCACCGCTCTCTGGTTTGTCCACTGCTCACCACCCACCACTCATTTTCTTCCACGGAACACCCCTCACGGGCCACGTTCCGCGCACTACCCACTTTGCACTCTCTTGCACGGTCCACGACTCTCGCACTACTCACTACCAACTGCTCACTACCCACTATCCCCTCTTCCTCGCCCGCTCCCTTCCCCTCCACGGTATAATTTCATGATGCCGATCCGTCTCATTGCGCTCGATATTGACGGCACTCTCCTCGACAGCCGCTGGCAGCTTCCTGACGCCAATCGCTCCGCCATTGCCGAAGCCACTCGCCGCGGCATCGAAGTCGCTCTCGTCACCGGCCGCCGCTACGATTTCGCACTTCCCATCGCCCAGCAAATCGACGCGCCTCTCACCATGATCGTCAGCAACGGCGCGCTCATTCGCACTCACGATGGCCGCACCCATTTGCGCCACGTTCTTACTTCTGAAACCGCCGCTCGCGTCCTGGATTTGACTCGCCCCTGGCGCGATTGCACCGGAGTTGTTTTCGACCGCCGCCGCGAGAATCAGATTCTTCTCGAATCGCTCCATACCAGCGATCCCATCCGCGCCGCCTACTACGCGCGAAATCGCGAGTTTCTTGGCATCGCTTCTCCGCTCGAAAGCTGCCTTACGGAAGATCCTCTTCAAGTCATGCTGAGCGGCAGCGTTGCGCCGATGCGCGCCGCGGAAAGCGCTCTGCGTGATGCCGCGTTTGCTTCTGAATTTGCCCTCGCGGTCACCGTCTATGAATCCCGCAATTTCGCGATGATTGACGTCATCAATCCTGCTTGCTCGAAGGGTGCGGCTCTTGCCGAATGGGCGGGATTGCGCGGCGTCGCGCGCGAGGAAGTTCTCGCCATCGGCGATAATCACAACGACCTCGAAATGCTTTCCTTCGCCGGAGTCCCTGTCGTCATGGGAAATGGCGTCGCGGAGTTGAAAGGCCGCGGCTGGCATGAAACCGCGTCGAACGATGAAAGCGGCGTTGCCGTGGCGATCGAACAATTTGCGTTACGCGAGGCCGCGCCGTGCGCCTGACTCGCACCGCTCTCGCCCTCGCGTTTTTCTTTGCGATGTCGCCCGTGCTGCGAGCCGAATACGTCAATTTGCGCAGCGGCCAGCGCCTTCACGTCACCGGTTATCAACTCGTCGGCGAAACTTATCGCCTTCAATTGGCGAGCGGCGTTGTGCAGCTCCCCGCTTCCGATGTTGTTTCGATTGAACCGGAAGATCAGTTTGCTCCGCTGCCCGCTGCCGCGGCTCAGCCATTGCCGTTCGGAGAAATCGTTAAGGAAGCCGCCTCTCGCTATAACGTTGACGCCGATTTGATCACCAGCGTCATCGCTGCGGAATCGAATTTCGATCCCAACGCCGTTTCGCGGCGCAATGCCCGCGGCCTGATGCAACTGCTTCCGGAAACAGCGGCGCGTTTTGGCGTGCAAAATATTTTCGATCCGAAGGAAAATGTGGACGCCGGAACGCATTATCTCCGCGATCTGCTTCAGCGCTATAACAACGACCTCGCCCTCGCTCTAGCTGCTTACAATGCGGGCCCCGAAACCGTCCAGAAATTTGGCGACATCCCGCCGTACACGGAAACGGTTTCCTATGTCCGCCGCGTCAAGCGCACGTACGACAAGAAAAAGTCCGCAGGTCTGAAATCACCTCGAGCTCCAGCGAATGCGCAACCATCTGCTCCACAAAAAGTGCGGATGGGAAACGGCGCACTGCGCTCAACCGCGCAGCAACCAACGAAGCAGGTCGACAGCGACTTGCACGCACCGGCTTCGCAATAAGTCATCCGCGGATGACCTGACGTTTTTTAGAAATTTCAGCGCGCCGCTTCTTCGCGCTTTATTGCTTCACGTTTTCCTGCCTCGCGGCTCACTGCTGTTGTTGCGGATTCGGATTCTGATTCGGACTTTGCGGCGGATTGGAAAGCGGTGGAACTCCATTCGGCTGTCCGCCCGGCGGAGTCGTGCCGAAGCCGCCGGTGCTCGGCGGATTTGTTCCCAGCGGCGCGCCCGGGGCCGGCATAGCCAGTCCCAAATCTTTCGATGGATCCCACACAAATTCATACAAACAATATTTTGTCGCTTTGTCGTACACGATGACGGAAGATTGATTCACTCTGCTGCCTACGCCGATAATTCCGCCGCCCATTATTGTAGGCGTCTCCGGAATCAGATAGCCGTGCGCGTCGGTGCATGCCGCACCGGGATTCGCGGCAGCAGATGAGTCGTCGTCAAAATGCAGGCTGGATCCAAAATCGCTGGACGTGCCGCTGCCTGGATTCGATCCAGTCGGCGTCGCGCCCTGCGCCGTTTGCCCGGGGCCTGGAGCGGCTCCATTTGGAGGAGTCGCCGTCAAACCGCCCGAAAGAATTCCGCCCGGTGCGGGCGGCTGAGAGCCAAAGCCGAGAGCGGATGCTCCCCCGGCTGGCTGCTGGCCGGCGGCCACGGGCATTTGAATTCCCGTTGTGTGCGGCTTCAAGCTGCCGATCAATTGGCCTGCCGGGCCAACATAAATCAGGCGCCAGGAGCCGTCCTCTTTATTCATGGGATCTTTGTAGGCCTGGCGCATGAAGCGAATATTTCCCGCGGAAGGTTTCAGCAAATCATCGAGCGAAGTGGGAAAGCGTCCGAATTTGCGGTAATACAATTTCACTCCGCGGACGTACTGATTGCCGCGCCAAATCATCTCCTGCTCTTTTTCGCGCTGGCCTTCGGTGCGAACGCTCAATGCGACGGACATGCTGGCGATGAGCAAAAGGGTGGTGATGCAGAGAACGATGAGAATGGCGTAGCCGTTTTGATCGCGGCGGGGATTCGAATCGCGGACTGCGCGCGAATTGCGAAATGCACGTGAATTGCGAGGGGCGTTCGAATGAGGAAGTGCGGCGCTCATAGCGAAGGAGACGAGGGCGGCTCTTCAAGGGGCGTCGTGCCATGAAGGCCGGTGGAGATTTCCTGGAATTCGAGATTGGAATTGCCAACTTTTAGGATGCGATAGCGCCCAAGAAGTGTATCGCCTTCCGGCACGACGTAAACATCGTCGCCGTCGGTAATAAAGGCGCGGCGGGCTGAGCCTTCCGGAAGCGTGCCATAGCCAAAATATTTCAAATTAGGCGGAAGCTTTGCTTCCGTGGGGGCAGGAGGAGGTAGCGGCGGCGGAATCACGGCCCTGGCTTGCTCTATCCGCTTCTGATTAGCCTTCAGTTCCTGCGGAGTCGGCGGAGCGATCACGCTGAATAAATTACGGCCGGTGCTTTTGTATTCGGTTTTCTGCGCGCGAAGCAATTCGGCCCAGCGGATTTGCGGATTTTCAACGGCGAGGACTTTGTACTTTTCGATGGCGGTATCAATCTGCACGACGGAAGTGTGCTTACGAAGTTCGAAGCTCCAGACATAAAACGCGAGAGCGATGAGAACGACGAGTGCCGTGATTTGAATTCTCTGCTTCATTCGGCTTCCCGGAAGTACGTGCGGAGGTTCAGCGCGACCTTAATCCCGCCAGCGGGCGCGTGAGCCTGCGTTTCCGCGGCGAGCGCGAGGCTTTCGACGACATAAAAGCTTTCGGAGCGCTGGAGAGAATTCACAAAACGCATGACGCCGCTGTAGTCGCCGTTCACGGTGAGGTCCAAACTCGCTTCCACCAGGCCGCGGTCCTTAACTTCTTTCTGCTTGTTCGTGAGGGAAACGATTTCGAGGCCGGATTTTTTGGCAAGCTCGTCGAGTTCCGAGGTGACTTTGGAATAGCCAACGCTCGCGGAAGGAAGCGCGTGCTCGAACTTGTCGCAATCGGCCCGAGTCGTGGGCATATTATCTTTGATGGATTCGGCGGATTTAACGTCGCCTCTCAAAACTTTCAATCGCAGATTCTGCTGATCAAAAACGGCCTGCGGAGTTTGCGGAGCGGCGGCCAAATCCCAGCTATACACACCGAGCGCGATGTCCGCGGCGATGAGAAGACTCATGACGACGATAATCGTGCGCTTGCGGAACGTGAAATCGCGTGGCATCAGGACCTCTTGTACTCGGCAGTGAGATCCAACACGACTTGATCCACGGAATTGGCGCCGCTGGGGCGATGCTCCCCGGTCAGAACGACGTTGGTAAAACTTTTGGAGTCCTCGAGAGCTTTCAGAAATTTGAGCTTGGACTCGTCATTGGTGGCGCCGATGATGAAGGCGACTTTGGCGGTTCCCTTGTCCTGCGAGGGCAGAATGCTGACGACGCGAACGCCAGCGGGGAGCATGCGTTCGAGATCCATGAACATGAGAGTCCAGTTGAAGCTACGCTCATCGATCAGATTGTTGATATAGGCAGCGCGATCATGGAGGCGCGCGTTTTCCGGCTTTCCGAAAAATCGTTCGAGTTCGGTGCGCTGCTGTTCGAGCTGCTGGACCTGTAAGAGAATGGCTTCGGATTTCGCGCGCATTTCGGCATTGGCCTTGCGCGCCAGGTAGACGTGCCAGCCCAAGGCGAGAAAAACGATTGCGGCGACGAAGATCGCGACGCCGGAACCCGCGAGGAATCTGCGGTGCGTCTCGAACGGCCTGGTCGCTAAATTGAGTCCAACTCTCATTTTTCTTCAGCCGAGTGCGGAGCCCTGATCCGCCAAAAGCAATTTAACCACGGTGGAGCATCCAGCCAACCAATCCTTCGAGCTCGCGGTCAGCAAGCGGCCGCGCGTCGGAAGGAACGCGCCCATCGGAGACGGCGGTGTGAAGCAGGGAGCGGACTTCACACTTGAACTCCTCCTCGAGGGTACGCACAAATTCCGGGAGGCGCGGGCCCAAGCCGGCGAGACGAACGGATTGAATGCTCTCATGCCAGGTGTCCTGATAATAGGCAGCGACGGGAAACAAATCCTCGAGGAGCATTTGAGGAGTCAGATCGGCGCCCTGAGCGGGCAGCTCGGTGCAGCGGTAGCCGCAGAGAGCGCGGTCACGGATGATGGCGGCGGTCAAGGACGGCCCGGAAATTCTGGCGAGAAGAGTGGGGCGATGCTCTTCGACGAGAGCGATGGAGGCGAGAGAGGAGCTGAGAACGACGCCCGGATGCAGGCCAGCATTTTCCAAAAGAGCTTCGTATTCACGGACGATGCGGAGGCGGGCGAGAGCGGTGACGACGTCCACACCCGCTTCACGAGCGGGCTGGCGCATGTAAGAAATGAGCGTCTCATCCACTTCGAAGGGGACGCTTTTCTTAAGTTTCCAGCGGAGCATGGGCTCGGCTTCGTGTTTGAGGCGCGGAAAAACATCGAAATGCTGGACGAAAACGCGAATCACGGGATCAGGAAGGATCAGGGCAATTGTTTCGTCCTTGGCGTGCAAGCGAGAGAGGACGCTGGAGACGGCTGATTTGAGAGCGTCAGGATTGACAATATTGGTTTCGACCGCGGAAGGTATCAAAGCGCCGAAGGGGAGATGCTCGAAGCCGTAACTATCCAGGCCGCCCGTTCTGCCCCAGCGAGCACCGGCAACGTGATCGGGTCCGATCTCGAGAGCGAGCGGCGGATGGGGAATAGCGTCCAGCCAACGTGCTACGCGGCGAACGAACTCGCTTTTGTAAATGCCCTTGTGGAATGTGGCGGCGCTACTCAACGAAAGTCACCTTATTGATTTCGCGAACGGTGGTAATGCCGGCGCGGATTTTGGCCAGACCGCTTTCGCGAAGAGTCGTCATGCCTTCCTCGCGGGCGGCGCGCTTGATTTCTGAAGTGGGGCGGCGATCCACAATCATTTCGCGAATGCGATCCGTCAAGTCAAGCAGTTCGCAGATGGCGGTACGGCCATGATAGCCCGTCCCGGAGCATTCGAGACAGCCTCCGCCATCGCAAAGGGGAACGGAGGCCCAAACAGCGGGATCGAGGCCTAATTCCTTCAATTCGTCGCTGGTGAATTTTTTCTGGCGCTTGCAATTGGGGCAGATCACGCGAACGAGGCGCTGAGCCATGATGCAGTTGAGAGCGGAAACAAAGTTGTAAGGTTCGACGCCCATATTGATGAAGCGGCCGATAACATCGGTAACGTTGTTGGCGTGAACGGTGGTGAAAACGAGGTGCCCGGTGAGGGCGGACTGGATGGCAATCTGAGCGGTTTCCTGGTCGCGGATTTCGCCGACCATGATTTTATCGGGGTCATGGCGAAGAATGGAGCGCAAGCCGCGAGCAAACGTGAGGCCTTTTTTCTCGTTGACGGGAATCTGAGTGATGCCGCGAAGCTGGTATTCGACTGGGTCTTCGATGGTGACAATTTTGTCTTCGTCCGATTTGATTTCGTTGATGGCCGCGTAGAGCGTGGTGGTCTTGCCGGAGCCGGTAGGGCCGGTGACGAGAACCATTCCGTAGGGTTCCTGAATGTAGCGGCGGAAGCGGCGGACTTCGACATCCGAGAAGCCAACGACATCGAGGCTGAGCTTCTGGAATTTTTCGGAAAGGGTCTCTTTGTCCAGGACGCGGAGAACAGCATCTTCGCCGTGGCTCGCGGGCATGATGGAAACGCGAAGGTCAATGAAGCGGCCCTTGTACTTGACGCGGAAGCGGCCGTCCTGCGGAACGCGGCGTTCGGCAATATCGAGGTCGCTCAGGACTTTGATTCGCGAAAGAACGCTGGAATGCCATTCCTTGGCAATGGGCTGCATAGCATGCTGGAGAACACCATCAATGCGGTACTTGACGGCGACTTCGCTATCGCGCGCTTCGATGTGAATATCGCTGGCACGGCGTTCGAGAGCGGTGAAGATGATGGTTTCCACGAGACGAACGACGGGGCTGACGGAAGTATCGCTGGTGAGACGATCGCCGGAAATGGTTTCTTCGCTGTCTTCTTCTTCCTTGGAGACCTGGAGGGTGAAGGCTTCGGTGGCTTGTTCGAGGACGCGCTGGGATTGCTCGGTGCGTTTGAGAATGTCGCCAATCTGGCGAGCGGTGGCGACTTTGATGGAGAGTTTTTTGCCCAGGAGAAGAGGAAGTTCATCGCTGAGTAGGACCTGGCTGGGATCCGCAACGGCGATGGAGAGCAAATTGTTCTGAACCTCGAGGGGAACGAAGTTGTAGCGGAACATGAGATCGGCGGGGATGGCGCGGAAAAGTTCGGGGTCAATGCGCTGTTCGCTGAGATCAATGAAGGCGCAACGATAGCGTTGAGCAAGCCGAGTTGCCGACTCGCGCTCTGATATGGCGTCAGTGCCATCTGCGGGAGTCCAGTTGTGTTCCTGTGTGGCCACAATTCCTTACCTTGGCGGCTTACTTCACCGCCCCACTCGTGAGCGAAAACGAAAAAATCGGCAAATAAAGCGAAATCAAAATGAAGGCGACGACGACGCCCATGAAGATCAGGATGGCGGGCTCGATGAAAGAGACCAGAGCGGAAAGGCGAATGGTGACCTCTTCTTCAAAGAACTCCGCGACGCTGGTGAGCATGGCGGCGAGGGCGCCGCTGGATTCGCCGACTTCGATCATATCGAGAGCCAACTCTGGAAACGTGCCCTTGGAGGCGAGGGCGGCGTGAAGCGATTCGCCCTCGCGAACCATCTGCGTAGCCTGCGTGACGGTCGAGCGAACCAGTTTGCTGCTCAAGGAGTCGGAAGCGGTTTGCAAGCCGGCGACGAGCGGAGTGCCACCCGTGAGAAGAGTGGCAAGAGTGCGCGAGAACTGAGCGACTTGGAATTTGAGAAGCGTGTCTCCGATAACGGGAATGCGGAAGCGGAGACGATCGAATGTTTCTCCGCCCTTTTCCGTGCGCGACCACAGGAAAACGCCGAGGAGAGCGAGAACGAGAAGGACAAACGCGCCAATGACAAAGGGACGGTACGTGACCGTAATGGCGATGAGAATTTGGGTGGGCTTGGGCAGATCAACATTCAAATCGCGATAGAGGAGGGCAAACTTGGGAATCACGAAGGTCACGAGGTAAGCAACGATGACGGTCGCGACGGAAACGAGGAGAATCGGGTAAACGAGAGTAGCCGCGATCTTCTTTTTGACGCCGGTGCTGACGCGCTGGTACGCGAGGTAGTAATCGAGGACGCCGGAAAGATTTCCGCTTTTTTCACCAGCGAGAATCGCGGTGGAATAAACCTTGGAAAAAACGCCGGCTTCGCTGATGGCTTCGGAGAGCGATTTTCCGTTGCGGACGCTGTCGCGGACTTTGGCGATCGTAGGGCGAAGTTTGGGAGCCGTGGCGCGATCGGCGAGAAGGTCAAGAGCACGAAGAATGGGGATACCGGCTTTGATGAGCGTATTAAATTGCTGATTGAGGATCAGGAATTCCGAGCCACCGATTTGGCGAGAGCGAGAACGATTTGTAAGAACGTCAAGCAACGAATTGCGAGATTCGACGGAATAGACAAAGAGACCCCGCTCGACCAGTTTCTGGCGCGCCTCGGCCAAAGACCCCGCCGCCTCGACGTGCGAGAAAACCCGGCCGTTCGCATCGGCAACACGGCAGAGAAATTCCCCCATATGGGCCCAGTTTACCTCATCTAGCTAGTATGCGTCGAAACAGCCGCAGGTTGGCTGTGCTCCGTGGGAAACCGGGAAAGCTTTACGGGAAATAGAGGGGCTATTGGGAGAAGTTAGGGGGCTGTTCCCCATTGACAATGGCTACGCCGCGAGGAACTTCAAAGCGGAAAAAAGAAGGCGGGAGGGCGGGGTTGAAGCGCCAGTTTTCAAATTTAAATTCGATCGAGACGCCGCCTTTGTCACGCACGAGAACGCGGGCAAGTTCGCCAGTTTCGGGAGCGACCTCGAGGTAGACGGATTGTTCGGGAGTGTCGCTGTCGAGGGCGGAAGAGGAGCTGGAGTTGGAATCGGACTTGGAGGATGAAGATTTTTCGCCGCGGAGAGGACAGTAGAGGACGATGTCGCCTGGAGTGTCGGGCGGCTCCGCGGAAGTGGGTTCGACGTGCGCGCAGACGCGGGAAAGCTTCATTTCGCCGGCGAGAAGAGCGAGCGGAGTGCGCCAGTCCGAGCTTTGCTTAGCCGGAGCGCGCGTGACGGTGTGATCAGCGGGAACGTAGAACCAAGCGGTCTTGCCGTCCACGAGGAAGAGATTTTTCTCGGGAGATTCGTAATCCCAGCGCATCTTGCCGGGGCGGCGGAAAGAGGCGGTGCCGGCTTCGGAGCGAACGACGCGGCCGTTTTCGGAGTAGCGCTCGAGGAAGGTGGCCTGAAGCGTTTGCGGGGAGTGGTAGCGGGATTCGAGGAGCTTGACGAGCTGGTGGGTGTCGAGAGACGCGGGGGAAGAGGCGGCGAGCGAGAGGAAGCAGGTGAAGAGGAAGAGCATGGGTTTAGTTTAGCAGGGATTGGGGGAGATGCTGGATGCAGTGGGGGGGCGAGTTGATGGGTACAGACCGGGGGGATGGCTGACAGAATGGACCGGGAGGATTCCTGACACTGTGAGCTAATGGCTAGCGTTTCCTGCAAGGAGCGCCTATGCCGTGGAAAGCGAGCAGTGTAATGGAAGAAAAGACGCGATTTATTTG